>NZ_CP016379.1:2134519-2846025 GCF_003991135.1 Anoxybacter fermentans | reverse complement strand
AGAACAAAAGAAGAAGTTTAAAAATGATATATTTAAAGTAGAAAACTGGCCGTATGATAAAGAAAACGACGAGTTTATTTGTCCTGCTCAAAGAAGACTCATTTACTGTAAGACAAAAGAAATTAAGACTGAAAATGGATATACTAAACAAATTAGATATTACAAATGCGAAAATTGTGATGGGTGTGAGTTAAAAGAAAATTGTACCAAGGCCAAAGGTGATCGAGTAATAAGAATAAATTTTAAATTACGTGAATATAAGCAAAAGGTAAAGGAAAACCTTTGTTCCGATAAAGGTATGAAACTCCGTTCTCAAAGAGCAATTGAAGCGGAATCTGTCTTTGGAAGGATCAAAGGTAATTGGTCATTCCGGAGATTTCTGCTTCGTGGCCTTGAGAAAGTAAAAATTGAATGGGGTTTACTGTGTATAGCCCATAACCTGGCTAAACTGGCAACAGTATAGAATGTCAGGTATGGGTTTTTATTTTCTTAACAGAAAAATTTTCAATGAATTTAAAATGAACAATGAAAAAAGGGGCCATGCCCAAAAGTAATTAATTACTTTTGAGACAGCCCCTTATTTCTCTTTCAATCTTATTAAGATGGTTAGTTTTTTGCAGTTTAATCATAAAATAAATTGTAAAAAAATATACAGGTTAATTTTTTGTCGAACTCATAAACTAAGAAGGGAGGTGATATTTTGATTCATGCCGAAGATAAAATTTCCGATGTAGTCTTTAATGTACCCGGTATAGAAAAAGTCTTTGAAAAACATCGGATTAAAGTATTTGGCTGAGGTAGTATGGCCAATTTCAGCATCGGTGATGCTGCCAGATTTTCCAGAGTTGATCTTAATTCTCTGTTGACAGAACTCAATGAATATGAACGGAATCATTAATATCTTAGGACCAGGGTTTTTTTAAGCCCTGGTTTTGTTATTATTTTTTATCTGATAATTAATTTTACTGTAAAAAGCAAATTTTCGCTTTATAAAGAAATTTTTCGAACTATCTAAAGTTCGATTTTAACTAAAATGATTAAACAAAAAATTTTAATGGTGCTTAAAATTAGTTTTTTGCAGTTTAATCATAATTTTAATAAAGCAGTTTTAGGGAGGCGTTTTTTTTTGATGATTTTTGGATTTAAGAGAGGAAAAAACTCTATTTATGTAGAATTGCATAAGTTATTGCAGTAAAGAAGGAGGTGATTTGTTATGAGCAAAAAAACAAGAACTATTTTGGTTGTTGACGATGAAGTAATGATTACAGAAAGTATATCCATATATCTGGAACTGACCACAGATTTACGGGTTTTAACTGCTAATGACCCTGAGGTGGGGCTTAAATATGTTAAAGAAGAAGAGATAGATCTGGTTATCTCTGATTTTTTAATGCCCAGTATGACTGGATTGGAGTTTTTGCGCCGTGTGAAAGAGATTAACCAGGATGCTGTATTGATTCTTCTTACCGGCTGTGCTGATAAAGAGAGTGCAATCAAAGCGATTAATGAAGTTGGACTATATTATTACATTGAAAAACCCTGGAATAATGAGGAACTGGTAAAAATCATATATAATGGTCTGGAAAAGAAGATATTGATTGATGAACTTAAAGAAAAGGTTGAAGAACTGAAAAAATCAAAAGATGAAATTACCCGTTTATATAATTTACTTGAAGAAGAATATAGACAGGAGAAGGAAAATATTGAGAATGTAATTATCTCTTTTGCCAAAGCTATTGAAGCTAAGGATAAATATACCGAAGATCATACTGAAAGAGTAAAACAGATGGCATTAAAAGTGGGTGAGAGATTTGATTTAAGTGAAGAGCAACTTAAAATTCTGGGAACAGCAGCACTAATCCACGATATTGGTAAAATAGGTGTTCCAGAAGCGATTTTAAATAAGCCGGGTAAGCTGACTGATGAAGAATTTGATATTATAAAAACTCATCCGGTGATCGGTGAAGAAATCTGTAAACCTTTAAAAACATTAGCTAAAATCCGTCAGCTTATACGCAGTCATCATGAAAAATTAGATGGCTCCGGTTATCCCGATGGTTTAAAAGGGGATGAGATTTGTCTAGAAGCTAGAATTTTAACAGTAGTAGATATCTTTGATGCCCTTTATTCAGACAGACCTTATCGTTCTAAATTACCAATTGAGCAGTGTATTGAAATATTACAAAAAGAAGCAGCAGGTGGGAAACTGGATCAAGATGTTGTTAGAATTCTTATTGAATTGATCCAGGAGGGTGAGATTAAAATATGAAAAAGTGGAAAAAGAATGAACGGGCATTAGAGAAAAAAATCAGGCGTATTATTGGAATAGAGTTTCTCTTTATTTTTATTCTGCTGGTAGGTATTTATATATGGTTTGCATATCAGTTTGTTATGTCTGGAACCTTAATAATTACCGAGATTTTTGGAAAAGTTTGTTTGAATCTGGTAGATGGGGATGATTTAAATAAAATTAATTCTATGGACGATTTTACAGGTCCTGAATATAAAGAGATTACCAGAAAATTAAAAGAGACATTTTCCTGGTTCTGGGAGAATGGTGTAATCCAATTTTCAATTATAAAAAAATTGAATGGTCAGATGGTCAGTATTATTGATAGTAAAGATGAACTTTTTACCTCCTATCAAATTTCGCCTGAAGTAATGAATCGATTGGAAAAATATCAATTTAGCGGTAAGATTGAGTATGTTAAAAGACCATATAATATTATTGCTTATACACCTATTTGGGATAGTAAAGGTGAGATGGCAGGGATTTTTGTCGCCAAACTTAATCCTAATATATGGCTGAGAATTTTTGATGTAATGATTCTAATAATTATCTTATTAATTATTGCCGTTTTTATATTTAATCTTGGGGTAACCCGGATTATGATGATGCGAATTGTTCGACCTTTGGAAATATTGGCACAAAAAATCCGAATGGTTGCACGGGTTGAAGATGATCTGACAGAGCGTATAACATTTAAAAAGACCTATAAAGAGGTAGAAGACTTAGCAGAAGCCACTAATATGGTGATGGATAGTACAAAGCGTTTTGTCAAATTGTTGGAGGATAAACAGGCACGATTGGAAGAAAAGAACCAACAGTTAACTCAGCAGGCTAAAAAATTGGCAGCTCAAACAGAAGAGCTAAAATTTCTTAATGAGAATTTAGAAGATGCTATGAAGCAACTTCAGGATACCCAGATCCAGCTGGTTCAATCGGAAAGGATGGCATCTTTGGGTGAGTTGACAGCTGGTGTGGCCCATGAAATAAATACACCGCTAGGAGCCATTAATAGCAATACCGATATTATTGAAATGGTGATTGGTTTTCTCAAAGAGGAGCTGGATTTAGAACATAATGAAAAAGTAGCACAGATGTTTGATAAACTTAAAAAAGCTAATGATACCAATAAATTAGCCTGTGATAGGATCATTAAAATCGTACGCCAACTGAAAAACTTTTCCCGCCTGGACGATGCTGAATTTCAGGAAGTATCTCTCCACGATGGAATAGAAAGTGTACTGATACTTTCACATAATTTGCTCAAACACCGGATTAAGGTACATAAAGAGTTTGGTGAGATTCCGCCTGTCAAATGTTTTCCCAATCAATTAAATCAGGTCTTTATGAATATAATAGTTAATGCTGCACAGGCTATTGAGAATAACGGGGATATATGGATAAAAACCTGGGCTAAAGGTGATAAAGTTTTTGTCCAGATTAGAGATAACGGGATCGGAATTCCCCCTGAAAATTTACATAGAATTTTTGATCCTGGTTTTACAACTAAAGAAAAGGGAATTGGTACAGGCCTTGGATTATCAATATGTCGTAAAATTATAGAAAAACATAATGGTAAAATTAGTGTTGAGAGCGAAGTGGGTAAAGGAACTGCTTTTACCATAGAACTGCCTATAAACAATACTTTTGGTGAGATATAGGAAAAGATTTCCTAATAACTCTTTTTTTTTGCTTTTTTTGAGTATAGAGCGGAACAAAAAAAGAATAATCTTAATATAAGAGGTTAAAGGTTGAGCAAATTAATTTTAAATCATTTTGTATCCGGGCTTGTCTTTTTTTGGGGATTTATTTTACTAAATCTTGATAAGTGATAATCCGGTTTTTTCCTGCATTTTTGGCTGTATACATAGCTTCATCAGCAAAGTTGATATTTTCAATGATGGAATAATCCTTCTGATAAAGGTTAATTCCATCACTAATAATAATAGTTTTACCTTCAAAATTTTTAGAGACGAATTCCTCACGAATTCGATTGGCGTGTTGATAAGCTGTAGTTAAATCCGTGTTAGCGAAAAGAACGGGAAATTCTTCTCCACCGAAGCGGCAGGCAAAATCTTTATCGGTTATATGCTTTTTGAGTATTCTTGCCAGGGCTTTTAAAACCTGATCACTGAAGAAATGACCTTTAGTATTATTGACCCTTTTGAAATTATCTAAATCAAATAATATTATGGCAAAAGGTTTTTTATTTTTTATGGTCAGATATCATTTATTTAAAGTGTCTTTTTAAAAGCAGGCGGTTAGGTAAATTAGTTAAAGGATTTTTGGAGGTCAGGTCGCGGGCTTTCTTTTCCCGAAACTGACTTGCGAGTATTTTTCGGTTTCATTTCATAAACCTCTATAGCAGTGAAGATTAAATAAATGACTCTAAATTCAATTGAATTTGTTCCGGCGGGGTAAAATAAAAAGATGTAATGGTAGAAAAGATTAGAGTATAGATAGTACCTCGAAAACCATATTTGATACCATTGTATGAAATGACGATAAAATAAAGAAAGTAAGAATCAGAACGTAGGCCGCCTCTGGCACAGAGAACAAGATTAATCAGTAATATATCAACATACATAGTGGATTTAAGAACAATACTGAACCGGTCCTTTTTGTTATAAGCTGCAATAGTAACAAGGGTAGTATAAATACAGGCCAATATAAGACTAAAAATGCGTTTTCATGAAATTTACTTAACTTATAGGCAATTGGGGCGATAAAAACTAACATAATCCAACGATAGATAGATGCTCTTTTTTCTAATTATTTGAAAAAGGCTAAATTGACTTTTTGCATTACTATCACCTTATTCTTATAAATATAAATACGATTAAACTGTAAAAAGCTAATTTTGAGCGCCATAGAAATTTTTCGTTTAACCATCTTAGTAAGATTTCAGTCGAAATAAGGCCTTATCACAGGAGGTGATGAGGCCTTATTTCGACTGAAATCGAATTTTAGATGATTCGAAAAATTAGCTTTTTGCAGTAAAATCATCTATGGATAAAAAGCACTTGTCGGATTCTTTAACTGACAAGTGCTTTTTCTATCAGCCCAATACATTGTCAAGGAACATCATAATAACGAAACCGATTAAAAGAAAATGGGTTGCCATCTTGGAAGATATGCCTTTTTGGGTTTCAGGGATAATTTCAGAAGCAATGACAAAGAGCATGGCACCTGCTGCAAAAGCCAGGCCTAAGGGAAGCAGGGGTTTTGCTATTGATACTAAACCTACCCCCAATAGACCACCTATAGGTTCCACAAGGCCAGTTGTCAGTGCGATGAGAAATGCCCGGGTTGGAGAGAATTTCTCTTTTAAAAAGGGTAGGGCTACTGCTAATCCTTCAGGTATGTTCTGTAAGCCAATAGCGATAGCTAAACTAAGACCATTAGCAATATTACCATCTCCGAAACCAACACCTACTGCGAGACCTTCTGGGAAGTTATGTAGGGTAATAGCTATGGCAAAGAGCCAGACTTTTTTTAGTGCTTTTCCGTTGATGGGTTCATGAGAGTTTCCATTTCCATTTAAACGTGAGTTGGTCAAAAGGTTGGTATCTGGGAAAAATTTATTTAAAAGATCGAGAAAAATTCCTCCAATAAGCATCCCCAGAACTGTGATGGTAGCTCCTTTGATTCCACCACCTCCTGCTTCAATTGCAGGTAAGATAAGACTAAAGGAAGTGGCTGCTAACATGACCCCGGCCGCGAAACCTAAAGAACAATCCAGATATTTTTTAGAAAATTTTCTTTTAAAAAAGATGGGGACGGCACCAACCCCTGTAGCCAGCCCTGCTATAAGACTTGCCATGATTCCGAGGTGAATAATATTAAATTGCTGTAGGTAGTCTATCATGAACATTCCTCCTCTTTAGTATAAGGTACACTGACATAGTATGAAAATAAGGAAGTAAGTGTGATTGTGAAAAGGGGTTTTTATATAAAACCGCGAAGTCAATATTAATAGAACAGAAAGTGAGAAGGGATGAAAGACTTAGAAAAGGGTTAAACTAAACGAAAAATTGACAGAGAAAAAATACTAATGCTATAATAATGAAGAATGTATATATATGATTCTACTGCAAAAAGCTAATTTTTCGCTTCAAAAGAGATTTTCCGAACCATCTAAAGTTCGACTGAAATCTCACTAAGATGGTTTAATGAAAAATTTCTATATCATTCAAAATTAGCTTTTTGCAGTAGAATCATATTATAAGTAAAAGGAGGTTTATAAGGATGTCTGAGGTAAGGGTCCGTTTTGCACCCAGTCCAACAGGTTATCTTCATGTTGGAAGTTTAAGAACAGCTTTATATAACTATCTTTTTGCCAGAAGAAACAATGGTAAGGTGATTTTGCGGATTGAAGATACTGATCGTGAGCGGTTAGTAGAAGATGCTATTGAAAAAATGATTAATACTTTTAAAAGGGTTAATCTGGAATTTGATGAAGGGCCCGTACAGGGTGGAGATTATGGGCCATATATCCAGTCTGAACGGAAACATTTATATCAAAAATATGCTAAACAATTAGTAGAGACAGGACATGCTTATTATTGTTTCTGTAGCAAAGAGGAATTGGACGAAATGCGGAAAAAGCAGATTGAATCTGGTCAGGCCCCTAAATATGATAAGCGTTGTTTAAAACTTTCTAAAGAAGAAGTCCAAAAACGTCTGGATGCAGGTGAACCCTATGTAATTCGTCTTAATGTTCCCTCTGGACGGACTATTACTTTTAACGATTTGATTCACGGTCCTACTACTTTTGAGACTGATAACATTGATGATCAAATTCTTCTCAAATCAGATGGATTTCCTACCTATCATCTGGCAGTAGTTATTGATGATCACCATATGGGTATTACTCATGTTCTAAGAGCTGATGAATGGATTCCCAGTACGCCTAAACACATTCTTCTTTATGAGGCCTTTGGATGGGAACCGCCAAAGTTTGGCCATATTCCATTGTTAGTTAATACTGAAGGTAAGAAATTAAGCAAGCGTGATGGTGATGTATCAGTAGAAGATTATCTTAATAAAGGATACTTGCCTGAAGCTTTAATTAATTATCTTGCTCTATTAGGGTGGAATCCAGGGACTGAGGAAGAATTCTTTACTTTAAAAGAACTGGAACAGAGATTTTCTTTAGACCGGGTTAATGATTCAGCAGGTGTCTTTGATATAGAAAAGCTTAATTGGATGAATGGTAAGTATATTCGTTCTAAAGAGCTGGATGAGATAGTGGAAATGGTTAAACCTTATCTTGAAAATGCAGGTTACACTATTCCTGAAGATGAAGAGCGGTTTAAATGGATGGTGGAAGCTGTTTATCAAGATCTGGATTATCTGGCTCAGATTACTGATAAGATGGAGATTTTCTATCGTGATAAATTTGAGGTAACTGATCCTAAATCTCTAGAATTACTTGAACTGGATTCTTCCAGAAAACTCTTTAAAGTACTTAAAGAAAAATTTGAAAGTGTTGAAAAAATTACTCCTGATAATTTCCAGGAATTAATTAAAGTTGCCGGAAAAGAAGCAGGTGTCAAGGGGAAATTGCTTTATATGCCAATCCGCCTTGCGGTTTCAGGTCAACAACATGGCCCTGACTTAAAACTTCTGATTTGTGGATTGGGCAAAGAAAGGGCAATTGAGCGGTTAAGTCATTGGATTTAAATAAAAAAACCTCTATTTCTTTAAAAAGAAGTAGAGGTTTTTTAAGTCTATTTCAGGTTTAGCAAATCCAGATCTTTAATTCCTAATTTTCTTAATATTTTAGAGATAATTATAGCTAATACTCCACCTATAATTGTATTAACTAATTGTGGTAACTGGATTGTTTTAATTACTGTTTCTGGAAGTTCTAAATAATATTCGACGGATAGTGTTATGACTAAAAATTTGGCCAGGGAGCTAAGGAGGATTATGAGGATATTATATAATTTATATGAATATTTTTTTCGATAGAAATATTCAAAAATACCGATCATTACTAGATTTCCTGAGATGATATATGGAATAGCTGGTTCTAAAGGAAGTGGTAAGGTTCCGTTCTTAAAAGCAATCCAGGGAGTAAGAAGTCCAATCATGCCTGCACTGTATGGCCCTATCAGAATAATTGCAAGAAAAATCATCATATTAACCAGAGGGTCTATCAGAAATTGAGGCAAAGCTATCATTTGTAGGATGATAGTTATAATTAACAGGAGAGCGGTCCGGGTTACAAAGTAGATTTTGTAACTCATAACAAGTCCTCCTTATAAAATGTTTATTTGTATAATAATGGTATTCGACATATATCGGTGAAATTCCTTTTAAAAAGAAAAAAAGTCCAATTTAGGCTTAAAATCCGAAAAAATTATCTATTAGAATATGCTTTTTTTGGGACTTAATAAGATGAATAGCTTCGATTTTTATACCAACCTCTTCTAAAATTTTTTGAATTTCTAATTTTATTTCTGGTTTAACCCTGATGACTTCACCACAGTTATGATAACCATTTTCCTTAAGGGCTTTTTCTGCTCTCAGAGCGTGGTATGTAGAAGGAAAAGTGAATACCAGATATTCTCTTGACATAATATCGTACCTTTCAGAGTTTTTGTGAAATCAATTTATGGTTAAACTGCAAAAAGCTAATTTTTCACTTTTTGAGAGATTTTTCGAATCATCTAAAGCTCGATTTTCGCCGAAATAAGGCTTCCTAATCAAAGGGCCCTCCTGGCCCTTGATTAGCTCATCACCTCCTGTGATGAGGCCTTATTTCGTCGGAAATCTTGCTAAGATGATTTGGCGAAAAATTTCTATGTCACTCAAAATTAGCTTTTTGCAGAAGTACCCGATTACCAGGACAGTAACCAGTCCGATGATAACTGCGATTTGACCGTTAGCGGTGGTACCTTTCCCACTGCTGGCAAGGCCGAAATTATGTGCGAAAGCTGTGCCCAGAATCATTCCGAAGACGGTTATAACAGAATCCAGATTTCCTTCTGTAGATTTGATCAATTGCCGGAGTGGATAGTCACTTGCAAAAGTAGCACAGATTCCTACCAGAGTCATACTCAAAAAAGACCAGAGGTAATCACTGTGGGCAGCGGGCTGATTAGCAAAACCCAGTTTAAATTGGCCAAAGATCAAATTAAAGAACAGAGCAGTTACAAAAGTCATCGGATATCCCTGAAATAGATGAGGGTTTTTACCAAATATAAGATTTCGATATCCTCCAGTAAAACAAAACCCTGTGCTTTGAACAAGAAATCCAACGATGAGGCCTACGAACAGGCTCAGCAAAATAGGTGCAGATAAAGAACCAGGGCCAGCCTGACTGAAGGCGATAAATGCCGGTTTAACAATCAACAGAATCAATAAGCAAATCATCTATATAGGAAAGACCTAACCGCTGACCTGATTTTCAGATGAAATAGGTTTACTCAGGGTAAAACCCTTTTTAAGATAGATGGTTCCTATAACTATACGAAAGACAAAATCCAACATATCACCTATTGCATTCAAATCACCGCCTGCAAGACGTAAAATCGTCCTTAAAGGACATCTCAAAAAGACCATAGCACCGATCATCATAAAAGCACCAAAGAGAAGACAGAGTACAGTTTCAGATCCACCCCGGGTTTTCAAACTTGACTAATAAGGATTCAAAAAACCCGATAATAAGATCTGTAATGATAATGAACTTATGATGCTTATCCATTTTAAATCAACCTCCTGATTTATATTAATTATGATTTTACTGCAAAAAGCTAATTTTTCTTTAAAAGAAATTTTTCGAACCATCTAAAGTTCGACTGAAATCTCGTTAAGATGGTTTATCGAAAAATTTCTATGTTGCTTAAAATTAGCTTTTTGCAGTATAACCATTATTTTTTTATCAGGACTTGTAAAACGGGCGCAAATCAGTTACACTTATTAATAATGAAGTTTTTACATATCTAGAATATGCATGATATATATATTCAATAATATAGCAAAACTATAAATTTTTTTCTTTAAGAGAAAGGAGGTATACCTGGTTTTTTAAACCAGGGACTGATAATGCAAGATTTTAAACGTGAGATTGCTCTTTTATTAGCTGAGCAACTACCTGAAGGATTGGAATTGGATTTAGAAGAGATGATTGAAGTTCCGCCTAAACCAGAGATGGGAGATTATGCATTTCCATGTTTTAAATTGGCTAAATATTTGCGGAAAAACCCGGTAAAAATTGCTGAAGAGCTGAAAGAAAAACTTGAACCCCGGGGAGTGATAGCAGATATTCAACAGATTGAGGCGTATATCAATTTTTTCATCAAAAAGTCAGAGTTTTCCCGTCAGGTATTGGATCAGGTATTGCGCCATCCTGATGATTACGGTTCTCAACAGATTGGAGCCAATAAAACCATTGTTATTGATTTCTCATCACCTAATATTGCTAAACCTTTTAACATTGGCCATCTTCGTTCTACAGTAATTGGAGGAGCTTTGAAAAACATTTTTGAATATCTGGGTTATGAAGTTCAGGGGATTAACTTTTTAGGAGATTGGGGTACTCAGTTTGGGAAAGTAATTTACGCCTATAAACTTTGGGGTAATAAAGTGGATTTATCTCAGGAACCCATTAAACAGCTTTTGAAGTTATATGTCAAATTTCATGAAGAGGCTGAGAAAAATCCGGAGTTGGATGAAGAGGCAAGAGCCTGGTTTAGGCGCCTGGAAGAAGGTAACCCTGAAGCCCGGAAGCTGTGGGAAAAATTCCGCAAGATCACCATTGATGAGTTGAAAAAGATTTACGATCGGATGGGAATTGAGTTTGATGAATATTCCGGCGAGAGTTTTTACAGTAAAAAAGCTGATGAGGTTGCTGCCCGTCTTGAAGAGATGGGTTTGCTTCAGGAGAGCGAAGGCGCAATGATTGTAGATCTGAGCGAATACGATATGCCGCCATTTATAGTCAAGAAAAAGGACGGTACTACACTCTATGCTGTCCGGGATTTGGCGGCTGCCATCGACCGCTATGAACGTTTCGGTTTTACCCAGTCTCTTTATGTGGTTGGACAGGAACAGACCCTTCACTTCAAGCAGGTCTTTAAGGTACTGGAATTAATGGGATATGAATGGGCCAACAGATGTGTTCATGTACCGTTTGGTCTTTATCTTTTCAGTGGTGAAAAAATGTCCACCCGGAAAGGAAAAGTAATCTTTCTTGAAGAAGTATTAGATGAAGCAGTTAGTCGGGTAAGAGAAGTGATAGAAGAAAAGAACCCAGGTCTTGAAGAGAAAGATAAAGTAGCCGAAATGGTTGGTGTTGGTGCTGTATTCTTTGCTGATCTGAAGAATACACGGATTAAAAATGTACCATTTGATTATGATAAAATTCTTTCCTTTGAAGGTGAGACCGGTCCATATCTTCAGTATACCCATGCCCGGATTACTAGCTTACTGAAAAAAGGTGAAGAGCAATTAGATCTGGATAAGATCGATTTTGATCAATTAAAAGAACCGGAAGAGATGGCAGTAATTAAAACAGTCGGTGAGTTTCCGGCTAAAATTCAGGAGGCTGCTCAAAAATTAGAACCTTCTATAATTGCCAAATATTTAATTAGTCTGGCTGCGGCGTTCAATACCTTCTATAATGCTCATCGGATAATTACAGATGATCTGACTTTGACCAGAGCTAGATTGGCGCTGGCCCTAGCAGTAAAGATTACTTTGCGCAATGGATTAAAACTTTTGGGTATTAAGGCGCCTGATCAGATGTAAATTCAAGATGGAAGTACGGAATTCTATGAAATTTAACGAATTTATAGATTGATTTAGTTTAATAATTATGATATACTGGTTAAAAACCTTATAGACGGCACTGGTGGTATGGTAGTATAGTAGAATTGCCGTTTAGCATTTAAGTAAGAAAGTCTGGTCAAAAATGTATTGGTTATGCAAGCAAGATATAATTTTGACCAGAAGTTCTGATTTTATGGTTAAATTTAGATTAATTAGATATAAATTCTATTATACACCACTCTCCACCAGGGGGAGTGGTTTTTTGTTAAAAACTAAATAAGGAGGTGAAAGAAAATGGACTTGAAAATTAATCAACTGAATCGATTAAAGGGTGAGTTAGTTATACCTGGAGATAAATCTATTTCCCATCGTTCAATAATTTTAGGTTCTTTAGCTGATGGGAAAACCCGGGTAAAGGGATTTTTAGAAAGTGAAGATTGTCTTAACACACTTGCTGCTTTTCGGGCAATGGGAGTTACTATTGAGAAAATAAGACCAGGTGAATATATAATCGAAGGAGTTGGTCTTTACGGTCTTAAGGAGCCGGAGCAGGTAATTGATTGTGGGAATTCTGGAACGTCCATGAGATTATTGGCTGGTTTATTGGCTCCACAGAACTTTTATACCGTCCTGACTGGAGATCATTCCCTGCGTCATCGTCCAATGGATCGGGTAATTGAACCCTTAAACAGGATGGGTGCAAAAATCTGGGCCAGGAAAGGGAAGTATGCTCCTTTGAGTATTCAAGGGAGTAAGTTACAGGGTATAAATTATTCCCTGCCTGTAGCCAGTGCTCAGGTAAAATCGGCGATTTTATTGGCTGGACTCTATGCTGATGGAGATATTAATCTTATAGAACCTGGATTATCAAGAGACCATACCGAAAGAATGTTGATAGGATTTGGGGTTGATTTACAAAAAGATGGAAACAAAATCCATTTATCTGGGGAAACTGAAAAACGACTTTATCCTCAGGATCTTCAAATTCCTGGAGATATTTCTTCGGCAGCTTTTTTCATTACGGCTGGCTTAATCACTTCCGGTAGTGAAATATTATTGAAAAATGTAGGACTAAACCCCACAAGGAGCGGTTTTATTGAAGTGGTAAAAAAGATGGGAGGGGAAATAGAATTTTTAAATCCTCGTAAGATGAGTGGTGAACCGGTAGCAGATATTCTGGTCAAAAGCAGTAAATTACATGGGATTACAATCGAGGGGGAAATTATTCCGAGACTGATTGATGAATTGCCGATTATTGCTGTTTTAGCAAGCCAGGCAGAAGGAAAAACAATTATCAGGGATGCAGCCGAACTCAGGGTAAAAGAAACAGATCGGATTAAAGCAATGGCTAGTGAGTTAACTAAACTAGGTGTTGAGATAGAGGAATTACCGGATGGTATGGTAGTACAAGGTCCTGCTCGAATCAGGGGAGGAGTGAAAGTTCATAGTTATGGTGATCACAGGATTGCCATGTCCCTGGCAATTGCAGGATTAGTAGCTGATTCTGAAATTATTATTCAGGAAAGTCAATGTATCAATACTTCTTTTCCAGAATTTGTAAAGATATTACGCTCTTTGTATTGATAACTAAAATTTAAAAAGATATTTAACGGCTCTGGTGGTATGGTAGGATGGTAGGGTTGTTATTAGTATATAGTCAAATTGCTGGATTTAGTCTCAATGGAGACTGATTGTCCTTAAACACTCTCCACCAGGGGAGTGTTTTTTTTAAAAAAGTTAGTAAGGAGGTAAAGAAAATGAGTTTGATGAGAAAGGTGCGTCAAAATGTTAGAGAACTTGGTAGGTATCAACCTGGTAAACCTATTGAAGAGGTTAAAAGAAAATATCAGGTGGATAATATCATTAAAATGGCCTCAAATGAAAATCCGTTAGGTCCTTCCCCACTGGTACTAAAACTTCTCCGGGAGGGGCTTCAAGGGATTCATCAGTATCCTGATAGCAACTGTTATTATCTTAAACAGGCTTTATGTCGGTTCTATAATCTAGAAGAAGAAAATTTGATCATTGGGAATGGTTCTGATGAGATTATTGATCTTATTATGGCAGTTCTGGTTGAGCCAGGAGATGAAGTTATTTATGCTAATCCATCATTTATAAAGTATCGATTGGCTGTTCAGGCGGCCGGGGGAAAAAGTGTTGAAATTCCTTTAAGAAAAGATTTTACTCATGATCTTAAAAAAATGGCAAATGCAGTAACTAGAAAAACCAGAGTAATCTTTATATGTAATCCTAATAATCCCACAGGGACGATAGTAGGTCAGGGAGAAATATTAGATTTTCTAAGCCAAATTCCCACTGATATTTTGGTTGTGATCGATCAGGCTTATCGAGAATATGTAACAGATCCTACCTATTGTGATGGTTTGAACCTTATTCATAAGTATCCGAATCTTCTTTTGCTCAGGACTTTTTCTAAAATTTATGGATTGGCAGGACTTCGCGTGGGATACGGAATTGGACATCCAGAGATAATTGATATGTTGAATCGGGTACGGAGTCCTTTTAATGTAAATTTATTGGCTCAAAAAGCTGCTATTTTCGCTTTGCAGGATCAGAATCATGTATTGACAAGTCGATATGTAAATGAACAGGGCAAAAAATATTTATACCAGAATTTAGATAAAGTTGGATTGGATTATATACCCACACAGGGTAATTTTATGCTAATTAATACAGGTTGTGATGCACAAGAAATTTTTGAGAAGTTGTTAATGCGTGGAATTATCATTCGGCCGGGAAATATATTTGGATTACCGACCTGGATCAGGATCACAATTGGTACAGAGAATGCAAATAAAAGATTTATTTCAGCTTTAATAGAGATATTACCTGAAAGGAGGAAAAAAGTAAATGATTGTGGTTATGAAACAAAATAGTTCAGATATACAGGTACAAAAGGTGGTGGAACGATTAAAACAGTTGAATTATGGCATTCATCTTTCAAGGGGAACTCATCGGACAATTATTGGAGCAATCGGTGATCAACAGCAAAAAGAGACAGTAATGGAGGCAATAGAAGTTATGGATGGGGTAGAAAAGGTTGTACCTATTCTTAATCCTTACAAATTATCCAGCCGGGAATTTAAACCAGAAAAGACAATTGTTAAAGTTGGCGATATTGAGATTGGTGGGAAGGAAATTATAGTTATGGCTGGCCCGTGTGCAGTAGAAAATGAGGAACAATTGATGACCACTGCCTGGGCGGTTAAAAAATCTGGAGCAAAGATTCTCAGGGGAGGGGCTTTTAAACCCAGAACGTCTCCTTATAGTTTCCAGGGCCTGGGTGAAAAAGGTCTGAAATTGCTTGCAAAAGCCCGGGAAGAGACCGGATTGAAAATTGTTACTGAATTGATGGATTTAACAAACCTGGAACTGGTTTATGAGTATGCAGATATAATTCAGATTGGAGCAAGAAATATGCAGAACTTCCCCCTTCTGCGGGCTGTAGGTCGTCTGGATAAACCTGTTTTGTTAAAAAGGGGTATGGCTTCTACCATTAAAGAATGGCTAATGGCTGCAGAATATATTATGTCTGAAGGAAATTACCAGGTTATTTTATGTGAACGGGGAATTCGAACATTTGAAGATGCTACCAGGAATACTTTAGATATTAGTGCTATTCCGTTGATCCAACAATTAAGCCATTTACCCATTATTGCTGATCCCAGTCATGGTACGGGAAAATGGAACCTGGTTACACCCATGGCAAAAGCGGCTGTTGCTGCCGGTGCAGATGGATTAATGATAGAGGTTCACCCCTGTCCTGAAAAGGCTGTTTCTGATGGGCCCCAATCACTAACGCCGGAAAATTTTCATTTGTTAATGCAAGAAGTAAGTAAAGTGGCAAAGGCTATTGATCGCGATATTCTTGACCAGGGAGTGTTGGTTTAATGGAAGTAATTAATCAAATGACTGTGGTAGGTGTGGGGTTGATAGGAGGTTCTCTGGCACGGGCCTTTCGGAAACAGAGATTATGCAAAACTATTGTCGGGGTTGATATTAATGCAGAGGTAATAAAAAAGGCTTTGCAGTTTAAGGTTATTGACCAGGGAACTCTGGATTTAAAAGAAGGGGTTAGAGATGCAGATTTAATCATTTTAGCTGTTCCTGTTGGAGTCATTGGTACTGTATTAAAGGAAATAAAAACTTATATTAAGCAATCTGCCTGGATTTTAGATGTAGGAAGTACAAAAAGTGATATTATAAAACAGGCTGAAGAATATTTAAAAGATCGTCCCGATTTGGTTTTTGTAGGAGGACATCCAATGGCTGGTTCAGAAAAGGCAGGGGTAGAGTGGAGTGACCCTTATCTCTTTCAGGGCGCTCCATTTATTCTGATACCGCTTGCAAAGAATCCACGATCAGAAGTATTACAGTTATCTCAGTGGTTAGAGAGGATTGGAGCCAGGGTGGTGATAATGGATCATGAGCAACACGATTTGCAGGTTGGTTATGTCAGTCATCTTCCACATCTGGTAGCTGCTGCATTAGTAAATGTATTAAGCAGGAATTTTACTAATATAAATGAGGTTTTAAGTCTGTCGGGTGGAGGTTTTAAAGATACAACCAGAATAGCAGCAAGTCAGCCCAATATCTGGATAGATATTTTTTCATCAAATCGTCAAAAACTGAAAAAGATTTTAGACCATTTTCTGGAAGAGTTAATAGAAGTAAAAAAGATGCTTTCTAGAGATGATAGGGAAGGGTTATTTGAATATTTTTCTAAGGCCCGGCAAATTAGAACAGAATTTTTTGAGGAGGAGAAATGATGAAAAAAGAACAGTTGCAATTTTTGAGAGAAAAATTGGATAAAATTAATTTAGAGATTTTAAAATTATTAAATATACGAGGTAGGATTGTTCAAAAGATTGGTCAGGTGAAAATGGAGATTGGGTATACTTTAATAGATGCAAAAAGGGAAAAAGAAATTTTACAAAATTTATTTTTACACAACCAGGGCCCTTTTTCTAATCAGCAAATCACAGCAATTTTTCAGGAAATTTTTAGGCAATCAATTGAGCTACAGAAGGAAATATTTAATATAAAACGAATGAAAGATTAAACTGCATTTCGACTGAAATCGAACTTTAGTATGGTTCGAAAAATTGGCTTTTTCAGTAAAATTGTAAAATGATTAAAACAATTTTAATGATCTGGAGGTGAAGAATGTCGCTTTTTTGAAGGTGACAGATTTTATGAAAAAATATCTGGGGATTATTGGAGATCCAATTGAACATTCTCTTTCACCGATTATGCATAATGCAGCTTTAGAGAAGCAAAAATTGGATTATATCTATTTACCTTTTCAAGTAACTCCTGATAATTTAAAAGATGCATTAAAAGGATTTAAAGCATTAAATATTGTTGGTGTAAATGTGACCATTCCGTATAAAGTAGCTGTTATGTCCTATCTTGATCAAATTTCTGAAGAAGCAGCTTTAATTGGTGCTATTAATACTATTCATCTTAAGGATGGTAAATGGATTGGTTATAATACCGATGGAATAGGCTTTTTACGTTCTTTAAGAGAAGATGGTGGAACAGATCCGGAAGGTTTAAGGGTATTGCTCTTTGGAGCAGGAGGAGCAGCCAGGGCTGTAGCTGTTCAACTGGGTCTTTCTAAAGCAAAAGAGATTGTTATTGCCAACCGGACCAGAAAAAGGGGAGAAGATCTGGCGAAAGAACTGGGAGGGAAAATTTCTACCACCTCCTTTCGAGCGGTTGGGTTTACACCAGGGGAATTGAAAGAAGAGATGAAAAAGGCTCAGATTATTGTCAATGCTACACCTGTTGGAATGAAATCCATCACGCAAAAAGAACTACCCTTAAAGCTGGAGTGGTTTAGACCTGAGCATCTGGTGGTAGAGCTGGTTTATCGCCCACTTAAGACTCCACTTTTAAAAATGGCCCGCAGCGCTGGTGCTTCTATTCTTTCAGGGGAAGGAATGCTCCTTTATCAGGGGGCAGAGGCATATAAAATCTGGACAGGAATGGAGCCTCCTATAGAGGTGATGCGCCGGGCCATTCTTGATCAATTAAAAAAGGAGGATTGAACCATGTTTACATATCTTACAGCCGGTGAATCTCATGGAAAGATGCTTACTGCAATTATCAAAAAGGTACCATCAGGGCTTTCGTTGACAGCAGAGATGATCAATAAAGAACTGGCTCGCCGTCAACGGGGATATGGCCGGGGGGGAAGGATGAAGATAGAAAAAGATCGTGTCCAGATTACATCTGGTGTCAGGCACGGTTTGACTCTGGGGAGTCCTATTAGCCTTATTATTAAAAATAAGGATTGGGAGAACTGGCAGGACGTAATGGCTGTAGAGCCCCTGGCAGATGAAGAACATCAAATTGAACCCATGACCAATCCCCGGCCAGGTCATGCTGACCTTCCGGGTGCCATCAAATATAATACCCGTGATTTACGTAATATTCTGGAGCGTGCCAGCGCCAGAGAAACAGCGATCAGGACGGCTGTTGGAGCAGTCTGTCGCCAATTTTTGCGCCAGTTTGGAATAGAAATCTTTAGTCATGTGGTTCAAATCGGTGATATCAAAGCTCCCACCTGGGGAGAGTTGACGGATAAGAAAGGAGAGATAGTAGTCACTGATAATAAAGCAATCAAAAATTTCTTTGCACAGGTTGAGAAATCAGCTCTTCGCTGCGGGAATCCAGCGATTGAAGAAAAGATGATCCATCTCATTGATACCTGGCGTGATGCTGGGGATTCAGTGGGGGGTGTTTTTGAAATTGTGGTAACCGGGTTACCTGTGGGTCTTGGAAGTTATGTACAGTGGGATGAGAGATTGGACGGGAAGTTGGCCCAGGCTTTGATAAGTATTCAGGGGATCAAAGGTGTAGAATTTGGATTAGGTTTTAGCGGTGCTGGAATGCCGGGGTCAAAGGTACATGATCAGATCTATTATCAGGCTTCTTCTAATGGAGGTAAATTTTACCGTACGACCAATCGGGCCGGCGGTTTAGAAGGTGGGATGACCAATGGTGAACCTCTAATCATCAGGGCAGCGATGAAACCCATACCCACTCTTATGAATCCTCTCCATTCAGTAGACATTTTGACTAAGCGAGAGATTTTTGCCAGCAAAGAGCGGGCAGATGTCTGTGCTGTTCCTGCTGCTAGTGTGGTGGGGGAAGGGGTAGTGGCTATAGTTCTTGCACAGGTGTTTGCTGCTAAATTTGGTGGTGACAGCATGGCAGAAATCCGTCACAACTATAAACAATATCAGGCATATGTGAGGAGTTTTTAAGATGAAATTAGAAGATAAAAATATTGTGTTAATTGGAATGATGGGTTCGGGCAAAACAACTGTTGGAAAAATGTTGGCTAAAGAGATGAGTTTAAATTTTGTGGATACAGATAAAGAACTGGAAGAAAAAATTGGCCGTTCTATAAGTGAGATATTTGCTACGGATGGAGAGGATGAATTTCGTAGGCTGGAAGAGGAGATTGTAAAACAGGTTGCTGAAAGAGGCGGTCAGGTGATTGCTACTGGGGGGGGAGTTGTTCTTAAACCTGAAAATATCAAAGTATTACGGAAAAAGGGAATAATTATTTTTCTTTACACAGCCCCTCAGGTTCTTATTAAGCGTCTTAAGGATGATGATTCCAGACCTTTGATAAAATGTAGTGACCCGGAGAGAAGGCTGAAAGAATTACTTAGAATCAGACTGCCTTTATATCGGAAGGCAGCTCAGATAGAGGTTGATACCGGCCGTCTTACACCCGATCAGGTGGTACGGGTATTGGTTGAAAAGATTCAGGAGGGATCAGGATGCAGAAAAAGTTGACCATTTATTTAAAGGAGCGGAGTTACCCTATTTTTATTGGAGATAATTTTTTACATAAATTAGGAGAACTTATTAAAAATCTGATTCCTAAAGCCCGGCGGAGTTTTGTGATTTCTAATACTACCGTTTTTCCACTCTATGGTGAAATTGTGATGAAAAGTCTTGAAGATGTGGATTTAAATCCTGGTAGTGGATTAATTTCTGATGGGGAGGAATATAAATCACTTGATACTGCCAGCAATATTTATGACCAACTGATAGAGCATCAGATGGATCGGAGTTCTGTGGTAATCAGTCTGGGAGGCGGTGTAGTTGGTGATCTGGCGGGCTTTGTAGCTGCCACTTATATGCGTGGGATTCCTTTTGTGCAAGTGCCGACTACTTTGCTGGCCCAGGTTGATAGTAGTATTGGAGGAAAAGTAGCTGTTAACCATCCGGCTGGTAAAAACCTGATCGGTGCATTTTACCAACCCCGACTGGTTCTGATAGATGTTGCCACATTAAAGACTCTTGCCAGAGAAGAGCTGATTGCTGGAATGGCTGAAATTATCAAACACGGTATGATACTGGATGCTGATTATTTTAACTGGATTGAAGAAAATCTTGATAAAATCCTTAATCTTGATCCTTCCGTACTAATTCAACTAATATATGGTTCCTGTCGCATTAAAGGTCAGGTGGTAGAAGCAGATGAAAAAGAAGAGAATTTGCGTGCCATTTTAAACTTTGGACATACAGTAGGCCATGCTTTAGAAGTGGTTACCCATTATAAGAGATACCGTCACGGTGAAGCTGTTGCCATTGGAATGGTAATTGCCACTCGGTTGGCTGAATATATGGGAATGATTAACGAAGATAATGTAAAACGGTTGGTTCAACTGCTGGACCGCACCAGTCTTCCAACCCAACTTCCACCAGATATAAGCTCAACTGCTATTCTGGAAGCTATAAAACAGGATAAGAAATCTTTTCAGGGTAAAGTTAGGATGATCCTTCCCACTGCCATTGGTCAGGTACATATCACCGATAAGTGGTGTGAACAGGATTTGATAGAGATTATGGAAAAATAATTATAACCAAAATATGTTAATAATAAATATTATAACAAGTAATAGTATATTTATCATAATAATTAAATATAAATTTAATTTTTTTATTGTTTTTTTGCAATATATTGGTTGATTTTAAGCAATATAAATGATATAATTAAAGTACTAGTAATTACATAAAAAGTTATATTTGCCATATAATTATGTATGGCAGGGGAGGAATTGTTGAATGATTATCAGTGCTGAAATTGACCTTGATCAACGTTATGAACTGGCTCTGGATTTAAAGAAAAAGGGGAAGTATGTTGATTTATTAGAAGTTGCAACTGAAAATGCAGCATTTGCCCGGTACTTATCTAGTTTAAGTGACCTGGCAAAAAATTTAGAATTACAGGCCTTTGCATATTATAAACTTCAATATTATAAAAAATCTCTTGAAAAGTTTGAAACTATTTTGAGTAAAGAAACGGAAGTTGTAATGTGTTTAGGGAATGAATTTATAAATCGTATTAAATTCGGTGCAGCTATTGATAAGAATATTTTGGGTGATCTTCAAGGTGCTTATCAGCTATTGACCGTAATTCTTGATAATTCCGAGGATGAGGATTTAAAGACAAAAGTGATAATTACTCTCAGTTATGTTTTTCAATATTTATACCAGATTTCTAATAAAGAATTTTATGTCAATAATGCAATAAATTTTCTCCAAGATAAGATTAAATCAGGAACTTTAAATACCCAAATGTTAGAGTTTTACAAGACTGCATTAGGTATTGCATTGTTACAAAAAAAAGAAACAAATAAAGCATTAAAATTACTTACTGAAGTATTAAATACCACAACATCTGATTATATTGCCAGTCATGCTATGAATGAATTGGCATGGTTATATATTCAACTAAAAAAGTATGATCAGGCAGATGAATATCTCAATAAAGCTTATGAGATTTTGAAAAATGTTGATGATAAAGTTGAATTAGCCCGGAATTATTTTTTAAGAGGGTTATGGTATAAAGAGCAGAATCAGTATGAAAGGGCAGAATATTATCTGAAAGAAAGTGCAAATATATTTGAAGAAAAGCAGGTTTTACTTGAATTACTTAACGTAAGTTATGAATTATTTAAAATATATGAGAGAGTAAATCCGGCAAAAGCGGCAAAATTTTTTGTTACCTGTGAGAAAATTAGAGAGAAAATTTATACACCAGAGGAGGTATAAGAAGTGAAGAGGGGAATTTTGTTTGTTGTCTTAATTGTTATTCTTGTAGTGTATTTAATGAATTATGCTCTTACTGTACCAACTTTAAATACGGACACAAAATTGTCAGGTTATGTAAAACAAGAAATAAAAACAACAACTTTCGAAATTTACCTAGCAGGTTTTGTATATCCCGATCCTGGTCCAGATACTTCTAGCCTTGGTTTTTCAACTTCTGCTTAATCTTTTTAATTTAAAAACTCTTGAGCTTCTGCTCAAGAGTTTTTTATGTTTTATAAGATTTATTCTGCCCAATATACTGAAGGATATTTTCTATCTTACGTTCTTCTAATCCCAATTCTTCCAGTAATAATTTAATAGCATGTTCCCGGGGGTCGAGGGACATTTGCGGAAAATGAACCGTAAGAACACTTTCAATCTTTTTTAACTCTTCTTTTGTGGGGTTAGAGCCCTGATCAAATTCCATAAATCTGAAAATAAGAATCCCGGTCTCCTGAGCAAGTTTTTCGTAAGTCCAATTTAGTTTATCCAGATAATCCTTAAGCAGGGTGGAAAAAGAGTATTGATCTAATCTATCACTTGCTAGTATAAAGTAGTATGCTGGGAGATTAAAATATCTGGCGATATCTAAAAGTACGTCCAGAGTTAACTTGGTTTTACCATTACGAATTCTGGAATAGCTTGATTTAGACACACCAATCCCCCTGGCTATATCCTGGTCGGAGATACCGAATTTATTTTTTAATATTTCGATTTTTTCAAACACCAATTTGGTTAACTCCTCCATAATTTACCTCCCCTAAAAGTATTATATAACATTTTATAGTTTCAGTCAATAAATCCAGATAATTTAGTTGTAAAAATCGGGACAAAAAATTAATAGTTGACCAAAATGGAACTTTAAGGTATAATAAAAATATAGAAAGTGTAAAAACCCCACTTTTCTCTTGTGGAGTGCCAGTTGACTTTATTCCCAAATCTTTTCCTGGCCTCTCTCTTTTTCTTCAAAGTTTATTTAAAAGGAGGCAGTTTTAATGGGTAATTACTATTTGCTTTTAAGGAACGGAACTATGGAAACCATTAAAAATTTTCTGAATGTATACCAGGAAAATGATAAACTAGTAGTTGAAACAACTAATGATTCAATAACTTTTGAAAAAAATCAGGTTGTAATGCATGGAACTGAAGATTATTGGGTCAAGGTACTGGAACTTTTCAAGTGTATTGATAGGATTATGTACAAGCGGATAAATAGTTCTCTGGCTAAAGCTGTCACTTTGGGTTATCTTTTTGGCAAGATTAGTTGATGATTTTATAAATCGTATTTTTTACATAGGTAACTTTGTTTTCTGTTTTTTTAATTTGTTTAAGTTTTTTCTTCCTGAACGAAAAATTATAATGTAAAAATGTTTTTTTTCGGTCTCAACAACATTATAAACAAAAATCACAGAATTTGCAACCATCATTTTAATATAACTAATTAAAATATAATGACTAATTCAAAAAAATATTTATAAAATAAGCTAATAGTTTCAAAAAATATTTTTTACAAAAATCTTTTAAAATGAAATATCTTTGACTATCGGAAAAACTTCTTTAAGTTTGGGTAAGGAAGTCTTTTTGTTTTCTCTGTTGAAGGAAATCTAAATTTGTTATAAGAGAGGGCTTATTTTGGCACAATTGGAGCAAGACCTGAACATTACATGGAGTGGAAAGACCCATATCCCCTTAAGCTAAAAGATATAGACGAAAAACTTATATTTTAGGATCCTTATTCTGGGAATGTTTAGAAAAAACTTCCTGATCTTATCTAGAACTTTATTGTTTTTGAACTTGTCTATGGTAAGCTTGTCAAAAAACTGGCAAGATACTAACAGTATCGGGCAGTTAATAAAGCTATTGAGTGTCTTTTAAAAGGCAAAACTCCCAGAGAAAGGGGCGGAGTTATCTGGCATACTCAGGGGTCTGGAAAATCTCTTACAATGGTTTTTTTAGCTTCCAAAATCAGAAGAAGGGGGCTAAGTTGATTTTTAGCGTTTTAGTCTTGATTTTATGTAATTTTTTCAATATTATATTTAGACACGGAGAAATGACAAGGTTTAGTTTTTTTATAAGTATAAGCCTTGACTATTTACATTAAAAATGTTATTTTAATGTAAGAAGAAAAAATCTACGTATTTATGCTGCTAAAGTAGAATTTTTTCGTAATATGTCTGTACTTTAATGATTCAGAAATTTTTTTTTGGAATGAAAAATTAGATTTTTTGAATAAAATCAAAAGTCAGGAATAGAGAATGAATCTTGATTTGTTAAGGTTTGTGATGTAGTTTTATTCTCTTTCTATTTTATTAAAAGGTTATACTGCAGAAAGCTAATTTTTCGCTTCTTGAGAAATTTTTCGAACCATCTAAAGCTCGATTTCCGCCGAAATAAGGCTTCCTAATCAAAGGGGCTTTCTGGTCCTTGATTAACTCATCACCTCCTGTGATGAGACCTTATTTCGTCGGAAATCTCGCTAAGATGGTTTAGCGAAGAATTTCTATGGCGTTCAAAATTAGCTTTTTGCAGTTTTAATCAATATAATTATTATGCAAGGGGGTTAAATGCGTGAAAAAATTACTAACTCTATTAACAATTTTAATTCTAACTGTTGGCCTGGTTGGATGTGATTTTTTGCCTTTCATGAATAAGGCCCCGGTTATTTATTCTTTAATTTCAGAAAAAACAACAATTCATCCAGGAGAAGAAGTAAAAATTCAGGTTAAGGCCAGCGACCCGAATGGGGACTCACTTGTATATACTTGGAATGCGACAGGTGGAAAGATTAATGGAACAGGTAGTGAAGTAATCTGGGTAGCTCCCCAGGAAATTGGAGAATATACTATTACGGTTAAAGTTTCTGATAGTAAAGTGGATGTAAGTAAGTCTATACAGATTTCGGTACAACCTTTGCCAAATGAGGCACCTGTGATTTCATCATTGACTGTGGAAAAATCAGTAGTACAGCCGGAGGAAAAGGTTAAAGTTCAGGTTCAAGCCAGTGATCCGGATGGGGATGTACTTACATATACCTGGACAGTAACAGGTGGAAGTATTGAAGGAACAGGTAGTGAGGTATTCTGGATAGCATCACAAACTGATGGTAATTATACCATCACTGTTGAAGTTTCTGATGGTAGGGATACTGTAACTGGTTCTATTAATATTCAGGTTAATACTGCTCCAATTATTGAGGAAATATCTGCAAGTTCTAGTTCAGTACTAGTAAATGGAACGCTGACTTTGACAGCGATTGTAAATGATCCTACTGGAGATAATTTGACCTATAGATGGGAAGATGCTATTGGAGAAGTTCTGGGAACTGAGCCATCCCTGGAATGGCATGCTCCTGATACTTATGGAGTTTATCCTGTAACTCTTTATGTAAGTGATGGTATATTTGAATCCAGTAAGACTATTAATATAAATGTTGAAGATGATTCTCATCATGCTCCTGAAATTCAAGAAGTAGCTATAACAACTCCTTACTTTGAATCCCAGGTTGTTGTGGACTCTGTTCTTGCTGCTGGACGATTGTACGCGGTCTGGCCTATATTTGTTGATGTGGATGAGTCTGATCAATTAGATATTCAAGCGACAGCTGATGTTGGAGAAGTTGAGATTTTTGCATCTGAGTATGAAACTATATGCTTTTGGGTTGCTCCAGATGTAGCGGGTGAATATACTTTAACCTTTACTGTAACTGATGGTATCTATACTGTGGTTAAAGAATATCCGGTTCAGGTTGTTGAAAATAGTTGTCCTGAGATTGATGCGATTTATATAAATAATGAGTTGATTACAGATAATTATTATCAAGCTGCACCAGGGGAAGAGATTACAATATCGGTTTTGGCCAGTGATAGTGATAATGATGCGCCTTTAGAATATAAGATAATAGATCCATATTATGAAATTTGGAATACTAATGAGTTAACTTTTACAGCTCCAATGGAAGAAGAAATGGATGAAATTTGGATATATGTATTTGATGGCTTACAGGTGCGTGTTGCTAGTGTAATTATTGATGTAGATAATGGAGCTGATAACAACACTAATGACCAAAACGCTATTGACCAAAACGCTATTGACCAGATCAATAATCTTATTTCGCGGTTTGTTAATGATTATGAGAATCAGGACATAAATTCGATTTTGAGTTATACAGATTCTTCATATCAAGCAGAGCTGAAATCTCGTCTGAATCGCTATTTTGAACTTGAGCGGGTTTCTAATTTGACTATCAGAAAGCTAAGTGAAATTATTGAAGTAGATGGTGAGTTTGAAGTTCAAGTTGCAGTACAGGGTGATTTTTATGTTTTGTTTGAAACATTCCCAAATAGTTTGATAAGAGTATTTACTTTCTGGTTTACTTATGATGAGTATGGTAATATTCTTATAAGTTCTGTTTGGCTTTAAAAAATAAACCGGTGAAGGTTCAGCCTTTACCGGTTCTTATTTAATGTAATGATTATACTGCAAAAAGCTAATTTTGAGCGACATAGAAATTTTTTGCTAAACCATCTTAGCAAGATTTCCGACGAAATAAGGCCTCATCACAGGAGGTGATGAGCTAATCAAGGGGCCAGGAGGGCCCTTTGATTAGGAAGCCTTATTTCGGCGGAAATCGAATTTTAGATGGTTCGAAAAATTTCTCCCCAAGCGAAAAATTAGCTTTTTGCAGTTTAACCATGTAATTAAAAAATCTGATTGACAAAAAATAGAGTAGATGCTACTATATTTTCGGAAAAATGAATATAGAAAGAGGGGCAGATTGAGATGCGGTTGGTCTCTTTTAATCCGTATCGTTCAATAGGTGTTCCTGGAGTTCGGTATATTAAACCCGAGATGGTTTTTAAGCATAGGGAAGAAATTGCCGAGGCGGATTGGATTTTATTTCCTGAATACTGGCAGGTCAATTTCTTAGTTTATGGATTAAAGAAACGAATTTTTCCCAATATTAACACTTACCATCTTGGACATGATAAAGTTGAAATGACCCGGGCTTTCTGGGCGGTCTGTCCCGAAAATACACCATATACTCAGATTCTGGCATCTACAGATGCAAATATTGAGCAGGTTTTAGATGAATTTACTTTTCCCTTTGTCACCAAAGAGGTTCGTAACTCAATGGGACGTGGGGTTTTTTTGATTGAAAATAAAAAAGATTTTTTAGAATATGCACAGAAAAATTCTATTCTTTATGTTCAGGAATATCTTCCCATTGATCGGGATCTTAGAATTGTCTATCTTGGTGATAAAGTGATTACTGCTTATTGGCGTATAGGAGCTGAAGGTCAGTTTCATAACAATGTCTCACGTGGTGGAAGCATTTCCTTTGATGATATACCTGAAGAGGCTATTCGATTGGTGGAGAAGGTGGCTCGCAAGTTGGGTATAAACCATGCTGGTTTTGACGTAGCTGAAGTGGACGGACATTATTATTTTTTAGAGTTTAACCACATGTTTGGAAATCAAGCTTTATTGGAAAAAAAGATTCCCGTGGGAAGACTAATTTATGAATATTTGCAAAGTCAGAGCATTCCACCACGGGAACCGGATAAACCGCTGATTCCAAGGGCCAGTTAAATTGGCTTCATTGTCCAACTTAATAATTTGGTGTATTCGAGAATCTTACCATTTCGATAACCGAATTCAAAGATTGGCCAGGACCAATGGACCTGGTCAATTTTTTTAACAAAATCTTTTGTTTTAAGCCGGGTATGTGGCAAAAGTACCCGATCCAGGGTAAGATTATCCTTAGTCATAGTAATGATGGCCTGTGCAAGACCGCCTATAAACTTTTCTAATTCAATCCACAGATTTCCTCCCGCCTTTATCTTAAGGGGGAAAGAGGTATCTGTTTTTATCATTTTCATGATTGTTTCCGTCCCTTGAATTAGTTCTGCCCATCCCAAACACTCCAGATCATTGGATACCTTTACTTCTGGAATATCTTCTGGAAAAAAGATTTCACCGGGTACTGGTACTGAATCAGGGAAATATCCTTCTTTAGCCTTAATCTGAAGGAAATGGCAAAGAATCGAAGTTGCTTGAATTGGTGACAGCCACATATCTCCCAATTGATAATATGAAATCTCTTTTATAAAGGCAGTAGCTATCTGCTGAATTGTGTTAGAATCAACTGTCAAGTTAGATTCACCGTGATAAGCTCCCTTGACCCGGTCTTTATGAATGATCCGGTTCTTATACATATCCACCAGGTTCTTAGCTGTAATCCATTCAAAATCATAGTTATCCATTAAGTCAATAAGAAATTGTTTGAATGCCTGTAAATCCTGTTCATACTCTATTCTGCTTTTTAAAGGTGGAGTTTGCCATTTTTTGCGGGGAGTATTTATTCCTTTAGCAAAGTTTAGCACATCCCATGACTTTTTAGAAGTTATCATTCTTCCGGGGTGACTTACCAGAATTATTAGTCCCGGTTCTTTAGCTTGAGATGTCTGTTGATAATCCTGATAAAATTTATTTCTGGCATTATTCAGGGTATCAGGAGATGAGGCCAGACAGGTTAGATTACTAATGGTAGGTTTTTTTGCTAAAGTTAAGATTCCATTTAAGATAAATGGTTTTTGTTGAAGATTGATCAGGGAATGTTTATCTTCGCTGAAGAAAAAGGGGATTTCCCATTGTTGTAAGGCTACATAAGTATGAGGTACCCAATCAGCTCCGGGTTGGGTATAACAGACAGGTGTCTGGTCAAATATTTCTACAAATGTTTTATGGCCTGGTTCTTCAACTTTTAAAAATTTTTCAACTCCCTCACGCCATCCTAATCTTTCAAGGTATTCACAAGCCAGAGGATGAAAACTGTGCATATAAGAATGGTAGCCTAATGCATGGTGCTGTAGCTTTTCTAAAATTTCTGTCTCTCCTTCATTAAGCAGCATCTCAATTTTATGTCCAACCAGTACAAAAGTTGCTTTGATCTGTAATTCATCAAGGATGTCCAGGATGGCATTTAAAGCATCATTACTTTCTGGAGTGATGTAGTCTTCTGTATCAAAACGGAGCAAAACTTTAGGTTTTGGCATTCAGATCTCTCCTTTAAATTTTTACTTCTTTTATTATTCCATTTTGGACGGGTGAATAATGATTAAAATATTGAGTGGTTAAACTGCAAAAAGCTAATTTTTTGCTTCTTGAGAAATTTTTCGAATCATCTAAAGCTCGATTTCCGCCTTCCTGACTCAAAGTGGCCCTCCTGGCCCCTTGATTAGTTCATCACTCCTCAGATGAGGCCTTATTTCGTCGGAAATCTCGCAAAGATTTGGTGAAAAATTTCTATGTCGCTCAAAATTAGCTTTTTGCAGTTTAATCCTGAATATATCTTAAAAAGTTTAGCATAATATTATGGAACCATGTTAACATAAATTAACCTTTAAAGGTCTGTTTTCTTATATCTGGAGGAGGTAAATTGTAATGCCTGATATCTGGGCACATATTTTATTTGGTGAAGAAGTGATCTCAAAAATAAAAGATGAGATGATAAGTTGGGTGGAAGAATATCCAGAACTTTTTAGATTCGCCTGTCAAGGCCCGGATTTCTTTTTTTATTACCGATTTTTGCCCTGGTATAGGAGCAAAAATGTCAATATAATTGGTAGTAAAATTCATAAAGAGGCTGGTGGAGAATTTGTCCGATCAGGAATCAGGTATTTGAAAACTTTAAAGAGTTATCCCCAACTTGTGGATAACTCTGGGGATAATATTGTGGAATGTGTGGATTATCGATTATTAGTAGTTTATTTAATGGGTTTGATCTGTCATTATGCACTGGATACTGTGACCCATCCTTATATACATTATAAATGTGGAGTATATAGAAAGGATGATCATAACACCCACAGATACTTCGGAAATCATAAGTTTTTTGAAGAAATTCTGGATACCATTTTACTTTGGGAGAAGCGAAACTTAAAAACCCTAAAAGAGCCGGCATATCGACAAATCGATATGGGAAAAAATCTTCCCCTATCGGTTCTTAAGTTCTATCAGCATCAGATAGATGAATTTTTTGCTATACAAATAAATAAAGAAATTTTAAATAGAGCATATAGAGATATGGTCAAGGCATGGAAATTATTTTATGATCCACATAAGTTAAAAGTGGGTATAGCCAGAATCCTGGGGGTTTTATCTTTAAGTAAATTTAGATATTACCAATTTTTCTATCCCCATACTGTGGATAACTCTGTGGATTATTTAAATCGGAAGCAAAAAAAGTGGTGTCATCCTGCTGATAAAGGGGAAGTTTACTTTGAAAGTTTTGACCAACTCTGGGAGCGAGCAAATGAATGGGCTCAAAGGTGGATTCAGGGAATGGTGGATTATTTAAGAGACAGGATTGATGATAAGCATCTTAATGATTTGATTCCCAATCTTTCATTTTCCAGCGGAAAAAGACCGGGAGAAGTGGATGATGAGAGAATGAAATATTTTGAGCCAATTATCAACTTGAAATAATTGTTAAACTGTGGTATAATAATTCAAACGGGTTGATGAACGGCCCAGTGAAATTACGGTCATGAAGACCTCATTTTATGGTGAGGACTTCATGGCTTTTTTTGTGAAAAATTACTTTATATTACATAAAGTGGCAAGGGGGCTGTAAGAGATGAATTTGGAAGAAAAATACCAAAAATTAAAGAATTTATTACGAGAGATGGGAAGTGTGGCTGTAGCATTTTCCGGTGGTGTGGATAGTACACTTCTTTTAAAAGTAGCTTACGATGTATTGGGAGATAAAGCAGTGGCGGTAACTTCTAAATCAGAGACCTATCCCAAAGAGCAATTAGAAGAAGCTAAAAAATTGACTGCATTAATAGGGGCACCCCATCGGATCATTTATACTGAAGAGTTAACCAATGAGGAGTTTGTCAAAAATGATCCTAACCGCTGCTATTACTGCAAAAAGGAGCTATTTTCTGCTGTGCTTAAGGTTGCAAGAGAAGAAGGTTTAGCATTTGTATTAGACGGTTCTAATTATGACGATTTAAAGGATTATCGGCCAGGGATGAAGGCGGTTAAGGAATTAAAGGTGAGAAGTCCTCTTTTAGAAGCTGAATTAACTAAAGAAGATATTCGGAAACTTTCTAAACGTCTGGGTCTGCCTACATGGAATAAACCGGCTTTTGCCTGCCTTTCCTCTAGATTTCCTTATGGAGATCGGATTACTCAAAAGAAGCTGGTAATGGTAGATAGTGCAGAGCGTTATTTGCGCCAGTTTAATCTTAAACAGCTCAGGGTTCGCCATCATGATGCAAAAACCGCCAGGATCGAGGTTTTGCCCGAGGATATGTCGCTTTTTCTTAAACATCGGGAAGATATAGTAGCTTACTTAAAAAATTTGGGATATACTTATATTACACTGGATTTGCAGGGATACCGTACTGGTAGTATGAATGAAGTCTTACCTGATGAGGTGAAAAAGAATGGATAAAGATGATTTACGTCAATTGTTAAACTATGTCAAAGAGGGTAAAATTTCTATAGAGGAAGCGATAAAAAAGGTTCAGATTGCTCCTTTTGAGGATCTGGGTTTTGTTAAATTCGATCACCACCGTCACTTAAGACAGGGTTTTCCGGAAGTGATTTTAGGTCTGGGTAAAACTCCTGAGCAGGTGGTAGAGATTTTGAAATTGGTGAAGGACAGGAATCATCCGGTTCTTGCAACCCGCTGTAATGATGAAATCATAGAAAAAGTTTCTAAAGAAATTCCAGAAGCGGAGATTCATGAGCTGGCCCGCTGTATTACTTTATATCGGGACAAAGTTAAAATTCCAGAAGGTATGGGTAAGGTTTTAGTAATTAGTGCTGGGACGGGAGATCTACCCGTAGCAGAGGAAGCAGTATTAACTCTACAGATGCTGGGAAATCCAGTAGAGAAGCTCTATGATGTGGGAGTTGCCGGTATTCACCGTCTTTTTGAGAATTATGAGAAGTTACTGGATGCCCGGGTACTTATTGTCATTGCTGGGATGGAAGGGGCTCTTGCCAGTGTGGTAGGTGGCCTTGTGGATAAGCCCGTCATTGCCGTACCTACTAGTGTGGGGTATGGAGTCAGTTTTAATGGACTTGCAGCACTACTGGGCATGCTTAACAGCTGTTCAGCAGGTATTGGTGTAGTTAATATAGATAACGGATTTGGTGCTGCATTTCTTGCCAATTCTATTAACCGAATCGGGAGGAATGTAAAAAAATGAGGATAGCCCATTTTGATTGTTTTGCTGGAATTGCTGGAGATATGATTCTGGGAGCTTTAGTGGATCTGGGAATTGATCTGGAGTTTTTAAAAGCAGAACTTAAGAAATTAAATATTGATGATTTTGACTTTAAGGCTGAGCGAGTGGTGAAAAAAGGGGTTTCAGGTACCAAAGTTCATATTGTTTATGAAGAGGGACATGTTCACCGCCATTTGAAGGATATTTATAAGATTCTCGATGAAAGTGACTTAAAATCAGAGATTGTTGAAAAGGCAAAAGAGGTCTTTAGAAAAATTGCAGAAGCTGAAGCAAAGGTTCATAATACTACTCCTGAAAAGATTCATTTCCATGAAGTAGGAGCAATGGATGCTATCATTGATGTGGTAGGAACTCTTATTGGTATTGACCAACTGGGAGTTGAAAGAATTACTGCATCACCTTTACATATTGGTACAGGATTTGTCAAATGTGCGCATGGAATGATGCCTGTCCCTGCTCCGGCTACACTGGAGATTTTAAAGGGTGTACCTACCTATTGTTGGGGAATTAAAAAAGAACTGGTGACGCCCACCGGTGCTGCTTTAATTACTACTCTTGCTAATGAGTTTACCAATCTAAAAGAGATGACTGTCGAAACTATCGGTTATGGTGCAGGAAGTTGGGACTTAGATGAGATTCCCAACTTGCTCCGATTAACTGTTGGAAAAAAAAACACTATCTAACAGATGGTGAAATTAGCAGAGATGAATTGTGTATAGATGAAATGGTTGTAGTGGAAGCCAATATTGATGATATGAATCCGGAATTTTATAGTGCTGTCATGGAACAACTCTTTCAGGCTGGCGCTGTAGATGTTTTTTTAACTCCCATCATTATGAAAAAAGGTCGTCCGGCCAATATATTAACTGCTCTTACTCCACCGGATAAGCTGGATCAGGTGGTGGAGATTTTCTTTAAAGAGACTACTTCCATTGGTCTCCGTATTAACCGGGTGGAGAAGCGGTTTTTGCCGCGGGAGATGGTAGAAGTTATAACCCCCTGGGGGAAAGTGAAGGTTAAGGCCTCTTATTATAAAGGTAAATTGGTCAATCTTGCACCCGAATATGAAGATTGCCGTCGGTTAAGTCTTGAGGTAGGAGTACCACTTAAAAGAATTTATCAGGCGATAGAGTCGGGAGAATTGCATCATTATTGACAAAAAAAGCTATTGGTATTATAATAATACCGCTGGCAGTACAAATGTTCTGTCGGTGGTATTTTTTGATGTTCAGGAATAGAAAAACTAAATATAATTTCCTCCGCTACCGGACGCTCCGCCCTCCTGGCTTCAGCCTTGACTTATACGCTTTAGAAATTATATTTAGTTTTCTGGCAGTGCATGGGCAAATCTCTAAAAAAGAAAGGTTTGTCAACAAGTTCGCCTCATCACAGGAAATGATGAGCTAATCAAGGGCCAGGAGGGCCCGCGTTGTTTAGTGTGCCTTATTTCGACTGAGATCGAACTTTAGATGGTTCGAAAAATTTCACTGCGAAGCGAAAAATTAGCTTTGTGCAGTGTCCGAAGGACATTTTATTCTTGTAATAAAGATTCAGGGAGGTATAAACAAAGTGACAGGAAAAACCCATATGATGATAGGAACTGCTGCCGGAATAGCTACAGTAATAAATTTTCCTATGGAAAGCGGAATTATTTTAATAGGTTGTTCAATTTTTGGTTCTCTGGTACCGGATGTAGATCATCCAAAGAGTAAGTTAAACCAAAAAATACTTCCCGTTCAAAATAAATTCTTTAAGGTTTTTGTATATTTGCTTATTGGTGCAGGGTTACTTTATTTAGAGACAAAAATAAATAGTCAGGCATTAAGAATTTTGGGTATAACTTTGATTATTACGGGATTATCCCAGCACAGAGGATTTACCCACAGTATACTGGGACTAATATTTTATACTTCTGCCGTTTATTTAGCTGTAATGCAGTATGGGATTAAAGAAGCAGAAGAAATATACATAGGCTTTGCTATTGGATATATAAGTCACTTATTGGCAGATTTTATGACAAAGGGAGGTATTCCAATCTTTTATCCGTTTGGGAAGAATATATCTTTTCCAATAGCAATAAAAACCGGTGGAGTATTGGAAAAGATTATATTATTGGGTACCGGAATCTATTCAGTATATACTTTGTTAGAGCATATTAATTTAAAAAATTTATTAGGCGTGTAAAAAGTATTCTCTAATAAGATTAACTTTAGTTCGAAAAATTTTTTTGAAGTAATTGAGGTTTTCTTAGGTTTAAGGGTTATATGAGGTTGTTGACGGAGTTAATAAAAGGTCAACAGCCTTTTTTATTATTATTTTGCGAATTTGAATAAAAAAATTGCAATAAAAACAATCCGAAAAAGGAATATTTACCGCTTTGTTGAATTTAATAAATGATTAAACTGCAAAAAACTAATTTTGAGCGCCAGAGAAATTTTTCGTTTAACTATCTTAGTGAGATTGATTTTGAAATGAAAAATTAGCTTTTTGCAGTAAAATCATATAAGGAGGCAGCTCCGTATGACAGATAAAAAGGATATCTTCCAGACCATCTGTATCCATGAAGGGGAGGACTATGAACGATTTTATGGTGGAGTAACACCACCCATCTTTGAAAATTCTCTCTTTTCTTTTCCTGCCTATGAAGAGATTGATAAAGCATTTGCAGGTAATTCCAATCGCTATATCTATACCAGGGGTACCAATCCCACGGTAGAGATTCTGGAACGGAAAATTACTGCCTTAGAAGGCACGGAAGCGACCAAAGTTTTTGCGTCTGGGATGGCAGCTATCTCTGCGGCTATAATGAGTGTGGTGAAAAATGGAGACCACGTAGTTGCTGTCAAAAATATTTATTCTCCAGCCTATCAATTTTTGACTGATTATTTAGCTAAGAAATTTGCCATAGATGTCACCTATGTTGATGGACGGGAAACTGATGAGATTGCTAATGCTTTAAAGCCTAATACCAGTTTAATTTATCTTGAAAGCCCAACTAGTTTAAACTTTCATCTTCAGGATATCAGGGCAGTTGCTCAACTGGCAAAAGAGCAGAATATTATCACTATTATCGATAATTCCTACTCAACTCCATATTATCAACGGCCTTTTGAGATGGGGGTAGATCTTATCGTCCATTCTGCTACCAAATATCTTAATGGGCATAGTGATGTGGTAGCAGGTGTGGTTACAGGACGAAAGGATTTAATCGAAAAGATTCAGGAGAATGAATTGTCTCTGTTTGGCGGTATTATAGGGCCATTTGAAGCCTGGCTTATTATTCGGGGTTTAAGGACTCTGGGTATTAGAATGGAACGCCATACCAAATCGGCTCTTAAAGTAGCTAACTTTTTAGAGCAACACCTAAAGGTGAAAAAAGTAAACTACCCTGGTCTTGAATCTTTTCCTCAAAAAGAACTGGCTGATCGGCAGATGAGCGGATGGGGAGGATTGCTCAGTATAGAAGTAGAAGGGGATATCGAAGGAATCAGTCGGATGATGAACCACCTTAAGTATTTTTCTATAGGTGTAAGTTGGGGTGGATTTGAGAGTTTAGTTTTTCATCCATACATTAGTTTAAAACATAAATTTACTTTAGAGGAGATGGCTGAATGGGATTTATCACCACAATTGATCAGACTATTTATTGGTCTTGAAGATCCTGCCGTATTGATTCAGGATCTGGCTGAAGCATTAGAACAGCTTTAAGATAAAGGTTGGTGTGTTTTTTAAATGAGTAAAAGAAATGTTGTTAAAAACTTATGGTCCAGATATAACCATTTATTAATTCTTTTATATTATGGTGTAATTGGATTATTGTATCATACTTTTAATAAGTATATTGTACCTAAATATTATGTACATTCTTTTCTTGATGATTATATTCCCTTTATCAAGGTTTTTGTAATTCCCTATTTATTCTGGTATCTTTATATTGCAATTGCTGTAACTTATTTTGGCTTGACATCACGGGAAGATTTTATTAAATTAATGTTGTTTATGTTTGGTGGAATGACCATTTGTTTTTTTATCTACTTCATTTTACCTAATGGTCAGAAATTACGTCCTGTAATAACAGAACAGGATTTTTTGTCCAGGTTGATCAAAGGGATATATAGTATTGATAGGCCAACTAATGTTTCGCCCAGTATGCATGTTCTGGATGCTATAGCAGTTCATCTGGCAGTGATTAAATCTAAAAAGTTACAAAATCGTAAATGGATTCATTATATCTCACTTGTTTGCGCTATTCTTATCTCACTTTCTACTGTTTTTATTAAGCAGCATTCAGTGGAAGATGTGATTTATGCCATGCTTTTAAGTTATGCCCTTTATCGGGTTATTTATAAACCCCAGAGGAATAGGAAACCCTATTTTGAAAAAGAATCTGTATACACTTCTGGTTAAATAAATAAAAGATTAAGAAGTGAACAATGCATTGTTCTCTGGTGTGGTAATAATGAAAATGATTGGTTGTATGAAGTAATGTATTCTGATAGTACTATTAAAACACCATTTTATGGTGAGAAAGTTTATCATCTAATACCTGAATTATTATCAAATTTAGACCCAACACGTTTGTATTGGCCCAGTTCCCCTTATGTGGGGAGGGATATCCAGGAATTCCAGAAAATATTGAAGATTATACTGCAAAAAGCTAATTTTGAGCGACATAGAAATTTTTCGCCAAATCATCTTAGCAAGATTTCTGACGAAATAAGGCCTAATCACAGGATGTGATGAGTTGACCAAGGGCCAGGAGGGACCTTTGATTAGGAAGTCTTATTTCGTCGGAAATCAAGCTTTAGGTGGTTCGAAAAATTTCTTAAGGAGCGAAAAATTAGCTTTTTGCAGTTTAATCATTATTTAAATTTCTTTAAATCATCTTTGGAGATTCCTTTAACCAGTATCATCCAGATGAAATAGAAGATGCTGGATAGAAAAATGGTAAGCAAAGTTACTGATTTGGGATTAAGTCCTAGAATTTTTCCTGCGTTATCAAAGATAGGTAATAACCAGTAAAGGACCAGACATCCAAAGAAAGGTTTTATTACCAGATGATAAAGATTGAGCTTAAAGCCCACGATTCGTCCAAGGGAAATGAAATCAGCTATAGAACCAGTTATCCATCCTGTGACGATGCTTATGGCAGCTCCTCTAATTCCTAAGAGAGGGTGACTAACTAAAGTTAGAAGACCTATAATTTTAAAAGCTGCACCGATAATCATATTTTTTACTGCCAGATGAGGCTTACCCAGACCATTTAAGATCCCTCCAGCTACATGGATGAAGTAAGTTGAAATTGCGCCTACTCCCAAAAGGGCCAGGAGTGAACCGGCTTCAGCAAAGTCAAAAAGGAGATAACAGATTTGTCTGCCGCGAAATATGAAAAAGAGTGTTGCAGGCATTCCGGTATAAAAGGTGATCCGGAGCACTTCATGGTATTTGGCCCGGATGGCCTGCATATTATTACGGGCCAGGGCATCTGAGATGGTAGGAACCAGACTGGTTGTCAAAGCAACACTGATAATTGTGGGCAAAAATATAACCTGTAAGGCGATTCCAGATAATTGTCCAAACTGGGAAGTGGCCTCAGCAACTGATAGACCTGACCGCTGAAGCTGGGTAGGTATTAAAATTGCATCTAGAGAATACATTAACGAGATGATAAGCCTGCCAAGAGTTATAGGTATACCCATTTTACAAAGATCTTTAAAGATCTGTTTATAGGAGTAACTGGAAGGAGGTGCAGTTTTTAAATTTCTTAAGAGAAGATCAGTACTTCTACCAGAGAAACAATGGCTTATATAAAGAATGATCAGTGTCATCATTCCGCTGAATTCTCCTAAGGTAATACCTATTGCTGCTCCTGCTGCACCGTATTTAAGTCCCTTATTAATCAACAATATAATTAAGAAAATAGATGCGGTAATCCGCACTAATTGTTCTATCATCTGGGAGATAGCGGTGGGTGTCATGGTATGTAAACCCTGAAAATAACTTCTTAGAACTGAGGCTATGGAGACAAATATCAAAGCAGGTGAAATTGCCAGGATAAGATAGTAGGTTCTTAAATCTGAAAGGATGGATTTAGCTACCCATTCTGCGGAAAGCAAAAGAATTCCTGCGATAGTTATGCTGGTTATGATAACAAAGGTGATGGCGAGACGAAGGATTCTCTTTACACCATGCACATCCCCCTGGGCATTTTTTTCAGAGACCAATTTAGCAATTGCTACCGGAAATCCGGCTGTACAAAGAAGAACCAGAGTTACATAAATGGGATAGATCATTGAATATAATCCCACACCTTCATCTCCCAGGTAGTGAACCATAACCACGCGCAGAATAAAGCCCAATATTCGATTAAAAAAACTAGCAGCCATTAGGATAACTGCACCTTTAAGAAAGGTCTGCTGTTTCACAAACTTCACTCCAATGTAATGTATTAAATTGTTCACTAGGTTATATATATTGTATTGCAAAAACCTTTATGATTAAACTGCAAAAAGCTTTAACCATCTTAGTAAGATTGAAGGAGAAATAAGGCCTCATCAATATTTGGAAGGGAAATAAAAACCCCCTTTGGTATCAGTTTGCTGATTCCAAAGGGGGTTTTTAATTTATAAGCAGACGATCTTATTTCTGCCTAAATCTTTGGCTTGTTTTAATGCTCTTTCGGCGGTTTCAAAATCAGAACCTACACCGGCACTGAAGATAATGTGCAGTTCTTTTTTTACAGAAGGGAAGTAAAAACCGTGGAAGTGTTCCCTTATGTCATCTAATAATACTTTTGCTTCGTTTACATTTAAACCTTTAAAAAAGACCAAAAATTTATCATGTAATAGCCTACCGATCAAATGGCGTTCATCAATATTTTGTTTTAAAACTTCTGCTGTCTTCTTTAAAACTTCGTCCCCTACATCGCGACCATAAGCATCATTAAAGCTTTTAAAATTATCCAGATCGACAATTGCATAAGTTCCATCGTAGGCTGCAGCTTTTTCAAAAAATGTTTCTTTGTCCAGAAGACCGGTTAACTTATCCACGATAAACATCACCTCTTCTTTAAGTATTATTGATTATATTTCGAGGCTTTCTATCAATTTTCCTTTAATTTTTTTAAAATTTTAATATTACAAAATATTCTTTCTATAATAGTGCCAAAAAAAGCTTATCTGGAGATTGGAAGGAAAAGAGAAAAAATAAAAATGATAATTTTCAGACTGTTAATAAAATTAGAAGGTAAAAAGCCCTTTTATATCGAATTTAGATTTTAGAAAAGTTGCTTAATTGCAGTTTTGATCTATCTAATGATTTTACTGTAAAAAGTTAATTTTTCGCTTCAAAAGAAATTTTTCGAACCATCTAAAGTTCGATTTCAGTGATTTGATTAGCTTATCACATCCTTATATGAGGCCTTAATTCAACTGAAATCTCACTAAGATGGTTTAACGAAAAATTTCTATGGTGCTCAAAATTAGCTTTTTGCAGTATAATCATCATATAATTTTAAAAATCCAGATAGTTTGTATTGAAAAAACAATATTTATCAAAAACCTGAGTAATTTTGTTAATAATTGTTGACATAGTGGACAGATAGGAGTTATAATATAATCAATAAAAATTATTATTATCAATTAGGAGGTACATATTATGAGTAAAAGAACAGTTGAGAATTTAAAAACAGCATTCGCAGGTGAAAGTCAGGCCAGGAATAAATACACGTTTTTTGCTCAGGTGGCAAGAAAGGAAGGGTGGTTAGAGGTAGCTGAAGCTTTTGAGACAGCTGCTCTCAATGAAGAAGCTCATGCAAAAGTAATCTTAAAGCTGTTAGAAGGGATCGGTGATACTAAAGCTAACTTACAGGCAGCTATTGAGGGAGAGACTTATGAACATGAAAGTATGTATCCTGAATTCTTGAAAGTTGCCGAAGAAGAGGGAGAAGACGCTGCTGCCCAATACTTTAGAACAGTTATTGAAGTAGAAAAAGATCATGCAAAAATGTTTGCTGATTTGAAAAAGCGCCTGGAAAATGGTGAACTTTTGAAGTCTAAGGAAAATATTAAGTGGAAATGTCGTGTCTGTGGTTATATTCATGAAGGAACCACTCCTCCCGAGGTTTGCCCACTTTGTTTCCATCCAGCTAAACATTATAAGCCATATAAAGGGTAATTGATTATAAAAAAGGAGATGAATTTTATGTTTAAATGTAGTGTGTGCAATTTTATTTATGAGAGAGAAGCAGCACCTGAGCAATGCCCTAAATGTGGAGCACCTAAAGAGAAATTTATAGAAATAAGTGAGGAAGTGAAAGAAAAAATTCTTCGTTCCCGATATACCAATGATCTACATATGGAAATTAAAACATTATTAGATACGATCATTGAATTAGCTGAAGAAGGAATTGAAGATGATTTAGATCCAGGTTGTGTCAAAGTTTTTAAAGAAGCAAAAGCTATAGCTTTTGAATTAGGTCAAAAAATAAAAGCTGAGTTAGAAGGTCATATGAAAAAAGGAAAATGGGGTTAAAAAACTTATCTCCCTTTTAGGATTATAAAGAGGTCAGGAGGAAATCTTCCTGATCTTTTTTTTTCTTATTTAAGGAAAAAATTATATAAGGTTAAACTGCAAAAAGCTAATTTTTCGCTTCTTGAGAAATTTTTCGAGTCATCTAAAGCTCGATTTCCGCCGAAATAAGGCTTCCTAATCAAAGGGCCTTCCTGGCCCTTGATTAGCTCATCATTTCCTGTGATGAGGCCTTATTTCGTCGGAAATCTCGTTAAGATGATTTGGCGAAAAATTTCTATGTCGCTCAAAATTAGCTTTTTGCAGTATAATCATATAAAAATTTAAGAAATAAAGAAATATATTAATCAGGAGGTGATAGCTGGGAACAAGTTGGGTTTGGGTTGTAATAGTTAAAATTTAAAAATTTATAAAAGGAGGGGAATATATATGAATGCGTTGTTGGTGGCTTTAGTGGTTTTAATTTTATATTATCTTGCCTATCGGTTTTATGGGACTTACTTAAGTAACAAGGTTTTTAGGCTTGATCCAAATCGGGTTACTTCTGGCTCATAAATTCAATGATAATATCGACTTTGTGCTAACTCAAAAACACGTTCTTTTTGGTCATCACTTTATCTCAATTGCCGGAGCAGCGCCAATAGTTGGCCCGGCTATTGCTGTTATCTGGGGTTGGGTACCTGCATTACTCTGGATTGTATTGGGTACTATTTTTCTAGGAGCTGTTTATGATTTTGGCGCACTGGTAGTTTCATTGAGGAATAAAGGTAGATTTGTTGGTGATATTACTGCTAAACTTATTGGACCACGGGCCAAGATTTTATTCTTATTAATTATCTTTTTTGCTCTGGTTATATTCATCGCTGTTTTTGCTTTGGTAATCGCTTTTCTTTTTATGAGTATTCAGCACACTGTATTCTCAATATTTATAGAAATTCCATTAGCCGTTATTTTAAGTTTTCTGGTATATAAGAAGGGGAAGAGGTTACAATTCCTGCCGTTATTGCCTGCATATTTATCTGGCTTGAAGTTTTAATGCCTGGGTTTAAGATGCCCGCTATTTTTGGTTCTGAATTGATGACATGGATTGTGGTTTTACTGGTTTATTGTTATATCGCATCCACCCTTCCTGTATGAACTCTGCTTAAGCCACGGGATTACTTACGCCTGTGGAGAAATTTCAGGATTCTATAGTCTGGTTTCCTGCGGTACAACAGTTAAACAGATTAATTCAGAAGTAGATGCTAAGTTTATCGGTTATGGTGGAATGATTGTTGAAGGTATTCTGGCTCTCTTTGTTGTTCTTGCCTGTACCGCCGGTTTTGCTACCAAAGCTGGCTGGGTAGCCCATTATAAAAGTTGGGGTGCTGCCAGTGGTTTTGCAGCCAAAGTTTCTGCTTTTGTTAATGGCGGCGCACCTTTCTTAAATTCTTACGGTATTCCTCTGGATTTGAGTAAAGCGATTATTGCTGTGGTAGTTATCAGTTTTACTGCTACTACCCTTGATTCTGCTACACGTATTCAGCGGTATGTATTAACTGAGCTTTTTGAAACTGTTAGGTTAAAGTCTCTTACTGGTCGCTATCCTGCTACCTTTGTTGCTGTTTTCACTGCATTCCTCCTGACACTGATTAATGGAGGAAAAGGTGGTTTAATCCTCTGGCCTCTCTTTGGGGTGGTGAATCAGCTTCTTGTTGGTCTGGTTTTTTTGGTGGTCACTGTTTATCTATTACGTCAGGCTAAATCTGTTAAGTCCACTCTTATACCGATGATTTTCATGCTGGTTATGACAGGTTAGACCATGATTCTGAACCTGGGAAAATATATAGCATCCGGTAATGTGCTTCTAACGGTTCTGGGTGTAATTATTTTCCTTTTGGAAATCTGGATGATAGAAGAAGCCTGGAACACCTGGCATAAGTATAAGACAGTTAAGGATGGTGGTAAATAAAAAGGGTGTGGTTTTAACCTCCAACCCTTGTTTTTTAAATTTTCAAAGCAAACAAATCTCTTGACAGAAACCCCGGGGGTAATATATAATTAAATGTGAAATATTTCACTATATATTGTGAATTATTTCACAAAAATGTTTATGGTATTTAAGATAGAAAGAGGTGTTTATCAATGTTAGAAGTACAGATATGTGTGGGAAGTAGTTGTCATTTAAAAGGCGCTTATCAGGTGGTACAAATTTTTAAAGAAATGGTTAAAACTTATGATTTAGAGGATAGAATCCATCTTAAAGCTTCCTTTTGTCAGAAAAATTGTGCTAAGGGTGTAACTGTTAAAATTGGTGATAAGCTTATAAGCCGGGTTTCACCTGAAAATGCCAGAGAGATTTTTAGACGGGAACTTTTAAAAGAAGGTGAATTTTAATGGAAGTTCTCTCTGTTCTAAAAGCATCCTGTAAAGACTGTTATAGATGCTTGCGTCATTGTCCTGTTGGGGCTATTGGTTTTGGTCAGGATCAAGCCTGGATCATTAAGGAAAAATGTATTTATTGTGGCCGCTGTGTTAACATTTGTCCACAGAAAGCCAAAGTTCCCTTTAATGGTAGTGCTGAACTGGAAAAATTTCTGACTTCAGATATACCTGTAATTGCCTCAGTTGCTCCATCATTTGTCGCTACTCTGGAACTTCATGATTACCGGCAATTGGTAGGAGGATTAAAAGAGTTGGGATTTGATTATGTTGTCGAGACAGTTCAGGGAGCCAAATATGTTGCAAAGGAATATTTTAACTTAGTCAAAAAGTGGGACAAACCTCTTATTTCTACCTGTTGTCCTGCTATTGTTAATCTTGTAGAAAAGCATTACCCGGAATTGATTCCTAATCTAGCTCCACTTATTTCACCGATGATGGCTCACGGACAGATTTTAAAGCAAATTTATGGTAAAGAGGTAAAAGTGGTCTTTTTTGGTCCCTGTATTGCCAAGATAGATGAACTCAATCGTCCGGAAGCTTCTGGTGGAGTGGATTTAGTTATGACTTTTCGACAGTTGATTCAGTTTTTTACAAAAAAAGGAGTTAATTTAGAGAAAGTTGAACCTGTTGACTTTGATTTAAGTCAATCTCAGTGGCCGCGAAAATACCCCCTGAGGGGTGGTGTATTGACCACTGCCGGGTTAGAAGAAGAGTATTTGAATGGTCAGGTTTTTTCGGTGAGTGGGATTGAGGATTGTATTCAGTCTATAGCTGATCTTAAAGAAGGGCGTATTCGCCCCATCTTTCTGGAACTGATGGCCTGTAGGGGTGGGTGTATTAATGGACCTGAAGTAGATATTAACTTAGGTGTGGCAGGCCGGTGTCAGTTGGTGATTAAATATGCCAGAGATAGGTCTAAACTTTCTTTTAAGACCAAAAATCAAAAAAACGTGGAGAAAGAAGTTCAGCCTGCTAAACTACGTCTCAAACGGGAGTACAGTCATCGGAAACAAATTTATCCCATGCCTACGGAAGAGGAGATAAGAGAGATTTTAAAAAGGATTGGCAAATTTGGAAAAGATGATGAAACCAATTGTGGAGGCTGTGGATATCAAACCTGCCGGGATAAAGCAATTGCTGTGTATCAGGGATTGGCAGAAGAGAAGATGTGTATCCCCTATATGAAAGAACGGATTGAATCCCTGGCTCATATTATCGTTGAATCATCCCATAATGCTATTATTGTTGTCGATAAAAATATGATAATACAGGAATTTAATCCGGTAGCCAATCAGATGTTTAATAGAAAAAATGAGTCACCTATTGGTCAGCCTCTATATCGATATATTGACCCCAGTTTATTTCAGAAAGTTTGGAAGGAGAAGACGCGGATTGTCCACAAAAAGGTTAAATATGAACAATATCGTCTGGTTACTGATCAGACCATCTTTCCAATTGAAGAATATGAAGTTATTGTTGGTATAATTACTGACATCACAGCACAGGAGGAGCAAAAGAAAAAGGTACATGAGATGAAGAGAATGGCGGTGGAGAAAGCTTCTGCTGTGGTTCACAAACAGATGAAGATTGTTCAGGAGATAGCAAAATTGTTAGGAGAGACAACTGTAGAAACCAAGGCAGCTTTATATGAACTCACCGAAATAATCGAGGATGGTGATTTAGATTGAATTTTGTAGTAGAAGATGTTTATCAGAGTATGTCCCGGTACGGTGAAGAGTTATGCGGAGATCATGTGGAAGTCTTAAAAAAAGAAGATGGAACCATTCTCGTTTTATCTGACGGTTTGGGAAGTGGGGTAAAGGCAAATATTCTGGCTACTCTAACAACCAAGATAGCTATTGGACTGATTGAAAAAAATTTACCTTTAGAAGAGATTATTGAGACTATTATTGAAACTTTACCCATATGTGAAGTTAGAGAAATAGCTTACTCTACTCTGGCTGTTTTAAAGATCTATAATGATGGAAGGGCTTATTTGATTGAACTGGATTCACCACCTGCTTTTTTTCTAAAGCAGGGTAAAGTGCAGCCTCTTTATATGAAGGAACGAAGGATTAAGGGCAAATTGATCAAAGAGGCTCATTTTAAGCTGGAATTGGGTGACTATATTTTTTTGACCAGTGATGGAATAATTCATGCTGGAATTGGAGGGTTGATGGATTTTGGCCTGGGGTGGGACGGAGTAGCTAATCATCTGGAAGAACTGGCAGCAGAAGGCTTATCCCTTAATCGGATGGTAGAGAAGATGATAAAAATTTGTGAGGCCTATTATTTGATGGAACCGGGAGATGATTTTACTATTATTGGTGCCCGGCTAAGAAAGCCCAGATATTTGACCATCATGACTGGGCCGCCTATCAACCCATCAGATGATTTTATTATGAGTCGGCGTTTACTTGAAGCCCGGGGTAAAAAGGTGATCTGTGGTGGTACTACAGCCCAGATTTTTGCCCGGGAGACAGGGTGTGAGCTGGAGTGTACTTTTAACTATGTAGATCCCGATGTTCCGCCCATTTCCTTTATTGAGGGAGTTGATCTGGTGACAGAAGGCCTTTTGACTTTAAATAGAACGCTAGAGTATCTACAAAGGCCCGGCGATTCAGAAATGCCTTTGGGAAAAGATGGAGCTTCACTTCTGGCAAGAGAGCTTTTGGAGAGTGATGAGATTCATTTTCTCGTAGGTCGGGCAGTAAATGAAGCCCATCAGAATTTAGATTTGCCGGTTAATCTGGGAATTCGTACCCAGGTTATCAAACGTTTAGTAAATACTCTTAAAGGTTTAAATAAAAAAGTAAAGATAGAATGGTTTTAAATCAAATTCAAAGAAGGTGGGAAAAAATGAAAAAGCATTTGGTAGAAGTCTGTATTGGCACTTCATGTCATTTAATGGGGGCCCAGGATTTGATCAGAGCAGTTCAAGGATTGCCCGGTGAAAAGTTAAATTCAATCCAATTGAAAACTGTTCCCTGCCTTAAATCCTGTGACAAATCACCAGCTGTCCGGATTAATGGCCAAATTTTTGCTCCGATAACACCGGAAGAATTAATTAAAAAGATTACCTGAAAGGGGGGGCGGTCATGCTCAATATTGTAACAGAGTTGACAAAGCTTAAACGCCGTATCTATATTTCATTAGCTCGATTTACATTAAAGGATCAATTGGTTGAAAAAGTGGAGAGTTTGCCAGAACTTTTAGCAAATGCCGATACACCCAGATATCGTTGCTGTGAATATAAAGAACAGGCTATTTTAAAAGAGATGATAAAACTGGCAATGGGTTTTGACCCGGAGCAGTATAAAAATATGTCATTGATAGAGATGGCTAAACAGATAGATCAATTAGAAAGTGATAAACGGATTATCCATGTTTTAAGTGTGGCCTGTGACCGCTGTCCTATAGATAAATATATGATAACTGATGCCTGTCGCAATTGTGTGGCCCATTCCTGTGTCAGCGCATGTCCCAGAAATGCCATTGTTATCATTCAGAATCGGGCATATATTGATCAGGGTAAATGTATTGAATGCGGCAGGTGCAAAGTGGCATGTCCTTTTGGAGCCATCCTTGAAAATATAAGGCCATGTGAGCGCGCCTGCGCGGTAGATGCTATTAAGGCTGATTATAGTAGGCAGGCTTCTATCGATTATGAAAAATGTATAGGTTGTGGTAATTGTGTCAGGAGTTGTCCTTTTGGAGCTATTGAGGACAGTACGCAAATTATTCAGGTAATTAAGATGTTGAAAGATCCAGAGACTAAGGTTAATGCTATAATAGCACCTTCTTTTATAGGTCAATTTGGGGCAAAAGTTAGTCCCGGCAAGTTGAAGGCAGCTTTAGTTGAGATTGGTTTTTCTGAGGTATATGAGGTTGCTTTAGGTGCTGATATGGTGGCATTAAATGAAGCACATGAGTTGGTTGAAAGATTAGAAAAAGGTCAACCGTTTATGACATCATCCTGTTGTCCATCTTTTTTGAGTTTAATTCAGAAATATTTCCCGGAGATAGCCGATAAAGCTTCTACTACAGTTTCTCCAATGATTGCTCTGGCCCGTTTATTGAAAAAGACTGATCCAGAAAGTAAAATGGTCTTCATCGGGCCATGTATTACCAAAAAGATAGAAGCACAAAAGGAAAAGGATATAGATGCGGTTCTCACCTTTGAGGAGCTGGGATGCATCCTGGTAAGTATGGGGATTAATCTGGCAGAGTATGAACTTGAAGAAGAGATAAAAGATGCATCCAGTCATGGCCGTAACTTTGCCTATGCAGGTGGAGTAGCAAATGTGATTCGGGAGATTTTAAAAGAAGAAGGAAAGGAAAATTTGATTAAATTTGCCCATGTAGATGGAATTGTTAACTGCAAGGAAGCTTTGCAAAAGCTAGTAGAAGGTAAGTTGGACTGTAACTTTCTTGAAGGTATGGGCTGTGAGGGAGGTTGTGTTGGGGGGCCAGGTAGCATGATGAATAGCAAGATTACTACCAGATTGGTGCAAAAGTTTGCTGATAAAGCCAGATGGAAGTTGGCTTTGGAAAATAAAGCAGCAGAAGAAAAAAGAAAATCTCTGGCCCATGCGATGGAAAGGTAAGCTAGGCCAGGGTTTTCATAAACTTTTGGAGGTGCAGATATGGGAGTTGAAGAAGGCGTCTTATGGGGTCAAGGCTGGCATGTAATAAATATTGGACGTATTAGTGAAGTTAAATTATTAGATGGTGATAAGACTTTTACGTATATATTTATATTTCCAGATGAAAATCAGGGAGAATTCTGCTCAAAAAAGATTACTGCTTATCTAAGAGAGCTTTTTTTAACAAAAGACGGAGAAATAAAGATCGATTTTGAAAAATATATTGGAAAACTTAAATATCGAACAATGTTGGATAAGTCAGATTTAATAGCTATTCAAAAAGGAACACTTCGTTTTCCAGAATTTTTTAAGCAGGCACTAAAAGGAGATGTAACGAAAATTATTTTATTTTAAAAGTGTAGCCTCAGAGTTAATTTTAAGTAAATAACTAAACTGCAAAAAGCTAATTTTTCGCTTCATAATGAAATTTTTCATTAAACTATTTAAAGTTCAATCTCAGTCGAAATAAGGTGCACTAATCAACGGGCCCTCCTGGCCCTTGATTAGCTCATCACATCCTGTGATGAGGCCTTATTTCTCTTTTCATTTCACTAAGATGGTTTAACGAAAAATTTCAATAACGCTTAAAATTAGCTTTTTGCAGTTTAATCATAAATAAAAAAGGGAGAGGCTATTCTCCCTTTTTACATTGCCTGTTTATATATTTCCATTATTTCTTCTAAACTAGCTTGTTTTGGATTTGTTAGTCCACATGCATCTTTCAAGGCGTTTTCTGAAAGAGTTTTTATATCTTCTTCTTTAACTCCTAGTTCTTTTAATCCAGATGGGATTCCAATATCTGATGCTAATTTTACAATAGCTTCAATCGCTTTTTCAGCAGCTTCCTCTGCTGAAAGGCCTTCTACATTTTCTCCCATTGCTCTGGCTATATTAATAAATCTTTCAGGTACAACTTTAGCATTGAATCTCTGAACATGTGGAAGCAATACTGCATTACATACTCCATGTGGTAGATCATAGAATCCACCTAATTGATGTGCCATAGCATGAACGTATCCTAAACTAGCATTGTTAAATGCCATACCGGCTAAGAATTCAGCATATGCCATTTTATCTCTCGCTTCATAATCTTCACCATTTTCAACTGCTCTTCTTAAGTATTTTGAAATTAGCTCGATTGCCATCAGTGCACAAGCATCTGTAACCGGTGTTGCTTCAGTTGAAACATAAGCTTCGATTGCATGTGTTAAGGCATCCATACCTGTTGCAGCTGTTAATGATTTAGGCATACCTACCATTAAAAGAGGGTCGTTTACTGCTAAAATAGGAGTTGTATGCCAATCTACAATAGCCATTTTAACATGTCTTTCTTCGTCTGTTATGATACAAAATCTAGTCATTTCACTAGCAGTACCAGCTGTTGTATTTACTGCAATTAAAGGTAGCCCAGGTTTAGTTGATTTGTTTACACCTTCATAATCTTTTATTGAACCACCATTTGTAGCGACTATACCTATACCTTTAGCGCAGTCGTGAGGAGAACCTCCACCAAAAGAAATTAAGAAATCACAATTATTTTCTTTTAACATCTTTAATCCATCTTCTACATTTTTAACTGTCGGATTTGGTTGGGTTCCATCATAGATAACGTACTCTATTCCTTCTGAAGTTAACACTTCTGTTAATTGATTAACCAACCCTATTTGAACTAAAACTTTATCAGTTACTATTAAAGCTTTTTTTAGCCCTAAATTAACTATTTCTTTCCCCAGGTCTTTTAGACATCCGGGTCCCATTAAACTAACTGGTGGCATAAAAAATCTAAATGTTTTTTCCATATGTAGTCCTCCTTTTATGTTTGTGATTTTTTTATCAAATATATCTTAAAAATATATCTTAACTAATAAAATAGTATCACATTTTTTAAATAAAGTCAAGGGTATTTATATATACTTTTTTTCGCTAGTAAAATATAACTCCCAATCAAAGGTGTCAGGATTATTGAGTTAAGTTGGTTTTTTAAGTTTAAATAAATAATTTAATGCAAAAAGCTAATTTTTCGCTTCAAGAGAAATTTTTTGAACCGTCTAAAGTTCGATTTTAGTGACTTGATTAGCTTATCAATCTTCGTATGAGGCCTTATTTCGACTGAAATCTCACCAGGATGGTTTAACGAAAAATTTCTATGTCGCTCGAAATTAGTTTTTTGCAGTAAAATCATAAATAAAAAAGGGAGAAGCTATTCTCCCTTTAAAATTTCTATTAACTCTTTTATTTTTACCGGAATTTCATCCCGATAGTTGCGTTTATAGGTTACCTCATAAAGTTGACCGTTTTTTTCTTTAAATTGTATGATAATTAATTTCTCGTCTTTTAAAAGCTGATCAACCTGTTCTTTTGGAAAACTGATAATAAAGAGGGAATTATAGTTTTCTAATTCGGTTCCATATATTACTTTACCTTTAGAATTACGAATCCCTATCCGGGATGATAGATTGGAAAAATCATGTTTTTCATTTAAGTCATAGGCCATGACCATAAGCATAAAATTTTTTTCAAGATCATATTTGTCAAGACTTTTTTTGTAATATTCTTTAATTTGACGTAAGGACAACTGAAATCCCTGGCCTCTGGTTATAGCTGACAGAACCATAAAGTTTTCATCAAAAAGGTAGAGGTCGTAAAAAAGGTTTTCATTTACTTTGATATTGCGGTAAATGGTCTTAAAGGTTATATCCACAAGTTGGTCAAAATTATCGGGAATTTGATACTCTTGATCTTCAGCTGAACTTGTTTGAGTAACAGATATTAGCAAAATTAAGATAAATAATGGAATTATCTTCAGTTTCATGAAAACACCTCCTGTATTTAAATATTCGTGATAAATGAAAGAAAACCTTTTTTGAAATGATAAAAGGCTAAATCGGTAAAATCAAAGTTTACCAATTTAGCCTTGATTTTTAATATCAAGGAAATTATACAGTTGTAGATAGCTTTCATCCCTGGTATCAATAAATTTTCCTTATAAAATATTAGGGCCGAAGGTCAATTTATTCCTTTTCTAAAGCAAATTTTCGAACCATCTTAAGGAAGTATTCATGGAATCGGAGATCATCTGTTAATTCTGGGTGGAAGGAAGTACCCAAAATGTTATTCTGCTGTACTGCAACGATTTTGCCATCCAGCTGTAAAAGGACTTTAACATCTGATCCAACCCTTGTAACATATGGGGCACGAATAAATACAAGAGGAATTGGTTCTTTTGAAATAGCAGGAATAATGGCTTCAGTTTTAAAACTATCGATCTGGCGACCGTATCCATTGCGGTGGACAGTGATATCGAGAAGTTTTAAGTAATTTTCTGTCTGGTTTTCGATCTCTTTTGCTAAGAGAATCATTCCAGCACAGGTTCCCCAGATGGGCATTCCGACTTTGGATTTTTCGATAATTTCTTGAGCTATAGAGGTTTCGAGCAGAGTCTTGCCGATGGCTGTACTTTCTCCACCAGGCAGAATTATTCCGTGACAGTTTGCTAATTGGCCTGGTTTTTTAATCTGTACTGTATCGACACCGAGCTGTCTTAGATGTGCTTCGTGTTCTTCAATGCCGCCCTGTATAGCTAATATACCGACTTTAAGCATATTACCAACCTCTTTCTGCCAGTCGATTTTTGTGATCTAAGTCGTCTATATTAATACCTACCATCGGTTCCCCCAAATCTCTAGAGACTTTTAACAGCATCTCTGGGTCATTATAATGGGTAACTGCCAATACGATGGCTCTGGCACGTTTTTTTGGATTAGAGGATTTGAAAATTCCAGACCCGACAAATACTCCGTCTGCACCCAGTTGCATCATTAAAGCAGCATCAGCAGGTGTTGCAATACCGCCGGCAGCAAAGTTAACCACCGGTAATTTTCCGTTTTTAGCTACATATTCAACCAGGTGGAATGGTGCTTGCATTTCTTTGGCGACTGCCATCAATTCCTCCTGACTAAGAACAGTTAGACGGCGGATTTCACTCATAATGGTGCGCATATGCCGTACAGCTTCTACTACATTACCGGTTCCTGCTTCACCTTTGGTTCTGATCATTGCTGCTCCTTCACCAATCCGGCGGAGTGCTTCACCTAAGTTTCTCGCTCCACAGACAAAGGGAACTTTAAAAGCTGTTTTGTCAATATGATTTACTTCATCAGCTGGGGTCAAAACTTCGCTTTCGTCTATGTAGTCAATACCGAGGGCTTCTAGAATCTGTGCTTCTACAAAGTGGCCGATTCGGACTTTTGCCATTACTGGAATGGAGACAGCATTCATTATCTCTTCAATCATTTGAGGATCGGACATCCTTGCTACTCCACCTTCTTTGCGGATGTCTGCTGGAACTCGTTCTAGTGCCATTACTGCTGCTGCGCCTGCCTCTTCGGCGATTTTTGCCTGTTCAACATTAGTTACATCCATAATTACGCCGTTTTTTAGCATCTGGGCCAGGTTTTTGTTCAGCTCAAAACGTTCAGACATACTAAACGCCTCCTTTATTAGAGATAAAGTTTGTGTTATAATAATTGTATGGGAACAATTTAAAATTGTACGGTAATTGTACTAATTGTATTATTGCAAATAATGATTGTATTGTCAATATGTCGGATTAAAAAAATGTTAGGGGGTACAATTTTATGTATCAAGAAATACAATTGGACAGGAAAGGGGAACAACCTTTATACATTCAGTTATATAGGCAGTTAAAGGGGATGATTGAAAAGGGTGTTTTGAAAGAATATCAAAAGTTACCGCCTATTCGTCAGCTGGCAAAAATACTGGATGTAAATAATGTAACGGTGGTTAATGCGTACAAATTGTTGGAGAAAGAAGGATTGGTATTAAAAAAGGTGGGGAGCGGTACTTATGTGGCTCCCTTTGACCATAAAGTTGATCAAAAGGGAATCTTTGTTGATGAAGAGATTCAGCTTATGAATCAGGGCCAGATGCCCTTAAAGCAAAATGTAATCAGTTTTGCTACTGCTACACCTGATGCTGATCTTTTTCCCATTCAGGATGTGAAAAAAGCAATCAATCATGTGTTGGATCGGGATGGTGGAGAAGCATTTGGGTATCAGGAAAGTATGGGCTATAAGCCTTTAAGGGAAGCGTTTTATCAGTATCTTTTAAAGAAAAATATTTCTTGCCAGATTGGAAATATTCAGGTGGTTTCAGGAGCACAGCAGGGGATTGATATCCTGGCAAAAGGTCTTTTAAATTATGGGGATGTAGTTTTTACCGAAGAGCCAACTTATCCCGGTGCTATCTCTGCTTTTAAATTACGGGGAGCTAAAGTTGTCTCTATTCCAATTCGGGAAAATGGAATTGACCTTGAGATTCTTAAGGCTAAACTGGCAGAATATCAGCCTAAGTTTCTTTATATCATGACTGCATTTCAAAACCCTACAGGTTATACTTATAGCCGTGAAACGAAAGAAAAATTATTGGAGATATCATCTGAATGGGGATTGACTATAGTGGAAGATGACTGTTTAAGTGACCTATACTTTACGGAAAAGCCTATTAAACCTTTACGGGCAATGAAAGGAGCAGAGGAAGTAATTTATATTAAGAGTTTTAGTAAAATCTTTCTTCCCGGCTTTAGAATTGCTTTTATAGTGATCCCGGATCAGTTCATTGGCCGGATGATGGCGGCTAAACATACTTCTGATATCTCTTCTTCAGGATTAATTCAACGTACCTTTGATCTTTTATTACGTAATGGTTTATGGGAAAAGCATATTGAAGGAATGCGGCAGATTTATTTTGAGAAATATAAGTATTTTGTAAAATTGCTGGCTCAGTATCTTCCATCTCAGGTTAAGTACAGAGTACCTGAAGGAGGATTGAACTTCTGGCTGGCATTACCGGATGGATATTCTTCCAATCGGTTATACAAAAAATGTCTGTCCAATGGTGTAATCTTTGTCCCAGGTTCAGTTTTTTACCCTGATAGGCAGCCCAATCAGTTTTTCAGACTAAGTATTGCCGCCGTAGAAGAGGAGGAGATGTTAAAAGGTATTCAAATTCTTTCACAGGTGATAAGAGATTTCTTAAGTGAGGAGAGCAATGATGAATACCTGGCGTTTACCCCTTTAATGTAAGTATTGGGTTAAATTAATGTCAAAAATGTATTTTCTCAGTATAAATTCTTGACAGTTTAAAAAAGAAGTATTATAATCAAAATCGGAGTATAAATATAAAAAAGTGAATATTCTTTGGTAGATTGGGCGAAGGGGATCTTTTTGATCTTTGTCGCCCGATAGACCAGCTAGTGTTCTGGGTATTTCTGTCCCCCTGAATGCGGCTGGTTTTTATCTTTTTTGGGTAAAATATGAGAAGTAAAAGGGGGAATTATAAAATGCCAACTAAAGGTGAATTGGCTGATAAGATTTCTAGCTTAATGGTTAAATTTCAAAAAGAGCAGTTTGGACGTGGTGCAGAGTCCGCTAAAACTTATATCATAGATGATATGGTGATTGTTCGTTTGAAAGGTGTTTTAACTCCTGCAGAAAAGCAACTGGCACAAAACCATGAAGGTCAACGGGTGATTAAAGAATTTCGCTATCATTTAGAGGAGGTATGTCGTCCTCAATTAGAACATTTAATTCAACAGGTTACAGGTGCAAGAGTAATCAGTATCCATTGTGATATAAGTACAAAAACTGGTGAAAGGATTGATATATTTATTCTGGATAGAAAATTCGATTAAAAGTGAGGTGATGAGATATGCAATTCTCTATTGCAGAAATGACTGAAGCATCAAGTATTTTTTTAATCATTTATGGATTTATTATCTCTGAGAAAGTAGACAGAGCTGTTATTACTTTACTTGGGGCAACTATAGTGGTCTTATTTGGTCCTTTGTCAGCGGCAGATGCTATTAATTTTGTGGATTTTGATACATTGAGCTTATTGGTTTCTATGATGATTCTTGTTTCCATTACACGGAAAACTGGTGTATTTCAATATATTGCTTATAAATTGGTAAATTGGGTTGAGGGTAGTCCTGTAAAAATTTTAGTATTATTCTCTGCTTTGACTGCTGTTTTTTCAGCACTTTTAGATAATGTTACAACAGTTGTTATGATAGCACCGATTACATTGGTAGTTAGCAAGGCTTTAAATGTTTCACCTGTTCCGTATTTGATTGCTGAAATTCTTTCTTCAAATATTGGAGGAACTGCTACTCTTATTGGTGACCCTCCCAATATTATGATTGGAAGTGCTACCGGATTAAGTTTTATGGATTTTATTCTTAATTTGGGTCCGGTTGTCTTAATTATTTATATAGTAACCATTACCATTATTTATCTGCTTTATCGTCGTCAGCTTGAGGTTTCTGATGAAATACGGGAACAAATTAAAAACCTGAATTGCGAAATTAGCCTTAAAAATAAAGAATTGGTTTACAAATCTCTTAGTATTTTGGGATTGACCTTGATTGGCTTTATGTTCCATGATCTTTTGGGAATTGAAACTGCTGCTGTTGCCATTATTGGTGCGCTTTTATTGATGCTGATCAGTAAAGTGAATGCAGATGAAGCTTTTAGAGAAGTAGAATGGGCAACTATCTTCTTCTTTGCGGGATTATTTATTCTGGTAGGTGCATTGGAGAAAGTCGGGCTTTTAGATCTGTTGGCCCGGGGAATTTTACATGCTACCCAGGGAAATCTGGCTGTTACTTCGGCTTTGACACTCTGGGGAGCTGGATTAATTTCAGGTTTTTTGGATAATATTCCTTTTGTAGCTACTGCCATACCCGTAATTAAGGGGTTATCTGACAATAGTCAATTTCTCTGGTGGGCATTATCACTGGGTGCCTGTTTAGGTGGTAATATGACAGTAATAGGAGCTTCTGCCAATGTAATTGTAACTGGGATGGCTCAAAAAGAGGGGATAAAGATCAGTTTTATGGATTATTTAAAGATCGGATTACCTTTGACTTTATTAGCTTTATTAATCTGTCAAATCTATATTTATTTGCGGTATTTAATCTAGTTAGAATTACCGACGTTAGTCGGTTTTTTTTTATGCTAAAAACTACTAGACTAATTTACCGGAAGATGTTCCATAATAAAGCTAGAATCTCATTTGGAGGTGTTATAATGACCGTTGGTAAAAAGCTGCATCAGACTCTGACTTCCTTAGAAAGCGCAAAGGCAAGTTATGAGCAATTTGCTCAGGACACTGATGACAAATTAGCTCAACAAATGTTTCAGAACGGTGCTCAGCAATTAGAATCTCTGATCACCGACCTGAGAAACAGGGTAAACTATATTGAGCAAGAGGAGCCTCAATATAAAGTTGAGCAGCAGATGATGTCCGGGCAACAGCAGAAGCAACAATAAAAGCAGTGGAAAGGTCGTGTAACACCCGGAAAGGCTGGTCGGGTATTTTAATATCCGGCCAGTTTTTCTTTATCTGGACTATTTGCAGTTAAATTGTTATAATTAGATAAAGGAATAATGGAAAGGGAGGTAGATAGTTTTGCGAAAAATTGTAATTGGGATAATTTTTGTAATGTTTTTTATATTAATGGCTGGAGATATTTTTGCAGCTTCTAAGTTGAAAATAAAGCATCTTGTTCATGAGCCTGATAATGTTAGGTTCTGTTATATGACTAAAGATGGCGAACTGAATCTTAGACTACAGGTTCAAAGACAGGGTGTGGATAGGGCTGAATTAATTTTAGATGGCAGAGAAAAATTGCCGATGAAGTTTTATGCAGAGAATAATTTCTATCAGTTTTATGCGATTCAGTTTAAACCTGAAAAGGAAGAGTTTACTTATTATTTTAAAGTCACGGTTGGTGAGGAAGTGGCCTATCTAGGTCAAAATGGCGCAGTTACTTCTGTAGATGAAATAGAGCCATTTGTTATTTATACAAATTCTGTGCAAACGTTTGCCACACCTGATTGGGCCAAAGGAGCGGTTATATATCAGATTTTTCCTGAACGTTTTTACAACGGAGATCCATCCAATGATCCAAAGCCGGGTGAATGGGACGTATATGGGAATCCAGTAGTGGTACGGAGTTGGGATCAGTACCCTGTAAATCCACCCCGGGGTTCAGATTTCTTTGGCGGTGACTTACAGGGAGTATTGGATAAACTGGATTATTTAGAGGAGTTAGGAGTTCAAGCGATTTATTTTAATCCGATTCATGAATCTATCTCTAACCATAAATATGATGCGACTGATTATTTGAAAGTGGATGATAATTTTGGAACCAATGAATTATTCAAAAAATTGGTTAAAGAAGCAAAAAAACGGGGAATTTACATAATCATTGATGGTGTTTTTAACCATACAGGAACTGAGTTCTGGGCTTTTCAGGATATTATAAAAAATGGTGAGGATTCACCTTATGTAGATTGGTATAGGATCTATAGTTTTCCGGTTAGTCCTGAGAAAGGGAATTATGATTGCTGGAATGGTTTTAGTAGTTTACCGGAATTAAATTATAAAAATCCTGAAGTAAGAGAATATATTCTTGATGTGGTCAGGTATTGGTTAAGTTTAGGTGTTAAAGGGATCCGGTTGGATGCACCAAAGGAAGTTCCCCATGAGTTCTGGCAGGAGTTATATAGGGTGGCTAAAGAGATTGATCCTGAGGTTTTAATCATTGGTGAGATATGGGATGACGCCAGTCCATGGATTAATAATAAAGAATTTGATTCAACGATGAATTATGTTTACAGGAAATTAATGATCAAATTCTTTATAGAGCGTATTAAAAGGCCCAGCCGATTTGCAAAAGAATTGGGAATGGATCTTACACGTTATCCTGAGCCAGTTGTCCATGTGCTTTATAACATGGTTAGTTCTCATGATGTAGAGAGGTTTTTAACCCTGGCACGGGGAAATGTAGATTTAATTAAACCTTTTGTTATCTTCCAATTTACTTATCTGGGTGCACCGGCAATTTATTATGGTGATGAAGTGGGGATGGAAGGTGGTAAAGATCCCGACTGTCGTCGGCCAATGATCTGGGACCCTGAAAAACAGAATCAGGATCTTTTAAATCTATATAAAACGATGATAAAAATCCGTCGTTCCTATCCGGCTTTACAGAGAGGTTCATTTAGAGTTGTTTATACAGATGATAAGCGGAGAATCTTTGCTTTTGAGAGGGAATATGAAGGAGAAAGGATTATTTCTGTGATCAATAATAGTGATGATGTTCATACATTAACTATTCCTTTTGAGGAGTGGGGTATCAAAGGTGAGGTTTATGATCTTTTGAATGGTGGAGTTTATAATGCTGATAAAACAAGGTTAGAATTGAAGCCTAATTTTGGTGCAGTGTTGTTAGTCAAATGAATATAAATTTAATGGTTAAACTGCAAGAAGCTAATTTTTCGCTTCTTGAGAAATTTTTCGAATCATCTAAAGCTCGATTTTCGCCGAAATAAGGTTTCCTAATCAAAGGGCCATCCTGGCCCTTGATTAGCTCATCACCTCCTGTGATGAGGCCTTATTTTGTCGGAAATCTCGCTAAGATGATTTGGCGAAAAATTTCTATGTCGCTCAAAATTAGCTTTTTGCAGTTTAATTCATTTCATAGTTATCCATAATTTACGAAAAAGTATAATTTCCTAAACATTAAAAAAAGAGAAGCTATTCTCCCTTGAGCTTGTTGACAAACCTTTCTTTTTTAGAGATTTGCCTGTGCACTGCCAGAAAAACTAAATATAATTTCTGAAGCGTATAAATCAAGGCTGAAGCTAGGATGGCGGAGCATCCGGTAGCGGAAGAAATTATATTTAGTTTTTGTTCCTTTATGGGAGCAAGTTATGTGTACCTCCCCTTTTTCAACAGCCTGAAGCCTTTAAAATTTTATATTTACATTTACATTGCCTGTTTATATATTTCCATTATTTCTTCTAAACTAGCTTGTTTTGGATTTGTTAGTCCACATGCATCTTTCAAGGCGTTTTCTGAAAGAGTTTTTATATCTTCTTCTTTAACTCCTAGTTCTTTTAATCCAGATGGGATTCCAATATCTGATGCTAATTTTACAATAGCTTCAATCGCTTTTTTAGCAGCTTCCTCTGCTGAAAGGCCTTCTACATTTTCTCCCATTGCTCTGGCTATATTAATAAATCTTTCAGGTACAACTTTAGCATTGAATCTCTGAACATGTGGAAGCAATACTGCATTACATACTCCATGTGGTAGATCATAGAATCCACCTAATTGATGTGCCATAGCATGAACGTATCCTAAACTGGCATTGTTAAATGCCATACCGGCTAAGAATTCAGCATATGCCATTTTATCTCTCGCTTCATAATCTTCACCATTTTCAACTGCTCTTCTTAAGTATTTTGAAATTAGCTCGATTGCCATCAGTGCACAAGCATCTGTAACCGGTGTTGCTTCAGTTGAAACATAAGCTTCGATTGCATGTGTTAAGGCATCCATACCTGTTGCAGCTGTTAATGATTTAGGCATACCTACCATTAAAAGAGGGTCGTTTACTGCTAAAATAGGAGTTGTATGCCAATCTACAATAGCCATTTTAACATGTCTTTCTTCGTCTGTTATGATACAAAATCTAGTCATTTCACTAGCAGTACCAGCTGTTGTATTTACTGCAACTAAAGGTAGCATAGGTTTAGTTGATTTGTTTACACCTTCATAATCTTTTATTGAACCACCATTTGTAGCGACTATACCTATACCTTTAGCGCAGTCGTGAGGAGAACCTCCACCAAAAGAAATTAAGAAATCACAATTATTTTCTTTTAACATCTTTAATCCATCTTCTACATTTTTAACTGTCGGATTTGGTTGGGTTCCATCATAGATAACGTACTCTATTCCTTCTGAAGTTAACACTTCTGTTAATTGATTAACCAACCCTATTTGAACTAAAACCTTATCAGTTACTATTAAAGCTTTTTTTAGCCCTAAATTAACTATTTCTTTCCCCAGGTCTTTTAGACATCCGGGCCCCATTAAACTAACTGGCGGCATAAAAAATCTAAATGTTTTTTCCACATATATTCCTCCCTTGATATTTTATGTTCTTTCAAATTTCCCTCCTTTTTCAAGAGGGAAAGCTTGATTTTTCTGTAGGGTCGTAATTTTCTTAAAAAATAACAAATCCCTCCTTCTGAGTAAGTAGTAGTTAACCCAATCTCTAACTTACTACATCCAGAATGGAGGGATTTGTAAGTTAAGATTCGTCAACCACTACTTAATTTCATTTTCTAGAGTGTTATGCAGTTTAGGAGTGGTTGCATTAAGGGTATTTTCAGATTGCTGATTCATTCCTTGATATTGATTTTTAATTCTTTGCTGACTGTATTGATCAGCACCATGATATTTTACGTTACTTAATATTTGATTTTTTTGTTGCTGCATATTAGAAGGTCCACCATATGGTGTACCTTCTTCTTCGGTATATCCTTTATATTGAGTATTGGGATAGATAGTACCAAATTTGGGATTACTGGTATATTGACGTCCTAAGTTATTTTGATTATCCATTACATCCTGCCTCCAGTGGAAGTTGGTTCTTCACTGTGTTCAGTTGTATAACCCCGATATTGGTTGGTATAGCCATATTGATTAGCCTGGTTCATACCCTGATATTGGCTTTGACCACTATATTGACCTGCCATACCATAACCGCCGTGTTCTTCAGAATGTTGAGGGTTGTTGCCGCGATATTGACTGGTGTAGCCATATTGGTTGGCCTGATATTGGCCCTGTCCACCACCAGACTGGGAACCGCTCTGACCGGTAGTACCATAACCGCTGGTTATATTAGTTTGTTGATATTGAGTACCTTGAGTCATACCTTGATATTGGCTTTGACCACCATATTGATTTGTTATACCATAACCACCGCGTTCTTCAGAGTGTTGAGGATTGTTGCCGCGATATTGACTGGTGTAGCCATATTGGTTGGCCTGATATTGGCCCTGTCCACCACCAGACTGGGAACCGCTCTGACCGGTAGTACCATAACCGCTGGTTATATTAGTTTGTTGATATTGAGTACCTTGAGTCATACCCTGATATTGGCTTTGACCACCATATTGACTTGTTATACCATAACCGCCGCGTTCTTCAGAATGTTGAGGGTTGTTGCCGCGATATTGACTGGTGTAGCCATATTGGTTGGCCTGATATTGGCCCTGTCCACCACCAGACTGGGAATCGGTATAGCCGGTCATACCATAACCGCCGTGTTCTTCAGAATGTTGAGGATTGTTGCCGCGATATTGATTGGTGTAGCTATATTGGTTGGCCTGATTCATTCCTTGATATTGGCTTTGGCCGCCATATTGACCAGTCATACCATAACCGCCGTGTGCTTTGTTCATATCTGTTTTTGCCTCCTTTAAGGTAAATAATATAGTTGTCTTAGTTTGCTCTAATTGAGAGTCTGTTATCTGTTAAGCGTAATTTATAATACTTTTTTACCATTAATAGTTCCCAGAAAAGATGGTTTATGACATAGTTAAATTCTTTGGTAGATAGAGGTAATAAAATTTACCCTCCTTTCTGTCATTGCTTTCAATTTTATTCTTTCAATTTAAAAAAAAATTATTACAGGTAGGAATCTTTATTGGAAAAAAAATAATAACTGATCAAACTGCAAAAAGCTAATTTTTCGCTTCTTGAGAAATTTTTCGAATTATCTAAAGCTCGATTTTCGCCGAAATAAGGCTTCTTAATCAAAGGGTCCTTCTGGCCCTTAGAACTAGCTCATCACCTCCTGTGATGAGGCTTTATTTCGTCGGAAATCTCGTTAAGATGATTTGGCGAAAAATTTCTATGTCACTCAAAATTAGCTTTTTGCAGTATAATCATATTATAATCTAACATATTTACGGTTAGAATAATTTTAGACATCAAAAAAATAACTAGAGAAGGGATAGATTATGTGGGATAAATTAAAAAATTTATTCAAAAAAAATAACCAATCTAGCAAATCGATCAGGAAAGAAATTATTGAGAAAAAATTTAGTAGCGATTATTATAAAAACATTAAGAAACTAAAAAAGATTTTTGATGGTTCACAGGATATAAAATTCCGGGAGTTTTTTATCAAAGAAAATAGGGCCACGCTCATTTTTGTAGAACCACTGGTGGAAAAGGAATTAATTAATGAAAGTATTTTACGTCCTTTAATGTTTATGGATGGTGATTATTGTGAAGAAAAGATTGATCAGGTTATACTTAAAGATCTAGCATCCAAATTCTTATCTATCAGTATAGTAGATGAGACAGATTCCTTTAAAAAGATTATGGATAGTATTTTGGAAGGTAATGGAGTTTTACTGGTAGAGAAAGTACCCAGAGCTTTTATTTTAGATATCAAAGGATGGCAAGAAAGAAGTGTCGCTCCTGCAACTAATGAAATCACAACTTATGGCCCCCAGGAGGCATTTGTAGAAAATCTTCAGACCAATATCTCAATGATTCGCAAAAGGATTCGTGATCCCCATTTAAAAGTTAAATATAAAACAATTGGTAGGCGCGGAAAAGCTAAACTGGCCCTTCTCTATATAGATGATATTATCAATCAAGAATTGTTGTATAAAGTGGAAGAAAGGCTAGATCAGATTGATATTGATCTGGTATTGGATATAGGAATTTTAGAAGATTTTATTTCAGATAATCATTTAACACCATTCCCCCAGTTATTAAAGACAGAGAGACCGGATAAGATTTCAGCTGGTTTAATGGAGGGACAGATTGCATTGATGTTGGAACATACTCCTTATGTTTATCTGGTTCCTGCATTGTTGATGCACTTTTTTCAATCTCCTGAAGATTATTATGATAAACCCTTTGTTGCCACTTTTGTACGTTTTATAAGAATATTATCAGCTATATTTGCAATATTTTTACCGGCCATTTATATTTCTCTGGTAACATTTCATCCTGAGCTTTTACCAATTGACCTGATTATACCTCTTGCTATTGCCAGAAGTAAGGTTCCTTTTCCCTCTTTTATTGAAGCATTTTTGATGGAGGGGCTTTTGGAGGTAATTCGAGAAGCAGGAGCGAGACTTCCAGGGCCAATCGGACAGACTATAAGTATTGTCGGCGGGTTGGTTATCGGTGAAGCAGCAGTCAGGGCAAATCTTGTCAGCGCCCCTATGGTAATTGTGGTAGCCGTTACAGCTATAGCTTCCTTTACTGTACCTATCAGTTCTATAGGCGTACCTTTACGTTTATTTCGATTTTTTATGATGATATTGGCTTCAATTCTTAGCCTATATGGTGTTATTCTGGGCTATTTGTTTATTATAATTCACTTAACCAGCCTGGAATCTTTTGATGTACCCTATTTTACTCCCTTAGCACCGTTAAATTTTAAGGATCTTAAAGATGTTTTGATTAGAGCACCTTATCAATATCTGAGAAAAAGACCCAGATCTATACCGCATCATGATAATGATAGATTTAAATATGGAGGTGAGAAAGATGAAGGAAATTGATATAAGAGAAAATCTTATTACAGGCCGTCAGATGACATTTATTTTGATTCATATCGCTGTAGGAGTGGGGTTTTTAAGTATTGCTCGTAGTATAGTAACTGAAGGTGGGAGAGGAGGATGGATTACTGTTCTTTTGGCTGGAATATTCTGGATAGGTGCTATTTATATTATGGGTAAGTTGGCCAGAATATTTCCAGATCAGCTGGTTTTTAATTATGTAGAAATTATTGTTGGTAAGATTTTGGGAAAAATAATTGTCTTTCTATATTTTGTTTATCTTTTATTTATCATTAGTTTAATATTGAGTCAGTTTGCAGCTATATTAAATTCTTTTTTGCTCCCAAAGACTCCAATTCCGGTTTTACTTTTTAGCATGTTAGTAGTTGTAGGTTATCTAGCAGAAAAACAGTTAAAAAACATTGGTAGAGTTTTTGAACATCTTTTTTTTCTATTAAGTCTGGGTTTTGGAGTTTTGTTACCTATTATTTTTAGAATTGATAGGTATAATTTATTTTTTGAAATAGAATTTTCAAAACTATTGAAGGGTACCCAGGTTTCTCTTTTCAGTCTGGCAGGTCTGGAAAGCTTTTTAGTTATGTATCCACTGGTTAAAGAAAAAAAAAATATACAGAAATTCGCCTATCTTAGTGTAGCAATGGTTGTTTTACTTTATGTCTATATTGTAATTATAAATTTGGGATACTATGGAGAAGATGTTATTGCTGAAGTTATTTGGCCTACTATTAATCTTTCAAAAGTAATTAGGGTCCCCTTTTTAGGTAGATTGGAATTTACATTTGTTTTATTATGGGTCATTTTTGCTTTTACTACAGTTTCTGGTCTATATTATCTATTAGTTTTTGGCTTGCAACAGAAAATACCGGTTAAAGATAAGAGAAAATTAAACCTGTTTCTTATACCGGTTATATATGTTATTACCCAAATACCGAAAAACTTAATAGAAATTTTTGAATTATCCCAATATGCTGGAATTTTTTCGGTCATTTTTGGATTTTTTATTCCACTAATATTATTGATAATTGCTAGAATAAGAGGATTTCAGGAGGGTTAGTGATAATGATGAAGAGAAAAATTTTTATTATTATAATATTAGGATGTCTTTTGCTTTCAGGGTGTTGGGATTTAGTTGAAATTGAAAATTCGGTTTTACCCGTTTCGTATGGTTTTACCAGTTTACCTGATGACCTTAATAAATTTAGATTTTTTATAGAATATAGTTCTATTAGTCCTGAAAAGTTAAAAAGGATTTCAATTGTAACATTAGCAAGTACAGTTCAGGAGGGAATTAATAACTTTGAAAGAAGAGTAAATGGGAAGATTGTACATGCTCAACTTGCAGCACTTTTTTTCGATGAAAATCTATCCAGAAGAGGTTTAAAACCATATCTAAATTATTTTTGGCGTGACCCTATTGTCCCGGGTACTGTAATTTTAGCGGTGGTTCAAAATAAGTTAGATGATCTTTACAAAAGTGAAATTAGCAAAGATAATCAATTTGGTAAGGTATTACGCGATATTATCACCAATAATAGTTCAGTATCATTTCAGATTCCGGATCAGACTTTATTTGAATTTTATGTTAGGATTTTAACAAAAGGAATTGATCCCTATTTGCCTTATATCCGGGGTGGGGATAAAGATTTTAGTCTGGTGGGTGTTGTACTTTTTCGAAATGATAAAATGGTCGGTATATTAGATGAAAATTTAACTCAGGTATTATTAATGATTCAGAGTGTTAATTCGATAGGCTGTATAACTCTTCCTGATGATAAAGTTTCGTATTTTGTTCGATTGGAAAAAACAGAAATAAAACCTAAGTTGGTGAAGGGTAAAATAACTACTTCGATAAAGATTAAAATAAATTGTGATCTTATAGAAGCACCCTTTACAATTAATATTTCAGAAGATAAGAAGAAAGTCTCAGAATTAGAAAATAAATTAAATGATTATCTGGAAAACCAGACTTATCTTTTACTCAAAAAATTACAGCATGAATTTAAAGTAGATCCCATTGGGATTGGAAAGATTATGAGAGCCAGATATCCAAAGTATTTTGCTAAAATTGATTGGTATGATGAATTTAAAAATATTACTTTTCGGGTTAAAGTTGAATCCAGGATTCGTTTGTTTAAAACTACATCGTAGTCAATTCTGATATTTTAGTATTCCATAAAGGATGAGAATAAAAAATCCAAAAGTAATGATTAGAATTGAAAAATTAAAAGTTTTGGAGATCCCAATACTCCAGTCGAAGTATATGTTATAAAATAAAAGAGCAAAACCTATTAGAATTGTGATTAGAATACTGAGAAGTATCTTATTCACTGTAAATCCCCCCTTTTTATCATAATGTAGCCATTAAATCTGTAAATTATTATGGTCTATAAAGATTTTTTCTCTCAAATTGATTATGATTGCAAATATGAGGTATTTATGATAAGCTATAACAAAGGGGTGATTATTATGATAAAAGATAATATTCTTTTTTCTCTAATAAAAAACATGAGTGTTATTGTTACTTTTGCCTATATATTGAGCAGGAATTATACCTTTGATCATATTATCAATCGCCAGACCCGAAGTTCAAAAATATATCTAATCCTATTTTGTATTCCTCTCTCTATTGCTGGGACTTTTTTAAGTATTCATATTCTCGGTGCTTTAGCTAATATTCGCTCAATTGGGGCCATAGTTGGAGGTATTTACGGTGGTCCTATTGTAGGAATTATAGTTGGAATTGTATCTGGTTTTCATCGTTGGACACTTGGAGGTTTTACTGCTTTTGCTTGTGGTGTGGGAGTTGTTTCTTCCGGATTTATAGGTGGATTATATCATAAGTATCGTAAAGAAAAAGAGCCTACTACTTTTGGTGCTATGGCTGTAACCTGTGTGGCACTGCTTATAGAAATGGCTCTTGTTGTACTACTCAGTCGTCCTTACTCTCAAGCAATTGATCTGGTGAAGATAATTACCATCCCTATGACATTAAGTAATGTGTTGGGAGTAGGTATTTTTGTTAATATTTTGGAAAATGCGCGGGAAGAGATAGATCATGTTAAAGCTCTTCAAGCCAGGAAAGCTTTAAATATTGCCAATCAGACTTTGCCATATTTAAGAAAGGGATTGGACTTTGAATCGGCTGCTAGAGTGGTGGAAATTATCTATAACGAAACAGATGTTGATGCTGTAGCCATTACAGATAATGAGCAAATTTTAGCTTTTAAAGGTGAAGGTTCAGACCACCATTTGCCACATGGTGAAGTTTTGACCCGGGTTACTAAACGTACTTTAGAGGGTGGTGAGATGGTGGTTGTTCTAAGTAAAGAAGAGATTGGTTGTAATGAAGATAAATGTCCTCTTAGTTCAGCAGTGGTTGTACCTTTACGTAATCGGGATCAGATATCTGGTGTGTTGAAACTATATCGGACTAAGGGGAAAACTATTTCAGCAGCGGATATTGAACTGGCTCGTGGAATTAGTAGCCTTCTCTCCAATCAAATGGAGATTGCCCGACTTACTGAACAGGCTCAACTGACTATTCAGGCCGAATTGAAAGCACTCCAGAACCAGATTAATCCACATTTTCTCTTTAATGCCATCAATACAATTGTATCATATTGCCGTACTCAACCTATGATAGCTAGAAGACTCCTTTTAAAGCTTTCAGAAGTTTTTCGCTATACTCTGCAAAGTCAAGGTTATCTCTGCACATTGAAAGATGAACTGAAACTGGTTCAGGATTATATGTCCATTGAAAAAGCTCGTTTTGGGGATAGAATTCAATTAATCATTGATGTTCCATCAGAACTTTTAGATATAAAAATTCCCCGTCTTTCTCTTCAGCCTCTGGTAGAAAATGCTATCCGGCATGGAGTATCCAGATTGGCTGAAACGGGAAAAATAGAGATTAAAGCCCGGGAAATAGATGCAGGAGTAGAAATTAAAGTTAAAGATAATGGAGTGGGAATTGAAGCTGAACAGATTGATAAGATACTCAATCCAGGGCATGGCAATAATATGGGTATTGGTCTTTCCAATGTTAATCAACGTTTGATTAATATTTTTGGCCAGAAATCAAGAATAAAAGTGGAAAGTCAGGTCGGAGTCGGGACCTTGCTCTCTTTTGTTATCCCGAAAAAGGATTTGGAAAGAACAGCTTAAAGAGTTTGCAAGGAAGGGAAAGTAGGTTATGAAAGGTAAAGATATGAAAATTAGAACTGTCATTGTTGAAGATGAGAAACCTGCAAGGGAAGAACTTATGTTTCTTTTAGAACAATTTCCTGAAATAGAGATAGTAGGAACTGCCGAACATGGTCAACAAGGGTTAGAAGTGATTTTAGAAAAAAGGCCTGATCTGGTTTTTATAGATATTGAGATGCCTGTGATGGATGGTCTAGAACTTGCTAATAAGCTTTATAAAATGCGTGATTTGATTCAGCCCAGTATTGTATTTACTACCGCTTATGACGAGTTTGCTCTTCAGGCTTTTGAGGTAGAGGCTCTTGATTATCTTTTAAAGCCGATTTCAGAGGAAAGACTTAAGACTACTATAGAGCGGTTGGTTAATAACTTTAATAAAAGACAAGCAGAAGCTCCTCTTCAGGGTGTGAAAAAAGTTCCGGTGAATTATAAAGGGAGGTATAAAATGCTCCCTATTGAAGAAATTTTATATTTCTCTACAGGCGAAGAAGGCGTAGTAGCAAAGACCAAAAAGGGTTCTTATACTGTAAATGCAAATCTTACCGAACTAGAGAGAAACCTAAAAGATTATGGCTTTTTCCGCAGCCATAGAAGCTTTCTTGTTAATTTAAACCGGGTGGCTGAAGTAATTCCCTGGTTTAAAGGAAAATATCTTTTGATTATGGATGATCCGACTAAAAGTGAGGTTCCTGTAAGCCGGACCTATATTAAAGAACTTTGCGAAATTTTTAAACTCTAGTACAATTAACAGGGCCATATTGCAACTGGGATTGGATAAGTTGCATTTTGGCCCTTTTTTATTGTGACCTGTGATACCTTCTTTTATAATGAATTTGTTCAATAAAAGATTTCGTTTGATCCAAAAACTTTAAAGGAGGTAACATTAATGATCACTTTCATTGGAGCTATTATCTTACTCATTGTGGGCTATTTTATTTATGGTACTGTTGTAGAACGGGTTTTTGGAGCTGACGAGAAGAGAATTACCCCTGCAAAGGAATTGGAAGACGGTGTGGACTTTGTACCAATGCCGTGGTATAAGATTTTCTTGATCCAATTCCTGAATATTGCTGGTCTTGGTCCCATTTTTGGTGCCATTGCCGGTGCTTTGTGGGGACCTGTAGCTTTTCTATGGATTGTCTTTGGAGCTATTTTTGCAGGTGCCGTTCATGACTATCTGTCTGGTATGATTTCCATGCGTCATAAAGGTGCAACTATTTCGGAGATTATTGGAGATTATCTGGGCAATAATGCACGTCAAGTAATGCGTATATTTTCACTGATTTTGCTGATTTTAGTTGGTACTGTATTTATGACTGGCCCTGCTAAGTTGCTGGCTAATTTAACTTCACTCTCTACCAATGTCTGGTTAGTAATCATTATTTTCTACTATTTTCTGGCTACTATTCTTCCTGTGGATAAAATTATTGGTCGGTTGTATCCACTTTTCGGAGCTTCTCTGATAATTATGGCTATAGGTGTAGGTGGAGGATTAATCTTTGGTGATTTTGATATTCCAGAACTTGTTTTTGCTAATCTGCATCCTAAAGGATTATCAATCTGGCCGATGCTTTTTGTAACTATTGCTTGCGGTGCAATTAGCGGTTTCCATGCTACCCAGTCCCCAATGATGGCCAGATGTGCAACCAATGAGAAATATGGTAGAAGAATTTTCTATGGCGCAATGATTGCTGAAGGTATTGTAGCTTTGATCTGGGCTGCAGCAGCTATGACCTTCTTTGGTGGTACTGGTGGTTTACAGGAAGCTTTAGCAAATGGAGGTCCTGCTGGTGTAGTTAATGAAATTACCGGAAGTATGCTGGGACTTGTAGGTGGTATATTGGCAATGCTGGGTGTAATTGCACTGCCAATCAGTTCAGGTGATACTGCTTTTAGAAGTGCTCGGCTTCAGTTAGCTGATATGTTAAAAATGAGTCAACGTTCTGTTTCAAGCCGTTTGAAGCTGGCTTTCCCATTGTTTGCTATCGGAGTCACACTATCTCAAATGGATTTTTCCATCATCTGGAGATATTTCGCTTGGTCTAATCAAACTCTGGCTATGATGGCTCTCTGGGCCGGTGCAGCATATCTGTTGAAAAATGGACGTTTCCACTGGATTGCTACAATACCCGCTACCTTTATGACTGCTGTATCTGTAAGTTATATTATCGTTGCTCCTGAAGGATTCCAACAAAGTATAGGTCTTGGTACAACTATAGGAGTATTGACTGCTCTTATAGCTTTGGGAAGCTTTCTTTATAAACAAAAATCTTTACAATGATTCTTCTTTGAATAAATGATTAAACTGCAAAAAGCTAATTTTGAGCGACATAGAAATTTTTCGCTAAATCATCTTAGCGAGATTTCCGACGAAATAAGGCCTCATTAAAGGATGTGATGAACTAATCAAAGGCCAGGAGGGCCCTTTGATTAGGAAGCCTTATTTCGGCGGAAATCGAGCTTTAGATGATTCGAAAAATTAGCTTTTTGCAGTAAAACCATATTTTTTAGGGGAGCTTGTTGGCAAACCTTTCTTTTTTAAAGACTTGCCCGTGCGCTGCCAGAAAAACTAAATATAATTTCTGAAGCGTATAAGTCAAGGCTTAAATCCAGTAGGGTGGAAGCTTTGACTTTTAAGGACGCGCAGCCAGGATGGCGGAGCGTCCGGTAGCGGAAGAAATTATATTTAGTTTTTGTGTTCCTCTGTGGGAACAAGTTATGTGCACCTCCCCTTTTTCAACAGCCTGAGGGAAGGATTTTTAAATTAAATCCTTCCCTTTTTTTTATTATTTATGAACCTCTTTATGAATAAAAGAATATGATGTTATTACCATGATATCCACAAGGAGGTATTTCAATAGTATGAGTAAACGTCATCAAAAGAAACTGTCTATTATGGGGACTATGGATTACCCTAAGATGGGTCCTGAATATGAACTGGCCAGAGCTTATGTACCGATTCAAATGTACACTCAGCAATATAGTCCGGAAGATGGTCTTAAACGTGGAACCATCTTTCCAGAATTGTACCGTCCCTATCCTCCGTGCCCTATGATGGAGGAACACTGTAAAGATTGAGAGATACTGAAAGGAGGATTTCTATATGAGGAATGGTCATAACTACGATCATTATGATGATTACAAACATGATAAAGAGATATACAATGAAGAATATGATATGGAAATGGGATTATATCCCTATTATATGCCACACATGCCTATGCCGTGCATGTTAATGTATGAGATGGAAAAAATGCCTTATATGCCGTATATGCATATGCCTTACATGTCTCATATGCCTGAAATGTATTATGATGATTATGAAGAAAAGCATGAAATGGGTGATTATGAGGAGTGTGCAGGTATTGAGGAGTATTATAAAGATAAACATGAGAAAGAATGTGAAGATTATGAGAATTACATGGATATAATGGATAAAGAATATCCCGAATTATCTGATGAAGCCAAAAATATCTTAAAAGAACTGATGGCTCTTGATTTTACTATACTTGAGCTTAGTCTTTATCTGGATACTCATCCAATGGATCAAAGAGCTTTGATACAGCATAATAGATATGTCCGGATGAGATATCCGCTGGTCAGGAAACTTAAAGAATTATATGGACCACTTACCCATTTTACACAGGCAGATTATCCGTGGGCCTGGTTGAATCAACCCTGGCCCTGGAGAATAGAATTTTAAAGGGGGAAAGAATATGTGGATTTATGAAAAGAAATTGCAATATCCGGTTCATGTTGATGGTCCTGACCTGCGATTGGCATTTATTTTATATGAGCAATACGGTGGGCCAGATGGAGAACTCTCTGCTGGAGTCCGGTATCTGAACCAGAGATATTATATGCCTATTAAGGAAGCAGAAGGGATCTTAACTGATATTGGAACGGAAGAATTTGCTCACTGGGAAATTATTGCAACCCTTATTTTTAAGTTAACACGTGGTGTGAGTGAAGAGGAGATCAAAAAATCTCCACTGGCAGCCCATTATGTTAATCATGGGGAAGCTCTTTTTCCGCATGATGCATCCGGAAATGCCTGGACAGCTGCCTATATTCAGGCTAAAGGTGATCCTATTGCTGACTTACATGAGGATATGGCGGCTGAGCAGAAGGCCCGGGCTACTTATGAACATCTGATTAGAATGACAGATGATCCGGGAGTTAAGGATACTCTCAAATTCCTCCGTGAAAGAGAAATTGTACATTTCCAACGTTTTGGTGAGACTCTTAGGAAAGTATTTGAATATCAGGAAAGTAAAAGATTTTATTAATTTCTTGCCAGTATTCTTTAAGGGGTCTTTAATGGCCAGATAAGGCTATAAAATAAGTATTATTGTAATGTGTAAATACTATTAAGAAAGGAGGGACTTCATGAAGTATAAGAGATATCCTCTATATCTTATTTATAATAACCCTTTTAATCAGAAATTTAATGGTGGTTGGTATAATTACAAAAGAGTTTATTATTTAAATCTTGGCCCAGTAATTCTAAGTGAAGAAAAAAATTTGGTCAAAGACATTTATCAATTTATATATGGTTTTGATGATGAAGGAAATCCCATAAGAGTTAAAGGGCAGGATAATGTGATTGATGTAGTTCCAATAGACGAAGATTATACACCCTTATGGAAAGTTGTATATGTTATAGTACCAAAGAATTTTATTCCTCAATCTATTCGTTCGGTTAAACAGATTATGGAATCCGACTATAAAATTAAAAAAACGGATATTATAATCAATTGTCCGGTTCTATAAGATTATTTAAAAAGATTATTTAAAATACAGAAAGGATGATGTTTATGCAAAAATATAAATATGATTACTACCATATGCCTTATTATGGCAATATGTCTTATCATAGTCATATGCCCTATTATGGTCATATGGCTCATCATTATCACATGCCTTATTACTGTCATATGCCTAATTATTGCAAACATATGTATCCTATGTACCACATGTATCATTATCCAAGACCTTACCCAATGTATTATCCAATGCATCCTTATATGATGGGGCATATGCCAATGATGTATCCGATGTTTCCAATGATGGATTATAAAGAAGATGAAGATTACTTACATGATTAGGTTGAATGATATAATAGAAGCGGTCGGGAATTTTTCCTGACCGCTTTAGGATTTTTTTAGAATAAATTCATGATTATACTGCAAAAAAGCTAATTTTGAGCGACATAGAAATTTTTTGCCAAATCATCTTAGTGAGATTTCCGACGAAATAAGGCCTCATTAAAGGATGTGATGAGCTAATCAAGGGCCAGGATGGCCCTTTAATTAGGAAGCCTTATTTCGACGGAAATCGAGCTTTAGATGATTCTAAAAATTTCTCAAGAAGCGAAAAATTAGCTTTTTGCAGTAAAATTATATATGATTTAGCAAAGAAGAATGTAAAACGGAATTAGTTTTAACCACTCAGCCCCTGCCAGATTACAGGTAATCTTTACCGGTTATGTATGACTCAAAAATGGGAAAGCTGAAAAGTAGGAGGTGGGGTTATGTTCAGGAATTTTTTAAGAAGGATCAAAAAGAGATTTCAGCCTGATAAAGGGCTTGTTGCTGATACATATATCGTTGAAGGAGAAAGTTTTCTTACAGAAAATTATAAAGATAATCTCTGCCGGATGAAAAAAGTTTTTCAGGACTGTTCTGATGTTATCTTCCGCGAACTTAAACTTAATATGGACAAACCAGTGGCTGCTACGATCATTTATTTGGATGGATTGGTAGATAGGGTAACCTTGAACAATCATATCCTTCATTCCATTATGAAAATTAAAAAAGAAAATTATTCTGATGAACTTACTCCTATTGAAAGATTAAAACGTCTAAAAAATTTAGACCTTTTTGTAGGTGAGGTTAAAGAAGAACGTGATATGTATAAATTGATTAATGGGGTTTTATCTGGAGAAGTCATTCTTTTATTGGAAAAATGTGATTTAGCTTTAATTATTAATAGCCGTGGCTGGGAGGCCAGGAATGTACAGGAACCCGAAGCTGAAAGTATTATCCGGGGTTCTAGAGAAGGTTTTGTGGAAACTTTACGTTTTAATACTGCTTTAATACGGCGGAGAATTAAGGATCCAAATCTGAAATTGAAGATGGTTCAACTAGGAAAGAAAACCAATACTGATGTAGCTATTATGTATATTCAGGGGATTGCCAAAGATGAATTGATAGAAGAGGTAGAAAAACGACTTAAAACTGTTAATATAGATGGGGTTTTTGAGAGCGGTCATTTGGAAGAATTTATAGAAGACAATATATATTCGCCATTCCCACAGATTATAATTACAGAACGTCCCGACCGGGTGGCAGGAAACTTATTAGAGGGAAAAGTGGCTATAATCGTTGATGGTACCCCACAGGTTACAATTGTACCGGGGGTCTTTATCCAATTTTATCAATCCCCAGAAGACTATTATGAACGGGCCATCTTTGGAAGTGCACTAAGGATTGTACGTTTAGTTAGTTTTTTAACAGCTATGACGGCAACTTCTCTCTATGTAGCTTTAGTGGCCTTTCATCCATATCTTATACCCAGTGATATTATTCTTTCAGTTGCCAAATCGAGGGTAGGGGTGCCTTTTCCTACTATCATGGAAGCTATCTTTATGGAGTCGATTATTGAATTAATACGGGAGGCCAGTATACGACTTCCTGGTAGTATCGGTCAAATTATTGGTATTGTTGGTGCTTTGGTTATTGGACAATCTGCAGTTCAGGCCAAACTTGCCAGTCCTATTTTGATAATTATTGTGGCTATTTCTTCTATTTCAGCTTATATAGTTCCACAATTTAGTACTTCTTACTCCATCCGCTTTATGCGGTTTCCCATGATTTTTGCGGCAGGAACTTTTGGGGCATTTGGAATCGCTATGGTTTGGATCTGGCTTTTGATTCATCTCTGTACTTTGGAGTCGTTTGGAGAACCCTATCTGGCTGGTGCTGCGCCTTTTAGATGGAATGATGTTAAAGATCTCATCTTACGACTACCTCTCTGGATGATGAAGACTCGCTCATCTACGCCGGAACCGGAGGATGTGGATAGAATGACAGGTCAGAAGGGGGATCGAGAAGATGAATAGAGGGAAGAGTAGAAAGGTTTTGTCTACTAAACAGTTATTTGCTATTTTAGTTGTCGGAGTGGGTGGAACAGGTTTAATTGATCTAACCAGATTTGTTACAGAAATTGCTCTTCAGGATGGGTGGATCTCTACACTTTTAGGTGGATTATTGTCCTTTATCACTGTAAATATAATATTATTTTTAATGAAATATTTCCCTGATAAAACTTTTATTCAAATTAGTGAACTGGTTTTGGGAAAATATTTGGGTAAAATACCTGGATTAATGATTTTTTTCTTCTATTTGGCTTACTCTTCTATTGCGATTCGAACTCTAGCCGATCTTGGGTCGGTCTGGTTTTTGCCTAAAACTCCAATAGAGATTATCATGATCTCTACTCTGGGGTTACTATATTATTTAACCCGAAATGGAATAAAAGTTCTGGGGCGTTTTCATCAGACAATTCTGTGGATTGTTGTGCCTGTACTTCCTTTATTTTTAGTTCCTTTTATATTATATCGAGATGATCTGCTTCTAATGCCAGTAGGAGGAGCGGGTTTAAAGCTGATTTTAAAAGCAGTTTTACCCGGTTATTATGCCTATCTTGGTTTTGAAAGCCTATTGTTTTTGTATCCCTATGTACGAGAAGATACTTCTCATAAAGAGATAGTTAAGATTTCAAATTTTGCTGTACTTATAATTGTACTTCTAAAGACCTTTGTTGTTTTTAGTAATATTGCTGTTTTTGGACATATTGAGATTGGATTTTTTCTTTATCCATTGCTTCAATATTTTAAAATGCTTACCTTTCCAGTCATCGAACGGGTTGAGTTTTTTCTGATGTATTTTTTGATTTTTATTATCTTCAGTTCTATTGCTTTATTTTACTATATGGCCAATCTCTCTATCGAACAAATATTAAAAATAGAGGGTTATAAAAATACCGGGCTATTTCTGGCTATACCTATTTATTTTTTAACGATAGTTCCTCAAAACGCGGGAGAAGTATTTAAATATGTAGAATTAATGGGATATATAGGAAATAGTGTTATCTGGTCAGCTATTGCTATTGTATTTGGAGTAGCAATTATTCGAAGAAAGGTGAATAATAATGAAAACTATTAAAATATGGGTTGTACTTATTATGGTATTGTTATTATTTTCAGGGTGTTGGGATGCAAAAGAGATTGAAGAGCAGTTTCTGGTATGGGGGATGAGTTGGGATGTTTCAAAAGATGACCCTCATCTTTTGACTCTGAATTTAAGTTCGCCTTCTACAGCTGAAGGAGCAAAAGAACCTATTACTGTAGTAGCATCTACCGGCCATTCTGTAGAAGAAGCCAGGATGAATGCTCAGGCTCATTTGTATCGTTCAATAGAGTTTGGTCATCTTCGTATTCTAGTAATAGGTGAAGATTTTGCCAGAAAGGGGATTCAAAAGCACCTGGATTCTTTAGGCCGAAATCCCAGAGTTAACCGTAAGACCTTAATTGCAGTAGTTGAGGGGAGGGCTGCTGATATCTGGAAACTTAAAAATCCCAGTAATCCTCTCCCAGTTGACTATGTAGTTAATTTGATCAAAACCAATAGTCAATTTTCCAGGGCCCTTGATTTTTCCTTCCGTGATTTTTTTGAAGCTTTAAGCCGTGAAGGAAAAGAACCGGTTACAACCTATTTACGCATGTCTAAAGATAAAAGGACTATTACCGCTTTTAGTATTGCTATATTTAAAAAAGATAAGTTTATAGGCACTATTGATAATATAGAAGTTCAGATTTATCAGATGATTATTGGAAAATCTAAGCATGGTACAATAACTATCGGACAGGCTACCTGGCCGGATGAGGAGTCAATTACTTTTTCTTTTCGTAATGTTTTTACTGATGTAAAAACAGAAGTAAAAGATGACATACCTCATGTTTATCTTAACCTGGAAATAGAAGGAGATCTAACTGAACAGACATCCCTTATTCCTGCTATCAATGTTCAAACCATCAAAAGGACGGAAAGAGCATTAAAAGCACGTTTGGAGCGGGAATTCGCCAAAACTATTGATAAAGTTCAGCATGAGTTTAAATCAGATGTATTTGGTTTTGGTGAGTATTTTCGTGCATATTATCCTGCTTATTGGAAATCCCATAACTGGGAAGAAGAATTTCCCCGGGCAGTAGTTCATGTAAAGATTAAAGTTAATATCAGGAGGATAGGTATTGAAAGTTAAAAGAATTTTTATTTCAATATTTGATTTATGGTTAAACTGCAAAAAGCTAATTTTTTGCTTCTTGAGAAATTTTTCGAATTATCTAAAGCTTGATTTCTGCTGAAATAAGGCTTCCTAATCAAAGGGCTCTCCTGGCCCTTGATTAGCTCATCACATCCTTTAATGAAGCCTTATTTCGTCGGAAATCTCGCTAAGATGATTTGGCGAAAAATTTCTATGTCGCTCAAAATTAGCTTTTTGCAGTATAATCATTTATAGATTATTTTATAGCTTCCTTTAGGGTAATTTCAAAGGATATTTAATAAAATGTATAGGATGATTTTACTGTAAAAAGCTAATTTTTCGCTTTATAAAGAAATTTTTCGAACCGTCTAAAGTTCGACTGAAATTTCACTATCGTTTGAAGATTAGTCTAGATTCTTCCTTTACCGATGGCTCTGTGATAATCTTTCATTCAAGATGGGCTTTTTCCCAGAAAGCAGGAATGATTTAGGTAGTTGGTCGGGAATATATGGTTCCTGCTATAGTAAGGGAATAATTTTTTTGATTGTAACAGGGTTAGTGAATCAGAAAAATGAATTAGGAAGATAATTTTTAATTAAAGCAAAAAATTAATATAATACCTATTTAATTAGAAGCAGGAGAATTGCTGCGGATTGTAGAATTAATAATTATAAAAAAATGAATGACAGGAGGGTGCTTTTTATGAAAAAACTATTGGTACTTATGTTAACTGTAGTTTGTCTTTTAAGTCTTTCAGTTATGGTTTTGGCCAAAGATGAAATCAAAATTGGTATGGTTACAGATGTTGGCGGACTGGGAGACCAATCCTTTAATGATGCAGCTTATCGGGGTTTGAAGTGGCTAGAAGAAGAATTTGGAGTAAAAGTTACTGTTGTTGAATCTGCTATGATGACTGATTATGTTGTAAACTTAAGTAGTCTTGCAGAGCAGGGATATGACCTGGTTTGGGCTATCGGTTTTTTGATGCAAGATGCTCTGGCTGAAGTTGCTGAATTATATCCTGATACCAGATTTGGTCTGATTGACTCTGTTGTGGATGCTCCAAATGTAGCTTCTGTAACATTTAAGGAACATGAAGGTTCTTTTCTGGTAGGGGTTTTAGCTGGTCTGAAAACAAAGACCAATAAAGTTGGTTTTATTGGTGGTATGGACTTCCCATTGATTCACAAGTTTGAGGCTGGCTTTATTGCTGGTGTAAAAACAGTAAATCCAGATGCAGAAGTTATTGTTGGTTATACTGGTGTGTTTGATGATCCAAACAAGGGTAAGGAATTGGCTCTGACCCAATATTCTCAGGGTGCTGATATTATTTATCACGCTTCCGGTGCTTGTGGTATTGGTGTTATTAAGGCTGCTGAAGAAAAAGGTCCTGAGTACTTTGCCATTGGCGTTGACAGTCCTCAATTCCACTTAGCACCAGATAGCGTACTGACCAGTATGCTGAAGCGGGTTGATGTTGGTGTTTATACCGTATCTAAGGCTTTGATTAAAGGTGAGTGGAAAGCTGGTCACATTGTTCTTGGTTTAGCGGAAAATGGTGTAGGTTATAGTGAACATGCAAAGAAAATGTTTGATAAAGATACTCTTGATATCGTAGAAGGATATAAGATGCAAATTATCGCTGGTGAAATAAAAGTTCCTTCTACCCGGGAAGAATTAAAAGAAATGTTTGGCAACTAAAATGAAAAAATATTTATAAAGTTAAAAAATATCGACCCTGTAAAAGGGTCGATATTTTTTAAATGTTTAGGAAATTATACTTTTTTGCAGTTTGTGGATAACATTATAATCAAACTGCACAATGCTAATTTTGAGCGATGTTGAAATTTTTCGTTAAACCATCTTAGTGAGATCGAAGGAGAAATAAGGCCTCATCACAGGAAGTGATGAGCTAATCAAAGGCCAGGAGAGCCCGTTGATTAGTATGCCTTATTTCGATTGAGATCGAACTTTAGATGGTTCGAAAAATTTCACTGTGAAGCGAAAAATTAGCTTTGTGCAGTGCCCGAAGGGCATTTTGTTCTTTTAAAATTCAATAGAAGTATTGACACCCATAGAAATACTTTTATAATCAAATGTTGCTGCCAGATCAGTCTTAAGAGGACCTAAATGTATTCCCAGACCTCCGGTATAAGTAGTACTATTTTTAGCAAAAGATCTAATTATACCAAGCCGAAGGGGGAGAATTCTTAGAGGATTAAATTCTAATCCTGCGCCAATTTCATTGTAGCGTAAATTCTCGCCGGCTTTAGTACTGGAAAACTGAGCGCCCAACAAAAGCCAGCGTCTGAATTTATAAGATACTCCTAAGTTAAACTTTGAAGGAAGCATAACTTTGCGGGGTTCAGTTAATTTTGTAATTACAGGTTCTTCTGAGAATCTAAAGCCTTCTTCAGTTCCGGAGTCTTTAATTAATCCGTATTGCATTATTTCTCCATCTTTAATAGTAATGGAGCCAAGGTTCATTAAACTTACGCCAAAAGAGAGTTTATCTCGTTGAGCAAATAGTCCAAAGTCAAGGGCTGATCCAGTTCCTATATGTGAAAAGTCAGTGGGATAAATAGCTTCGATCAATGGATATAAAGCGCCTTCTTCTAATTCATCCAGTTTCTCTTTAAAGGTTTTGTTATCCTCGAAACGGATAGTAGGGATTCCTTCATCATCATAACCAAGATAAAATTTAGTCTCATCAGTAAGGGTTATATTAGCATGGAAACCTGTTACGTAATGATAACCAGTACCAAAATATAATGTGTCAAAATATTTACTGATTTTATCTTTGATAAACTTAAATTTATGAAGTGGAATACCAAATGCTAAGCCTATATCGGCGGTAGCTAGAAAGTCAAGTTCGGTATCTGTAAGATCAAGAATCTTTTCTGGTTCGTTAGTTCCTTTCAAATCAACATAAGGTGTATTTCCCTTTAAAAATAGCTCAAAAAGGTCTTTATCCAATCTACCTCTGGCATGGACATTAATACCTGTAGAAAATCCCACAGGGCCAATGATCAGCTTTGGCCGGGTAGTATGATCCATATTGATACTGAACCCTGTTTTGGGAATTAGATTTAGAATCTCTTCGATTTCTTCCTCATCCCAATTAGCATCACTACCTTCTACAAGTCCACCATAATTAAGAATATCGATAATGCTAAAAGAGTTGGTCCAGAGGGTAGTATCTAGAAGTGCCAGATCTAATTTAAAAATGCCTTTTTCTACATTAAGTGCAGCAGGATTCCATTCAATAGCATTATCACCTATAGCTGCTGCGCCAGGGGCATTTCCCATTCCCTTTATATCTGCAGAAGCATTTACAGTTCCAGAAAATATCATTGTTAAAAGCAACAGTCCAAGCAAGAGATATGCTCTTTTCACTTAAAAGTCACTCCTTTTTTAAATATCTTCCGGTACATGGGCATTGATCTTGCCTGTTAGATAGATATTATACTTTATAAAGGCATCTGGTTCTAATTTCATTTCCCGCTCTTTATCGCTCTCATTAGGAATTTTTAAATCAACAGTTAAATAGAATCCATTTTCATTTTTAATGATGTCAATTAATTCTTTGTTTATACCAAAGATTAATTCACCTTCATAAAATTCTTGATTATCCTCCTTAGGATAAAGGACGGTATTTTTTTCATTCAGTGTAACTTTGTTGACACCATCAGAGAAGGTAAAGATTGGGCCAAAACCAAGAGTACTTCCATTTTGGTAAGGAATATGAATATAAGCTTCTTCAATGAATTCGGCTATTTGTTCTATAGTATTAATATCATCAGCTGATAGGGTGATCTTTTCATTATTTAAAATATTAAAGATTGAACCACCTGCAGGTATTTTTAAGAGTATCGGTACAGATACTTTCATGGATACTGCTATAGAATCGTCAGTGGAAATAGTTACTTTTTCTCCTGCGATATAAAGATTACCGGAAATAGAGAAGGACATATAGGGCACTCTATTATTAAACATATCAAGAATGGGTTCGGTATTAATTTTTTCTATATAACCCTCATTACCTGTTCTTGCTGGTATCTGAATATTTATGACAGCTTCTGGAAGCACGTTTCCATCTTTGTCTGTAGCAGGAGTTCCTGTTGCATCAGCATAAGGTGTAACTGTCAAAGTTAGATCACCTGCAAAGTCTGTATTATTATTAATAGTCAATTCAATGTATATACCTGGGAGTCCAAATTCAAATTCTTTTAACTCTTCAGGATAAGGAATTTCTTCTTTACCTGGACTGCTTTCTTCAATTAAAAAGTCCCATTCAGGAGTGGCTGGATTAGGGTCATATATAAGTTCAGTTAATTTTGCAACATTCCCTGTGATTGATTTTACTTTAACATTAGCCATGGAGAATTTAATGGTATATTTATAAGGAATTAATTGGTTAGTGTTTTCATCCCATACATCATAGGTATTGATAGATGTAGGGTTTATTGTAATAGTTCCTGAAAAATCAGCATTTAAATCCAGGGTCATATTAGTTAGGTCGATATATAGATTGTTATTGATATCGTTCTGAAAGAGATTATTACCTAGTTTAATTTCTTGAATAGTAACCTGGAATGGAAAATTATTGTCTGGACCACTATAGGTTGTAGTGATCTCTATTTTTCCAGATTCAAATGTGATACTGTCAATTCCCAGGTTATTGTCCCTTAAAGGATTAAGTCCAGAAATTTGAAATGTAGATTCATCAAGGGAAACGTCCCCAAGAAAACCTTCAAGTTCAACAATTTCAATTTCCTGTAATTCGATGTCTAAACTGATGGAACCTTTTGAACTATGAACTCCTAATGTAATGTCTAAATCAATATTTTCTGTTATCACAGATCCGGCCAGAGAAATTGTTTTTGTTAATGTTACCTCGGGTACTACTGTATCGTTATCCCCTCCAATTTTTCCAAATTGACATGTAAGGGGATTACCGTTAGCATCTACTATTCCCAAAATTTTGATATTTAAATAATCAATGGGTTCTGTAGTTTTCAAAGTAAATATAAGTTTATTTGTTTTATCATTTTCATCTAACTCATTAAAATAGTTAGATATTCTAGCTCTGGTAAAAGGAAGGGGTATATATCCAGTATTGGTTGTCCAGTTTTTTTCAAATGATGGAATAACCAGGGTATCTTGGGTTAACGTATCTCCATAACTATTAAAGTAGTTTGCTAAAATATTAGTAGTGACTTTAAGTGCTCCCAATTCTTTTGTATATTCAAAATTGAAGGAAGCAGTATCTATCTCACCTAAAGCTCCTTCAAGGCTGTAAGGATTAATATTATTTTCATAAGTATATACGTATGTATCACCTTCAACTCCAAAAGTGATACCCTTTTCTGGGTTTGACAACTTACTTTCATCAATTGCTTTTTTTAAAAGTGATTCTCCTTTATATACAGGTACTGCTACATTTACTTTCCAGGATGGAGGTTTAATTTCTGAAAAATCTTTAAAAGCTGGCATCGAACAACCTGATAAAAATAAAGTGACTACCACAACAGCAAGGATTAACCTGCTAAATTTCATAAATTTCACTCCTTTAATAAAATTTTAAAATAAATAATTACAACCAACAATCTATAAATGATTTTGCTGCAAAAAGCTAATTTTTCACTTTAAAAGAAATTTTTCGAACCATTTAAAGTTCGACTGAAATCTCACCAAGATGGTTAAACGAAAAATTTCTATGGCGCTCAAAATTAGCTTTTTGCAGTTTAACCATGAATGCTTACTTAAATTATATCCTGTTGTACACAATCAGTCAATTAGAATAAGTAAAATATTCCTGTATAGGTAAAGACGTATAAAAATTAAAATTTTACAAAGATAGATATTAGAGGAAATCAAATTATTATGTTTTTAAAAAAGCCTTTTTGAAGGTCAAATATTACATAATAATTATAAAAAGTGAGTAAAATAGGGGTAAGGAGGCGATAATATGAAAGCAACTGGAATCGTTAGAAAGATAGACAATTTAGGGCGGGTAGTTATTCCCAAAGAACTTAGAAGGAATTTGAATATTGATGAAGGCACTAATTTAGAGATTTTTGTTGATCGAAAAGGTAAGGTTATTTTAAAAAAATATTCACCACTAGCTGAAATTGAGCTGCTTGATGATTATGTAGAAACTTTGGCAAAAACTACTGAATGTGATGCAATGGTTGTTGATACAGAAAAAGTTATTGCTTCATCTATTAATAATCTTAATCATAAGTTGGGTAAAGGAACATTAGAGGCTTTAGAGCAGCGGAAAACAATTCTTATTGAAAAGGCTGGGGCTGAAGAAATTTGTAAAGATTGCGGTCATGATGATTGTCCAATCCAATCTGCTGTAATTAGTCCTATTATACGGCATGGCGATATTTTTGGTGCAGTAATATTATCTTCTGCTGATAAAACCCTTGGTGAGTATGAAATGACTATAGCAAGGGCAGCTGCGAACATCCTCGCTAAGCAGGCTCGTGTATAAAAGGATATAATTCATATTTTTTTACAAATTAAGGATAACCCTTTTTTAGAGGGTTATCTTTTTTCTTGCATTAAAAGTGGTTGGATGTTACAATATAATATAATAGTTAAACTGCAAAAAGCTAAAACCATTTTAAATGAGACAGAAGGAGAAATTGGGAGATAATGAGCTAATCAAGGGAAAAATTTGCTCTTTGTAGTAAAATCATATAATCTGTTTTAAGGAATTCTGCTAATAGAAAGGAGGTTTTTAAGTGGCAAATTACGAGAAATTAACAGAAAAATTAGTTGATTGGATTCGAAATAAGGTACGGGATGCTCATGCCAAAGGGGCAGTGGTAGGTTTAAGTGGAGGAATTGATTCTTCAGTAACGGCTGTCCTTTGTAAAAAAGCTTTCCCCGATAGTACTTTGGGAATTATTATGCCATGTTATAGTAATCCACAGGATGAGGAAGATGCCCGGCTTGTGGCCGAGACCTTTGATATACCATATAAAGTGGTTCATCTGGAAAAAACCTTTGATGCATTAAGAGATGCTATCGGTGGAACGGAAAAACTTTCTCAAGATAACCTGGCTCTGGCTAATATTAAACCGCGTTTACGGATGACAACTTTATATTACTTTGCCAGTCTTTATAATGCTCTGGTGGTCGGCACAGATAATCGTAGTGAGCTGACAGTGGGGTATTTTACTAAATATGGAGATGGTGGAATAGATCTTGCGCCTTTAGGTAATTTGGTTAAGACACAGGTTAGAGAGTTGGCGCGTCATCTGGGAATTCCTGAAAGAATTATTACCAAAGCTCCTTCTGCTGGACTTTGGGAAAATCAAACTGATGAAGCTGAGATGGGTATTACCTATGAAGAGCTAGACCATTATATTCTCACAGGAGAGGCAGAACCAAGAGTAAAAGAGGTTGTGGATCGTTTACATGCCCGCAGTTTACATAAACTACAACCTCCTCCAATACCGAATTTTGGTGTTGAATAAAAAGTAAGAAAGCGCCCTTTTTAAATCGAGGGCGCTTTTTCTTTGTCCAGGAATTATGTTTTTTGCATGCTGTGGACTATAAGTCAAGGCTAAAGCCAGGGGTGCGGAAGCCTTGACTTTTAAGGACGCGCAGCCAGAATGGTGGAGTGTTCGGTTGCGGAAGAAATTATATTTAGTTTTTTCTGTTTCCCTGTAGGAACAAGTTATGCGTGCTTCCCCTTTTTCAATAGCCTGTATTTGATCTTATTTAAATACCTGGACGGCAAAATCAGGTGTCAATTTTCTGCCTGTAGCTTTTTCTAATAATGTATTCCAGTGATATCTAGCTCCCGGTTTAAAGATTTTTTCAATCAAAAAGGAACCAATTTTTGGTTCATTGATCAAATGTGGAATTTGCAGTGATTCTTTAATGGTAGCTTCTATCTGGTAGGCAGCTAGATATCCCAGAATATAATTGTGATAGTATACAGGTGCTGTACCCAGATGGATCTTAGCGGCCCAGTCAGGATGGTTTTCACGATTTGCAGGACATTTTAATAGCTGTAACTCTTTGACTAAATCCCACCAGAGTCTGTTTAAGTTTTGTTCAGGATTTTTATATAATTCCCGTTCAAAATAGACCATTACAAGTCCCCAACGGATAAAGATAAGTAAAGCTAATTGTTCCTGCCAGCGGAGTTGATCCTGTAAACAGTCAACCAGTTTTGGACTAGCGCCGGCAATTTCTTTTAACCACTGGGGATCACGGGAGAGACGGCCAAACATCATTGCTATTGCTTCTGTAAGAAATGTATGGGCCGGTTGTCGTAGAATAAAGGGTAAATTAAAATCCAGATATTTATCATATACACCGTGTCCCAGTTCATGTAGTAAAGTGTTCATCCAATATTCAGTATTTCTAAGATTGCATAGAATCCTTATATCTCCTTCACCATCGATATGGATACAGTAGGCATGCTGATCTTTACCTTCCCTTTCATAGAGATCACTCCGGGCCAGGATGTCTTCAACGTTAAGACCGATTCCAGCATAATATTTCTTACTCAATTCTACTATATCCTGATCTTTAAAAAATTTATTTAAATCGATATCATCACTGTTTGGTATCTCCTGAAAGAATGGGTCACTATAATGCCAGGGCATTAGTTTTTCGGTTGAGATACCGAACTTTTGGGCTAAATTATAATCAATTTTTTCTTTGACTTTACGGAATGGTTCATCCGTTAGCTCTTTTAACCGATCCAGGATTTCAAAAAGTTCTTTTTCGTTAATTTCATCAGTTTGTAAAGCCAGAGAGTAATAATTAGCGTATCCTAACTTATTAGCAACCTGATTTCTCAATTTGACCAATTTTAATAAAAGTGGTGCTACCCTCTGGCCGATTTGTTTACTGGAAAGCCATACAGATTTTCTTTCAATTTCATCTGTTGAAGTTTGTAATATATCAAGAATTTGATTATTAGTAATGCGTTTGCCATTATAATTTGCACGGAAGTTAGTAAATTCACTTTCTATTTCAGCTTCCAATTTTACAATCTGCTGGATAAGTTCGGAATCTATCTGGTGCTTAAGATAGGCGTTATAGAGGACAGTTAACTGGCGGACTATCAAATCATTGTCAATTTTGGAATTAAGGAAATCTTTAATTTTTTGAAAATCTTCTTCATTAGAGAGAAAATGGGCCAGTTTTTCTTTTAAACTTATCAATTGTTTTTGTAGTTCTTCAGTTCCTGTTGTGGAGAACTCCCAATGGGCTTTAAACAAGGCACTGGTCATCTCTTGCAACTTGTTAATACGGTTCTGTAAAAAATCCAAAACTATTTTTTCCATGTTACCACTCCTTTATAAAATTTTTGGCATTAATTTATTTCGTTTTTTGAAATAAAAATCCTTTTAATAATATTCTTTTATTGTAGATTACCACAGTTTTTTTAGAATTAGTTCTGTTATCTTTAAAGGAAAATTATTTTGTATCGCGAATTATTTTAACAGAAATAAAAAAATGAAAGTCGGTAGTAATTGAAGGGAGGATGTTTTGTATGCAATACCGGAAATTTGGTAACACAGGAATTGAGGTTTCATTATTGGGATTTGGTGCAATGCGACTCCCTAAAACTCCAGATGGTAAAAATTATGACCATGAAGAAGGAGTTAGAGTTATTCGTCGGGCGCTGGAACTGGGTGTAAATTATGTAGATACTGCACCTTATTATTGTAATAAAGAAAGTGAAGTTATTGTTGGTAAAGCTATCAAAGGTTGGCGTGATAAAATATATCTTTCAACTAAAAATCCTATTGAGGATGATTCTGGAGCTAACTGGCGAAAACGTCTGGAAAATTCTTTAAAAAAATTGGATGTAGATTATATTGATTTTTATCACATGTGGGCTATCAATTGGGAGAAGTACACTGAAAAAATTGATGTAGCTGATGGGCCTCTTCAAGCAGCCCTGAAAGCGAAGGATGAAGGGTTAATTCGCCATCTTTCCTTCTCATTTCATGGTGATCCAAAAGATCTTTTCAAGCTTATTGATACAGGTTATTTTGCATCAATGACAGTTCAGTATAATCTATTAGATCGGAGTAATGAAGAAGCTATTGCCTATGCTCGCAAAAAAGGTATGGGAGTTGTGATTATGGGACCTGTCGGTGGCGGACGACTAGGTTATCCTTCTAAAGAGATCAGTAGCCTGGTTTCTAATGCTGTCAGTACACCTGAGTTAGCTCTTCGCTTTGTTTTTTCTAATCCAAATGTCTCTACTGCCATTTCTGGAATGAGTACGATTGAGATGGTAGAGGAGAATGTAAAGACTGCATGTAGGGATGTTCAGTTAACTCCAGAAGAAAAAGAGAAGTTATTACAGGTGATGGAAGAGAAGAAGAAACTAGCTGATCTATACTGTACTGGATGCAATTACTGTATGCCATGTCCACAGAAGGTTGATATTTCACGTATCTTTACTTTGATGAACTATTATCGTATATATGATCTAAAGGATTATGCTAAAAAAGCCTATAATGATTTTGGACAGGGCCATTTGAAAGATAAATATGATGCATCTTATTGTGTTGAATGTGGAGCCTGTGAGAAAAAATGTCCCCAGAATCTTCCGATTATCAGACAGTTAAAAGAGGCCCATGCAACATTGGCTGAATAAATAGGTATAAAAATCTGCAAATTATTAACAAATATTTATTTTTTTAGAGATTTGCCCGTACACAGGTATTCAGCTTTAGAAACCAGAAAAACTAAATATAATTCCTGAAGCGTATAAGTCAAGGCTAAAGCCAGGGGAGCGGAAGCTTTGACTTTTAAGGACGCGCAGCCAGGATGGTGGAGTGTTCGGTTGCGGTTTCTGTTTCCCTGTAGGAGCAAGTTATGTGTATAACAGCCTGCAGACATGAAAAAGGCCTGTTTATTTAGAACCAGGCCTTTTTTTATTAACCAACACTATCCACTGTAATATATTTTTGATTTTTGGTAGCCATTAACTGTTGATAGGTATTTTTTAGATAAGTGGTAATCTCATCTATATCTTCAATGGTAGTATAAGGAGAAATGATAAATGCTTTAGTTCCGTTAATAGGAATCTGTTCTTTTGTATCGTGAGCAGTTAACAAAGCGCATTTTTTGGTATCTCCAAACATCATTCTTCTTCTGTTTTCCCTTAGCAATGAATAGAATTCTTCATTAAGTTTATTAATTTTAATAATTTCTTCCTTTTTAGCGCGGTTTTTAAGTTCATTAACAGCCTCAACTTCATTGTTATAAATTCTAAGCAGAGAAATTGGACCATAATTTTTGTGGTTAACAATTTTGATTAGAGGGCATTTGGTTTTGAGTTGTTCTCTTAGTTTAACGGTTAGATTTACATAATTCCCCAAAATTTTTTGAAAACCTTCTATGCCAAAAGTAATCAGATTGGCAAAAGCTGCAATCGCAGATGCCATTCGGGAACATTCAAAGGTATAGCCAGTGAAGTAATCCCCATATCCTTTTTCTCCAATATATGGGCAGAGATCTAATTTTAAATTAACCAGATTTAAATCCCTGGAATCTTTGACCATAAAGAGAGAATTATTGTATGGTGTCTGCCCTAGTTTATGGAAATCTATAGAAATACTATCGGCTTCCTTTATACCACTGATTCTTTCTGTAATTTTACGGAGAGCTTGAAGAGTTCTGAAATTAAACTGTAATGGATTTTTATCAAAATCGTATTTGGTAAAGAAAATATAGAGACCTCCCATTGCACCATCTGCATGTAAGTGTGGAACGTAATCTAATTTATAAGTTTGCACAAGGTCATCAATAATTTTTTTTATGCCGCGAACATCATCAATACCAAAAGCGTCAGTAGTACCGGCGGTGGCAAGTACCAATGCAATTTTACCACCATTTTCTATAACTTCACACATTCGCTCCTTTAACTCATTTAGATTCATAGAGTTATCTTTGTTTGTACTTATAGAGATAACTTTTTCTGTGCCTATTCCTGTTTCTACTGCTTTATACAATGAAAAATGAGCAAGTTTGGAGGTGAAACAATAAAGGTTATTTGGAATTCCATTTACTCGTGAACCGGGAGCGGCTTTTTCAATTCCGATCCTTAATCCACTAAAAATTCCACCTTGTCCTCCATAAGTAAAATAACCACTTGCAAGACGGGGGTTATATCCGATTATATCTGCCATCATGGCAATGGTTCTAACTTCTGCTTCAGCTGCTGCAGGGGAACTTATGTCCCAGATTGCATTACTGTTCAATAGAGCAGCGGTTAACATTCCAAGAAGGGAGGGAATACTTGGAAGACAATCGGCGTTAAACATCAGATATTTAGTGGAATAGGGATTACCAGCAGCAAATTGATCTAGATATTGATGTAGTGTCTCTAAATCTTGACCTTTTTCTGGTACTTTTGATTCATCGATTAACTTAGAATAATTACGCTCTATAGGGCCATCCAATATGGCTAATTCGGGGTCCTTACGAGCATCAATATTACAGAGAAGTTTTTCGATTTGTTCTAGAAAAAATTTACGTTTTTCAGCTTCTCCTCCTGCGCTGGGAAATAAAGAATAAACGTCCATTTTAATCAACTCCTTTCTTTATTTTAAAGAATTAGCTCACCCCAAAAAACATCTGGAAACTAGGGTTTTTATAGGAATAAAATTCTACAAAAGACATTAAATTCCTTCTTAGGTACAGAAGAATTTATAATCAAAGTATTAACCAATTATGGATATAAAATAAAATAAAACCTACTTAACACTCATCTGTTATATTCTATAAAGTAAGCTAAAGTCCTGCATAATTATGTAGTTTATGTATCAAAGAAAATCAGGGTTTTATATCATTAAGAAAATTTTAACCTAAAAGTGCATTAAATTATTTAATTTTAAAAAAACTTGACATTGTCTTGACATTGTAAGTGGTGTGTATTATCATAAAAATGAAAAATAAAATAAAAAATTTTTTCGTCTTTTAATGTGAATGTTTTCACAGTAGTAAAGATGGATTTGTGGTCTGGCTTCAATCTCTTTATCAATGTATCATTGAAAGGTAAAGAAGGTCAATATAAGTGAAATTAATCACAAAAATTGGGTTTTTATTTTTATGGGAGGGAGTTTATTGTTGGTTATTACAGTTTGCGTGGGTAGCTCGTGCCATTTAAGAGGGTCATATCAGGTAATTGAAAGACTTGAAGAGCTAATTAAATTATATCAATTGGAGAATAAAGTTGAGTTAAAGGCAAGTTTTTGTATGGAAAATTGTAGTTCTGGTATAACCATCCGGATTGGTGAAGGAGGACCAATTACGGTTTTTGATTTGACTGAGCTGAAAAAGTTGTTTGTTGATCAGGTTCTTCCACAGATTGGAGGAAGATAAAATGAGTGTAATTTCAACTATAAAAACCGATTGTAAAGACTGTTATAAGTGTGTACGCTCTTGTCCAATGAAAGCTATTCAGATTAATGAGGGGCGGGCCAGGATTGTAGAAGAACGTTGTATTAATGATGGAAAGTGTATTCACGTGTGTCCTCAGGGAGCCAAACAGGTACGAAAGACTGATTTAGAACAGGTTCGTCAATGGCTTGCAAGTGGTGAAAGGATTGCAGTAAGTCTAGCACCCTCCTATCCTGTTGGTATAAAGTTTGATACTACTTGTGAAATAGTTCTCATATTACGAAAATTAGGATTTTCTTATATTCAGGAAACAGCCTGGGCAGCGGAGTATGTGGCTAAACAATATCTGGATTTGTTAAAAGATGATCGACCTTTGCCGCTTTTAACCAGCTGTTGTCCAGTAATAGTTGATCTGGTGGAAAAACACTATCCACATTTGATTGATCATCTGGCACCTGTACTTTCACCGATGGCCCTGCATGGCAGAATGTTAAAAGAAAAATTTGAACGGGTAGTCTTTATTGGCCCGTGTATTGCCAAAAAAGAAGAGATGGAACAGCCTGGAGTTAAGGGCCAGATAGATGCGGTTCTTACCTTTAAAGAATTACAGGAATTGATTGAAGAAGCTGGAGTTTTATCTAAAGAGGTCGGTGCTGTAGAATTCGATGGTGAAAAACCTAATGTTGCCAGATTATTTCCTGTAGGTGGCGGCTTATTAAAGACAGCTGGCTTTTCTACAGATCTACTTGCAGATAAATTTTTGTCTGTAACCGGTTTAGAAGAGGTTATTGAAGTGCTTAAAGATTTTTCACGATGGGATTATTTACAGTTGATTGAAATGATGGCCTGTAAAGGTGGCTGTATTGGTGGTGTAGGTATTGCCACATCCATTACCCTGCTTGAACGACGTCAGAAGTTATTAAAGTTACAGCAGGTAAGGAAAGAAAATAAGAAAAAACTTTCTTCATTAAACTTTTCAGTAAAGCGAAATTTTTATCCTCGAATGGGAACTTATAAAATACCATCAGAGGAAGAGATTCGTACAATTCTTTCAAAAATTGGTAAAACATCATCTGAGGATGAACTCAATTGTGGCTCGTGTGGTTATGATTCCTGCCGTGAGAAAGCTATAGCTGTTTATAATGGTCTGGCAGAATTGGAAATGTGCCTTCCCTATATGCGTTCAAGAGCTGAATCCATGTCTAATCTTATTATACGTTCAACTCCTAGTGGGATTATTGTTACCGATAACCAACTTAAAATTGTCGAGATAAACCCAGCAGCTGAGAAAATGTTTAAGGTTAGTTGTCAGCAGGTAAAAGGCAGAGAGCTATCGACAATTATAGATGACACTCTTTTTAAAGAGGTGGCATTAAAAAAGGAACTTATAACCAGGCTGATAAAATATTCTGATTCTCTTATTGTTCGACAATATATTTTTTATGTTGATAAACATGATTTAATCATTGGAATTTTTTATGATGTGACGAGGGAAGAAAAACAAAAAGATGAGTTTGATAAGATGCGGGAAGAGACTTTTAAGAAAGCCCAGGAGGTTATAGATAAACAGATGAGGGTGGCTCAGGAAATTGCTGGTCTTTTAGGTGAAACTACCGCAGAAACCAAAGTTACTTTAACTAAATTAATGGATTTAATGAAAAAGAAATAAGGAGAGATAGCGGTGGGTTTGATTTTTGAAACAGGAGTTTCCAGTTTAAATAAGGCTGGAGAGGAACTCTGTGGAGACAAAGTTGAAATTGTAAGGACCGATAAAAGTTTAATCGCTGTTCTTTCCGATGGTTTAGGAAGTGGAGTTAAGGCCAATATTCTTGCTACTTTAACTACTAAAATTATTGTTACCATGTTAAAAAATGGTGCAAAATTAGAAGATGTGCTGGATACTATTGGTAGAACATTACCCATCTGTAAAGTGCGTAATCTTGCTTACTCCACTTTCACCATCGTTCAGATAGATTATGAGAAGGAAGAAGCCTATGTAGTAGAGTTTGATAATCCTGGAATCATTTTTCTTCGTGGGAATAAAGCTGTTCCACTTAAGATGAAAACCCGTAAAATTGTTGAAAAAGAAATTAAAGAATGCCATTTTAAGTTAAAAGAAGGAGATATTCTTGTGGCAGTAAGTGATGGGGTAATCCATGCAGGTGTGGGCGGGGTTCTTAATCTCGGTTGGCAGAGAAAAAATGTGGTTAAATATCTGGAAAAAATAGTTGATGATTATCCAGATGCTTCATCCATTGCCTTTTGGCTGACAAATGTATGTCAAAGATTATATGCTGATCAACCAGGAGATGATACAACAGTGTTAGCAGTAAAAGCTCGTTATCCAAAAAAAGCAACTATTGTTGTTGGACCACCTGAAGATCCCTCAAAGGATCGATATGTCTCTCAGGAGTTGTTTGCTTCAGAAGGTAAAAAAGTCATCTGTGGCGGAACTACAAGTAAAATCATTGCCCGTGAAATGAATCGGGAGTTGAAGGTTAAATTGTCCAGTCTGGATTCTAAGGTTCCGCCCTGTGGTGAGATTGATGGGGTGGATCTGGTAACAGAAGGAGTTTTAACTTTATCTCGTACACTGGAACTCTTAAAGCAGAGTAGTTTAATAGAAGAGATTCAGGGTAAAGATGGTGCGTCTGAGTTGGCCAGAATTCTGTTGGAATCTGATCAAATTCGTTTCCTTGTGGGTAAGGCCATTAATCCGGTCTATCAGAATCCTGATCTTCCCATTGATTTTGGATTTAAGATGCGGCTTGTTGAGTCGCTGAAAGATATTTTGTTGGATCAGGGGAAAACTGTCGAGATTGAATATTATTAGGAGGGATAGATTATGGCATTGACAATGTCTGCTTTACAACGGAAATTTGAAAAAGTAAATGAAATTATCGAGAAGTATGGGAAAAAGAAATCTTCTTTAATTGCTATTCTGCAGGAAATTCAGGAAGAATATCGTTATCTTCCAGAAGAAATTTTAACTTATGTTGCTACAGCAATGGATCTTTCTCCTGCGACGGTTTTTGGAGTAGCTACTTTCTATGCTCAGTTTTCTTTAGAGCCTAAAGGAAAATATATTATCAGAGTTTGTGATGGAACTGCATGTCACGTACGGGGCTCAATGCCGGTATATAATGCTATCCGTAAAAAAGTTGGTCTTAAGGGAGATCGCAAAACCACTGATGATTTGAATTTTACTGTTGAAACTGTTTCCTGTTTGGGTGCATGCGGTCTTGCTCCTGTTGTTACCATTAATGACAAGGTTTATGGTCAGATGACTCCAGAAGCTATTGAACTGATTCTTGATCAACTTATGAAAGAGGAGGATGGTCAATAATGGGACTGAAAATCGATAGTAAGAAAGCCCTGGATGCTGCTAAAGAAAAAGCACGGCAAAGGATGGAAAATGAGACCATCCGGATTTTAATCTGTGCCGGTACAGGTTGTGTAGCCAGCGGTTCACTGGATATTGCTGCTGCTTTAAAGGAAGCAACTAAAGATATAAAGGCTGAAGTTACCTTTATCGAAGATGGTTGTAAGAGTATTGCTGTAAAGACCAGCGGCTGTCACGGTTTTTGTGCTATGGGTCCATTAGTACGAATTGAACCTTTAGGAGTTTTGTATACAAAGGTAACTGTTGATGATGTGGAAGAAATTGTTGAGACTACTATTAAAAAAGGTGAGATCATTGAGCGTTTAGCTTATAAACATCCGGTTAGTGGAGAAATTTATCCAATTGAAAAGGAAATTCCTTTCTATAAAAATCAAACCCGAATTGGTTTGATGAACTGTGGTGTGATTGATCCTGAGGATTTAGAGGAATATCTGGCTCGTGATGGTTATCAAGCTATTGCTAAAGCTTTGACCATGAGTCAACAGGAAGTTGTGGATATTATCAAAGCTTCTGGTCTGCGTGGCCGCGGTGGTGGCGGTTTCCCAACTGGCCTTAAGTGGCAGTTTGCTTTAGATGAAGAGAGAGAGCAGAAGTATGTTATCTGTAATGGAGATGAGGGAGACCCAGGTGCATTTATGGACCGCAGTATTATGGAAGGGGATCCACACAAAGTTATTGAAGGTCTTATGATTGCCGGTTATGCTACTGGTGCTGATACCGGTTATATCTATGTACGTGCTGAATATCCATTGGCAGTGAAACGTCTTAAGAAAGCTATTTCTGATGCTCAAGCTTATGGTCTTTTGGGAGAGAATATTTTAGGTACTGATTTCAGTTTTAAAGTAATTATTAAAGAAGGTGCAGGTGCCTTTGTCTGTGGTGAAGAGACAGCACTAATGGCTTCCATTGAAGGTGAACGGGGTATGCCAAGACCTAAGCCACCATTCCCTGCTCAAAGAGGTCTCTGGGGTTGCCCAACTACCATTAACAATGTGGAAACACTGGCTAATGTACCTAACATTATCTTAAAAGGTGCAGACTGGTTTAGAAAACTTGGAACTGAAAATAGTCCAGGAACCAAAACCTTTGCTATCACGGGTGATGTTGCTAATACTGGTCTGATTGAGGTTCCAATGGGTCTTACTTTAAGAGAAGTTATCTATGATGTTGGTGGTGGAATTAAAGATAATAAAAAATTTAAAGCTGTACAGATTGGCGGTCCGTCTGGTGGTTGTTTGACAGAAGAACATCTGGATCTCACCCTTGATTTTGACTCTTTGAGTCAAGTTGGTGCTATGATCGGTTCAGGTGGTCTAGTAGTTATGGATGAAGACACCTGTATTGTTGAGGTGGCACGTTTCTTCATGGAGTTTACCCAAAATGAGTCTTGCGGTAAATGTGTTCTTTGCCGTGAAGGAACCAAGCGGATGTTAGAAATCTTACAGCGGATTGTAGATGGTAAGGGAGAACTTAAGGATATCGAAAAATTGGAGGATATCGCTTCTGCAGTAAAAGATGGTTCTCTCTGTGGTTTAGGTAAAACTGCTCCTAATCCAGTTTTGACTACACTTAAATACTTCAGAGACGAATATATTGCGCATGTTGTTGATAAGAAATGTCCTGCTGGTATTTGTGAGGCTCTTAAAGTTTATGGTATTAATGCCGATAAATGTAAAGGTTGCAGCAAATGTTCACGAGTTTGTCCTGTTGGTGCTATTTCCGGTGAGATTAAAAAGCCTTTTATTTTGGATACTGAGAAATGTATCAAGTGCGGTGCCTGTGTAGAGGCCTGCCCATTTGATGCAGTGGAGGTGGTATAAAATGAATCAAATTATTATTAATAATCATAGTTATGAATTAAACGGTGAAGAGAATCTGTTGAAGGTGATTCGTAAGGCTGGTATTGAGTTACCCACATTCTGTTATCATTCTGAACTGAGTGTTTACGGTGCATGTCGGATGTGTCTTGTAGAAGTAGAGGGGCAGGGAATTGTTGCTGCCTGTTCCACCGCTCCACGTCCGGGAATGAAAATTAAAACTCACACAAAACGTTTACAGCATATTCGTAAAATGGCTTTAGAATTATTACTGGCTAATCACGATCGGGAATGTACTACCTGTGAACGGAGTGGTAGCTGTAAACTACAGGATCTGGCAGAACGGTTTGGAATTAAAGAAATTCGTTTCGGTCAGAGGGATCAGAAGCTACCTATTGATGATAGCAGTCCTTCTTTAGTACGTGATCCTAACAAATGTATTCTTTGTGGTGACTGTGTGCGGATGTGCCAGGAAGTACAGGGAATTGGTGTATTGGATTTTGCTAATCGAGGTTCAAAAGTAATGGTAACCCCGGCATTCAATAAACAACTGGCTGAAGTAGATTGTGTTAACTGCGGTCAATGTGCTTCTGTCTGCCCGACTGGTGCTCTGGTTGTTAAGTCAGAACGCGAAGAGGTTTGGGAAGCTCTTCAGGATGAGAGCAAGACTGTTATTGTGCAGATAGCTCCAGCTGTCAGGGTGGCTATTGGTGAAGAGTTCGGTGGTAAACCTGGTGATATTGAATTAGGAAAATTAGCTGCAGCTTTACGCCGTTTAGGTTTTGACAAAGTATTTGATACCAGTTTTGCAGCTGATTTAACAGTAATGGAAGAGACCAGGGAATTTATCGCTCGTTTTAAAAATAATGAACGGCTGCCTATTTTTACTTCCTGTTGTCCGGCCTGGGTTAAGTATGCTGAACAATATCATTCTGATCTTTTGGATAACCTATCTAGCTGTAAATCTCCACAGCAGATGTTTGGAGCAGTGGTAAAAAGGTTCTATGCTAAAGAACTGGGCATTGAACCTAAAGATTTAATTGTGGTCTCCTTAATGCCATGCTCTGCTAAGAAGTTTGAAGCAAGACGTAAAGAATTTAGCCATAATGGTGTAAGAGATGTAGATTATGTATTAACTACCCAGGAGATCGCCCGAATGATCAAAGAAGCAGGTATTATTTTTGATGAACTGGAAATTGAATCACTGGATCTGCCCTTCGGTTTTGCTACCGGTGCTGGTGTAATCTTTGGTGCTACTGGTGGGGTTGCTGAGGCTGCATTAAGGGCGGCTTATGAAATGCTTACCGATAAAACTCTGGAAGATGTAAACTTTAAAGCTGTCCGGGGCATGGAAGGAATTAAAGAAGCTACTGTTAACCTGAACGGTACCGATGTAAAGATTGCTGTTGTTCATGGTCTGGGTAATGTTAAAAAACTTCTTAAAAAGATTAAGTCCGGTGAAGTTGAGTATCATCTGGTGGAAGTAATGGCCTGTCCGGGTGGATGTGTTGGAGGTGCTGGTCAACCATTCCCCAATGATACCGAAGCTCGTAAGGAAAGGGCAGCTGGAATTTATCGAGCTGATAGGATGCTTCAGATTCACAAATCCCAGGATAGCCCTGTAATTAATGAATTTTATCAAAAGCATTTAGCGAAACTTTCGCATGATGAAATTCACCATCTACTCCACACCAACTATGGCAATCGGCGCCGGATCCGGGGTGAAGAAATTCACTTAACTGGCAGCGGTTTAGAAGAAATTTCTGTTGCTGTCTGTGTAGGTACCTGCTGTTATCTTGGAGGTTCCTATGATCTTTTGCAAAGTCTAATGAAAGCAGTTGAAAAAGATCCTGTTCTTAAAGAACGGGTGAAGATTGAGGCTACTTTCTGCTTTGAAAATTGTAAGAACGGTCCAACAGTTAAAGTGGATGATGAGCTTTTAAATAATATGACTGCTGAAGATACTGAGGAGATTCTTGAAAAGATTAAAGCAAAGTTGAGAGTTTAAAGAGTTTTAAACTGGAACTACCTACTCTTTTGATATAGTAGAATGGTTAGGCTGTTGACAAAGTTAGAATGTCAACAGCCTTAAGTTTTTTTGATCAAGAAAATTATACTTTTTGTAGTACTCAAAGGGCATTTTGCTCCTGAGAAAAAAGTGCCAGAAGATCTGGCACTAATTTTATCCATAGAGGATAATTCCTGCTAGACCGGAGAGTATTATAATAAAAATCGGACTCACTTTAGTCTTCAACATGACAATAAAAACAGCACTCCCAATTATCAGGCTTTTTAAATCAATAAAACTGGATTCAGAGATAGTAAATGCTGCAGTCAAAATCAATCCAATCACTACAGGGCGCAAAAATTTCAGAATTGCATTTATATAAGGGGATTTTTGAGCTTTTTTAAAAAAGTGGGCCACAATAATTACAAGGATAAATGAAGGAGTAATTACCCCAAAGGTTGCAAATATTGAACCTAATATAGAGGAGACTTTAAATCCGACAAAGGTAGCGCTATTAATGGCAATTGGCCCTGGAGTCATCTCAGCAATTGCGATAATATTAATGAAATCTTTTATTGCTAACCAGCCGTGTGATTTTAATTCTTCTTGAATTAAAGAGATCATTGCATAACCTCCACCAAATCCAAAAAGTCCGATTTTAAAAAAGGATAAAAAGAGACTAAGTAATATTTGCAATATTATCACCTCATTATTCATTCTTCTGATTGGTCTTTAAAGAATGTTTTGCGGTTTAAAAAATAATTGATTAATCCGGCCATACTGGCGGCAACAATTAATATAACCGGATTGATGTCAAACAGAATTCTGGCAATTAGAGTAACAATCAAAACAATAATTAATAAAACTGACCAATCAATGGTTCTTATAAGCTTGACCCCGGCATAAGCAATTAAAGCAACAACGGTGGGTCTAATTCCTTTAAAGACATTTTCGATAATTTGGTTATTACGAAAACGGTTAAAACTTATGGCAATAAGCAGGATGATTAAAAAAGATGGAAGAGCAACACCGACGGTGGCAGCTAGAGCACCCGGCAATCCAGCTAGATTGTACCCAAGAAAGATGGCTAAATTTATGGCAACAGCTCCCGGTATGGTCTGGGTCAGTGATATTGAATCAATAAATTGTTTTTTATCAAGCCACCCGTGTCTTTCTACCAGCTCTTTTTCCATTAAAGGAATCATGGCAAAACCGCCGCCAAAAGTGAACATACCGATTTTGAAAAAGGTTGTAAAAAGCTTTATTAAAAAACGAACATTAAAATTTTTTTTCATAGTTATTACCCCTTTTTAATTTTGATCATAGGAAGATAGCTATTTACAAATATATTGGTTTTTCTTAAGAATGTCAAGTTATCCAGTTACTTTTAAAACTAAATCTGAATAAATAGTGGCTGAAGGAACAGGAGAAGGGTTTGCCGAAAATATATATGATTTTACTGCAAAAAGCTAATTTTTCACTTCAAAAGAAATTTTTCGAACCATCTAAAGTTCGATTTCAGTCGAAATAAGGCACACTAATCAATGGGCCCTCCTGGTTTTTGATTAGCTCATCACATCCTGTGATGAGGCCTTATTTCGACCAAAATTTCACTAAGATGGTTTAACGAAAAATTTCTATGACGCTCAAAATTAGCTTTTTGCAGCTTAATTATATAATATAAAAAGGTTTGATAGGGGGGATGATGGTGACGACCAGAAATTACAATGAAGAAAAATTAAAAACTATTTTGGATGCAGCCCATAATGCCATTGTCGCTGTTGATGAACAGGGGTTTATAACCATTTTCAATCATGCTGCTGAAAAAATTGTGGGAGTCAACGCAGAAGAGGTTATGGGTCAACCAGTAGATGAGGTAATTCCCACTACTGGACTTTTAACCGTGTTAAAAACTGGCCAGGCTGAGTATTCGCAAAAGATGAAAATTGGAGATGTGATGGTACTGACCAATCGCACCCCCATTATCAAAGATGGAAAGATTGTGGGAGCTGTAGCAATCTTTCAGGATATTTCAGAATTGGAGTCGATCAGTCAGGAATTAAAATCAATTAAGGAATTAAATCGGGAGTTGGATACAATTATTGAGTCTATCTCCGATGGTGTTTATATCACCGATGGTGAAGGAAACACTTTACGGGTTAATAGTGCCTATGAGCGAATTAGTGGAATTAAAGCAGAAGAGGTCATTGGTCGGAATATGAAAGAATTGGTGGAAGAAGGAGTTTATTCTCAGTCTGTTACTTTATTGGTATTGGAAGAACGGGAACCTGTCACCATCACCCATGAGATTAAAACAGGGAAAGAAGTTTTAATTACGGGTAACCCTGTCTTTGATGAAGAAGGAAATATTGTCCGGGTTGTGACTACTGTACGTGATCTGGCGGAATTGAATTCATTAAAACAGCAATTGGCAGAGACCCGGAAGTTAAGCCAGCGTTATCATTCAGAACTGGCCCAACTGCGGTTGCAGCAGTTGGAATTAGATGATGTGGTCATCCAGAGTGAGGCGATGCAAAAGGTGATTAAATTAGCTCTCCGACTGGGAGAGGTGAACTCAACAGTTCTAATTACAGGTGAATCAGGAGTGGGTAAAGAGATCGTTGCCAAGATTATTCACCGCACGGGCCAGGGGCATGAAGGATCATTAATTAAAGTGAATTGTGGTGCTATTCCTGAGAATCTTCTGGAATCTGAACTGTTTGGTTATGAAAAGGGAGCCTTTACCGGAGCAAGAAAAGAGGGGAAGCCCGGACTTTTTGAGCTGGCTGAAGGAGGGACCCTTTTTTTAGATGAGATTAGTGAACTTTCGTTGAATTTGCAGGTGAAGCTTCTTCGCGCCATTCAGGAGAAGGAGATTGTTCGGGTTGGAGGTGTCAATCCAATAAAAATTCAGGTCCGGATTATTGCTGCCACCAATCGAAACTTAGAACAGATGGTTAAAGAAGGTAAGTTCCGGGAAGACCTTTATTATCGTTTAAATGTGGTACCAATTTATGTTCCACCTTTACGTGAACGGCGAGAGGACATTATTCCGCTAATTTATCATTTCCTGGAACGGTTTAATACTCAATTTAAAACGAATAAGAGGTTTGATCCGGAAGCGTTAAAGGCACTGGAACGGTATGATTGGCCGGGAAATGTACGGGAACTCGAGAACACCGTTGAGCGATTGGTAGTATTGACCAATAATGATCTAATTGGGATTGATGATTTACCAGAATATATTCGGTCTGATGAGTATGTAAAAACTCCCTCAAATATTATTGTACCCAGTCTGATGCCTTTAAAAGATGCAGTGGAAGAAGTAGAAAAACAGATCATTGCAAAAGCTTTACAAAAATATTCTACTACCCGTGAAGTAGCAAAAGTGCTGGGAGTAAGTCAACCAACGATTGTGCGAAAAATGAAGAAATATGGATTATCTTGAGACAAAAATCTCCTCATAAAGACATGAGGAGATTTTTTTGTTTTAAAGACTCTCATTTAATATTTGAAGGCACCTTAGAGTGGTGCTTTTCAGTAATCACCACATTTTCTGATCAGTCCTTATTTCAACTGAAATCGAACTTTAGATGGTTCGAAAAATTTCTCTTGAAGTGAAAAATTAGCTTTTTGCAGTAAAGTCATTTCATACAGTCAGATAGAGTTGTATTAAACTCAGGTGAAAAATTATTGACTAAAATTACTATATATTTTAAAATAATAATTATCAAGATAAATTAACAGAAAAAAGAAGAAATAACAAATCAAAAAAAGGAGGAAACATTTTATGATTAGAAAAACATGGATTATATTAATAGTTATGGTAATAGGTTTATCAAATCCTGGAATGACTCAAGAAGAGATGAATATTTTGAGTTTTGATGTTATTTATTTAAACTCTTTAACTCAGATTGTCATTCAGACTGATAAAGTTCTGGATTATCGTTTACGTGAAGGTGATGGAGTGGTAGAGGTTTATTTAAAAGGTCAACTTGCTAAAGGATTTGCAATTCCTGAAAACCTTACTGATCCTATTAAAGAGGTTGTAGTACAGGAGAAGATGGATGGAGTTATTTTTTATGTTAAATATTCTGATTCAGTTATTTTAAGAAGTTCTTTGACTCCTGATCAAAAATCTATAGTTTTAAGTTTGAGTTCTATTAAGGATGAAGAAACACGAGCTGATAAAAAATACAAAGTTTTCTTTTTGGAATATGCTGATCTAAAAGAAGTTGCAAATATTTTAAAAAAGATGATTCCTTTTGGTGATCGGGCAATTCAGATTAATGAGGAACAGCAAGCTTTAATCATAAGTAGGGAAGTAGAGGATCTGGATGAGATTGAAAAATTGATTAAAGAGTTAGACTTTCCACGGGAGCAGATTTTAATTGATGCAAAGATTATAGAAATAAATGTGGATGATAATTCCACATTGGGTTTAGATTTTAGTGATAGTTTCGGTGTTATGTTTAAAGAAAAGACATCGACTTATGGTGAAGTGGATTTAAATTTACAGACATTTGTAAGAACACCGTTAAATCTAATGGCTGCTATTAATCTGTTGAAGGGAAAAGGACAGGCCCGGGTATTAGCAAATCCGCGTATTGCTACAGTTAGTGGAGTGGAAGCAAAAGTAATTACACAAGAGCGGATTCCGATATTTATTTCTGAAAATGTAAGTGGTCAGAATTATCGAATAAAACAGGATATTGTGGCAGGAATTCAGTTGAAGATTAAACCAAGGGTTAATAAATATGGTGAGATTATTTCGGAAATATATACAAATGTTACTTCTGTGACAGGTACAACAGCCGATGGGTATCCTACAACCAGCAGTAGGGAGGCGGAAACCATTATTCGCTGTAAGGCAGGCGAGACTATTGTAATAGGGGGATTGGCAAGAGAGAGTGTGATTCAGTATGAGAATCGAATTCCTCTTTTAGGGGATATCCCTATTTTAGGACGATTGTTTAGAACTGTGCGGGATGAGACTAAGAGAAGTGATTTATATATTTTTATTACGCCATATCTGGTTAATCATAAGGATGTTTTAAATGTAACATTACCTTCTGTTTCTGAATCAGTAGAGACTGGTCAAGATGATGAGACAGGACAGTAAAGGGAGGTTATAACTTATGAGAAAGTTTTTTTTCTTGCTCTTGCTAGTAATTTTGTTAAATGATATTGGAAAAACGGCTGAATTAACAGGAAGGTTTCTTTATAATGGGGAGCCTGTTTCGGGACTTAGTGTTTTTGCTATTTCTGATGGTAATGAGTTAACAGGTTTTGAACCCAGGTCAATTACAGATTCTAAAGGAGTATATTATTTTTCTGACCTGGAGGAAGGGACTTACATTTTGAGGACATTTGGTGAACATTCCAATACCTATTATTGTACTTTAAAGGAATTCTGGGGTTCATCCACAGACGTTTTAGAATTAAAGAAAGATGTTCGTTATAGACTAAATGATCTCAATTTATATAAGAAATTTGAAGTTATAGCGCCATTTAATGGTCAAGTATTATCAAAATCTGCTCCAATTTTTAAATGGGAATCATTTTTAGAAGCTGATCATTTTAAGTTACAAATTTATGATGTTGATGGAAATATGATTTATGAGAGTCCAAATTTATATTCCACTGAATTTCAAGGCCCTGTTTTAGATGAGGGAATTTATAGCTGGCAGGTTAATGCATATAACCATAAAAATCAGAAAATAGCTATGACTCCATTTTCAAAGAGACGGAGGTTATTTACAATTGGTAATCCTGGTGTTGAACCAATTTTGTTATCCGTCGCTATTGGACCAGATTTAAAAAACGGTGAACTTACAGAACAGCGAGATATTTTTTTGACTGATGAAGAGAAGGTTGTAGTGTTATTAAAATGGGGTCACATTGAGGGAAAGCATACTCTCGTATATAAATTTTTTGCTCCTAATGGAGAGAAATATCATGAACTTCCTTATATATTAAAATCAGGCCAGAAATATTCATATGTATGGTTGGATATAAGATATCATCGAATGGAAGAATTAAAGGGAATATGGAGATTGGAAGTTTGGGTGGATGGTAAGAATATAAGGAATTTGAATTTTACTATAAAGAGAGGTGATAAGAGTGATTAAAAAGAAAGGCTTTCCAAAATGGGTGTTATTAATTTTATGTTTTATTTTTATAGTTAATTTACCAGATTTTATATTTGCCAAAAATACTTTTATATTTCAAAATAATCAGGATGAAGAAGAGACTATTATATCTATTCTTTTAATTCCGATTAATGGTGGTGGTACTGGCGGGGATACAGATAATGGTGGAGGAGATAATAATGGTGGAGAAGATGAAGAAGATGATGAAGATGGAGATAGAGAAGATAATGAAGATGATGGAGAAGATGAAGAAGATGGTGAAGATGAAGATGGAGGAGATAATGAAGGTGGTGGAGAAGATGGAGAAGATGATGAAGATGAAGATGGAGAAGATAATAAAGATGGAAAAGATGATGAAAATGATGATGGAGAAGATAAAAAAGATGAAAAAAATGATAATAGAAAAGAAGACAAAAAAGAAGAAAAAGAGCCTCCAGTTGATGCCAATAAGCCTATATATAATCTAGGAGAAACTGAGAATTTAAGGGGAGATCCGGTTAATATTGCGAATGGGAATTGGCATTATAAAATAGTTGATTTACAGGTTCCTGGTAAGGGTATAGATCTGGAAATCAAACGTTCCTACAATACTAATTCAGACCATATCCCATCAGTATTGGGAAGAGGATGGACATTTAACTATAATATCTATCTTGAGGAGTATTCTGAACTAGGTATTATGGTTTTATGTAAAGGTGATGGAGGTAAAGCAAATTTTGAAAAGGTAAATAATGGAGAATACATAAATCCTGTTACACATGAACGTCTTAAGAAAAATGGAGCAATTTATATTCTTGAAAAGACAGACGGACAGATTTATGAATTCAATTCAAATTTAAAGATCAGTAAAATCCGGGATAAAAATGGTAATACATTGAGTTTTCGTTATGAAGGAAATCGGTTAATCGAAGTCACAGATGCCAGTCAAAGGCGGTTACAATTCCTTTATAACAACAAAGGACAGATTATCCAGATTATTGACCCAATGGGCCAGAGTTTGCGCTACAACTATGATAACCAGTTGTGTCTGGTTTCTTTTACCGACCGTTCCGGTAGAACAACTGAATATAGGTATAACAGTCAACATAAGTTGGTAAGCATTATTAATCCAGCGGGTGAAGTATTTTCCATAGTTTATGATGAGAAGGGCAGAACCAGAGAACAGAGATATGGGAATGGAAGGAATTGGTCTTATACTTATGACGAAACAAATCGTCATACTATTGTTAAAGATTTAAATAATCAGATAACTCATTATTATTACGATGAAGCAGGTTATATTATTAAAGAAGTAGATCCACTGGGCAATACAACTTTATACACCTGGGAAAATGGTAAAAAGACAAGTGTTACTGATCCGAAAGGTTTTACCATACGGTATCGGTATGACCAATTGGGTAACCTGGTTGAAGAAATTGATCCATATGGGAATTCAACCCGCTATGAATATAATGGAAGAAATTTGATTAAAAAAGTTGATCCCATGGGTCGGATTACTACATATGTTTACGATGATAAGGATCGTTTAATTCAAACTACAGATCCTTCAGGAACGACAATCCGCCATTATGATCAGTATGGCAATCTAACTTCCATTCAATATCCTGATGGAAGTATAGAGACTTACCGTTATGATCAATATGGCAATAAAATTGAAGTTGTTAAACCGACAGGAGAAAAATGGAGTTATGAGTATGATATTTTAGGAAGAAAGATAAGAGAAACCAATCCTTTGGGTGGAGTTACTACTTATACCTATGATCCTGAGGGACGGGTCACCTCAATTAAAGATCCCCGGGGCGGAATTACCACCATGATTTATGATCAGAAAGGGAACTTAAAAGAAAAGCATTTTCCCGATGGAGGAGTAGAAAAATACAGTTATGACCAACATAACCGTCTGATTCAAAAAGTTGATGTTAATGGTCAGATTACAACCTACAAATATGATGGAAAAGGAAATCTTATTGAAAAAGTAAAACCTGGTGGAAGAGTATATAGCTATCAATATGATGCCTGTGGTAGGCTGATAAAAGAAATTGACCCATTAGGTCAAACTATCCAATATTTTTATGATGCTAATGGTAATTTAATCACTAAAATTGGAAAAGATGGAGGACGAACTTCGTATAACTATGACCGTTTAAATAGATTAATAGAAAAAATAGATCCTTCAGGTTTAAAAACGGTCTATAAATATGACAAAGTAGGAAATGTTATAGAGAGAATTATAGGGAATAGAAAGACCAGTTATCAATATAATGCTCAGGATAAGGTTATCTTAAAAATTGATCCACTTTTAAGAAAAACCCATTATCAATATGATGCGATGGGAAGACTTTTAGAAGAAAGAAAGCCTGGCGGAGTTGTAACCAGATATCAATACGATGCCAGCGGACGTCTCATAAAAAAGATCAATGCTGAAGGGGCTGAAACCCAATACACCTATAACGGTTCTGGTTTGATTGAGACAGAAGTAGATCCTTTAGGAAATGTAACCAGGTATTATTACAACCAGGCAGGTGATTTAATCCGTAAAGTAGATCCACTGGGCAACGAGACCAGATATACCTATGATCAAATGGGCCATCTTTTAACAATTACCAGATCTGATGGTGGAGTAATTACATATGAATATGATTTGAAAGGAAATGTAATTAAAGAAACAGATCCGTTAGGGAATAGTACCACTTACACTTATGATCCATATTCCGGTAAAGTAAAAACTAAAACAGATGCTTTAGGTCGGGTTACCCGATACGAATATGATTTGTTGGATCGATTGGTCAAGAAAATATTGCCCGATGGTACAATTGAACAATACAGTTATGATGCCAATGATCGATTGGTACAGAAAATGGATCCGGCAGGCAATAAGTTTATCTATACCTATGATAATTCAGGTAATCTTCTGACAGAACAGGATCCAGTTGGTGGGAAGATTACTTATACTTATAACCAGTATGGAGAACTGATCAAAGAGATAGATGCTCTGGGTAGAAAAACCAGTTATCAGTATGACGCTGGCGGTAGATTGAAATGTAAAAGCCTGCCAAATGGCAGGAATATTGTCTATACCTATAATGAACTGGATCAACTGATTAAGATTCAGGATGGGGAAAGGATTACTACTATGAAATATGACAGGGTTGGAAATTTAATCGAAAAAATAGATCCTGCGGGCTATAAATATACTTATGAATATGATAAGAATGGTAACCTATTGAAAGTTCATAATCCTGATGGAGGAATAATCCAGTTTAAATATGATGCATTAAATCGGTTAATTCAAGAAATTGATCCTTTACAGGCTGTTACCAGATATGAATATACTCCTCTCGGGCAGGTGAAAAAGATTATTCAGCCATCGGGCGGTACTATTATAATGGAATATGATAAAAATGGCAATTTGATCAAAAAGACTGGCCCTGAAGGAGAAGTTACCCAGTATAGATATGATAAAGTTGGAAATGTTATAAGTGAGATCAATCCTTTGGGAGGAGAGACCAGAATTGTCTATAACAGCAGAGATTTGCCGGTAAAAATCATTGACCCGTTAAACTATACAACCAGGTATGAGTATAATGCGGTAGGTAAGATGATCAAAAAGATTGATCCAGAGGGAAATATTTATCAATACATTTATGATGCTATGGGACGTTTAATAAAAGAGATAGATCCTGAGAACAACGAAGTTACTTACGAATATGATATTGCTGGAAGGTTGATTAAAAAAGTAGATCCATTGGGAAATTTCACCCGGTATAAGTATGATGAGATGGATAATCTGATTCAGGAAATTAACCCATTAAATGAAGCTATGCGTTATGAGTATAATAGGTATGGTGAAAAAATAAAAGAGATAGACCCATTGGGAAGAATTACCCAATATCAATATGACCCTCTGGGTAGGGTAACGGCAATTATAAATCCAATGGGTGATCAGATGAGCTATAAATATAATTATGCCGGAAAGATTGTTAAAAAAGTTGATTTAAACGGTGGAATTACCACTTATAAATATAACAGACGGCAGCAGTTAGTTGAAAAGATAAATCCACTGAAGCAGAAAGAAAGTTATCAGTATGATGCAGTTGGAAATCTGGTGAAGTATATTGACCCAGCCGGTAATGAATATCAGATGCAGTATAACAAGAGAGGGGATCTGGTTGCTGAAATAAACCCATTGAGTAAGAAAAAGCAGTATAGTTACAATGCACTTGGTCAGATTGAGAAAGTTATAGATGAAGAAGGACATGTAACCCGTTATATTTACGATAAAAAAGGGCAGTTAATCAGTATAATTGATCCATTGGGCCAGACAACGAAATATACTTATACACCACAGGGAAAACTGGCATCAGTCACAGATCCGGACGGGAATGTAAAACATTATAAATATAACGAAATACAGCAGTTGGTTCAGGTGATTGATGAATTGGGTCGAAAAGAAGAATATCGGTATGATCCTTTGGGAAATCAAACTTTGATAAAAGATCCACTGGGTCGCGAGATACGGTTTGAATATGATCCGGTAGGCCGGCTGATAAAGAAGATTCAGCCAGATGGAGGAGAGTATGTATATCAATATGATAAGGCAGGCAATCTTATCAGAGCAACTGATCCTTTAGGTTATCATTATCAGTATGAATATGATCAGTTGGACAGGCTAATCAGAGAAATAGATCCATTAGGCAGCAGAGTTCAATACCGTTATGATAAAGTTGGCAATTTGATCGAAAAGACCGATGCTGCCAATAATAAGACTATCTATCAATATGACCTTTTAAATAGATTGGTAAAAGTTACTGATGCAAAGGGATATAGTACTGAATATAAATATGATCAATTAGGAAATTTGATTGAAGAGATAAATCCCCGTGGAAATGTAGCCAGATACAAATATGATCCATTGGGAAATCTGATAGAGAGGCAGGATTTTGCAAATTATGTTTATAAATATGAATATAATGGAACAGGAAAGATTGTAAAAAAGATTAATCCAGATGGTGGGGTATATGAATATATTTATGATCCGCTGGACCGTGTAATCAGTATAATTAATCCTTACGGTGCAAAGACAAATATTAGTTACAACTATCGGGGCCAAATTACCAGGATAGAAGATCCTCTGGGGGGTATTACGACCTATATTTATGACAAAGTAGGAAATCTGATTAAAAAAGTTGATCCTGAAGGGCGGGTTACACAATATACCTATAATGATGTTAATAAGTTAATTGAAAAGATAAATCCTTCAGGAGGGAAGTATAAATATGCATACAATCCAATGGATCAGGTTGTAAAAGAGATAGATCCATTGGGTAGAGAGACTCACTATAGATATAATTTGCGGGGAGAACTTATAGAAGTCAAAGATCATTTAGGGAATGCAGTAACATACAAATATGACCCATTGGGACGGTTAGTAGAGAAAGTAGATAGGGCCGGTTATAAGACAGTTTTTGAATATGACCCGGTAGGAAATCTGATTGCTAAAGTAGATCCGAGAGGCTTTAAGTATGAATATCAATATGACCCACTTAACAGGTTGGTAAAAAAGATTGACCCGAAAGGAAATGAAACCCGGTATAAATATGATGCTGTAGGAAACATTATTGAAGTTATTGATCCACTACAGCGGATAACCAGATATGAATATGATCCACTAGATAGGGTTACAAAGATTATAAATCCATTGGGAGATGAGAAGAAATTTTCTTACAACTGGGCCGGTAAAGTAACGGAAGTAATTGATTATAATGGTCAAAAGACAAAATATCAATATGATAAGCTCAATCGCCTGGTACAGATCACCAATCCGGCAGGTTATACCAAGAGCTATGCTTATGATCAATTGGATCGCATTATAGAAATGGTTGACTTCGGCGGTGAAAAGACCAGTTATAGCTATAACAGGGTAGGAGAATTGATTAAAAAGATTGATCCACTGGGTAATGAGACCTGCTGGGAATATAATGCTCTGGGACTACCGGTTAAAAAGATCAATGCAAGGGGTTATGCCTATAGGTATGAATATAACCTTGCAGGGGAGTTGATAAGTATCACAGATCCAATGGATTATAGGACAGAGTATCAATATACACCATTGGGTGATTTAGCAAAAGTTATCGACCCATTGGGTAATGTAACAGAATACGAATATGATGCCCGGCAGCTTTTGGTAGCTAAAACAGATGCAATGGGATATAAGACAAGATATGAGTATGATCCAAACGGAAACCTGATAGCCAGGATTGATCCATTGGGCAGGAAGACGGAATATGAATATGACAGTTTAAATCGTAGAATTGCAGAGATAAATGCTCTTGGTTATGTAACAGATTATCAGTATAATGCTGTAGGAAACCTGATTCAGGTTAAAGATCCGAAAGGGAATATAACAGTCTATCAATATGATGAGCTTGATCGTTTGACAAAGATAATTGAGGCTAATGGTGGGGAGTATGAATATGAATATGATAAGATAGGAAATCTGGTAAAAGTTATTGACCCATTGGAGAATGTGAAAAAGATGAGCTATAACTCTCTAAATAAACTCATAGAAGTAACCGATGCAATGGGATATACTACGGTATATCAATATGATCCAGAGGGAATGCTGACCAGGATTGTAGATGCCAATGGTCATACAAAAGAGTATCAATATGATGCCCTTGATCGATTGATTCTGGAGATAGACCCATTGGGAAATGAGACAAGATATGACTATGACCCGGTAGGTAATTTGGCCTTTAAGATTGATGCAGAGGGTAGAAGGACGAGTTACACTTATGACCCGCTAGATAGGCTAATTCAAATTGAATATCAGACAGGAGAGAAAGAGAAATTTGAATATGATCCATTGGGTCGTATAATTCGAGCTGAAAGTCCAGAATTTGTACAGACATTCAGTTATGATAAGTTAGGGCGGAAGATAAAGGCCAGAAATGAGACATTGGGAACAGAGATTCAGTACAGTTATGATGCTGTAGGGAACTTAAAGACATTGACAACACCAAAAGGCTCAGTAATTTCCTATGAGTATGATGCTTTGAACAGATTAGTCAAGGCCAATCTACCGACGAATCATTATGCAGAATATGAGTATGATGCAAACAACAATTTGACACGTATGAAATATTCCAATGGAGTAGTGACAGAGTACAGTTATGATGAAATGAACCAGATAAAAAGCATAGTTACCCGTGGCCCATATGGAGTTCTTTCAAGTTTTACTTACGAAAGGGATTTAGTAGGGAATATCTTAAAATGTACAGAAGAGGATGGGGCAGTGACTTTATACAGATATGATGCAAATTATCGATTAACAAAAGTAATTTATCCAGTAGAGAAGATTACAGCGATCAGGGACGCTCAGTTGATAACTCAACCTATAGGTGGAAATGAGAAAGAAAAAGGTAAGGGTAAAAATCAGAAAGATAATGATAATCAACCAGACCCGGCAGAAAACTTTGATTATCTGGCATTGCCATTTAATGTAGTGACTTATGAATATGATGCAGTAGGAAATATGATAAGAAAGAGTCAGGATGGGGTAGAGACATTGTATCAATATAATGCAGCAAACCAGTTGATTCAGGCAGGGGATGTGAGATATATTTATGACAGGTTAGGGAATCGAATACAGAAGATTTCTCCTGAAGGAACAGTTACCTACAAGTATGACTATGCGAATAGATTGAGCCAGGTACTATTTGATGATGGAACAGAGGTTAAGTATAGCTATGATGCTTTAGGGAGGAGAGTAAAGAGAGAGGAGAGTTACTGGCATACATCGAATCAATTAAGATGGGAGAAGACGGTGTATGTATATGATGGTAATAGACTTTTAGCAGAATATGATCAGCATGGTGGAGGCATTCAACCATTAGCAGAATATTTTTCCGGTAATGGCAATATTATTGCCAGGAAGATGTATGGTTATCATGATAGGAAACTTAAGGGTTATCAGCCCAATACAAGAGGATTTCTATTCTTTTACCATCATGATGTAAACAGGAATGTGATGGATATAACTGATAGATCAGGTAACAGTCTATTTAAGTACAGGTATGATGCTTTTGGAGAAGTTTATGCAGGAGTGATGGAGCCATACAATCATCATGGATTGACAGAGAAGTTTTATGATACAAAGGTAAAATTGTATCACTTCAAAGCAAGAGATTATGATCCAGTGACAGGTCAATGGATTCAGAGAGATCGTTACAGGGGTCGTTTAAGTGATCCCCGGACCTTACATGGATATATGTATGCATATCAGAATCCAGTAAGATTTGAAGATCCATTGGGGTATGATGTTGATAAACCTATTACAGATCCGACAGTTTCAATTCAGGATCCAGAGGCTGCTATTTGCGAGATGGATGATAATCAAATTCAGGTAGATAAAGGGGATATATACGAAAATGGGGCGAATGAAGATGATGAGTTAAGTGATGATGGAAATTCATTAGTTCAAGTTTATTCGACAATAGTAGATAATCAACCTAAACCAGGAGATAAAATTTATTATGAAAAAGAGATAGGGCAAACATTATTGGGAATAAATCTTGATAGTCATACAACAGATAACAGATCAGGAGTAGTCCCAGAGAAGACAATTATCGGAGGAAGTATATTAATATCTAGTAAACCTATGAGATTTTCTGTAGAAATTGATTATTTGGAAGAAAGCAAAGTAGATATTTGGGTTAATGCTTATGCAAGTAGCTCTGATTATAATCCTAAGGAGGGGGACCTTCCCATGATAGAGTTAAGTATTGATGAAAATAAAATAGAAGGTTTGTGGTTTGTAAAAGAAGATTTAGAAAGGCAATATTTAACATTACCAAAAAAAACTATAATATGGGAAAAACGAATAACTATCGAGGTGAAAGAACCAACTAAGTTAGAAGTATTTTTTGCACCTCCAATGCCTGCAACTGATAAAGGACTAATAATACCACTTTCTTATTCAGTAATAAAAGATATAATTATAATAAAACCTGCACAATAATTGAATTATTTAAGAGGTGATACTGATGAATGGAAAAAGAAGTATTATAAGTATGTTGATTATTTTGATTGTAGTTTGTTTATTATCTGTATTATATATTAATAATAGAAATAAACAATTAGATAGTGAAAAATTGTTTATTCAAAGGGTGAATAAAATAGATTATGTAAAAGTACAAAAATGGAGTACTTTTCGTACTTTGAATTTGGATGAAATAACTAGGCTGAAGCGAATAATTTTAAATAATTATGAACAAAAGAAATATAAAGTTGAATATTATAATAGTAGTATATTTCCAGTTGTTTTTCATGTCCGAATTTATGATGAAAAGTTAATAATAGGATATTCGCATAAGAGTCGGGAGTTATATTTTTATAAGTATTGGTTTGTATCAAAAGATGAAAAAGATATTTATAAAGCAAAAATTCAAGGTTTATTATTAAAGGTAGATGATGAAATATATAAATTATTACAAGATATAGGAATAAAATTATAAATTTAAATAGGTGATTTATATTATTTTTTAATGATAAAACTGCAAAAAGCTAATTTTGAGCGACATAGAAATTTTTCGCTAAACCATCTTAGCGAGATTTCCGCCGAAATAAGGCCTCATCACAGGAAGTGATGAGCTAATCAAGGGCCAGGAGGGCCCTTTGATTAGGAAGCCTTATTTCGGCGGAAATCGAGCTTTAGATGGTTCGAAAAATTTCTCAAGGAGCGAAAAATTAACTTTTTGCAGTTTGGCCTTTATATTAGTTGAAGCAATATGATTCAAGTGATGAAGAAATCATTGAACTCCAAAGAGTAATAGAAAGAAAACTGAGTGAACAAAATAAGAATTAATTATAAGTGGGTCTCTCTTTCATTTGATATTGAAGGAGAGACCCAATTTGTGCAGATATTTAGTTATGACAAGTTAGGGAATCGAATACAGAAGATTTCTCCTGAAGGGACAGTTACCTACAAGTATGACTATGCGAATAGATTGAGCCAGGTACTATTTGATGATGGAACAGAGGTTAAGTATAGCTATGATGCTTTAGGGAGGAGAATAAAAAGAGAGGAGAGTTACTGGCATACATCGAATCAATTAAGATGGGAGAAGACGGTGTATGTATATGATGGTAATAGACTTTTGGCAGAATATGATCAGCATGGTGGAGGCATTCAACCATTAGCAGAATATTTTACCGGTAATGGCAATATTATTGCCAGGAAGATGTATGGTTATCATGATAGGAAACTTAAGGGTTATCAGCCCAATACAAGAGGATTTCTGTTCTTTTACCATCATGATGTAAACAGGAATGTGATGGATATAACTGATAGATCAGGTAACAGTTTATTTAAGTACAGGTATGATGCTTTTGGAGAAGTTTATGCAGGAGTGATGGAGCCATACAATCATCATGGATTGACAGAGAAGTTTTATGATACAAAGGTAAAATTGTATCACTTCAAAGCAAGAGATTATGATCCAGTGACAGGTCAATGGATTCAGAGAGATCGTTACAGGGGTCGTTTAAGTGATCCCCGAACCCTACATGGATATATGTATGCATATCAGAATCCAGTAAGATTTGAAGATCCATTGGGGTATGATATCGACGTTTATGTTACAGATCCGATAGAGCCAGTAGTAGGAATTCCTGAAGATCCAGAAGCAGGAATACGGGATATGTTGGATGATTTAGATGAACTGATTAATGAAAGTGGAAAGATATATGGCTTTGGATCTCAGGGAGAAGAGGTAAAAGAAATTCAGACGATACTTAATGAGGGGTTTGGAAAGGATGTCAAAGTAGATGGCATATATGGTCAGGAGACTAAAATGGCAGTAGAGGAAGTCCAGGCTGAGTTAGGAGTTACAGTAGATGGTATTGTTGGCCAGGAGACTTTAAGAGCGATGAGGATGAAGTTGAATTCAAAACAAGAGGAAACTTTAGAAATTATCGATAAGGAAGTTGAAAAAGCAGTAGAAGAAGTGGATAGTATGTTGAATCTGGAATTACAAATAAAGAGAATAAATAATGATATTGGATTTACTACAGCTGCAGGTATTAAAGATGGATTAGACATACCTGTGATAAGAATTGATAGACAGAAGCAGGAAGAATATATGCAAGAATTTGAAAAATATTTTGACATTGAATACCACTATAAGACAATGGATAAATATAGAGAAGATCCAGATAGTGTTTCTGACCAGGATTTACAAATGGCGATTAATTATGTCAGTATATATGGTGAGAATACCAATATTCAAAAATATAAGGATGAAAAACTTAATAGGTTTGACCGTGAAATAATTGCCTGGACAAATTATTTTAATGATAGATGGAAAAAGAAGTCTAATTATGAAATTGAACCATTGGATCCAAGTTTGGTTAAGGCATTAATTGCACGTGAAAATCGTAATTTTGTTCCGAATCTTGAGGAGGATGGAGGTGGGCCAGGAAGAGGTTTGATGCAATTAGAAGAAGGTAGGTCTATAGATGAATTACGGAATCGAAAAATATTACCAGTAAACGTTAAAGACTGGTCAGATGTAAATCAGAATATAGCTGGTGGAATTAGATGGTTATATGAGAAGGTTGGTCATGTTCAATGGAATAGGGATAACAAAACAAAATGGTATGATAAGAATAAGGAATATATAGATGAAGGTACCAAGTATTATGGAACAGAGTGGTTTGGACCAGTATTGGCATATAATGGATCAGGTGAAAAAGCCTTCAATTATGCAAAAAGAGTTTTTGAAGCATATAAATATGGTACTGACCCACAACCTCCTTATTCTGAGAATGCATTATTTTAATGATATAAGCAATAAGTAATTTATGGATTATATAGAAAGATTAATGAAGGGGGTGAATTGATTTAATTAATAATAAAAAATTAAATTGGTAGTGATTGACAGGATGTTGGTTTTTGCCAGGATATAGAGAAATTCATGCCAATCACTACCAATGTTTCTATTGATAGGATGTTTTAAAGTAATAAATTTAACTTTAATAAAAACAATTAGTTTAAAACAATGGAAGCAAGTGAATAGAAGAGATGTAGTTTCTATATCAGTGGTTAGTTATTTAAAATTATTATTGTTTATGAAGGTCAAGAGATTGTTTTTATCAAGAAAATTTAATAGGTTTAATAATTTATTTGGAATTAGACTCAAAAAAAATAAATAGAGGTAGAATTATCTGTTATGAAAAGAGATACACCTTTAGTTAGAAGATATTTGAATAAAGGGAATAATGAGAAAAAGAATTATCACTGATTCCTATAAGGGCTATAAAGGAGTGTGTAAGATAAATTCAGGTTTTTGGAAAAACATGGCTTTAAAATTACCTGGACAACAATTTGAAAAATTAGAAAGAAGAAACTTTTAAGTTACAATGTTTTCAGTTATAAAACTTTGCTTAATTAATTATATGCGAGGAGGTTTTACAAATGAAATTTAAAGTAATTATCGCTTTTCTTGCACTGTTGGTTATAGTTGCAGTACCGGTGAATGCTTTACAATCATATTATGAATTATTTTGGACAAATTCAGACAGTAGTTTTGCAGTTGGAAATTATGGGGATAGAAAACTATTGTTTACGGTAGGACTTTCTAAATTTCCTGATGATTTATCACCTAATGGGTATATTTTTAATCTTTATGAATTAAGTTTTCAAAATGTAAAAAAAATAGAGATTGAGTGGAGTTCTATACCAGAGTTTAACGGTTATATTTTAGCTAGGTTTTGTGATTTTGATCAAGATGGAAATGATGAATTATTTGTTGTAAGGAATTTTGAAAATATATTCTTAGGAGAAATATATATTTATAAAATTCAGTTGGAGAAAGGAAAAGCAAATTTGATATGGAATGAAGACATTCCAGGTCGTGTGTTTGATGCGATTAAATTAGACAACTATAATTTGCTTGTTCAAGTAGAAAATGTAGGTGAATCGTATATGTATGTTTTTGGATATGATGAAGGTGGTATAAAAAAGAAATGGGAGTTAATGTATGAAGATGATATTAGAGATTTTTTACACAAAAGATTTATGATAGTTGATGAAAGAAAAATTTATGTAGAAACAAAATATGGTGAATGGAAGCACATGCAAATAGTCAATAATGAGATTGCTTTTCCAGAATCTTCAACGAAAATGTTAATAAATCCAGAATTATTCAAAAGATTAAATAAATATGAGTATATTGGGTTAGTAGATTTGGATGATGATGAAGAGCTGGAGACGATAAAAAAAGTAGATAATTATGTGGAACATATTTATTTAATATATGGTATTGAATCAGGGCGTGAGAAATTCCGTATTAAACTTTCTTCCAGGATTGGAATTGAAGGATATATTCCTTCTCAATCCGGGGTTGGGCCAAGAATTCTATTGACCAATGGTTATGCAATATTTTGGGAAGAAGGGAGATATGTTTATAAACCATGGATAGAAGAATTGAGTTTGAGTTATACTGATGATGTTTTTATACATGATTTTGTAAATGAAGATATTGATAATGATGGATTGTTAGAAACAATGTTTTTACGCGAAAATACGAATTTAAGTGATGAAGTTTATAAAGTAGAATTTTGGATGATTAAATATTGAGTACAGATAGGCTGTTGACAAGTTTAAAATGTCAACAGCTATTTTTGTTAGTCTATCATGTTTGCTGAGCCGATGGGCTGAAAAAACCCTGTCGCCTAACCAGCGGGAAGACAACCTGTAAGCAAGGGCATTATTGGTAACGGTGGGGTCTGAAGGAAGCTGAAGGGGGAATCTGGAACACAATGAAAGTGAACCGGTGGTAATTTTATACGGTTTGATATAGGGGAGAATTGATAACTCCTCAGAGTCAGAATTTATATATCTATGATTAAACTGCAAAAAGCTAATTTTGAGTGCCATAGAAATTTTTCGTTAAGCCATCTTAGTGAGATTTCAGTCGAAATAAAGCCTCATCACAGGAGGTGATGAGCTAATCAAGGGCCAGGAGGGCCCTTTGATTAGGAAGCCTTATTTCGGCGGAAATCGAGCTTTAGATGGTTCGAAAAATTTCTTTTGGAGCGAAAAATTAGCTTTTTGCAGTAAAATCTTAAGTATGTTAATATAAGAAGACTATGCCTGTCAGGGAGTATAACCCTGCGGGCATATTTTTTGTTTTTGGAGGTTTTTGATGTTATGGTTTAGGTACTATTTGATGATGGAACAGAGGTCAGGTATGGCTATGATGCTTTAGGGAGGAGAGTAAAGAGAGAGGAGAGTTACTGGCATACATCGAATCAATTAAGATGGGAGAAGACGGTGTATGTATATGATGGTAATAGACTTTTGGCAGAATATGATCAGCATGGTGGAGGCATTCAACCATTAGCAGAATATTTTACCGGTAATGGCAATATTATTGCCAGGAAGATGTATGGTTATCATGATAGGAAACTTAAGGGTTATCAGCCCAATACAAGAGGATTTCTGTTCTTTTACCATCATGATGTAAACAGGAATGTGATGGATATAACTGATAGATCAGGTAACAGTTTATTTAAGTACAGGTATGATGCTTTTGGAGAAGTTTATGCAGGAGTGATGGAGCCATACAATCATCATGGATTGACAGAGAAGTTTTATGATACAAAGGTAAAATTGTATCACTTCAAAGCAAGAGATTATGATCCAGTGACAGGTCAATGGATTCAGAGAGATCGTTATAGGGGTCGTTTAAGTGATCCACGAACCCTACATGGATATATGTATGCATATCAGAATCCTGTAAGGTTTGAAGATCCATTGGGGTATGATATCGACGTTTCTGTTACAGATCCGATAGAGCCAGTAGTAGGAATTCCTGAAGATCCAGAAGCAGGAATACGGGATATGTTGGATGATTTAGGTGAACAGATTAATGAAAGTGGAAAGATATATGGCTTTGGATCTCAGGGAGAAGAGGTAAAAGAAATTCAGACGATACTTAATGAGGGGTTTGGAAAGGATGTCAAAGTAGATGGCATATATGGTCAGGAGACTAAAATGGCAGTAGAGGAAGTCCAGGCTGAGTTAGGAGTTACAGTAGATGGTATTGTTGGCCAGGAGACTTTAGAAGCGATGAAAAAAGCAGTAGAAGAAGTGGATAGCATGTTGAATCCGGAATTGCAAATAAAGAGAATAAATAAAGATATTGAACCTACTACAACTACAAATATGGTTGGGAAATATCCTAAGGAGTTAGATAAAATTCCAGATATAGGATTTAAATTTGAGCAAGTGATGGATTCAAGAACTTATGAGTATTACTATGTTTATGGAACAATTAAAGTTGAACAAGAAATTAATTTAACAGTAAATATTACTTCTAAGCCGAATGCTAATTATCAAATTTCTAATAATGGTAAAATTACAATAAAAAATGGAGATGAAGAAGTTACACTAGATACAATTAAAAATGATTTATCAATAAAAAAAGGAAATGTTCGAACAACGTTTGGTATAAATAAATTAACTATGACTACTCAAATAATGGCAAAGACCGATTTACTGAACATTAAAATAGAATCAGGAATTGTGAATAAGTTTGAAGTTGATAAAGAGGGTTATATTTCAGTTTATGAAAGTAAGACTACGATATTTGATCCTAATAAGGTTATAAATGTCTCCAATACTACTACAATAAAAATTAATAAAGGTGCTGCTGCTCTCGGGGCAGCTGTTGCAATAACTGCATATGCAGTGGGAAATGATATTGTTACAGGAGGCATAGGAGTTGCAGATGATGTTAAAGCAGCTATTTTGGTTTATGAATTACTTCAGGCGGGATTTTAAAAAATTGATTTTAGGAGGGTTAGTAATGAAAAAGTATTATCATTATTTGATATTTTTGTTTGTTATTATTGCTGTTTTACAGATTATGTTAAAAAATTTTGATATTTTAGCACTAGATTCAAATTTACTAGAAGAGGCTCAAATATATATGGACAAAAAAGAATATGCTAAGGCAATTTCCATTCTTGAAAATTTGTTAGATGATTATCCAAATAATATAAAAGTGATATCTCTTCTTGGAAAAGCCTATTATTACTCTGGAGAATATTTGAAGGCATTACCAATATTAGAACAGGCTATTCATATTGAAACTACTTATGAGTCTGAAAAAGTTGATATTTATTTAACTTTATCTTCTATTTATCATAAGAAAAAAAATTACGATAGAGCAATTAAAGTTTTATTAAATGGAATAAAAGAATTTCCGAATCAAGCAGATCTTTATTCTGATCTTGCAACTGAATATTTTGCCATAAATAATGAAGAATTGGCTTTAAAACAATTGGAAAAAGCTTTAACTTTAGATCCAGAAAATTATTCTGCTAATCTTAATATGCTAGATTATTACTTAGATACTAATTTGGATAAAGCATGGCAGTATTTAATGTTTTTCTATAATTCTGGTAAAGTTACTTTTGCGGTGAAGTATCGTGAGGGGTTGTTTTGGTATAAAAAAGGCCAAAAAGATAAGGCCAGGTATATTTTTGAGGAAATTTTAGAAAAAAAACCTAATTATAGTCGTGCTTTATATAGTTTGGGTCATATTTATTTTAAAGCCGAAGATTATGATAAAGCTAGGATGTACTTTGAAAATGCGATAAAATATCAAACTGATTTAGTAGAAGCGTATATAATGTTGGGTTTAACTTATAAAAGGATGTCTGATTTTAAGAAAGCGGAAAAGGCTTATTTAAAAGGATTGGAAATAAGTCCAGATCATCCTTTGATACTTTATAATTTAGGAATATTATATTATACTTTTGATTATAGAAATAAAGCGATTGAAGTTCTGGAAAAATATCTTTCTATAAGTCCAGAAGATCAAAAAGCACAAGAGATTTTTGAAAAATTAAAAAATCTAATTAAAGATTAAACTGCAAAAAGCTAATTTTTAGCGCCATAGAAATTTTTCGTTTAACTATCTTAGTGAGATTTCAGTTGAAATAAGGCCTCATTACGGGATGTGATGAGCTAATCAAGGACCAGGAGGGCCCATTGATTAGTGTGCCTTATTTTGACTGAAATCGAACTTTAGATGGTTCGAAAAATTTCTTTTGAAGCGAAAAATTAGCTTTTTGCAGTAAAAACATGTAAATATATCTTATTGGTGATATATAATACTATAACAAGTGAATAAAGTTAGAAATTAACTTTTTCTGGATCTTTTATAGATTTCGGAAAGAGGTAGTATTTTATTGTCTTTTTTGAGGCTAATAAAATAGTAATATATGTTTATTAATAATCAAATTACTTTATTGCTATATTTTGTCTCATAAATGTCTAGAAAAATGTTCAGAGATCACTAAATTTAAAAAAGTGTCACGGATTCAGGGATAAAGAAAAAGTAATCGGTATTAAGCAACAAGCAACAAAGGAAATTGGAGATATTGGGGTAACTGTGGAAAATACAGCATATGTACCAATTATAAGCTCTAAGGATGAATGGGTTTTATTTGAAGAGTCGAGTATAACAATAGAAATGGGTGGTGTTAAAGCTAAAAAAACTGCAAAAGTTTATTTGAGAAGAGATGAAGCAGATAAATTAAAACATATTCAAGAAATTTTAGTAAACGCTAGGGCAAGTCAAGTAGATAGTGGTTTTGTTCCAGTAGGATCATCGCAGGGTGAAATCATTGGGTATCCATTACAAGAAGGAAGTGAATTTTTTGGTCAACCACTATTACAAGGAGTTAATAGTCAAACGGTACCTCAAGGAGCCGTGGTTCCTGGAATAAGAGGACCTGTTAGTGGAAGATTAGAACCTGTATATGGTACGTATTAAAGGAGGAAATAAAAGATGAAATTTATATGGAAGTATAAGAAAATGATAATACTGTTGTTAATAATATTAATTTATATTGGGTATCGTTTAACTTTAAATCCAGAGGAACAATATAAAAAGTATGTTGAAAGAGCTCGTGAATCTCTTATAGTCATGAATTTTTCTGGTGTGATACGTAATCTAAAAAAAGCTGTTAAGTATAAGCCAGATGATTATGAAGCTCTTCGGAGTTTAGCTTTTTTTCTGTGGCACAATGGAGATTACAAAGAAGCAAAAAAATATTTTGAACAATTGATTGAATATCATGGCGAGGAAAAAATAAGAGGTATAGCGGAAGCTTATTATTATTTGGGGCTTGTAAGACTTAAAGAAGGTAATAGAGTATTAGCTGTTTCATATTTTAAAAAGGCTATAGAGGTAGATCCAACATACGGTAAAGCATATTCAGGTTTAGCTATCGGTTATGAAGGGGAAAAAGTGGTTGAAATTTATAAAAAAGGAATTAAAAATGATCCAGGGGAGGTCGAGAATTATCTAGATCTTCTACATTGGTATGAACAAAATAATTATGATTTATCAACTATTTCTTATGAAGAGCTTCAGAAATTAATCCCTTTAGAAAATGCAACCGGAGAAGTATTAGCTCGGATTGGTAATTTTTTGTATGCATTTGTTAATAATGAAGATACTGCAATGATTGTTCATGAAAAGGCTTTAGAAAAAGATGATACTATTTCTTTATCGTATAGAGATTTAGGAGAAATTTATAAGCGAAAGAGATTATATAAAAAAGCAGAAATTAGTTATAAGAATGCAATTAGATATGATAAAAGAGCTGAAAATTATAATGGTCTGGCACATTTATATTATATTTTAGGGGAGTATGAGAAAACAATAGAGACTCTGCTAGAGTGTATATATTATGATAAGATTGATAGGTATCTGATGGCTATGGCATATTATAAACTAGGTGATTATGAGAATGCTTTAAATTGGTTGAAGCAATATGATTCAAGTGATGAAGAAGTAATTGAACTCCAAAGAGTAATAGAAAGAAAATTGAGTGAACAGGATAAGAATTAATTATCAGTGGGTCTCTCTTTCATTTGATATTGAAGGAGAGACCCAATTTGTGTAGATATTTAGTTTGATAAGTTAGGGAATCGCTAATATAGAAGATTTCTCCTGAAGGAACAGTTACCTACAAGTATGACTATGCAAATAGATTGAGCCAGGTACTATTTGATGATGGAACAGAGGTTAAGTATAGCTATGATGCTTTAGGGAGGAGAGTAAAGAGAGAGGAGAGTTACTGGCATACATCGAATCAATTAAGATGGGAGAAGACGGTGTATGTATATGATGGTAATAGACTTTTGGCAGAATATGATCAGCATGGTGGAGGTATTCAACCATTAGCAGAATATTTTACCGGTAATGGCAATATTATTGCCAGGAAGATGTATGGTTATCATGATAGGAAACTTAAGGGTTATCAGCCCAATACAAGAGGATTTCTGTTCTTTTACCATCATGATGTAAACAGGAATGTGATGGATATAACTGATAGATCAGGTAACAGTCTATTTAAGTACAGGTATGATGCTTTTGGAGAAGTTTATGCAGGAGTGATGGAGCCATACAATCATCATGGATTGACAGAGAAGTTTTATGATACAAAGGTAAAATTGTATCATTTCAAAGCAAGAGACTATGATCCATTGACAGGTCAATGGATTCAGAGAGATCGTTACAGGGGTCGTTTAAGTGACCCCCGAACCCTACATGGATATATGTATGTATATCAGAATCCTGTGAGATTTGAAGATCCATTGGGGTATGATATCGACGTTTCTGTTACAGATCCGATAGAGCCAGTAGTAGGAATTCCTGAAGATCCAGAAGCAGGAATACGGGATATGTTGGATGATTTAGATGAACTGATTAATGAAAGTGGAAAGATATATGGCTTTGGATCTCAGGGAGAAGAGGTAAAAGAAATTCAGACGATACTTAATGAAGGGTTTGGAAAGGATGTCAAAGTAGATGGCATATATGGTCAGGAGACTAAGATGGCAGTAGAGGAAGTCCAGGCTGAGTTAGGAGTTACAGTAGTTGGTATTGTTGGCCAGGAGACTTTAGAAACAATGAGGATAAAGTTGAATTCAAAACAAGAGGAAACTTTAGAAATTATCGATAAAGAAGTTGAAAAAGCAGTAGAAGAAGTGGATAGCATGTTGAATCCGGAATTACAAATAAAGAGAATAAATAATGATATTGGATTTACTACAGCTGCAGGTATTAAAGATGGATTAGACATACCTGTGATAAAAATTGATAGACAGAAGCAGGAAGAAAATATGCAAGAATTTGAAAAATATTTTGACATTGAATACCACTATAAGACAATGGATAAATATAGAGAAGATCCAGATAGTGTTTCTGACCAGGATTTACAGATGGCGATTATTTATGTCAGTATATATGGTGAGAATACCAATATTCAAAAATATAAGGATGAAGAACTTAATAGATTTGACCGTGAAATAATTGCCTGGACAAATTATTTTAATGATAGATGGAATAAGAAATCTAAATATAAAATAGAACCATCTAGATCCAAGTCTGGTTAAGGCATTAATTGCACGTGAAAATCGTAATTTTGTTCCGAATCTTGAGGAGTATAATGGGCCAGGAAGAGGTTTGATGCAATTGGAAGTAGGAAGTGGCAGGTCTATAGAAAAATTACGGACTGCATGTCCATTGTCGGTAAATGTTAAAGACTGGTCAGATGTAAATCAGAATATAGCTGGTGGAATTAGATGGTTATATGGGAAAGTTGGTCATGTTAGATGGGCTAAAAGTGAGTTTGATAAAATTGAAGATAATGAAAAGGAAGAAGATAAAAATGAAGATTATAAAAAGAAGAAAATAAATAGCGGGTATGAATGGTATAACACAAATAAAGAAAAAATTGAAGAGGGAATTAAAAAATATGGAACAGAGTGGTTTGGACCGGTATTAGCATATAATGGAACAGGGGAAAGAGCCTGGGATTATGCAGAAAGAGTTTTTGAGGCATATAAATATGGTACTGATCCACAACCGCCTTATGAAAAGAATAAATTATTTTAAGAGGAGGTTTTGAAAAGTGAATGTAAAAGTAAGTATTATCTTAATTGTGATAGTTTTTATATTTGCTCCGTCTATATATGCAGTGCAATTATATTCAAAGCCATTTTGGGCAAATTCAATTAATGGTTTTGAAATAGGTAATTATGGAGATATTAAACTTTTATTGACGGTGGGTATTTCAAAATCTCCAGAAGAGTTAATACCAGACAGTTTTAATTTAAAATTACACAAAATATCTTTTGGAAGTATTGAGCCAATAGAAATTGACTGGATAGACATGCCGGAGATGCTGGGAGAATATCCGGGCTTACTTTCAGTATTTTGTGATTTTAATAAAGATGGAAAAGATGAAATATTTATCGTAAGAACAGAATCTTCAGATGCTTGTGAAGTTTATGTTTATAAAATATTTTTAGAGGAAAAAAAGATAGAAAAAATATGGAGTGAGAAATTTCCAGGTGTTGTTTGGGATGAAATTAAATTAGATGAACATAATATACTGGTACAGGTTTCTAATTTAGTGGGAGATTATTTATTTATACTTGGGTATAAAAATGGACAGATAATTAAAAAATGGGAAATGAGAAGTTCGTATGGAGAGTATCTTGAATCACAATTTGAAGTTGTAGATAATTCAAAGATTTATATAAGAGTTGGTGAAAATACGTGGAAAAAAGTACAGATTGTTAATGATGAAATTGTTTTTTCAACACCACTTGAAGATGTATCAAAAGAGTCTATGGAAACACTGAATTTAGATGATGATAATGAATTAGAGAATATAGAACAAATATCGAATGATAACGATATAGTTGGTGGTGTAGATTCAGATAATAAATCATGGCTAGAAGAATTTGATAATAATAGTGACTATGAAATTTGGAATCTTATAAGTGCTGATCTTGATAATGATGGACTGGATGAGGATATATTTTTATATGGGAGAGAAGATGTAGATGAAAAGCCATATGAAGTCGAAATTTTTATGGTAAAATATTAGAAATTGGAGGGGCTGTCTTAAAAGTATTTAATTACTTTTGAGATATAGCCCCTTTTTTGGTTTTTTTCTGTATGGTAGGATGGAAGAAGCCTATCGTTTAATCAGTAGAAAAATAATCTTTTCAGATGATGGTGAGTAATGTAACAGAATACGAATATGATGCCCGGCAGCTTTTGGTAGCTAAAACAGATGCAATGGGATATAAGACAAGATATGAGTATGATCCAAACGGAAACCTGATAGCCAGGATTGATCCATTGGGCAGGAAGACGGAATATGAATATGACAGTTTAAATCGTAGAATTGCAGAGATAAATGCTCTTGGTTATGTAACAGATTATCAGTATAATGCTGTAGGAAACCTGATTCAGGTTAAAGATCCGAAAGGGAATATAACAGTCTATCAATATGATGGGCTTGATCGTTTGACAAAGATAATTGAGGCCAATGGTGGGGAGTATGAATATGAGTATGATAAGATAGGAAATCTGGTAAAAATCATTGACCCAATGGAGAATGTGAAAAAGATGAGCTATAACTCTCTAAATAAACTCATAGAAGTAACCGATGCAATGGGATATACTACGGTATATCAATATGATCCAGAGGGAATGCTGACCAGGATTGTAGATGCCAATGGTCATACAAAAGAGTATCAATATGATGCCCTTGATCGATTGATTCTGGAGATAGACCCATTGGGAAATGAGACAAGATATGACTATGACCCGGTAGGTAACCTGGCCTTTAAGATTGATGCAGAGGGTAGAAGGACGAGTTACACTTATGACCCGCTGGATAGGCTAATTCAAATTGAATATCAGACAGGAGAGAAAGAGAAATTTGAATATGATCCATTGGGTCGTATAATTCGAGCTGAAAGTCCAGAATTTGTACAGACATTCAGTTATGATAAGTTAGGGCGGAAGATAAAGGCCAGAAATGAGACGTTGGGAACAGAGATTCAGTACAGTTATGATGCTGTAGGGAACTTAAAGACATTGACAACACCAAAAGGCTCAGTAATTTCCTATGAGTATGATGCTTTGAACAGATTAGTCAAGGCCAATCTACCGACGAATCATTATGCAGAATATGAGTATGATGCAAACAACAATTTGACACGTATGAAATATTCCAATGGAGTAGTGACAGAGTATAGTTATGATGAAATGAACCGGATAAAAAGCATAGTTACCCATGGCCCATATGGAGTTCTTTCAAGTTTTACTTATGAAAGGGATTTAGTAGGGAATATCTTAAAATGTACAGAAGAGGATGGGACAGTGACTTTATACAGATATGATGCAAATTATCGATTAACAAAAGTAATTTATCCAGTAGAGAAGATTACAGCGATCAGGGACGTTCAGTTGATAACTCAACCTATAGGTGGAAATGAGAAAGAAAAAGGTAAGGGTAAAAATCAGAAAGATAATGATAATCAACCAGACCCGGCAGAAAACTTTGATTATCTGGCATTGCCATTTAATGTAGTGACTTATGAATATGATGCAGTAGGAAATATGATAAGAAAGAGTCAGGATGGGGTAGAGACATTGTATCAATATAATGCAGCAAACCAGTTGATTCAGGCAGGGGATGTGAGATATATTTATGACAGGTTAGGGAATCGGATACAGAAGATTTCTCCTGAAGGAACAGTTACCTACAAGTATGATTATGCAAATAGATTGAGTCAGGTATTGTTTGATGATGGAACAGAGGTTAAGTATAGCTATGATGCTTTAGGGAGGAGAGTAAAGAGAGAGGAGAGTTACTGGCATACATCGAATCAATTAAGATGGGAGAAGACGGTGTATGTATATGATGGTAATAGACTTTTGGCAGAATATGATCAGCATGGTGGAGGTATTCAACCATTAGCAGAATATTTTACCGGTAATGGCAATATTATTGCCAGGAAGATGTATGGTTATCATGATAGGAAACTTAAGGGTTATCAGCCTAATACAAGAGGGTTTTTATTCTTCTACCATCATGATGTAAACAGGAATGTGATGGATATAACTGATAGATCAGGTAACAGTCTATTTAAGTACAGGTATGATGCTTTTGGAGAAGTTTATGCAGGGGTGATGGAGCCATACAATCATCATGGATTGACAGAGAAGTTTTATGATACAAAGGTAAAATTGTATCATTTCAAAGCAAGAGACTATGATCCAGTGACAGGTCAATGGATTCAGAGAGATCGCTACAGAGGTCGTTTAAGTGATCCTCGGACCCTACATGGATATATGTATGCATATCAGAATCCAGTAAGATTTGAAGATCCATTAGGGTATGATATCGACGTTCCTGTTACAGATCCGATAGAGCCAGTAGTAGGAATTCCTGAAGATCCAGAAGCAGGAATAAGGGATATGTTGGATGATTTAGGTGAACAGATTAATGAAAGTGGAAAGATATATGGCTTTGGATCTCAGGGAGAAGAGATAAAAGAAATCCAGACGATACTTAATGAAGGGTTTGGAAAGAATGTCAAAGTAGATGGCATATATGGTCAGGAGACTTTAGAAGCAATGAAAAATTATAAAGAAAATGAAGAAATAACAATTGATGTAGGAACTAATATGAAATTCAAAAATGAATATGTTAAGGTAGTGTATGAGACTTCTTATAAAATAATATCTGGAAAGAATACAAATGTTGAAGTAAAGGTAGATAAGAATAAAAATGTTACAATTTCGTATCAAAATTCAAACATTAAATTAGATACATCAGGAAATATGGAATTTACTATTCCTGGGTTAAATACAGCTATCCCCTCTTATTCTCCTTACAGGTATATTTATAATAAAGAGGATGTTGCTATTGGTGTTAAGCAAACGGCTACCAAAAAGGTAGGAGATATAGAAATGATGATAGAGAATATTTTATATTTGCCATCAACTCCAGATGTAGAAGGATGGGTTGTATTTGAAGAGACAAGTGTTAAAGTAAAAATGGGAGGAGTTGAAGCTTCAGGGAAGACAAAAATTTATGTGCGAAGTTAGGAGATGCAAAAACTTAAACAGATACAGGAAATTTTAGTACATTCAAAAGCACTTCAGGGAAAATTTGAGTATGAAGAAGAGAAAACTAGTTCATCTGATGTTCCAGCAGAAGAAAGAATTTCTGAACCTTTAATATTCCCATTACCAATACCTGAACGATCTGGAACTCCAGGTATAGGAGTCCCTGTAAATGATGGAATTGAACTAAATCCAGGAATGGTTTAATTAAGGAGGAGATTGTGAGTGAAATTTATACGAAAACATAAAAAAATATTCATATTATCGGTTATAATATTTATTTATGTTAGTTATTGTTTAACTTTAGATTCAGAGGAACAATTTAAAAAGTACACTGAAAAAGCTCGTAATTCTATTATGGCGCACAATTTTTCCAACGCTATCCGTTATTGGCAAAAGGCTATTAAATATAAGCCAGATGATTATGAAACTCTTAGAAGCTTAGCCAATTTTCTATACGATATAGATTACAAGAAAGCGAAAAAATACTTTCAACAGTTAATTAAATATCATGGAGATAAAAAGATTCGAGGAGTTGCGGAAGCATATTATTATTTAGGTAAGATAGCATTTGAGGAAGATGATAAGGAGCAAGCTATTTCATATTTTAAAAAAGCAATAGAGGCAGATCCAACATATGGAAAAACATATGCTAGTTTAGCTATATTTTTTGAGGGAGAAAAGGAAATTGAAATTTATAAAAAGGGGATAAAAAATGCTCCAGATGAAGTAGAAAATTATATAAAACTATTTTTATCTTATTATAATGAAGAAAAGTATGATCTTTCAACAATTTCTTTTGAAGAACTTAGGAATTTAATTCCTTTAGAAAATGCAACAGGAGAAATATTATCTCGTATTGGTAATCTTCTTTATGGAATGGCAAATAATATTGAGACTGCGATAGTGGTTCACAAAAAAGCATTGGAAAAAGATGATACTATTGCTCGATCATATCGAGATTTAGGAGGGATTTACAAGTTAAAAGGTTTATATGAAAAATCTGAAGAGTATTATAAAGCTGCAATTCAATATGAAAAGGATATTGAGAACTTTAGCGGTCTTGCTCATTTATATTATATACTTGGAGAATATAAAAAAACAGTCGAAACACTTTTAGAATGTTTAAAATATGATGATATTGATAGTGGAAATACAGAATATATAATGGCAATGGCTTATTATAAATTGGGTGATTATAAAAATGCCTTGTATTGGTTAGAACAATATGACTCAAGAGATGAAGATATAATTAAATTTCAAAAATATTTGCAAAGGAAATTGAATCAATAATAGGATAAGGTAAAAATCAAACTTGTCTTTAGTTTGATGACAAAGTATCTGTTGACGAGAAACAGCGTCTGAAAGTCTGCATAAATGCTAGACTTTTAGACGCTGTTTTCTATATAGACCCTCATGATGCTTTCGCATCACCAACTGAGAATGAAAATTAAACTTTGTTTTTGCTTATTTTTTCAATATTTTGATAGTCTGTTTCAATAATTAGGTAAACTAACTATTTTTTGATTAATTTACCTTTCAGCTCGCCAAAGTTTATTTTCAGAATAGATATGATGGAAATGATATTTATTACTACTATAAATTTAGAAAAAATGAGGATGAAAACGAGATAACTATAATTAGAGAAGAGGGTAAAAAGGAAATATATGTATGGGAAAATAGGGCTTTCAATAAATTATAGAAATCATAGATGATTTTATTAATGTTGTTATAGAGATTTAGACTGGGCAGGTCTAATCTTTATTTCAAAGTAAAATATAACTTCATGTATGCTTGAATTCTATAAATTAGAAAAAATAAGTTGTAGCTTTAAAAAATAGCAATAATCGTATGTTTTGTGGTGATAAATGGAGATACTGAAACAGGAAAAAGATAATTTAATTGCCTTTTCTATGTGTGTTCAAATTTAAGTTTATTCTCTGAGTAGTAGAAAATGTAATCAGATTACTAATTTTGGAACTTAACTAGCATAGTTTTCAGATGATATTGATTGGTTAAATACTGAATATATAATGGTTATGTCTTACTATAAACTAGGTGATTATGAGAATGCTTTATATTGGTTGAGGCTATATGATTCAAGTGATGAAGAAATCATTGAACTTCAAAGAGTAATAAGAAGAAAACTGAGTGAACAGGATAAGAATTAATTATAAGTGGGTCTCTCTTTCATTTGATATTGAAGGAGAGACCCAATTTGTGCAGATATTTAGTTATGACAAGTTAGGGAATCGAATACAGAAGATTTCTCCTGAAGGAACAGTTACCTACAAGTATGACTATGCAAATAGATTGAGCCAGGTACTATTTGATGATGGAACAGAGGTCAGGTATGGCTATGATGCTTTAGGGAGGAGAATAAAAAGAGAGGAGAGTTACTGGCATACATCGAATCAATTAAGATGGGAGAAGACGGTGTATGTATATGATGGTAATAGACTTTTGGCAGAATATGATCAGCATGGTGGAGGTATTCAACCATTAGCAGAATATTTTACCGGTAATGGCAATATTATTGCCAGGAAGATGTATGGTTATCATGATAGGAAACTTAAGGGTTATCAGCCTAATACAAGAGGGTTTTTATTCTTCTACCATCATGATGTAAACAGGAATGTGATGGATATAACTGATAGATCAGGTAACAGTCTGTTTAAGTACAGGTATGATGCTTTTGGGGAAGTTTATGCAGGGGTGATGGAGCCATACAATCGTCATGGATTGACAGAGAAGTTTTATGATACAAAGGTAAAATTGTATCATTTCAAAGCAAGAGACTATGATCCAGTGACAGGTCAATGGATTCAGAGAGATCGTTATAGGGGTCGTTTAAGTGATCCACGAACCCTACATGGATATATGTATGCATATCAGAATCCTGTAAGGTTTGAAGATCCATTGGGGTATGATATCGACGTTTCTGTTACAGATCCGATAGAGCCAGTAGTAGGAATTCCTGAAGATCCAGAAGCAGGAATACGGGATATGTTGGATGATTTAGATGAACTGATTAATGAAAGTGGAAAGATATATGGATTTGGATCTCAGGGAGAAGAGGTAAAAGAAATTCAGACGATACTTAATGAAGGGTTTGGAAAGGATGTCAAAGTAGATGGCATATATGGTCAGGAGACTAAGATGGCAGTAGAGGAAGTCCAGGCTGAGTTAGGAGTTACAGTAGTTGGTATTGTTGGCCAGGAGACTTTAGAAACAATGAGGATGAAGTTGAATTCAAAACAAGAGGAAACTTTAGAAATTATCGATAAAGAAGTTGAAAAAGCAGTAGAAGAAGTGGATAGCATGTTGAATCCGGAATTACAAATAAAGAGAATAAATAATGATATTGGATTTACTACAGCTGCAGGTATTAAAGATGGATTAGACATACCTGTGATAAGAATTGATAGACAGAAGCAGGAAGAATATATGCAAGAATTTGAAAAATATTTTGACATTGAATACCACTATAAGACAATGGATAAATATAGAGAAGATCCAGATAGTGTTTCTGACCAGGATTTACAGATGGCGATTAGTTATGTCAGTATATATGGTGAGAATACCAATATTCAAAAATATAAGGATGAAGAACTTAATAGATTTGACCGTGAAATAATTGCCTGGACAAATTATTTTAATGATAGATGGAATGAGAAGTCTAAATATGAAATTGAACCATTGGATCCAAGTCTGGTTAAGGCGTTAATTGCACGTGAAAATCGTAATTTTGTTCCGGATCTTGAGGAGTATGGTGGGCCAGGAAGAGGTTTGATGCAATTGGAAGAAGGTAGGTCTATAGATGAATTACGGACTTTAAAGCCATTACCAGTAAACGTTAAAGATTGGTCAGATGTAAATCAAAATATAGCTGGCGGAATTAGATGGCTATTTGGCAAGGTTGCTCATGTAAAATGGAATAGTGAATATAATACAAAATGGTATAAAAAGAATAAGAAATATCGGCTCTCCGTCAAATGTTGTGAAAGATAAGTTGGCTCCGTTGAATTGATTGGTAAATTGATTTTGAAATAAACATTTAAATTTAATAACTTAACATTGCATTAAATACTCTTCTCCTTAGATTCATAACATTTGGAACACCATATCCAATCCTTTTGATCAATTTAATCTTGTTATTGATACCCTCAGCAAAGCCATTGGTTATCTTAGTCTTAAAATAATTTAGTATTTTTTCTTCCCATCTTTGTATTATCTTTTTTACCTGGTAAAAAGGCATCAGCTTGCTTTTTATTACTTCTTTATACCACCTTTTTAGAGCTCTGGTGGCTTCTTTCACATTATCTAGCTGCAATAGGTCTCTGAATTCCTCTTTTAATTCCCAGGCCTTTTCTAGAGCTGGACTGAGTTCAAATAATTTGATGAGCTTTTCATGTTCTTCATCTGTCAATTCTTCAGCTCGTTTTTGGAGTAATAAACGACTTTGAAAAAACTTTCTTCTCTGATGATTATTTACTGTTTGTTGAACTTGTTTTCTAACTTCATCAAGGGCTCTGTTCATTAAAGTTACAAGATGAAATTTATCTATAACAATTTTTGCATGAGTAAATGCTGCATCTGCTACTGCTTTGAACGGCCGCCACATATCCATAGAGATCGATTGAATCTGTCGTCTTTGTTCATCTTCCCAACAATTAAAGTAGTCAATTAAATCATCCTTTTTGCGAGTAGGTAAAATGTCAATTAACTCCCGATTAATTGGATCTGTAATGCTAACTCCATATTTATGGCGTTTTAAAACTGCAAATTCATCGATACTGATGGCTTTTAATTGACTAAGTTTTGAAACTTGTTGTTTAATGAGAGGGTCAACTACTTTTTTAACTGCATTATTAACAGCTGTATAACTTAACCCGTTTTCTCTAGCAACTTTAGAATAATCCTTGCTGACAGTTTCTTTAGCAAGATATTTATCAAAGCGTTTGGTATTACGGGCATATTTATCAATACTTTCATATTTTTCAGGGATACCCCTCTTATGACAATAAGGACAACGATATCTTTTCTTTAGAAGTCTAATGATTACTAGTTTACCTCTTATGGGGATGTCTCTAATATTTTGCCATTTTGTATCATGGATTTTATTAGTGATATTACCACACTGAGGACACACAATGTGATTTTTCTTTGCTTCAGCGATAAAAATATATCTGTCCTCCGTTGAAATAATTTCAGTTGCAATAATGTCTGGCAAATCAAGAAATTTTATGATATTATTATATTGCATTTGCTGGACTCCTTTCTTTGGTTTTTAGTTCGCAACTAATTAATTCAACGGAGCCAGCAAATGCCTTTTTATTTTTTATAATTTTTTCTTCACAACATTAATTATAGACCCGAAATATCTAAAAAAAGGTACCGATTATTATAAGACAGAGTGGTTTGGGCCAGTATTGGCATATAATGGATCAGGTGAAAAAGCCTTCAATTATGCAAAAAGAGTTTTTGAAGCATATAAATATGGTACTGACCCACAACCTCCTTATTCTGAGAATGCATTATTTTAATGATGTAAGCAATAAGTAATTTATGGATTATATAGAAAGATTAATGAAGGGGGTGAATTGATTTAATTAATAATAAAAAATTAAATTGGTAGTGATTGACAGGATGTTGGTTTTAGCCAGGATATAGAGAAATTCATGTCAATCACTACCAATGTTTCTATTGATAGGATGTTTTAAAGTAATAAATTTAGCTTTATTCAGAAAGGAATTTATTAAGAAAATTTAATATATTTAACAGTTTTGTTAGAATTAGGTTCACAGAAATAAACAGAGATTAGAATTATCTGTTATGAAAGAAAATATATTTTTAGTTGGAAGATATCTGAAAAAGAAGAATAAGGAGAAAAAGAATTATGACTAATTTCTATAAAGGATTCTGTAAGATAAATCCGATTTTAGAAAGAATTGGTTTTAAAACTACCTTGACAACAATTTAAAAAACTTTAGAAGGAAGAAATTTTTAATTTACAATGTTTTCAGTTATAAAACTTTGCTTAATTATATGCGAGGAGGTTTTACAAATGAAATTTAAAGTAATTATCTTTTTTCTTGCACTGTTGGTTATAGTTACAGTACCGGTGAATGCTTTACAATCATATTATGAATTATTTTGGACAAATTCAGACAGTAGTTTTGCAGTTGGAAATTACGAGGATAGAAAACTATTGTTTACGGTAGGACTTTCTAAATTTCCTGATGATTTATCACCTGATGGATATACTTTTAATCTTTATGAATTAAGTTTTCAAAATATAAAAAAAATAGAGATTGATTGGAGTTCTATACCAGAGTTTGACGGTTATATTTTAGCTAGGTTTTGTGATTTCGATCAAGATGGAAGTGATGAATTATTTATTGTAAGGAATTTTGAAGATTTATTTTTAGGAGAAATATATATTTATAAAATTCAGTTGGAGAAAGGAAAAGCAAATTTGATATGGAATGAAGACATTCCAGGTCGTGTGTTGGATGCGATTAAATTAGACAATCATAATTTGCTGGTTCAGGTAGAAAATGTAAGTGATTCGTATATGTATGTTTTTGGATATGATGAAGGTGGTATAAAAAAGAAATGGGAGTTAATGTATGAAGATGATATTAGAGATTTTTTACACAAAAGATTTATGATAGTTGATGAAAGAAAAATTTATGTAGAAACAAAATATGGTGAATGGAAGCACATGCAAATAGTCAATAATGAGATTGCTTTTCCAGAATCTTCAAAGGAATTATTAATTGATCCGGAAATATTTGAAGAATTAAATAGGTATGAATTTATCGGATTAGTAAATCTAGATGATGATGAAGAACTGGAGACGGTAAAAAAAGTGGAAGATGGTTTGGAGCATATTTATTTAATATATGGCATTAAATCAGGGCGTGAGAAATTCCGTATAAAACTTTCTTTTTGGAATGAAATTGGTGGATATATTTCCTCTAAATGCGGAGTTGAGCCAAGAATCCTATTGACCAATGGTTATGCAATATTTTGGGAAGAAGGGAGATATGTTTATAAACCATGGATAGAAGAATTGAGTTTGAGTTATACTGATGATGTTTTTATACATGATTTTGTAAATGAAGATATTGATAATGATGGATTGTTAGAAACAATGTTTTTACGCGAAAATACGAATTTAAGTGATGAAGTTTATAAGGTTGAATTTTGGATGATTAAATATTGAGTACAGATAGGCTGTTGACAAGTTTAAAAGGTCAACAGCTATTTTTGTTAGTCTATCATGTTTGCTGAGCTGATGGGCTGAAAAAACCCTGTCGCCTAACCAGCGGGAAGACAACCTGTAAGCAAGGGCATTATTGGTAACGGTGGGGTCTGAAGGAAGCTGAAGGGGGAATCTGGAACACAATGAAAGTGAACCGGGGGTAGTTTTATACGGTTTGATATAGGGGAGAATTGATAACTCCTCAGAGTCAGAATTTATATATCTATGATTAAACTGCAAAAAGCTAATTTTGAGTGCCATAGAAATTTTTCGTTAAACCATCTTAGTGAGATTTCAGTCGAAATAAAGCCTCATCACAGGAGGTGATGAGCTAATCAAGGGCCAGGAGGGCCCGTTGATTAGTGTGCCTTATTTCGACTGAAATCGAACTTTAGATGGTTCGAAAAATTTCTTTTGGAGCGAAAAATTAGCTTTTTGCAGTAAAATCTTAAGTATGTTAATATAAAAAGACTATGCCTGTCAGGGAGTATAACCCTGCGGGCATATTTTTTGTTTTTGGAGGTTTTTGATGTTATGGTTTAGGTACTATTTGATGATGGAACAGAGGTTAAGTATAGCTATGATGCTTTAGGAAGGAGAATAAAAAGAGAGGAGAGTTATTGGCATACATCGAATCAATTAAGATGGGAAAAGACGGTGTATGTATATGATGGTAATAGACTTTTTGGCAGAATATGATCAGCATGGTGGAGGTATTCAGCCATTAGCAGAATATTTTTCCGGTAATGGCAATATTATTGCCAGGAAGATGTATGGTTATCATGATAGGAAACTTAATGGTTATCAGCCTAATACAAGAGGGTTTTTATTCTTCTTCCATCATGATGTAAACAGGAATGTGATGGATATAACTGATAGATCAGGCAACAGTCTATTTAAGTACAGGTATGATGCTTTTGGGGAAGTTTATGCAGGGGTGATGGAGCCATACAATCATCATGGATTGACAGAGAAGTTTTATGATACAAAGGTAAAATTGTATCATTTCAAAGCAAGAGACTATGATCCAGTGACAGGTCAATGGATTCAGAGAGATCGTTACAGGGGTCGTTTAAGTGACCCCCGAACCCTACATGGATATATGTATGTATATCAGAATCCTGTGAGATTTGAAGATCCATTGGGGTATGATATCGACGTTTCTGTTACAGATCCGATAGAGCCAGTAGTAGGAATTCCTGAAGATCCAGAAGCAGGAATACGGGATATGTTGGATGATTTAGATGAACTGATTAATGAAAGTGGAAAGATATATGGCTTTGGATCTCAGGGAGAAGAGGTAAAAGAAATTCAGACGATACTTAATGAAGGGTTTGGAAAGGATGTCAAAGTAGATGGCATATATGGTCAGGAGACTAAGATGGCAGTAGAGGAAGTCCAGGCTGAGTTAGGAGTTACAGTAGTTGGTATTGTTGGCCAGGAGACTTTAGAAACAATGAGGATAAAGTTGAATTCAAAACAAGAGGAAACTTTAGAAATTATCGATAAAGAAGTTGAAAAAGCAGTAGAAGAAGTGGATAGCATGTTGAATCCGGAATTACAAATAAAGAGAATAAATAATGATATTGGATTTACTACAGCTGCAGGTATTAAAGATGGATTAGACATACCTGTGATAAAAATTGATAGACAGAAGCAGGAAGAAAATATGCAAGAATTTGAAAAATATTTTGACATTGAATACCACTATAAGACAATGGATAAATATATAGAAGATCCAGATAGTGTTTCTGACCAAGATTTACAGATGGCGATTATTTATGTCAGTATATATGGTGAGAATACCAATATTCAAAAATATAAGGATGAAGAACTTAATAGATTTGACCGTGAAATAATTGCCTGGACAAATTATTTTAATGATAGATGGAATAAGAAATCTAAATATAAAATAGAACCATTAGATCCAAGTCTGGTTAAGGCATTAATTGCACGTGAAAATCGTAATTTTGTTCCGAATCTTGAGGAGTATAATGGGCCAGGAAGAGGTTTGATGCAATTAGAAGTAGGAAAAGGTAGGTCTATAGATGAATTACGGAATCTAAAAATATTACTAGTAAACGTTAAAGACTGGTCAGATGTAAATCAGAATATAGCTGGTGGAATTAGATGGTTATATGAGAAGGTTGGTCATGTTAGTTGGTGTAAAAGTAAATATGATCAAGAGCTAGAAGGTAATCCAGGATATGAATGGTATAAAAATAATGTAGAAAAAATTGAAGAGGGGATTAAAAAATATGGAACAGAGTGGTTTGGACCGGTATTAGCATATAATGGAACAGGGGAAAGAGCCTGGGATTATGCAGAAAGAGTTTTTGAAGCATATAAATATGGTACTGACCCACAACCGCCTTATGAAAAGAATAAATTGTTTTAAGGGGAGGTATTGAAAAGTGAATGTAAAAGTAAGTATTATCTTGATTGTGATGGTTTTTATATTTGTCCCGTCAATATATGCAATGCAATTATATTCGGAACCATTCTGGGCAAATTCGGTTCATGGTTTTGCAATAGGTACTTATGGAGACATTAAACTTTTATTGACAGTAAATATTTCTAAATCTTCTGACGATTTATTGCCAGATAGTTTTAATTTAAAGCTCTACAAAATAACTTTTGGAGGTATAGAACCAATAGAAATTGATTGGATAGATATGCCGAAGTGGAAGGGAGAATATTCTGGATGTTCTTCAGTATTTTGTGATTTTGATGGAGATGAAAAAGATGAAATATTTGTTATAAGAACAGAAGATGTAGAGAATAGTGAAATTTATGTTTATAAAATATTTTTAGAGGAAAAAAGGATAGAAAAAATATGGAGTGAAGAAGTTCCGGGTGATGTTTGTGGTAAAATTAAATTAGATGAACATAATTTGCTTATACAGGTTGGTAATATAATGGAAGATTATTTATTTATACTTGGATATAAAGATGGACAGATAATTAAGAAGTGGGAAATGAAAAGTTCGTATGGAGAGTATCTTGAATCACAATTTGTTGTTGTAGATAATTCAAATATTTATGTAAGAGTTGGTGAAAATAAGTGGAAAAAACTACAGATTATCAATGATGAAATTGTTTTTTTAACACCACCTGAGGAGGTACTAAAATATCTTGATACAAAGTCTATTGGAACATTAAATTTAAATGGTGATAATGAATTAGAGACTATAAAACAAATATGGGATAGACGGGTACGTACCTATATAATTTATGGTATAGATTCTGGTAGAGAGAAATTCCGTATTAAACTTCCTGATGATAATGGAATTTTGAGAGGAGTATTTGTGCAATCAGATTCTTTTCCAAAAATAATCTTAAGTAATGGATACTCTATATTCTGGGAGAATGGACAATTTGTTTATAAACCATGGATAGAAGAATTTGATAATAGTGGTGATTTTAAGATTTGGAATCTTGTAAATGCTGATCTTGATGATGATGGAAGGGATGAATATATATTTTTACGTAGAAGAAAGAATCAGAGTAATGAACCATATAACATTAAGATTTGGATGGTAAAATATTAGAAATTGAAGGGGCTGTCCCAAAAGTCCCTTTATAACCCCCAAAAGTAAATATTAAAAGAAAGGTGTTGTCCGAATTTTTATAAAGACAACACCTTTCTTTTATGGTAAAATATAAATATGAAGAGGAAAAACCATAATAAAAAGACATTTATTGAATATAATATGAATCAGACAATGTTGCCTTTGAGTTTTGATGTGTTTATTCCTGAGAATCATTTAGTAAGGGTGGTAAATTCAGCTATAGAAAGGATGAATATTGAACCCCTGCTTGAAAAATATAAAGGTGGGGGTAGAAGCAGCTACCATCCGAAAATGATGCTTAAGGTTATAGTATATGCCTATACTCAGAGAATATATTCATCAAGACGGATTGCCAAGGCACTTCGGGAAAATATTTATTTTATGTGGCTTAGTGGTAACAATAAACCTGATTTTCGGACGATAAACCGATTCAGATCAGAGATCATGAAAGATGTTATTGATGAGGTATTTACATCAGTATTGGAACTTCTTATAGAAGAAGGATATGTAAAGTTAGAGAATTACTTTTTAGATGGTACAAAAATAGAAGCTAATGCAAACAAATATAGCTTTGTCTGGGGAAAAGCGACAAAGAAGTACAAAGCAAGGCTCAGGGCAAAAATTAATGAACTTTTAAAAGAGATTGAGAAAACCAACGAAGAAGAGAATAGATTGTATGGGGATAATGATCTGGAGGAGATGGGTGAAGGAAAAGAAATAGATTCAAAGAAACTCGAAGAAAAAATTAAGGAACTTGAAGAACGTCTAGAAAAGAACTCCAAAAATAGAAAGTTGAAAAAAACAATTAAAGAACTTAAGAGCAAATATCTTCCCAGAATGAAAAAATATGAGCAACAGGAAGAGATTTTAAATGGACGAAACAGTTATTCTAAAACAGATACTGATGCAACTTTTATGAGAATGAAAGAAGACCACATGAAAAATGGGCAATTGAAGCCCGCATATAATGTTCAGATAGGTACAGAGAATCAGTTTGTAGTTGGTTATAGTATTCATCAAAGGCCGGCAGATTCAAGATGCTTAATACCTCATTTAGAAAAAGTAAAAGAAATTACAGGTAAGATTCCGGAGAATGTGATAGCTGATTCAGGTTATGGTAGTGAGGAAAATTATGATTACTTAGAGAAAGCTAATACTAATATTTATGTTAAGTATAATACTTTTCATAAAGAACAAAAGAAGAAGTTTAAAAATGATATATTTAAAGTAGAAAACTGGCCGTATGATAAAGAAAACGACGAGTTTATTTGTCCTGTTCAAAGAAGACTCATTTACTGTAAGACAAAAGAAATTAAGACTGAAAATGGATATACTAAACAAATTAGATATTACAAATGCGAAAATTGTGATGGGTGTGAGTTAAAAGAAAATTGTACCAGGGCCAAAGGTGATCGAGTAATAAGAATAAATTTTAAATTACGTGAATATAAGCAAAAGGTAAAGGAAAACCTTTGTTCCGATAAAGGTATGAAACTCCGTTCTCAAAGAGCAATTGAAGCGGAATCTGTCTTTGGAAGGATCAAAGGCAATTGGTCATTCAGGAGATTTCTGCTTCGTGGCCTTGAGAAAGTAAAAATTGAATGGGGTTTACTGTGTATAGCCCATAACCTGGCTAAACTGGCAACAGTATAGAATGTCAGGTATGGGTTTTTATTTTCTTAACAGAAAAATTTTCAATGAATTTGAAATGAACAATGAAAAAAGGGGCCATGCCCAAAAGTAATCAATTACTTTTGGGACAGCCCCTTTTTGGTTTTTCCGGCATGTTTGCTGAGCTGATGGACTGGAAGAAGTCCTGTTATCTAACCAGTGGGAAGACAACCCGTAAACAAGGGCGTCACTGGTAACGGTGGGATCTGAAAGAAGCTGAAAGGGGAAGTTGGAACATAATGAAAGTGAACCGGAGTTAATTCTATGGTAACTTAATTGAGAAAGGTAATCAGTTTACGGTAAAAGTAGATGAGAGTGTAGAATTTATCAAGGATACACGGTAAGAAACAGGTTAAAGGCGGTATATCGGAATAGTAAACTACAGGCTAAGTTTATCTATGATGCAGATGGAAACAGGATTTGCTCTGAAACAGAAGAGGAAGGTAATATCAATTATGAATTCAATTATGCAGGTGCTAGCATTTCAAAAGGGAAGAAAGCAAGTTTCATTTATGTTCATGATAGACAGATTGCGAGAATAGGAGGAATAGTTGGAAGTGATGCAGAAATTGTATATTATCGCCATGATAATCCTGGTTCAACTTGATTCATGACAGATGGTAAAGGTCAGGTAGTCTGGAAACAGGATTAGAAACAGGATTATATGCTGTTTGGTGAAGACTTGTATAAGCCAGGAACAAGTGAGTAGATTTTGCTATAGAAGCTAAATATAAGTTTATAGGGCAGAGGCATATTACAGAAGACATTTATAAGGGAGAATTGATAATTCCTCAGAGTCAGAATTTATATATCTATGATTAAACTGCAAAAAGCTAATTTTGAGCGCCATAGAAATTTTTCGTTAAACCATCTTAGTGAGATTTCAGTCGAAATAAAGCCTCATCACAGGAAGTGATGAGCTAATCAAGGGCCAGGAGGGCCCTTTGATTAGGAAGCCTTATTTCGGCGGAAATCGAGCTTTAGATGGTTCGAAAAATTTCTCAAGGAGCGAAAAATTAGCTTTTTGCAGTTTAGCCTTTATATTAGTTGAAGCAATATGATTCAAGTAATGAAGAATTAATTGAACTCCAAAGAGTAATAGAGAGAAAATTGAGTGAACAGGATAAGAATTAATTATCAGTGGGTCTCTCTTTCATTTGATATTGAAGGAGAGACCCAATTTGTGTAGATATTTAGTTTGATAAGTTAGGGAATCGCTAATATAGAAGATTTCTCCTGAAGGAACAGTTACCTACAAGTATGACTATGCAAATAGATTGAGCCAGGTACTATTTGATGATGGAACAGAGGTTAAGTATAGCTATGATGCTTTAGGGAGGAGAGTAAAAAGAGAGGAGAGTTACTGGCATACATCGAATCAATTAAGATGGGAGAAGACGGTGTATGTATATGATGGTAATAGACTTTTTGGCAGAATATGATCAGCATGGTGGAGGTATTCAACCATTAGCAGAATATTTTACCGGTAATGGCAATATTATTGCCAGGAAGATGTATGGTTATCATGATAGGAAACTTAAGGGTTATCAGCCCAATACAAGAGGGTTTTTATTCTTTTACCATCATGATGTAAACAGGAATGTGATGGATATAACTGATAGATCAGGTAACAGTCTATTTAAGTACAGGTATGATGCTTTTGGAGAAGTTTATGCAGGAGTGATGGAGCCATACAATCATCATGGATTGACAGAGAAGTTTTATGATACAAAGGTAAAATTGTATCACTTCAAAGCAAGAGATTATGATCCAGTGATAGGTCAGTGGATTCAGAGAGATCGTTACAGAGGTCGTTTAAGCGATCCACGAACCCTACATGGATATATGTATGCATATCAGAATCCGGTAAGATTTGAAGATCCATTGGGGTATGATATCGACGTTTCTGTTACAGATCCGATAGAGCCAGTAGTAGGAATTCCTGAAGATCCAGAAGCAGGAATACGGGATATGTTGGATGATTTAGGTGAACTGATTAATGAAAGTGGAAAGATATATGGATTTGGATCTCAGGGAGAAGAGGTAAAAGAAATTCAGACGATACTTAATGAGGGGTTTGGAAAGGATGTCAAAGTAGATGGCATATATGGTCAGGAGACTAAAATGGCAGTAGAGGAAGTCCAGGCTGAGTTAGGAGTTACAGTAGTTGGTATTGTTGGCCAGGAGACTTTAGAAGCGATGAAAAAAGCAGTAGAAGAAGTGGATAGCATGTTGAATCCGGAATTGCAAATAAGGGGAATAAATAATGATATTGGATTTAATACAGCTGCAGGTATTAAAGATGGATTAGACATACCTGTGATAAAAATTGATAGACAGAAGCAGGAAGAAAATATGCAAGAATTTGAAAAATATTTTGACATTGAATACCACTATAAGACAATGGATAAATATATAGAAGATCCAGATAGTGTTTCTGACCAGGATTTACAGATGGCGATTAGTTATGTCAGTATATATGGTGAGAATACTAATATTCAAAAATATAAGGATGAAGAACTTAATAGGTTTGACCGTGAAATAGTTGCCTGGACAAATTACTTTAATGATAGATGGAATGAGAAGTCTAGCTATGAAATTGAACCATTGGATCCAAGTTTGGTTAAGGCATTGATTGCACGTGAAAATCGTAATTTTGTCCCGAATCTTAAGGAGGATGGTGGGCCAGGAAGAGGTTTGATGCAATTAGAAGAAGGCAGGTCTATAGATGAATTACGGAATCTAAAAATATTACTAGTAAACGTTAAAGACTGGTCAGATGTAAATCAAAATATAGCTGGTGGAATTAGATGGTTATATAAGAAGGTTGAACATGTTGGTTGGTGCAAAGATGTGTTTAGAAAAAAGAAAAAAAAGAGTCCAGGGTATAAATGGTATAAAAGAAATGAAAAGAAAATTAAAGAGGGCGTTAAGAAATATGGAACAGAGTGGTTTGGACCGGTATTAGCATATAATGGAACAGGGGAAAGAGCCTGGGATTATGTAGAAAGAGTTTTTGAGGCATATAAATATGGTACTGATCCACAACCGCCTTATGAAAAGAATAAATTATTTTAAGAGGAGGTTTGGAAAGGTGAATGTGAAAGTGAGTATTATCTTGATTATGATAGTTTTCTTATCTACACCGTCTATATATGCAATGCAATTATATTCAGAACCATTCTGGGCAAGTCCGGTTAATGGTTTTGCAGTAGGTACTTATGGAGATATTAAACTTTTATTGACAGTAAATATTTCTAAATCTCCTGACGATTTATTGCCAGACAGTTTTAATTTAAAACTCCACAAAATAACTTTTGGAGGTATAGAGCCAATAGAAATTGACTGGATAGATATGCCGGAGTGGAAGGGAGAATATCCTGGATGTTCTTCAGTATTTTGTGATTTTGATGGAGATGGAAAAGATGAAATATTTGTTATAAGAACAGAAGATGTAGAGAATAGTGAAATTTATGTTTATAAAATATTTTTAGAGAAAAAGAGGATAGAAAAAATATGGAGTGAAGAAGTTTCGGGTGTTGTTTGTGATACAATTAAATTAGATGAACATAATTTGCTTATACAGGTTGGTAATATAATGGAAGATTATTTATTTATACTTGGATATAAAAATGGGCAGATAATTAAGAAGTGGGAAATGAAAAGTTCGTATGGAGAGTTTCTTGAATCACAATTTGTTGTTGTAGATAATTCAAATATTTATGTAAGAGTTGGTGAAGATAAGTGGAAAGAATTACAGATTGTTAATGATGAAATTGTTTTTTTAATACCACCTGAGGAGGTACTAAAATATCTTGATACAGAGTCTATTGGAACATTAAATTTAAATGATGATAATGAATTAGAGACTATAAAAGAAATTTGGGATGATTTTGTGCATACCTACATAGTTTATGGTGTAGATTCGGGTAAGGAGAAATTCCGTATTAAACTTCCTGATGATAATGGAATTTTGAGAGGGGTATTTGTGCAATCAAATTCTTTTCCAAAAATAATCTTAAGTAATGGATACTCTATATTCTGGGAGAATGGGCAATTTGTTTATAAACCATGGATAGAAGAATTTGATAATAGTAGTGATTATGAAATTTGGAATCTTGTTAATGAGGATCTTGATAATGATGGACGGGATGAATATATATTTTTACGTGGGAAAGAGAATTTGAGTGATGAACCATCGAAGGTTAAGCTTTATATAGTAAAATATTAGGAATTAAGGCCTATGAAGAACTACCTTGTTAAAATGGGCAGATTAGGTTAGATTGATAAAAAACAGCGTTTGAAGACCTGCATAAATGTCAGGTTTTCAGATGCTGTTTTTTAATGTTTTATTGATTGAAAAGATAAATCCTTCAGGAGGGAAGTATAAATATGCATACAATTCAATGGATCAGATTGTAAAAGAGATAGATCCATTGGGTAGAGAGACTCACTATAGATATAATTTGCGGGGAGAACTTATAGAAGTCAAAGATCATTTAGGGAATGCAGTAACATACAAATATGACCCATTGGGACGGTTAGTAGAGAAAGTAGATAGGGCCGGTTATAAGACCGTTTTTGAATATGACCCGGCAGGAAATCTGATTGCTAAAGTAGATCCGAGAAGCTTTAAGTATGAATATCAATATGACCCACTTAACAGGTTGGTAAAAAAGGTTGACCCGAAAGGAAATGAAACCCGGTATAAATATGATGCTGTAGGAAACATTATTGAAGTTATTGATCCACTACAGCGGATAACCAGATATGAATATGATCCACTAGATAGGGTTACAAAGATTATAAATCCATTGGGAGATGAGAAGAAATTTTCTTACAACTGGGCCGGTAAAGTAACAGAAGTAATTGATTATAATGGTCAAAAGACAAAATATCAATATGATAAGCTCAATCGCCTGGTACAGATCATCAATCCAGCAGGTTATACCAAGAGCTATGCTTATGATCAATTGGATCGAATTATAGAAATGGTTGACTTCGGCGGTGAAAAGACCAGTTATAGCTATAACAGGGTAGGAGAATTGATTAAAAAGATTGATCCATTGGGTAATGAGACCTGCTGGGAATATAATGCTCTGGGACTACCGGTTAAAAAGATCAATGCAAGGGGTTATGCCTATAGGTATGAATATAACCTTGCAGGGGAGTTGATAAGTATCACAGATCCAATGGATTATAGGACAGAGTATCAATATACACCATTGGGTGATTTAGCAAAAGTTATCGACCCATTGGGTAATGTAACAGAATACGAATATGATGCCCGGCAACTTTTGGTAGCTAAAACAGATGCAATGGGATATAAGACAAGATATGAGTATGATCCAAACGGAAACCTGATGAATATGACAGTTTAAATCGTAAAATAGCAGAGATAAATGCTCTTGGTTATGTAACAGATTATCAGTATAATGCTGTAGGAAACCTGATTCAGGTCAAAGATCCGAAGGGGAATATAACAATCTATCAATATGATGAGCTTGATCGTTTGACAAAGATAATTGAGGCCAATGGTGGGGAGTATGAATATGAGTATGATAAGATAGGAAATCTGGTAAAAATCATTGACCCAATGGAGAATGTGAGAATGATGAGCTATAACTCTCTAAATAAACTCATAGAAGTAATCGATGCAATGGGATATACTACGGTATATCAATATGATCCAGAGGGAATGCTGACCAGGATTGTAGATGCCAATGGTTATACAAAAGAGTATCAATATGATGCTCTTGATCGATTGATTCTGGAGATAGACCTATTGGGGAATGAGACAAGATATGGCTATGACCCGGTAGGTAATTTGGCTTTTAAGATTGATGCAGAGGGTAGAAGGACGAGTTACACTTATGACCCGCTGGATAGGCTAATTCAAATTGAATATCAGACAGGAGAGAAAGAGAAATTTGAATATGATCCATTGGGTCGTATAATTCGAGCTGAAAGTCCAGAATTTGTACAGACATTCAGTTATGATAAGTTAGGGCGGAAGGTAAAGGCCAGAAATGAGACGTTGGGAACAGAGATTCAGTACAGTTATGATGCTGTAGGGAATTTAAAGACATTGACAACACCAAAAGGTTCAGTAATTTCCTATGAGTATGATGCTTTGAACAGATTAGTCAAGGCCAATCTACCGACGAATCATTATGCAGAATATGAGTATGATGCAAACAACAATTTGACACGTATGAAATATTCCAATGGAGTAGTGACAGAGTACAGTTATGATGAAATGAACCAGATAAAAAGCATAGTTACCCATGGCCCATATGGAGTTCTTTCAAGTTTTACTTATGAAAGGGATTTAGTAGGGAATATCTTAAAATGTACAGAAGAGGATGGGGCAGTGACTTTATACAGATATGATGCAAATTATCGATTAACAAAAGTAATTTATCCTGTAGAGAAGATTACAGCGATCAGGGACGTTCAGTTGATAACTCAACCTATAGGTGGAAATGAGAAAGAAAAAGGTAAGGGTAAAAATCAGAAGGATAATGATAATCAACCAGACCCGGCAGAAAATTTTGATTATCTGGCATTGCCATTTAATGTAGTGACTTATGAATATGATGCAGTAGGAAATATGATAAGAAAGAATCAGGATGGGGTAGAGACATTGTATCAATATAATGCAGCAAATCAGTTGATTCAGGCAGGGGATGTGAGATATATTTATGACAGGTTAGGGAATCGGATACAGAAGATTTCTCCTGAAGGAACAGTTACTTACAAGTATGATTATGCAAATAGATTGAGTCAGGTATTGTTTGATGATGGAACAGAGGTCAGGTATGGCTATGATGCTTTAGGGAGGAGAGTAAAAAGAGAGGAGAGTTACTGGCATACATCGAATCAATTGAGATGGGAGAAGACGGTGTATGTATATGATGGTAATAGACTTTTGGCAGAATATGATCAGCATGGTGGAGGCATTCAACCATTAGCAGAATATTTTTCCGGTAATGGCAATATTATTGCCAGGAAGATGTATGGTTATCATGATAGGAAACTTAAGGGTTATCAGCCCAATACAAGAGGATTTCTGTTTTTCTACCATCATGATGTAAACAGGAATGTGATGGATATAACTGATAGATCAGGTAACAGTCTATTTAAGTACAGGTATGGTGCTTTTGGAGAAGTTTATGCAGGAGTGATGGAGCCATACAATCATCATGGATTAACAGAGAAGTTTTATGATACGAAGGTAAAATTGTATCACTTCAAAGCAAGAGATTATGATCCAGTGACAGGTCAATGGATTCAGAGAGATCGTTACAGGGGTCGTTTAAGTGATCCCCGAACCCTACATGGATATATGTATGCATATCAGAATCCAGTAAGATTTGAAGATCCATTGGGGTATGATGTGCCATTGGCCAATGAAAACTTTCTAGATCCCCAAGCACCGATTCCACAAAATCCAGAGCCTTCATATTTAGACGAAGAGTTTGATAAGATGTTGAATAATTTAGAAGGTAAAATTCTTCGTAAAGGAGATAGAGGAGAGGATGTTAAAGATCTTCAAACTGTTCTAAATCAAGGATTTGGATACACCCTTTCTGTAGATGGTATATATGGTCAAAAGACAGAGGCTGCTGTAAAGGAAGTGCAGACTGAATTGGCAGTAACTGTGGATGGTATTTTTGGGTCTGAAACATTGGGAGCGATAAAAGAAAAATTAGGTTTAGAGCCAAAAAGGAATACAGGAGTGAATATAACAGATGTCATAAAAGGAGTTCAAGGAGATCCAAGAGTTATTGAAGCTCAGGCTTATCTTTCACTAATGGGATTTCCAATAGGAACTTCTGGTCCTAATCGGAATGGTGTCGATGGAAAAGTTGGACCTAAGAGTAAAGGAGCTATCAAAGCATTTCAAAAAATGATAGGGATTGAACCAAGTGGAGAATTTAATGATACTACTATATCAGCGATGAAGCGAACAGTAGGTTCGAATTTGACGATTCGTGATCTGGCTAAAGATGCTTATCAGAAAGGGGTTGAATTTGAAATTTCATCTAAATCAAGTAAAGCTGATTTTGTAAATGCTGTATATTATTATGCTATATTGGATGAAGAAAATACTGGTGTTCCTGCTGCAGTTACTACTGCCCAAGCTATTTTGGAATCTAATTATGGGCGAGCTGTACCAATAGATATGGATAATGATCAATATAGTTATAATTTATTTGGGATAAAAGGAGAGGGAACCGCTGGTTCTGTTATAATTTGGACACATGAAGAAGAAAGGGGTATTAAAGTTAAAGTCAAAGACAAATTTAGAGCTTACAATAATTTTGGAGAATCAATTAATGATCATAGTATGTTTTTGGTGAGAAATTCCAGATATGAATCACTTTTTGAAAGTAATGACCCTAAAGAATGGGCAAAAGGTTTACAGGAAGCTGGATATGCTACAGATTCAGATTATGCTGATAAATTAATTAGTGTTATAAAATCATGGGGATTAAAATAAGAAGGTATTTTAAATGAAGTTGAAGAGAGTGAAAAAAGAGTTGTTGGTTATTATATCTATCGTTTTTGTGCTGATACTTTCTTCATGTATAGTAATAGAAAAATATTATAGAGATGGAGGTGTGGGTAAGCGTTATATAAAATTTATTGAGCATTATAGTGGTTGGAAAGGATTTAAAGAAAAAGTAGACGAAATAATAAATGGTATTGAAGGTAAAATAATGCTTCAATTTTTAGAAGGAAATATTTTATCTAAAGAAGATAGAACTATGGTTAAAAATTCATTTTTAAATAAAATAAAAAAATAAATTTGGAGAGTATTAAATAAAAGAGGACATTTATATTGTTTAAAATGTTTTAGAAAAGAGGTGAAATGATAAAATGAATAAAAGAAATTAAAGATTGGAATATTGTTGCTTATATTTATTAATATAATATAAATAATATAAATAATAGTGTTTACCATGATTCCAGCTATATAGCTCCTTAATAGATTTAGAGATAAAGTATGAAAATGATATAATATTGATAGAAGGGGTATTATTCATGAAATGTAAAAAATATTCTGATGAATTCAAACAGCAAATAATTAAAGAATGTCGATTGGTTGGTAATATTGCATTGGTTGTACGTCGCCATTAAATTTCAAAGCAAACTGTATATAGCTGGATTAAATCCCGTCCTCAAAAAGGTTCTATAAAATCTCTTCCAAAGGACAAAAAAACATTATCTAGAAGTTTTAAAAAAGATTTTAAAAAACTTCTTGCTGAGAAAGAATTAGAACTGGCAATTCTTAGGGACCTTAGAGATAAAGTAAACCCTCAATAGCCGACAAAGTCGCCATAGCAAAGAAATGGATAGAACCTGGATATAAGACTAGCCTAGTTTTAGGCTTTGTCGGCTTATCTTCATCTACATATTTATGAGAACATAGCAAGAAAATCAAAAGAACAGGCTGGTATTAGAAAACCTTCAGGAAGACTATGATCTTCAAATTAATCACAAAAAGGTTTATAGGCTATGTAAAGAGTTGAATATCTTGAGAGAAAATTAAACAGAGGCATCCTCGTCGGTTAGCAAACACCAAATCAACTATGGGAAATGGATATATTTATGGAACTGATCAATTTTTCCTTCAACTATTACTAATGGAAGTTTTCGACCGTTCAATAATAGATTATCATTGTAAAGCAAAAGATGCATGTAGAGTTTTAAAAAATGCGTTAAGAAAAAAGGTGTATAGTAAAAGGAATGGACATGCCAAAAGTAAGGACAGATAACGGTCCTCAGTTTATTTCGCATGAATTTAATAGCTTATGTAAGGAATTAGGTATAGAACATGAAAGAATTCCTGTATTATACTGGGAGAAAAAGGCATTGAAGTGTCCGAAATATGCCTCCGGCAAAATTTTATGAAGTATTTAAAAGTAATTCTATGAAAATGGAATCTTTTATAGCATAATCTCCAATATTAAAGGGCTAGCTCAGTTTTAGGTGTAAGAATTAATCAGAAAATATTAGATGATATAAGAATATATTAAAAAAAGGTGGAAAAGTCAAGATTATATTGGAAGTAGAAGATAAAGGAAGTAAAGATTTATACTTTTAAAACAATAATTTTAATAACTTTTAGCAAAATTTAACTTAATTAAATATATGGTCACGTCAAATAAGACATGAAGTTTCCTAGAAAATGGAAGTAGGTAGTAGTTTAAGACCATTCTACTAATGAGGAGGTATTTTAAATGAAGTTAAAGAGAGTGAAGAAAGAGTTGTTAATTATTGTTTCTATTGTTTTTGTACTGATACTTTCTTCATGTATAGTAATAGGAAATGTAACGGATGAAATAAGCAATATTATTTATCTCTTTTCGGAGTCTCTAAAAAATTCTGATTCTAAAACTTTTAAACAGTTAGTAAGTACTTCTGGAATAGATATAATTCGAAATTTTGTGAGTGGGGGTTTTGGAACACGAGGCAGAAATATTTGGCGTTACTACTCCATTGATTCGATTCCATCAAATCTAAAATTTCCAATAGAAGGAGAAGTTCCCGTTGATCTTAGTAAACTTTTTCAAGGTACTATTGAAAATAAAAACAATAAAATTCCTATAATAACTTTAAAAAACATTCAGTTTAATTTTCAGAATGATGATCTTACAACTTCTCAGATTATTGATATTTGTCGAAAAATTCGTTCTGGTGAGAATGAAAATGATTCTAGTCCAAGAATTTATCTTTTGGGAGATAAAGAACTAGTTTTAACAGAATCTGAAATTATAAGTGGTTTACCAATTGGTTCATGGGCAGTTTTTGAAAGGACAGGTAAAAGTTATTCATTGCGAGCAATTATTGATCTTCGCTAATAAATTTTATTTGAACACTGTGTTTTTGAGTGGGCTGGTTCCTAATATTGGGGATTATGCAATGAAAGATTTAACTTTCACAGAATTACTCATTAATGCTTCATAAAATTTAGATGAAGGAGACATATTTCCTATACTCGAGCTCTTTCATGATTCAATTTTTTGAGGTAGATCCAACATACGGTAAAGCATATTCAGGTTTAGCTATCGGTTATGAAGGGGAAAAAGTGGTTGAAATTTATAAAAAAGGAATTAAAAATGATCCAGGGGAGGTCGAGAATTATCTAGATCTTCTACATTGGTATGAACAAAATAATTATGATTTATCAACTATTTCTTATGAAGAGCTTCAGAAATTAATCCCTTTAGAAAATGCAACCGGAGAAGTATTAGCTCGGATTGGTAATTTTTTGTATGCATTTGTTAATAATGAAGATACTGCAATGATTGTTCATGAAAAGGCTTTAGAAAAAGATGATACTCTTTCTCTGTCGTATCGAGATTTAGGAGAGATTTATAAGCGAAAGGGATTATATAAAAAGGCAGAAATTAGTTATAAGAATGCAATTAGATATGATAATAGAGCTGAAAATTATAATGGTCTGGCACATTTATACTATATTTTAGGGGAGTATGAGAAAACAATAGAGACTCTGCTAGAGTGTATATATTATGATGAGATTGATGGGTATCTGATGGCTATGGCATATTATAAACTAGGTGATTATGAGAATGCTTTAAATTGGTTGAAGCAATATGATTCAAGTGATGAAGAAGCAAATGAACTCCGAAAAATAATAGAAAGAAAATTGAGTGAACAGGATAAGAATTAATTATAGAGGGGTCTCTCTTTCATTTGATGTTGAAGGAGAGACTCATTTATATACTATTTGCTGATGGAACAGAGATAAGGTATAGAAAGGTATAGATATGATGCATTAGAAAAGGGAATAAAAAGAGAAGAGAGTTACCGAGATATATCGAATCAATTAAAATGGGATAGCAAAATCCATTAAGATTTGAAGATCCATTGGGGTATGATATCGACGTTTCTGTTACAGATCCGATAGAGCCAGTAGTAGGAATTCCTGAAGATCCAGAAGCAGGAATACGGGATATGTTGGATGATTTAGATGAACTGATTAATGAAAGTGGAAAGATATATGGCTTTGGATCTCAGGGAGAAGAGGTAAAAGAAATTCAGACGATACTTAATGAGGGGTTTGGAAAGGATGTCAAAGTAGATGGCATATATGGTCAGGAGACTAAGATGGCAGTAGAGGAAGTCCAGGCTGAATTAGGAGTTACAGTAGATGGTATTGTTGGCCAGGAGACTTTAGAAGCAATGAGGATGAAGTTGAATCTAGAGTCAAAAGAAGATCAGAATAAAGTGAAATATGTAAATAATTCAGAGTTAGATTTAATTCCAGAAATTAATGTAGGATTAAAAGATGAACAAGTTATTGATTCAAGAATTCACGATTACGATAGCCAATCGTATAAAGTAAGTAAATATGAAAAAGAAACCATATTTTCTTGGGCCAAAGTTGAGTATGAATCATCTTATTCATATTCTTCTGGAAAAAATCCTAATGTAGAAATACAAAAAAATGTTGATGAAAGTGTTACAATTGCATATCAAAATAAATATATAAAATTAGATAATGATGGAAATATAGAACTTAATATACCAGGATTAAAAAATACTAGTGCTATTTCTCAAACTATTGTATTTAAAAATAAAGAAAAAGTAATCGGTGTTAAGCAACAAGCAAAAAAGAAAGTTGGGGATGTTGGAGTAATTGTAGAAAATACAGCATATGTACCAGTTCTAAGCCCTGAGGATGAATGGGTTTTATTTGGAGAGTCGAGTATAACAATAGAAATAGGTGGTGTTAAAGCTAATAAAACTGCAAAAGTTTATTTGAGAAGAGATGCAGCAGATAAATTAAAATATATTCAAGAAATTTCAGTAAACGCCATGGCAAGTCAAGTAGATAGTGGTTTTATTCCAGTAGGATCATCGCAAGGTGAAGTCATTGGGTATCCATTACAAGAAGGAAGTGAATTTTTTGGTCAACCACTATTACAAGGAGTTAATAGTCAAACGGTACCTCAAGGAGCCGTGGTTCCTGGAATAAGAGGACCTGTTAGTGGGAGATTAGAACCTGTATATGGTACGTATTAAAGGAGGAGATAAAAGATGAAATTTATATGGAAGTATAAGAAAATGATAATACTGTTGTTAATAATATTAATTTATATTGGGTATCGTTTAACTTTAAATCCAGAGGAACGATATGAAAGGTATGTTGAAAAAGCTCATAAGTCACTTATGGCCATGAATATTTCTGGTGTAATACGTAATCTAAAAGAAGCTGTTAAATATAAGCCGGATAGTTATGAAGCTCTTCATGACTTAGGTTTTTGGTTGGAGTATAAGGGAAAATATGATGAGGCAAGGAAATACTTTGAGCAATTGATCAAATATCATGGAAATGAAAAATTACCTGGTGTAGCAAATGCTTACTATTATTTGGGTAAAATGGCATTAAAGGAAGATAATAAAGAACGAGCCAAATTATATTTTGAGAAGGTTATAGATATAGATCCTACGTATGGTAAAGCATATGCCAGTTTAGCTCTTTGTTATGAAGGAGAAAAAAGGGTGGAAATCTATAAAAAGGGAATCAAATCAGATCCCAATGAAGCTTCTAATTATATACAACTCTGCTTATTTTATTCTGATAAATATGACTTATCAGTCATTTCATTTGAAGAACTTAAGAAATTAATTCCATTGGAAAATGCAACTGGTGAAGTTTTATCGCGTATTGGTAATTTACTTTATGCATTTTCTGGAAATATTGATACTGCAATGATTGTTCATGAAAAGGCTTTAGAAAAAGATGATACTCTTTCTTTATCGTATGGAGATTTAGGAGGTATTTATAAGCGAAAGGGATTATATAAAAAGGCAGAAATTAGTTATAAGAATGCAATTAGATATGATAATAGAGCTGAAAATTATAATGGTCTGGCACATTTATACTATATTTTAGGGGAGTATGAGAAAACAATAGAGACTTTGCTAGAGTGTATATATTATGATAAGATTGATAGGTATCTGATGACTATGGCATATTATAAACTAGGTGATTATGAGAATGCTTTATATTGGCTGAAGCAATATGATTCAAGTGATGAAGAAGTAATTGAACTCCGAAAAATAATAGAAGGAAAATTGAGTGAACAAAATAAGAATTAATTATAGATGGGTCTCTCTTGTTTTTGGTAATATAAAAATCCTGCATTTGGCCGTATTTTTATTCATCAAATGTGATTCAAATTACAGCTTGACATGGAGCCTCTAAGGGTATGATTTAAGACAAATGCGGGCAGAAGTTAATTTGCCAGGCTATTTAGCCTATCATACCCTTTTCTCCATGTAAAGCTGTAATTTGAATATTTTTTGTATAATTACTTGGCCAAATGCTCCATTTTTACTTTGCCAGAGACATCTCTCTTTCATTTGATATTGAAGGAGAGATCCATTTATAGGAAGAATTATATGATAAGCTCAATCGTCTGCATATACAGGTTATCTATGATTAGCTAAAATTGGTCTGTAACTGGTAAAGAAATAGATGCTTCACATTTTACAGTAGATACAATATATTCGAGAACACCGATTCCTGATGAATGGGCTGCTTGCATTGGTGATTAGCGATTTTCAAGGAATTGAACCAAAAGATAAGCAAGATTATGTTTTACAAGCAATTGGTAGTGTTCAAGAAAAAATAATATGATTTTACTGCAAAAAGCTATTTTTCTAAAGCTCGATTTTATTCGAAATAACACTCCCTGACCCAAAGGGCCCAGCTCATCACAGTCTGTGATGAGACCTTATTTCTACTAAAATCTCACTAAGATGATTTAACGAAAAATTTCTATGTCGCTTAAAATTAGCTTTTTGCAGTTTAACCATGTATTGAAAATTTGAGGAGAGGAATTAATGACTGGAAATAATAGGAGGGGTAAGATGAGATTTATAAGAGAATATAAAATAATATTCTTGATATTATTTATAATATTTTACATTATTTTTATAAGCTATCGATTGACTTTTAAATCAGAAATACCAAAAGAAGAGTATCAAGAGCATGTGGAAGAAGCTTATTATTCTTTGCAAAGACGTGATTATTCAGCTTTTATCAGTGCATTAAAAAAGACTGTTTCCTCTAAACCAGATGATTACAACAGTACTTCAGCATTAGCACATTTATTATATCAGTACGGAGATTATGAGGGCGCCAGGAAATATTTTCAACAAATACTTCAATATCATGGTCATTTAAAGACACGGGGTATAGCGGAAACCTATTATTATTTAGGTATGATAGCAGTAAAAGAAAACAATAAAACTAAAGCAATTAAATATTTTGAGAAAGCTATAGAGATTGAACCAGAATATGGGGAAGCATATGCTGGTTTGGCTTTATGTCATGAAGGTGAGACGAAAATTGAGATATATAGAAAAGGAATTGAAAATGCCTCATGGGATGTTGAGAATTATATAGGTTTGCTAACTTATTATAAAGATAATGGATATGATTTATCAACGATTTCCTTTGAAGAGCTTCAGGATTTAATTCCACTGGAAGGGGCAAATAGTCTGGTTTTATCAAAAATTGGTCATATTTTTTATGAGTACTCGAATAAGGATGTTGCGATGATTATCCATGAAAAAGCATTAGAAAAAAATGAAACTCTTGAGATGTCACATCGAGAATTGGGAAGTATTTATGAAGAAAAAGGGTTATATGAAAAGGCCGAAAAAAGTTATAAGCAAGCTATTGAGTATGACCAGGAAGTTTTAAACTTTATTAATCTTGCCAGATTATATTATAAACTTGGGAAATATAAGGAAACAGTGGAAACACTTCGTGAGTGTATTTATTATGAAGATTTTGACTCAAATAATGAGGGAATTTATTTATTAGCCAGGGCTTACTATAAATTGGGGGATTATGAAAATGCTTTATATTGGTTAAAACGGTGTGATGCAGATAATGATGATATAGTTGAGTTTCGCAAAAGATTACAACAAAAGATAAAAGAACAAGAAGAATGACCATTTAACTGTAAACAGAGCGAGTAAGAGTTCCTGATTTGAACAAAATATTTCAAATTTTGGGGAGCTGAGAGATGAAAGTTATAAAGAAATATAAGAAAATAATAATAATAATACTGTTGTTAATAATATTAATTTATATCGGATATCGTTTAACTTTAAATCCAGAGGAACAATATAAAAAGTACGTTGAAAGAGCGCATAAGTCACTTATGGCCATGAATATTTCTGGTGTAATACGTAATCTAAAAAAAGCTGTTAAATATAAGCCGGATAGTTATGAAGCTCTTCATGACTTAGGTTTTTGGTTGGAGTATAAGGGAAAATATGATGAGGCAAGGAAATACTTTGAGCAATTGATCAAATATCATGGAAATGAAAAATTACCTGGTGTAGCAAATGCTTACTATTATTTGGGTAAAATGGCATTAAAGGAAAATAATAAAGAGCAAGCCAAATTATATTTTGAGAATGTTATAGATATAGATCCCACGTATGGTAAAGCATATGCCAGTTTAGCTCTTTGTTATGAAGGAGAAAGAAGGGTGGAAATCTATAAAAAGGGAATTAAATCAGATCCCAATGAAGCTTCTAATTATATACAACTCTGCTTATTTTATTCTGATAAATATGACTTATCAGTCATTTCATTTGAAGAACTTAAGAAATTAATTCCATTGGAAAATGCAACTGGTGAAGTTTTATCGCGTATTGGTAATTTACTTTATGCATTTTCTGGAAATATTGATACTGCAATGATTGTTCATGAAAAGGCTTTAGAAAAAGATGATACTCTTTCTCTGTCGTATCGAGATTTAGGAGAGATTTATAAGCGAAAGGGATTATATAAAAAAGCAGAAATTAGTTATAAGAATGCAATTAGATATGATAATAGAGCTGAAAATTATAATGGTCTGGCACATTTATACTATATTTTAGGGGAGTATGAGAAAACAATAGAGACTCTGCTAGAGTGTATATATTATGATGAGATTGATGGGTATCTGATGGCTATGGCATATTATAAACTAGGTGATTATGAGAATGCTTTAAATTGGTTGAAGCAATATGATTCAAGTGATAAAGAAGTAATTGAACTCCGAAAAATAATAGAAAGAAAATTGAGTGAACAGGATAAGAATTAATTATAGAGGGGTCTCTCTTTCATTTAATATTGAAGGAGAGACCCAATTTGTGTAGATATTTAGTTTGATAAGTTAGGGAATCGGATACAGAAGATTTCTCCTGAAGAAACAGTTACCTATAAGTATGATTATGAGAATAGATTGAGCCAGGTACTATTTGATGATGGAACAGAGGTTAAGTATAACTATGATGCTTTAGGGAGGAGAGTAAAGAGAGAGGAGAGTTACTGGCATACATCGAATCAATTAAGATGAGAGAAGACGATGTATATTTATGATGGTAATAGACTTTTGGCAGAATATGATCAGCATGGTGGAGGTATTCAATCATTAGCAGAGTATTTTTCTGGTAATTAGTCCTTTAAAACCTCCTTTCATAAACTGACCTATCCAGGGTGAAAGATCGGAGAAATCTACAAAATAATATTTCTATTTTTCTGGTATAAATTTGCTTCTTTTTGCCATAAAAATTTTGGTAGGGATTTAGGATTTAATTTACAGATAAATTCTATCTGAAAGGCTGTAAACTAGTGATTTTAATTGTAAAACTTTTGTAACAAATTTTCGATAAATTAAGAACAAATGGGTTTACAATTTGAAAAGGAGGGTTATTTGTGAAAAAAATTTTTATTATAATCCTAATTTTTACTCTAAGCGCCATCTGTTTAGCTGATGATAAGCAGGTAGTGGATTTTCAAAAAGGCCTTAAACTTGCTTTTCAAAACAATATTGATTTAAAAATTGCTCAACTAAATTTGACCAATAGTCAGATTGCATGGGAGAAAAATAAATTATCGGCCAATGCTGACACCCGTTTTCAGCAATTAAAGTTAACCTTAGATTTAGCAAAAAATAAACAAAATTATCGACAGGCGCGTTTTGATACTATTTATAGTATTTTAAATGATTTTATCAGTTTTACCAGCCTTTTAAGGACCGTGGAAGTTAATGAATTGCAACTTAAGATTAAAGAGTTAGAACTTGAACGGATTAATGAGTTATATGAGAAAGGAAGTGCTACCAGTCTGGAATTGATGAATGCCCGGGTTGCTCTGGAAGAACAGAGATTAAATTTACATATAAAAAGAGAAGATTTGACTGAAATTATTGATAACTTAAAGTTTAAAACAGGAGTTAAGGGTGAGGTAATGTTTATAGAATTTACTCCTACAGTTCTTCCATTAGAGATAGAGTTTGAGGAGGCTCTGGAGAAAGCTACAAATACCAGTTTTGAAATTAAAGAAAAAGAGATTAATTATCAATTGGCCTGTCTTGAATTGGAAAAAGCTAAATTGGAAAACAAACCGGAATTGGAAATTAAAGAACTTAACAATAATAAAGAAATTGCCAGTCTTTCCTTAGTCAAGGCTAAGAATAATTTAAAGGAAAAAATTAAGGATCAATTTCAGGCATTAAGTCAGGCTTTAAAAACTATTGAAGTTAAGGAGAATGAATTTGCCATTGCAAAAGAGAGTTACGAACAGACAAAACGGGGATATGAAAAGGGATTTTATACAGAAAGTCAATTTTTACAAAGTAAAGTTTCACTTCTTAATTCAGAGAATGCCGTTTTTAATGCTAAGGCAGACTATTTTTTAAAGACCATTCAATTTTATCAAATGATAGGTGAAGATGAACTGATCGAAGATAAACTGATTGGGGTGACTCCAATTGAAGAAGTTTCTTTTGATTAGTATTTGTTTTTTAATGACATTATTAACTGCCTCTCCTTCGTATGCTGTAGAATATACTCTTGAAGAACTTTTAGAGATAGCCCAAAAGGAATCAACACCTGTAAGTTCAATACTTAAAGAGATTGATAACTTAAAACTTGATTTAGAAATCTTAAAAAGTAACTATAACCCCAAATTCTTTTTAAATGGTCAGTCTCAGGTTTTTAATCTTGAACCAGGCAGTGATGGGGTGAATTACTCCAATAATGGGAATTTAAGTGCTTCAATTAAATTTCCCATTGGTCTTGAAGTTTTAACCAATGGAAGTGTTAGTGGTATTTTTAAAGAAAAACAGGATTATAATTATTCTTTAACCCTTAAATATCCTATTTATCCGGGGTTGAAAACTGATTCCACTTTACTTCAGATTGAGGGTAAGAAACAAAGTTTAAGCAAGGCTCAATGGACTCTCAAAGAAAAAGAATTGGAAGCATATATACAGGTATGGAAAAAGTTTTACCTGACTTTGATTACAAAAGAAAAACTACAATTGGCTAAAGAGACTTTAGAACAGGTTACTGAGGATTTAAATCTTTATAAGAGACTTTACTTAAGAGGGGATATAACCCAGAGGGACTTACTTACAAAGGAGATTGAGTATAAATCTGCTTTGATCAGTTGGGAACAGAACAATCAGCAATACTTGAGTAGCTTGAAAGACCTTTTGAATTTTGTTGGTATAGAATTGAATGGATTAACAGATAAAGAACTTGAAAAGATTAATCTTAAGGGGACTTTAGACAGGATTCGGGAGATTAAATTGGTTCCTTTTGACAAATTAAAGTCAGTAGAAGAAATGAAAGAAGAGGCTATTAAAAATAATGTTTCTTATAATGAGGCCAGGTTAAAACTTTTGGATGCTGAAGAAGAACTTAAACGTTTATACTATACCAGAGGTCCAAAAGTTGATTCCCAGTTTGAATATAAGTTAGTTTCGGGCCAGAATGTTGGTAAATCCCAGTGGACATTCACTGTAAATCTCAGCTATCAATTGGGAGATGGAGGGAAGTTGGCCCTTGAGATAGAAAAGCAGACAAGATTAATTGATGATTTGAAATCATCCCTTACTGATGCTGAGTTTGTAATTATTGATGAATTGCAGAATAGATTGACCAATATAAAAATTGCTTATCTGGATTATCAGAAGGCTCAATTGGAATATGAGAAAGCGCTTTTAGACCAAAATTTAAAGAAGGAGCAATATAACAAAGGGATGATTACAGAAAGTCAACTTGTAAGTGGTGAGAGATTGCTTAAAAACAAAGAATTGGATTATCTGCAAAAGAAGATTGAATATCAGGTAAATTATTGGGAGTTAAATAAATTTGTCTATTTGGAAATTAAACCGGATGGGGTGGTTGAATGAAAAAGTTTATTATTATTCTTTTGGTTTTGATTCTGGTATTTGGGGGAGGATATTATCTTTATCACAAAAGAGTTGCAAAGTTGAATACTGTGAAAGCTACTCAAACTTTGCCTGAAAATCTTTATACAGTGAAAAAAGGTTCACTTATAAAAACTATAACTTCAAATGGCTTTATTGAACCTGTCCAAAAGAAAGATTTATGTTTTTTTACTTCAGGGCGGATAAAAGAGATAAATATGATCAAAGGCCAGCGGGTAGAAAAGGGACAGCTTTTGGCTGTATTGGATAATCTTTCAGAAAAACTGGCCCTTATCAGAGCTAAAAATAAGTATGAAGAGGCAAAAATAAATTCAACATCAAAAGTAGTAGAAGAAAAGCTTCTTGAATATAAAATCGCGGAAAGAAATTATCAAAATACATTTTTATATGCTCCTTTTTCCGGGCTGATAACAGAAGTGGAAGTAGAAATTGATGATCAGGTCAATGCTTCAAAACCGGTAGCTCAGATTATTGATGATTCGAGTTTTATTGTTGAACTTAATATTGATGAAGTAGATCTGGATTTAATTGAATTAGGTCAACGGGTTTTAATAACTTTAGATGCTTTTCCAGAGATGAAACTTACAGGTAAAGTAACTGAGATTGGCCTTACTGCTCTTAATCAGGGTGGGGTTGTGGTGGTTCCCATTAAGGTACGGATCTCTGAGGTAAATAAAAGAATTAAACCCGGTTTAAGTGTTTCGGCTGAGATTATAGTGGGGCAGGCTAAAGATCAGTTGATTATTCCCATTACTTCCGTTATTCAGAAAAAAGATGGTGCTTATGTGTTAAAAAAAGTTGGTGACAAATTTAAACCAACCAGAGTTATTACTGGAATTTCCAATGATGTTATGATTTCTGTTCTTGATGGTTTGAAAGAAGGGGATCAAATTATAATCAACAATTATGAAGCAATTCAAGAAATTAGAGAAAAAATGTCAATACGTAATCCTTTTAATAACAGGCCTCCAAATGTCTTTAGAGGTATAAGAGGTGGAAGATAATGATTGAACTTAGGGATGTGAAAAAAATCTATAACATGGGCCAGATAACTGTAGAAGCTTTGCGGGGTGTTACTCTAAGCATCGAAAAAGGTGAATTTGTTGCCATTATGGGTCCGTCGGGCTCGGGTAAATCTACCATGATGAATATTATTGGCTGCCTTGATCGCCCTACCACAGGAACCTACCATCTGGATGGCATAAATGTGGCTCAATTATCAGATAACCAGTTGGCTAATTTAAGAAACAAAAAGATAGGATTTGTCTTTCAACAATTTCACCTCTTGCCCAGAAATAATCTTTTGCAAAATGTTGAACTTCCTCTAATCTATGCTGGAGTTGGTTTTAAAGAGCGGCGCAGGCGGGCAAAAGAGGTTCTTAAAATGGTAGGATTGGAGAATCGGATGTATCATCGACCTAATGAGATTTCTGGGGGGCAAAAGCAGAGGGCTGCTATTGCCAGAGCATTGGTAAATCGCCCCTCTCTCCTCTTAGCTGATGAACCTACCGGAAACTTAGACAGTAAAACCGGGGCTATGATTATGGATTTACTGGTTCAATTGCATCAAATGGGGAATACCATAGTCCTTGTCACACATGATCCTGAGGTTGCTGAATATGCTGAAAGGATAATCCATCTCCGTGACGGACTAATTACCAGCGATGTTAAAAAATAGATTTGCGGATGGGCAAGGAGTGATAGAGGTGATAATTCTAGAGATTGTCAGAGAGGCTTTAAAAAGTTTGATGAATAACCGTCTCAGATCTTTTTTATCCATATTGGGGATTATTATAGGAGTGGCAGCAGTTATTGCAGTAATTTCTATCAGTAGTGGAGCTGAGAAAAATATTCTCGATCGATTGAATAAACTGGGAACAAACTTGATTGTTATAACTCCAGGTGTTTCTAAGGGTAGTGGAGGAAAATTGAGTCAAGAGGTAACCGAAGTCTTTACTTTTGAAATGTCTGATCAGATTCAATTTTTATGTCCAGCGGTTAAGAATACAGCTCCATTTATCGATGGTCAAGGTTTGATTATTTATAATAATATCAACTTATGGGCCAGAACAAGAGCTACTACTGATGCATTTTTTGATATGGTTAATTTAAAGCTAACCAGAGGACGGTTTTTTTCAGACTCAGATTTAAAGGAGAGTCGGATGGTAGCTATTCTGGGATCTAAAATTGCAGAAGATTTATTTGCTGATAAGAACCCCATTGGTCAACGAATTGAAATCAATCGTGGTAAATTTAATTTTAGTCTGGTAGTAATTGGCGTGCTGGAAGAGAAGGGCCAGGTTATGTTTACTAATTATGACACCATGATTTTTATTCCAATTACTACATGGATGAACAGACTCCAGCGAGTTAAATTTGTAAACGGGTTTGTTGCTCAGGCTATTTCCAGAGAAGAAGCTTCAAATGCTGTTGCCCAGATTGAATATCTTCTCTATCAGAAATTAAAAGATTTAGAAAAATTTAAAGTGACCAGTCAGACGGAAATGTTATCCATGGCGTCAGACTATACCCGTACATTCAAAATTCTATTGGGAGGTATAGCAAGTATCGCCCTTTTAGTAGGTGGAATAGGAATAATGAATATAACACTGGTTTCTGTTACTGAAAGAACCAGAGAAATTGGTATCAGAAAAGCTTTGGGAGCTAAAAGGCGGGTTATTTTGCTTCAATTTTTAATTGAATCCTGTACTATAAGTGTTTTTGGTGGATTGCTGGGTATAGGAGTGGGTATCATAGGTGCTATCTTTATTTCCCGGATAGGTGGCTGGCCGTTTTTGGTTACCCCAGGTTTTCTTCTGATTTCCATGGCTTTTTCAACCCTTATCGGACTCTTTTTTGGTATTTATCCTGCCAGTAGAGCAGCAAAGCTGGATCCAGTTGAAGCTCTTAGTTATGAATAGGAAATGATAAAAATATGATTTTACTTTCGCTCCATTAAAAATTTTTCGAACCATCTAGATTTGATTTCAGGGTAATCCATGGGTCTTCGCCCCATGGATTGATTTATTATCAGATATTGTGATGAGGCTATTTTTTGATGGTTAAACGAAAAATTTATATAGTGTTCAAAATTAGCTTTTTGTAGTTTAATCAAATAACATAGCGAAAGCGAACCAGAGTTGGTTTTTCAGATGGGTAACTTCTTAAGGTGTATATATTTCAAGAAAGTGGTTATTAACCAAATCAATTTAAAAAATATATCTTTTACAAAGGAAATATATTTATTTATGTCGAATTAATTTTTCGAATAATTTTTACTATAAAAAGGTCAATTTTTAGTTTTAGAAGAAATTTTGCAGTTTAATCATTTAAGAGGATATTAGGTAGTGGTTGGGACTCATAACTTGCAAATCTCTCCATTCTGGGTGTAGTAAGTTTAGGGGTGGTCAACTATTGCCTATTAATCCAGAGGGAGGGATTTCTTTTTTAAGGAAAATCTCGACCCTGCAAGGAAAAGTCAAGCTTTTATCTCTCTAAAAAAGGGAAAATTTGACGAAAAATTAAGATTAAAGGTAGGTATTAGTTATGAGGAAATTTTCATGTATAGCTTTAAAAATTTTTTCAATTTATCTTTTTATTCGGGTTATTATGTATATTTATATGTCGACAGGATTATTTATAGCTTTAATAGAGCAACCAGATATGTATTCTATACCGGAAATTTTATTTTCTTTGGTGCCAGTTGTTATTTATTTACTATTTTCATCTGTTTTATGGTTTTACTCAGAACAAATTTCAAAATTTATCGTAAAAGAAGATAACGAAATTGCTTTTAATTCCAGTTTTGATTTTGACAAATTTCAACAAATATCATTTTCAATTGTAGGTGTAGTTTTCTTAATAATCGGTATATCAGGTATGGCTAAGTATGGAATTAAAATGTTAATTATATATCATCATGGATTATATAGAGGTGCTTATATAGATTTGATTCCTGAAATAATAGTTTTTTTCATTAAAACAGTATTTGGTATTTGGTTGCTAATTGGTTCAAAAGGCATTGTTTGTAGTTTGAAAAAAGCATTTTCTGGTATTGAAAATAATTCTAATGAGTAGTCTCAAAACAGTGTAATAGGGCGTTTACGCTTTTATTGGGCTAATAAAATAAATGACCATAAATATTAATGTCTGTTGTTCTATGGGACATGCCCTCTGGTGCAAAACTTATAGGAGGTTATGTAAGTATGTGAAAAACAAGTTTTGTGTTAGGTCTAATGGTACGGGCACGTCGGAAACACCCAGAACATTATACAACATAGGACACCTAATGGGGGTTATTAAATGAGAGTTAATTATTCATACATAGAAGAATTCTTTAAAATATTGAGTGGTCAAGCTGCTATTAAAGACATTCAGCATAATACTGCGTTTAAGATAATTTCTGCTCATGCAAATAAGTTCGAGAATGATTTTAGTCTACATAAGTTAGAGAAAGTAATCAATAAAAAGAGTGAAGAAATATTTGGTTTTAAGGATTTTTTCAAAAACAGAGGTGCGATACTTAATCTTATTAATTTAATGAAAAAGAAAGAAGGGAAATGGTTAAAAGAAGTTCAAGAGAGTATTAGATGTTTGTTTCCCAAAACAGAGTTTAAAGATATAACTATTTATCCTGTGATTGGCTATGATATCGGGATTGGAATAAACAAGGCTGTTTGTATTAACGTGAATACTGAAATATTCCTAAATAACTTTAAAGAATTAATTTCTACTACTATTCATGAAACAGCTCATGTTATGTATGAAAAATATCACGGGCCAATAAGAGGGCTTAACGAGATTGGCTCATTTTATAGTATGAAGGAATTTTTAGATTACTACATACATTATGAAGGAACTGGAGTTTTTGCTGCTGAAGAATTTAGGATAAAGAATAGACTTCCTAATAGTGGCACCCCAATACAAGAAGACTATCTTTTATCGAGTAATAAGGATATGATATTTAAGTTGCTTAATGAATATAGATCTTTAGTTGATGATTTAAAACATAATAAAGTACATAGTATTTATGAGTTTTTAGAAAGAGGATTTGGAAGATCAAGACTTACACATCGACTAGGTTTTGCTATATTTGATGCAATTAATAGGAAATATGGCATAGAGGAGATACAAAAAGCGATAGCATTACCGAGTGAAAAGTTTATGAAAAAATATTTGAGCATTCTTGAGCTGGAAAGGGCCTGAGTTTTGTCCTACGTTGTATAATAGGTTGTTTCCGTAACGGTCTAACTTATATAGCTTCCTAATGAATTTGGAGAAATAGTGTTTAAGTAATATAATGGTTAAACTGCAAAAAGCTAATTTTTCGCTTCTTGAGAAATTTTTCGAATCATCTAAAGCTCGATTTCCGCCGAAATAAAGCTTCCTAATCAAAGGGCCCTCCTGGCCCTTAGAACTAGCTCATCACTTCCTGTGATGAGGCCTTATTTCCTCGAAAATCTCGCTAAGATAATTTGGCGAAAAATTTCTATGTTACTCACAAAATTAGCTTTTTGCAGTAATGCCTAATATCGAAATGCTGGAAAACAAGCTAAAACAAAGTTTAATTTTCATTGTCTGTTGGTGATGCGAAGCATCAATGTGAAACCCTCATTGCGATGAAGTTACGATGGTTAAAGATGGATTTAATAGGGATGTAAGACTTGTCTTATTCTCATCGACTTATTATAAAAATATTTCAAGAAAACCAAAAAACAGGCTGATAACTTAAGATGTTCAGGAAGGATAACAAAATTTATTAGCGAAATATGAATTTAAGATTTTTCTTTAAAACACCAATTAAGTAGGTGATAAAATTGTATCATATTTTAATAATTGAAGATGATCATGGGGTGGCTCTTGGTTTGAAAATAGGTTTTGAGCGTGAAAACTGGCAAGTAACCTGTGCTTATACTGGCAAAGAAGGGTTAGAAAAGTTTAAAAAAGTGGAGCCGGATTTAATTATTCTTGATATTGGGCTGCCTGATATATCAGGTTTTGAGGTTTGTGGTAAGATTTGTATGGAATCAAATGTTCCCATAATTTTTTTAACAGCCAGAGATGAAGAAATTGATACAATATTAGGTTTAGAGTTAGGAGCTGATGATTATGTAACTAAACCTGTAAGTATTAGACAGCTTTGTTCCAGAGTGAAAGCAGTATTACGAAGGGTTTATGGTGATTTTATAGGTTTTTCCGATAAATCCAACAAATTGAAATTTAATGGTTTAGAGATTGATTTGTTAAAGCGAACGGTGAAACGAAAGAACCAGACTATCAAATTGACGGGCAAAGAATTTGAACTTTTAGTCACTATGGCTAAATTGCCGGGGAGGGTGTTTACACGGGAAATGCTCCTTGATCGGGTTTGGGGGTTTAATAATTATGAAGATGACAGAGTTCTTAATGTGAGTATTTACCGCTTAAGAGAAAAAATAGAGTTGGATCCTTCCAATCCTCAGTATATCATTACTGTTAGAGGTGTTGGTTATAAGTTCAATGATGAAATAAAATAAAGGAGATTCTAAAGGGGTGAAAAAGAGTTATTTGGAGTTGCGAACAAAATTGAGTTTAAGTTATATTATTTTAATAGTAGTGATTTTTGTTGTTTTAGGTATTTCAATTTACTTGCCTATGACTAATTATCTTTATAATATTTTTGTTAATGTAATTTATGAAAGTGATTCTATTAACGGTAAAATTGCCCGAATTAATAGGACAATTAAAAATCATCCTGAGATTCCGCCGGAGAAAATTCTGGAGATTGCCAATGAATTGGATATTATTCAGTTTCAAATAGAAAAAATCGACAATATTCAAAAGGGTAAAAACATTAATCCCGAATATCAACAATTGCAAAATTTTGAGCAAAACTATTCCACTGAAAATATAGCTCCCAAAGAACTTTTGAAAAATGTTCAACCAGATTCTCTAAGTACTATTTTAATTGGAGCTGATTATTTGTTTGCTAAAGCCCGAAAGGAAATTTTTATAATGCTGGTTAAAATTTCAGTACCCATTATCTTTCTGGGGATATTACTGGGCCTTTATATAAGCAAATACCTGACGGCTTCGATTAGTGAAATGGTTGTGGGAGCCAGAAAGATAGCAGAAGGGGATTTGAATTTTCGGCTTTCTAATAAAAGGAAAGATGAATTGGGCCAATTGGCTGATCAATTTAATCGGATGGCTGAACATTTACAGAAATTGTTTGAAGTAATTAAAAACGAGCGGGATCATTTGAAAGATTTTATTGCAAATATTTCCCATGAATTAAAAAACCCATTGACTGCTTTAATGTCTTTTAATGAGTTGTTGCTGATGGATTCTGAGAAATTAGCAGAAGAACACAGGGAGTTATTAATGGAGAGCCAGTTTCAAATTGAACGGATGAAATGGCTGATTCAAAATTTATTAAACCTTTCTAAACTAGATGCTGGTTTTATTCAAATGAATTTTAAAAGAGCGAATATAGTTGAAACTGTTCAGAAAGGTATTAATGCTTTAAAAGTTGAGCAATTTAAAAAAGATGTTGGCCTAGAATTGGAAGTTGAATTTGAAGAATTGTTGGTCTGGCATGATGTGGAATGGATGATCCAGGTTATAACTAATCTTATTCACAACAGTTTTAAATTCACTCCGACCGGTGGTTTGATTAAGGTTAAAATTTTTAAAGACGGGGAACAGGTTGTAATTGAGGTGGCAGATAATGGCTGTGGAATGACTGAAGAAGAGCTTCAACATGTTTTTGACCGTTTTTATTGCAGTGATCACAAATTTGATAGTACTTCCGGAAGTGGTTTGGGTTTGGCCATTGTTAAGAGTATTATTAATTTGCACGATGGTGAAATTGATATTCAAAGCTGCCAGGGAAGGGGAACTGTAGTTCAGATTAAGTTAAATTGCAAAAATTAGCTTTTTGCAGTATAACTATTGGGAGGGTATCTGAATAGATACTCTTTTTTTATATTACAAAATTGTTATATTGATGTTTTTTAGATGAAATTTTAGAGAGATATAATCAAACTAAAATAAAATTGAGGAGGGAGAAGAGATGGTTTTAGAAGTCAGGGATTTGCATAAAGTGTATGGAAGGGGAGCTAATGAGGTTGCTGCATTAAGGGGAGTTGATCTGGAAATTGAAGAAGGTGAATTTGTAGCTATAGTTGGCAGCAGTGGTTCGGGCAAATCAACACTGCTTAATATTATTGGAGGTTTAGATTCAGCTACTTCAGGGGAAGTCTATTTAAATGGAATAGAAATAACCGGCTGTTCTGATGAAGAATTAGTGATGCTGCGGAGAAAACAAATCGGTTTTGTTTTTCAATTTTTTAACTTATTACCACAACTGACGGCTTATGAAAATGTAGCTTTGCCTTTAGAAATAGACCAACAGAAGGATATTCACGAAAGAGTCGTTGAAGTTTTAAAATTAGTAGGTCTGGAGGATCGTATGGAACATTATCCTGATCAATTAAGCGGCGGGCAAAAGCAGCGGGTAGCAATCGCCAGAGCTTTGGTGACAAAGCCAAATATTGTTCTGGCTGATGAACCTACAGGTAATCTTGATTCCAGAACATCAAAAGAGATTTTAAAACTTTTTTATGAAACATCCAGAAAACATAATCAAACTATTTTAATGATTACCCATGACTTAAGTGTTGCGAAATTTGCAGATCGTATCATTACTTTAAAAGATGGTAAAATTCTTGAAGGGGTTGATGGAAATGAAACTTTATAATAAGTTGGCCCTCAGGAATATTAAATATTATCGTATGCGCAGTATTCTTTTTTTGATAGGCGTCATTTTAAGCAGTTTTTTTGTTTTTATGATTTTGGGAATAGGTTATAGTTATAATCTTTATCAGACAGAACAAATAGAGTTGGAATATGGTGCCTCTGATGCGGATGTCAATTTAAACTCCCTTTATGATTCTGTTCCTATTCTTGCTGAACTTAACAGGACAGAAGGAATTAAAACAGTGAGCACAGGCTTTTTACCAATGGGAATTGAAGGTTGTGAAGGTGGATTTTATTTGAATAAAAAAACTTTTGTTGCCTATAGTGGAATGGATTTTTCTAATAACTTAAGTCAGCGATTGATGCCCCTTTTAGGAGGCCGTTATCCTCAAGCAGATGGAGAGTTTGCCCTGGAAAACTGGGTTGCTCATATGCTGGGTTTAAAGATAGGTGATAAGTATATCTTAAAATTTGAAGACAAATCAAAAACTTTTACTCTGGTTGGTTTGCTGCAAACTCGACGAAGTTCCACTGGCGGAAGGGGTTGGGCGGTTTTAAAAAAAGATGTGCTGCAGAAGATATATGGTGTAGATGATAAAGTCAACATTATTTCGATAGAGTTTACTAAAGATTTTAATATTGATTACTTAAAAAGGCGTCTTGGTTATATTTTTAATCAAAAGGGTGATGTAAGATATAATGAGATCAAATGGCAGGTTTTGAAAAAACAGAAGCCGGATTTTTCAGGTTTTTTTGCTGTGGGAGCTATTCTCCTTTTTGCAGCTGGACTATTTATTTCAAATATTTTCTTAATCTCTGTTTATCAGCGTTCAAAACAGTTGGCCACACTGCGAAGTTTAGGTGGAGATTCTAAATTATTGAAGAAAATTTTGCTGTATGAAGGTTTATATACCGGAATGGCTGGAACAATTATAGGAATTCTTTTGGGGGTTATATTTGTCAATTGGTTGGGTGGTTTTATTAAAATAGGGTTTGGTGATGTTTTTTCCAGGATAGTTATACCATGGTATTTTTATCTAATTACTTTTTTAATTGGGTTAATATTTACAGTATTGGTGACAATTGTTCCAATCCGTCGGGCTTTGTCTGTCAGGGTTATGGAGGTGTTGCGGAATATTCCTGTAACAGGCAATTCAAAAGAAGCAAAGAAAATTCAAAAAAGGGCATGGATTTTAAGTATAATGGGAATAGGGTTTTTAATTCCTTTTGCTGTAAAAGGTGGAGATGTGCCTTTGTTGAATCTGCTGGGAGGAGTGGGTTTAATTGCTTTTCTTGGAGGAATAATAATGTGGACTCCTAAGTTGTTTGACTGGATTACTCCTTTAGTTCAAAAAATTACGCAGAAATTTAAAAATGCAGCTGCTAAAATTGCCGTTAAAAATGTAAAAGACAATATTCAAAGGACGGTTTTGACTACAGCGACATTAGTAATTGGAATTGCTTTAATAATAAGTTTTGTCATGATTATGGAATCCCGCCAACAAAAATTGGAACAGGATCTGGCAAAAAAATTTCCCACCTCAATGATTCTTGTCAGCGACCCTGAGCCTTTTGAACCTGTATTTGCAAATGAATTGCGGAGTCTGGAAGGAATAAAAGAATCTACTGCCGCTTTTATTAAAAGAGTCTATTTGAAGGATTTTGATTTTAGTAAAGCTGATACTAACTGGATTAAACCTTTGCAGAGATTAAACAGATTAGCTGGAAATCGAGAAAATGTTCTGGAAAGGGTTATAATTGTCGGAATTGAAGCAGATAGGTTTAAAGATATTATTAAACCCGAGATAACCACTCAATTAATTCCGCTGGCTAATTTAAAAAAAGATCAGGTTTATGCTTCAGCTTTAGCGGCTAAGAATTTGGGCCTTTCTTTGGGAGATAGAGTGAAAATTCAAATTGGAGAAAGGATCGTAGAAATGCAAATAGTTGGTATTATGCAAGTTGGGGATATTGATCAGGGCTCTAATGATTTTTATATGAAGGCAGAACATTTTAAAGAATTATTTTCTCAACAAGGTCCAAATATCATATATATCAATAGTGATAATGAAGAATCAATTGAGCAATTGGAAAATACTTTACAGAAAAAAATAAGGCCCATTCCGGATGCCAGATTGAAATCTTACTATAGTCAGTGGAAGGAAAATAAGATGAAGCTAAAACAACTTTATATGTATTATATGGGATTTGTAGGGGTTGTTATTTTGATTAGCCTTATGAGTATTTCCACAACTATGGTGACAAATATTTTTGAACGTATAAAGGAATTAGGTATTTTAAAATCTATTGGTATGAACGATAAAAGCATTCGCTGGATGGTAATTTTTGAAAGTATATATATGTCTCTGGTTAGCTGTCTCGCCGGAGTTATAGCCGGGTTGATCATTGGAGTTGTTATATTAAAGGCCTTAAAGACAGATTTTATTTACGTGCCATATTTGGCAATTGCTTTTACTTTTGTCGGCGCTATATTGGTTGGGATTGGAGCAAGTGCTGCTCCAACGTACTATACAGGAAAATTATCGGTTGTGGAAGCTTTGCGTTATGAGTAATTTTTTATAAAAAAACAATAAGGGATGACTCCTCTATTTTGGTAAATAATTAGTGGACGAAATACACAGAGGGGAGCATCCCTATTATTAATTTCTAGAAAAATAAAGAAGATAAATAAATTTTTTAAAAAAATTATTGACAAAACAAGGTTAATAGTGTAAAATATTATTGTAAACATGTCCTGAGACTATATTATGACTCTTTTTTACTCCTAAAAAATGGTGTAGTAAGTTGTATAGGAATGTTTTTATTTTTTAAATTTAACATTAATTTTTTCTGATTTTTAGAATAATACTAATTTTAATATAGAGATAAAATCAGTATTGTTTGATTATTGAAGATTAAATAATATAGTTATGAGGGCAAATTGCTAGGTGATTTATAATTTTTACATTTTTTATTAAAATGGTAAAACTCATTATTTGTTTTTATCTTAAAGGGAAAGAGTAAAGTATTTTTAAGTTAAGCTGTCTTTTTAATTTTCTTGTAAGATCAACTTGGGTAAAGGTTTTTCAAAGGATAATATGATTTATGTCGAATATAGCTCTAATAGTAATTCAATGTGGCTTTACTCCTTTTATTGACTGCTAATATATTCGACAAGATAGGGATAAAGTTTTTTTGTTTTATAAAAGAAATAAATGAAAAGGTGAGTAGAAGTGAAAAACAGGGAAATGAAAATTTTAAAAAGGTTTTTTGGGAAATTTGTAAAACCTTTTTTGAAGCATCAACATTAGTTAATACAGGCCGCCATATAACAAGGCATTTTTGAGCCATTGGCCTTACGGCACATAGTCCTTTGTCATGCTATTTGCAATAATATGGAAAATAATGACAGCTACTGGCAAACAGTACGCCAATTCCTATCGGGAACGGGTTACGTCGGAAATGCCTGCACTGTTATACACAATCCTTTTTTAATTTTTAATGAATCATATAATATTAGAGAGGGTGATAAAGTGAAATTAATATTTTTGATAATTCTATTAGTTTTACAGTGGTTTATAATTAAAAAAATTAGTATGTTAATTTCCACAAAGTTAAATATTGAAGATTTCAAGAAAAAAGTCTTACTAGTTCCAATAAATATACTTATTACAATTATTTTAATTAAACTTATAGGTTTATCTTTTACTGAGGCAGGTTTAATATTAGGTAATGTTTACAAAGGACTTAAATCAATATTTGTATTTGGACTTCCTTTAGCTTTAATAAGTGGTGGTTTAGTATTTACTATACCTTCAGACGATCTTAAAGAAATTACATATGGTGAGGGAGATATTAAATGGCAATTTATTTATGTTTGGATTTTTGTTGGACCTGTAGAAGAACTACTTTATAGAGGATTTGTACAAGGAGCATTAAATACAATTGTAAATGGCCATTTGTTTATTTTTAGCTATGCTACGATTATAGCTAGTGTTATATTTGTATTTGTTCATATCTTAAATGTTTTATATGGAAATGAGACATGGAAAGCTTTTTTAAGTATGGTTCCTACAAGATTCATAGCTGCCTTAGTATTAGGATATAGTTTTCAAATTTCAAAGAGTTTAATTTATCCTATTATAATACACAATTTAATAGATGGAATAAATTTGAGTATTTTATATTATAGAAAACAAAATAGTTATGTGGATTGGGTATAACAGGGTTCTTTCACTACGGCCTAACGGCCTGTCTTTGGATATGCCCTCTGTCACAAAGCTTGTAATGAGAAATATAAGTGTGACGGATGGCAATCTTTGCGCCAGGTCTAATGGCACGGACACGTCGGAAACACCTAGAACATTATACGACATATGATACCTGATGGGGGTTATTAAATGAGAGTTAATTATTCATACATAGAAGAATTCTTTAAAATATTGAGTGGTCAAGCTGCTATTAAAGACATTCAGCATAATACTGCGTTTAAGATAATTTCTGCTCATGCAAATAAGTTCGAGAATGATTTTAGTCTACATAAGTTAGAGAAAGTAATCAATAAAAAGAGTGAAGAAATATTTGGTTTTAAGGATTTTTTCAAAAACAGAGGTGCGATACTTAATCTTATTAATTTAATGAAAGAGAAAGAAGGGGAATGGTTAAAAGAAGTTCAAGAGAGTATTAGATGTTTGTTTCCCAAAACAGAGTTTAAAGATATAACTATTTATCCTGTGATTGGCTATGATATCGGGATTGGAATAAACAAGGCTGTTTGTATTAACGTGAATACTGAAATATTCCTAAATAACTTTAAAGAATTAATTTCTACAACTATTCATGAAACAGCTCATGTTATGTATGAAAAATATCACGGGCCAATAAGAGGGCTTAACGAGATTGACTCATTTCATAGTATGAAGGAATTTTTAGATTACTACATACATTATGAAGGAACTGGAATTTTTGCTGCTAAAAAATTTAGGATAAAGAATAGACTTCTCAATAGTGGTACCCCAATACAAGAAGACTATCTTTTATTGAGTAATAAGGATATGACATTTAAGTTACTTAATGAATATAGATCTTTAGTTGATGATTTAAAACATAATAAAGTACATAGTATTTATGAGTTTTTAGAAAGAGGATTTGGAAGATCAAGACTTACACATCGACTAGGTTTTGCTATATTTGATGCAATTAATAGGAAATATGGCATAGAGGAAGTACAAAAAGCGATAGTATTACCGAGTGAAAAGTTTATGAAAAAGTATTTAAGCATTCTTGAGCAGGAAAAGGCCTGAGTTTTGTCCTACGTCGTATAACAGGTTGTTTCCGTAATGGACTACCCTACGGGATATGTTCTCTGTCACAAAACTTGTTAAGAGGTTATGTTAGTATGAATGGCGCAAGTCTTGTGCCAGGCTTTCGGCCCGAGCATGCCAGAAATGCCTGCAGCGTTATGCGACAGTCTTTCTAACAGGGTAGGGGTAGTGTCAAAAGATCTATGAAAAAATAAAAATGAGTCAATTTAAGGTAAGATAAGCGATTAATCGACGCTATCGCTTTTGACAAACACCATCCAAATGGTGTTTAGAAGTTGTCGAGGGCGAAAAGGCATGACAAATCAGATCACCCTCGTAATTTTAGTTTACCATTTAGCTGGTTTGGTTTGTCAAGGGTACGCTTCGCCGATAACTGGTTTTAGTGTTTTTTGCCTCAGGCTCTGCTAAACAGATATAAAGGGGTTATGTTACCTGTTGCTGTAAATTAAATTCTTGAGCCATTTTAATTAATTTAGACCATCTAGCAGGCATATAAGGTAAGTCATTTAATTCAGGAATTACAACAAAAGGGGGGTGGCAAGTTTTAAATAAAAAAATAGTAATATCATGGGATTATGGTTAAAAACTTAAAAAACTTTTTACAATACGTAATTAAATTAAGGGGGGTATTAATGATAAAACGTAAGAAGTATTCAGGCTGTTGACAAAGTTAGAGGGTCAACAGCCTTTTTTATGTTTGCCCAGCATGTTTGCTGAGCCGATGGGCAGAAAGAAGCCCTGTCGCCTAACCAGCGGGAAGACAACCCGTAAGCAAGGCTGTCACTGATAACAGTGGGGTCTGAAGGAAGCTGAAGGGGGGAACCTGGAACATAGCGAAAGCGAATCAGGGTTGGCTTTTCAGGTAGGTAACTTTGCATAATGTGGGAAAGTCCGAAAGTTGGATAACCTTAGAAGTTAGGACGGATGGATTCAAGTTCAGGCAGGTAGGCTTAACCGGGAAAGCCCACTATCATCCTTATTATTATCATTCTCAAAAGATTAATTTTTTCACAAGCCTTTTAGAAAGTCAGTGTAGAGGGCAAGGATAATGAAATAATCGAATGTTAAGTCTTTAAGATGCAACTTTAGGTGGATATTATATATTTCAAGAAAGTGGTTATTAATCTTAAGTCAACATAAAAAATATATCTTTTATAAAGGAAATTTATTTATTTATGTCGAATTTATCCTATGAATAATTTTACTACAAAAAAGTTAATTTTTCGTTTTAGAAGAAATTTTTCAAACCATCTAAAATTTGATTTTAGTTGAAATAAGCCACATTAATCAATAAGTTTTCCTGTTCCATGATTAGCATATAACTTTTTGTGATAGGGTCTATTTCTTTTTTAATCTCACTAAATGGTTAACCGAAAAATTTCTATGGTGCTCAAAGTTAGTTTTTTGCAGTTTAATCATTTAAGAGGATATTGAGTAGTGGTTGGCAGATCATAACTTATGAATTCCTCCATTCTGGGTGTAGTGAGTTATGGTTTTGGTCAACTGCTCTACTACTTCAGGGGGAGGGATTTCCGGGCTGACCCCCTAATATTGGAGATAATGTAATGAAAGATTTAACTTTCACAGAATTACTCTTTAATACTTCATAAAATTTAGATGGAGGCATATTTTCTATACTGCCCTGTTTTCTTCTTTCATTATAATACTTCATATAATTACTTATAATGTAATATACTTCCGTAAAACTATTAAACTCATTACGACTATAACATTCTTCTTCAAGTATTGAATGGAATGATTTTATATGAGCATTCATATTTGGTGTTTTTACAGGAATTCTTTGATGTTCTATGCCTAATATCTTACATATGTTTTCAAATTCATTAGAAATAAACTGTGGACCGTTATCTGTTCTTATTTTTGGCATCTTCATCCTTTTAACTAACTGTCTCTTTCTCAGAGAGTTCTTAAGAAATCTACAGACATCTTTAGCAGTACACGGTAGTCCTAAATGATAATCGATTACCGAACGACCAAAAACATCTATCAGTGATAACTGAAAAATTGATCAGTACAATATATCTCTGGGAAAAGATTTAGTTGAACCTTTTTTACGATTGGCTTTAATACAGGTATATGTGGTATTTTTAGAAATTTCATGGTGCCGAGCAACCAAAGCAACATTACCTACTAATCTACTCTACATTCATCAAGAATTTGTTGTTTAAATTCATCAGAATATTTTTACGTTTCATTATTGATAATCCCCTTTAAGTTAATTATATCACTTAAACACAGTTCCTCCAAATTCATTAGGGGGCTATATAGGCGGGGGCGGGTGTGTCGGAAATACTCGGAACGTTATCTGCTATGCTAAGAAATATTTCAAATTAAAAATTAAATGAAGAGGTAAAAATAATGGCTAAATGTGCGTTATGTGGGAAAGAAGCAAGATTATTAAAAAGCCATGTAATTCCTAAGTTCGTTTTTGATTCAATAAAGAAAGGTTCGCCTACGGGATTTTTACGTCTACCCAAAATTAATCCGAATGCAAGATAACAAGACGGACGCAAGTTAGATCTTTTGTGCAAAGATTGTGAAGAAACTTTTTCAAAAGTTGAACGTGCTTTTGCATTAAATATTTTTTACCCTTATCAAAATGATACATTAGGGAATCAAGATTTCCAATATGGTGAATGGCTATATCCATTTATTGTTTCGGTAAATTGGCGCATTTTATATCTTGATTTAGCTGAATTTCGTAAATCTCAAAGTTTGAATGAAACATCATTAAAGATTTTGTCAGATGCAGAAGAAAGTATGCGTAATTTTCTTTTAGGAAATATCCAAAATGTTCTTCCGATTGAAAACCATCTGTTCTTATTTCCTGAAATTAGCATTGCTAGTCCGGAAATAGCAAAACAAAATCCAAATGTCTTCTTTCGAACCAGTGCTTATGGATATATTTTGATAAATACAGGTTTTAATTCATTTTATGTATATTCCAATTTAGCTGGAATACTTTTGGTTACAATTATTAAAAAAGCTCAAGGCGAAGTATGGAACAATACCATTGTTGATCCGTCTGGTGGCATTATTAAAATTCCACGAAATGTACGTAGTCCTTTGATTAATGATGTTCTAGAATATTGTAAAGAACAAAAAAATTGGCCCCAAATATCAGACCAACAGAAACAAAAGATAATCGACAAGATAAAAGAGAATATTAATAAATTTGAAAATAGTAGGTTCTATAAATTCTTTATGGCAGATGAAAATCTAAAAAAAAGTAGCCGGTAATATTTGGCTTATTGAAAGTTAGCTGTAGAAGTACGACAGATAACAAGGGCGATATTTTGTTGGCTACATTTTTGGCTTTCGGGACATGCTTTTCTACTTTGTAGTATAGCTGCACATTTGTTATCCTAACTATATTTAAGAAAGAGATTGGGTGGAGTGGGTTCTATATAGCCCCCTAATGAATTTAGAGAAATAGTGTTTAAGTGATATAATGATTTTACTGCAAAAAGCTAATTTTTTGCTTCAAAAAAATTTTTCGAACTATCTAAAGTTCGACTGAAATCTCACTAAAATGGTTTAACGAAAAATTTCTATGTTGTTCAAAATTAGCTTTTTGCACTTTAATCAATTATATTTATAATATATCTTAAAAAAGGGGGGTAGTAAGTTTTAAATAAAAAATTAGCTATATCAAGGAGTTATGGTTAAAAATGCAAAAAAATTGACAATATCTAAATTAAAAAGGGGGAGAGAATATGCAAACAAATCATAAAAGCTATGATATAAATAAGAGTGCGGAGAGAATAGATGAAATTTTAGCTGAAAGTAATAATAGTTTTGAGGAATTAGATTATATTCCAGACAGAAGTAAATTGACATATACTAATGGATTTTATGTGAAGGTTGGTGCAATTTTTGTAGATATTAGACAATCTTCTGAATTAACTGGTGAACATCGGAGACCTAAACTTGCCAAGCTATATCGAAGTTATATATCAGAAACAGTTGCAATACTAAATAGTTATTATGATTGTAAAGAAATTAATATTGTTGGTGATTGTGTATCTGGTATATTTGAAGCACAATATAAGTATCAAATTGAAAATATGTACTTTGCAGCAGCAGAAATCAATTCTTTAATAAAAATTTTAAACTATAAATATAGAAAATCTGATATTGTAGAGATAAAAGTGGGAATTGGTCTGGCTTATGGTAGAGCACTGATGATCAAAGCTGGTTATTCAGGTAGTGGAATTAATGAAGTTGTTTGGATGGGGGATGTTGTTAATAGGGCATCTAATTTATGTAATCTTGCTAATAAAGATTCGACAGCTCCTATATTAATAGATGAGAATGTTTATATTAATCTTCCTGAAAAAGATCAAGATTTTTTTACTTATAATTATTTTGGTAAATATTATGAAGGTAACGTGATTAATATAAAAATGCAAGAGTGGTATGAAGAAAATTGCACATAATTTTTTGATTATCAAAAGTAAAATTTATATTATATTCTAGTAAGTTCGGTTGATTTTAGTTTAACCTATTATATAAATATCGTTATAGTTTTGTTCAAAAATTCCAAAATAATTAAAATCAGAAAAAATAATAATGAATATTTAATATTTTTAATTCCTGCGTTATAATTTTTGAATTTTATAGTACATATTATAGAATTTATATAAGTTTGGGAATCTATGTCTTTAAGTAAATCTTCTTCCGATAGTTGATTGATTTCTTGTCTAAAATCTTGAAAATTTTTAGTTGAAATGCTTCCAAAAAATAAATTAGAATTTGTAACAAAATCTTCATCTTCAAATATATTAATATTTGCAGTTAAAGCATTTAGTAATTTTATAGTTCCCTTAGATAGAAAGAAGATAAAGAAGATTAGAGATAAAAAAGAAAATATAGAAAGAGTTCCCTGTATATATTCTAACTTTAATTCGGATAACGCTTTTAATATTTTGGTGAAAATATTACTAATTAAATTGCTTGTAAATAAAATTCCAGCAAAAACACCTATAAATGCTAATATAAAAGATGTTTTAGTATCACAATTTGAAATCCAATTATTTACTCTATCTAGATTTCTATATGAATCATCTTTATTCATTTCAAAAACCTCCTTTATAGTAATTTTTGGTAGAATAATTATTTTTTGGGAATCCATTCAATTTTATAGCCAAGGATTTCTGCTATTTCTGATGTTTTTTTATATTTTGAAGTTTTCTGAGATAGTTTATTGTGTAAGTTTTGGACAGAATGATTACGTTCGTTTTTTATTTAGTGCTTTTACAAGATCAGTAATAGTCTAACCAGATTTAACAATTAGGTGCTCGAATAGCATTTTTGATTGACATTATATGACCTCCTTCCTTTAATATTATACAATATAGTTTACTATCAGGTCAATTTTAGTAAAAAAGTCTAAAAAATTTCTTGACAAATACACACTATATAGTTTATATTCAAATTATGAAGTGAGCAGAACAAGTGTTTTGCTAAATTTATAAGGGGCATTTCTGTAATGAAATAAAATAAGGTTTGTAAAAAAAAAGTACTTCCTGATATAATACGAGGTGTCGGCTTACAGACGACCCTTAAATATCAAAGGAGGTACTCAATATAAATGATACCCAAAATTACAAAATTAATCAAGTAACAGAAAATACTTTAATTATCAGTGTGGACATTGCCAAATACAAACATGTGGCAAGAGCACAAGATTTTCGTGGTATTCAATTTAATAAGCCGTTAATGTTTGACAATACCAGAAAGGGCTTTAATCGCTTAATTCAGTGGATTCGTACCCTTATGGTTGAGTATGATAAACAAGAAGTAATTTGTGGGTTTGAACCAACAGGTCATTACTATGTAGTCCCCTAATGAATTTGGAGAAATAGTGTTTAAGTAATATAATGGTTAAACTGCAAAAAGCTAATTTTGAGCGACATAGAAATTTTTCGCCAAATCATCTTAGTGAGATTTCCGATGAAATAAAGCCTCATCACAGGAGGTGATGAGCTAATCAAGGGCCAGGAGGGCCCTTTGAGTCAGGAAGCCTTATTTCGGCGGAAATCGAGCTTTAGATGATTTGAAAAATTTCTCAAGAAGCGAAAAATTAGCTTTTTGCAGTTTAATTTAAATTAAGGGGTTTATACTGCTAAAGATGCTTGTATTAAAGGGATGAACATGCCAAAAGCAAGAACAGAACCATTGCTAAATGAATAGAGTTTAATGCCTACCAGTTACATAAGAGGGTAGGTGTTTTTTTTATTTCTATAACAAAGAGAACCTTATAAAAAGTATAAATTTGCTCCTGGTTTGCACTAAATTTCTTACAAAAATGAATCAATTCGATTCAAAAATGAATCTATAGTATTGACAAGGACTTTTCTCATTCTCTATTGCTTCAATGGGCGGAAAAAATAAATCACGATACATTTTTGAATCAATTTTGATTTATAAAATTCAATCCTGTAATTTTTTCAACCTGGAATAAAATCATAAATAAATCATAAAATAGCCTAAATAAACTTAGAAATTTCAAAGTGGTGAGCAATACTTACCTTTTATGAAAAGCTGGCACGTAATTTGCATGTTTAAATTGTTTAGAAATTGCATATATTTTGAGGGGGGTCATGGTAATGAAAAAAGGATGTAAATACGGTACACATCGAGTTATTGAGCCAAAAGGAACTTTGCCACAACCGGCATGGAAGATTGATAACACAATGGAGATTTATGATAATGAGATTTTAATCGACGTAAAGACTTTAAATATCGATTCAGCCAGCTTTACCCAGATTAAAGAGGAAGCCGGGGGTGATATAGAAAAGATTAAAGCCAGAATACTGGAAATCGTTGAAGAAAGAGGAAAGCACCATAATCCCGTTACCGGTTCTGGTGGAATGTTGGTGGGTGAGGTAAAAGAAATTGGCCCCGCTTTGCAGGGTAAAATTGATCTAAAGGTGGGCGATAAAATTGCCACTCTGGTCTCTTTATCTCTGACTCCGTTGAAGATTTATGAGATTTTAGAAGTCAAACCTGAGATCGATCAGGTTCATATAAAAGGAGAAGCTATTTTATTTGAAAGCGGTATTTATGCCAAACTACCGGAAGATATGAGTGAGACCCTGGCTCTGGCAGTTTTAGATGTGGCTGGTGCTCCTGCCCAGACCTGTAAATTGGTCAAGCCTGGTAATACGGTATTGATTATTGGTGCAGGTGGAAAATCGGGTCTACTTTGTCTCCATCAGGCAAAAAAGATGGCCGGTGTAACCGGTAAAGTGATTGCTCTGGAATATAGTGATGAAGGTTGTGAACGGATCCGGAAATTAAATCTGGCTGATGAGATTATTCAGGCAGATGCTACAAATGCGGTGGAAGTATTGGAGAAAGTTTCAGCTGTAACCGATGGCAAGATGGCTGATATAACTATCAATTGTGTAAATATTCCTAAAACTGAGATGGCTTCTATTCTTGCTACCAGAGATGAAGGGTTGATTTATTTCTTCAGTATGGCGACCAGTTTTACCGCTGCTGCCCTGGGGGCTGAAGGTGTTGGTAAAGATGTAACCATGATAATCGGTAATGGATATACGAAAAATCATGCTGAGATTGCTCTAGAGACCCTTCGGGAAAATCCGGCCTTGCGGGAGGTATTTACACAACTTTATGTGTAGAGAAATTGAGGTGAGAATAAGTGAATATTCTTGAGAATATTCTCCGGAGGGGGCTTAAGACTATTGCTATTGTTGGGATGGCAAAAAATGTAGGGAAGACAGTGACTTTGACCCATTTGATTCAGAGAGCAGAAAGGGAAGGAATTAGATTGGGCTTAACCTCCATCGGCCGGGATGGGGAACGGTTGGATGCATTATCGGCAGCAGATAAACCGCAGATTCAGGTGACAGTGGGAACTCTTTTTGCTACAGCCCAGCGTGCCCTTGAAAAAACCAATCTCAGGGCACAGGTATTGGCTGATACCGGGATTAAAACTGTTCTTGGTGGGGTCTATATTTATGAAGCAATGGAGGATGGCTTTGTTGAACTTGTTGGTCCCCGCAGCCATTCTCAAATTAAAAAGGTCATTGAACTGATGTTTAAAGAAGTGGATCTGATATTGGTTGATGGTGCTATAAACCGTTCCAGTTCTGCTGCTCCTTCTATCACAGATGGTGTGATTCTTGCTACAGGAGCTGTAATCGGGCCAGATATCCGGACTGTGGTAGAAAAGACAGTCTATCAGGTTGGTTGTTTTTGCCTGCCTGCGGTGGAAGATGAGAGAATGGCAAAGATTTGCTGGGATGTAATTGAAAAATATAATGGTGGTGTCATTTCAAATAATTATGAAGTTAAGCCAATTGAGATGGTCACTGCCCTTATGGGGATAGAAAAAATTGTCGATGCCATTAATGAGGATACCCAGGCACTGGTTTTAGGAGGAGCTTTAACGGAAGGGTTTTTGACATCTCTGGAAAAAGAGGTAGGAGAAGTATATAATTTGAAGATTATTGTCCGGGACGGAACCCGAATCTTTTTAAAACCCCGCACGTTTAATCGTTTTTTGAGCCGAGGTGGTATAGTTCAGGTGCTTAAACCGATCCAGTTGGTAGCGGTGACGGTAAATAGTACAACACCCCAGGGGGGTCAGCTCGATCCGGATGAATTATGTACATCTCTGGCTCGACAGTTGAAGAATATCCCCATTCTGGATCTGGTGTTGGGTAAAAGTATTCTCATCGGGAGGCCTGATTGATGTTTTTCATTCTTGATACGGCGGATCGTCTGGGTTTTACAGAGGTTTTTTCAAAAATCAATCCCTGTTCTCCGCAGGGCCAGAGGGTAAAAAGATCCATCCAACCCTTTCTCCCGGGTGATGAAGAAAAATTTGATCAAATGACGAGACGGTTAACCTTCTGGCTTGAGTTGGGAGAAAGGACAGACCTTGTGAAAAAGATACGCCCCCTTCTGGCTGAGTTAAAAAATATTCATGGGATTCTGGAACGGTTGGCTAAAGGTGAGAGTTTAAATGAAGGGGAATGTTTTGAGATTAAAGCAAACCTGGTGATTACCCGGAAGATTTGGAAAAAATTAAAATCGATTGTAAAAATGAAACTTTACAATCGTGATATGTTACTAGAGCCGATTTTAAAAATTGATCCATTGGACCGGCTTTGGGAACTGTTAAACCCGGGTGGTATTGAGACAGAGAGGTTTTATCTACGGGATGAATATGACAGGGAACTGGCCCGGGTTCGCAGGGAAAAAAATGAACTTCAACAGAGGGTTCGCCGGCTGAAAAGAGAAATGTTGGCGGAATTGGAGAGTAGGTTAGGAAGAACGATTCCTGCTTCGGGAGAAGTGATGGTCAGTAAGGGAGATACAGAACTTTTAGAATATTTAAATTCCCGCAGCGATCTGAGGTTGGAAAGAGAAAGCTTTAGTACCTGTTTTTATAAGTGGATTCCAGGGCCAGCAGTCCAGAAACTCGAAAATGAGCTCGAACAGTTAAACATAGAAGAAGAGCAAATTTCCAAACGTGTATTAGCTGAATTAAGCCAGAAGATCAGAAATTATGTTGATTGCCTGCAGAAAAATCAACAGAGACTGGGCGAACTGGACTGGATGCTGGCAAAGGTAGAGTATGCCTTGAAACATCAATGTGTACCACCTGTACGGATCGATGAAAATATGATCCAGATCCTGAGAGGTCGTCATCTACTGGTCGAAGCAGAGGTTAAAGAACGTGGGGATGAATACACTCCCATTGATTTAACATTAAAAAGAGGAGTTACAGTGATTACCGGTCCCAATATGGGAGGAAAAACTCTCAATTTACGAATGGTTGGTCTTTTGACCGCTATGGCCCAGTATGGACTCTATGTTCCGGCAGAAGAGATGCGGTTTAGTTTGAGGGAATTTATTTATTTTTCAGTGGATGATGATCAGACCAAAGGGGATTTGAGTACCTTTGGACAGGAAATTGTGGGTTTAAATCAGGCTTTGCCTTTAAAAGATAGGCCGGGTCTTTATCTAATCGATGAGCTGGCCCGGGGAACTAATCCGGAAGAAGGAGGAGCTTTAGGTAAAGCGATTATCAAATATTTACTTGATTCTCCTGCCATTACTATTCTGACTACCCATTTTGCAATATTGACCAATGTTCAGGGGGTGCGGCATTTAAAGGTTAAAGGCTTAGATCGGGAGAAATATAAGTTATTACTGAAAAAATATCAAATGGAGGGAAAAGTATCATTGGATATTATCAATCAACTTATGGATTATCATCTTATAGAAGCTGAGGCCAATAATGAAATAGCCCGGGACGCAATCCGGGTTGCAGCTTTGCTTGGATTGCCTGAGCAAATTATTAAAGATGCACTCAAAGAGTTAGATGGAAAAGTTTAAGAAAAGGGGTGTGTGAGATGGAGAAAAAACTAAATCTAGATCAAAATCTGATTGATCGCGGTCGTGAAGCTGCCCGTAAAATTGCAGCCAGGGTGTATGAGGAGATAATTGAACCTAATACTACCGTTGCTGTAGAGCGAACAGTTGTACGTCTTTTGGGTGTGGATGGTGTTGATCATCAGGATGTACCATTACCCAATGTGGTAGTAGACCAGGTTCATAAGGGTGGAGAATTAGATAAAGGGATAGCTTACTGGATGGGTAATGCTATGGTGGCTAAAAATATGACAGCCCAGGAAGTTGCAGAAGCAGTAGGACGGGGTGAACTTAATTTACTTGAGATTCCTCCTGGAAATGATGCAGAGATTAAGCAGGTAATTGATGCTGAAGCTAGCAAAATGATAGAACATATTATTAGCCAGCGAAAAAAGAGAGAAGATTTACAGGCTAAGCTGGGAATAGGCAGTACTCCTCTGATTTATGTTATTGTTGCTACCGGTAATATTTATGAGGATGTAATCCAGGCCCAGGCGGCTGCAAAGCAGGGGGCTGATATTATTGCCGTAATCCGGACGACTGCTCAGAGCCTATTGGACTATGTACCCTATGGCCCAACTACTGAAGGTTTTGGTGGAACCTATGCTACCCAGGAAAATTTCAGAATTATGCGAAAGGCTTTAGATGAAGTTAGTGAAGAGGTTGGTAGATATATTCATTTATGTAATTATTGTTCCGGGCTTTGTATGCCTGAGATTGCAGCAATGGGTGCTATTGAGCGTCTGGATGTGATGCTCAATGATGCTATGTATGGAATCCTCTTTAGAGATATTAACATGAAGCGGACATTTATAGATCAGCACTTTAGTCGTATGATCAATGCAGTGGCAGGGATTATTATCAATACAGGTGAGGATAACTATTTAACTACTGCTGATGCGGTAGAAGAAGCCCATACTGTTCTTGCGTCTCAGTTAATTAATGAGCAAATGGCGTTAAATTCCAATCTACCGGAAGAGCAGATGGGATTGGGACATGCCTTTGAGATGAACCCTGATTTAGAAGATGGGCTTTTGATGGAGATTGCTCAGGCTCAGATGGCACGGGAGATCTTCCCTAAAGCGCCATTAAAATATATGCCGCCAACTAAATATATGACAGGAAATATTTTCAAAGGTCATATAATGGATGCTATGTTCAACTTAACCGGAGTATTGACAGGTCAGCATATTCAGCTTCTGGGAATGCTTACTGAAGCAATTCATACTCCATTTTTACAGGACCGGGCGCTCTCAATTGAGAATGCTAAATATATCTTCAATAATGCCCGCCATTTAGGTGATGAGATCATGTTTAAGCCTAATGGAAAGATCCAGAAGCGGGCTCAATACGTTCTTAAAAAGGCTGTGACAATGCTTGAAGAAATTGCTGAGATGGGCCTGGTACGGGCCATTGAAAAAGGAATGTTTGCTGATATTAAACGTTCCCTCACAGGTGGGAAGGGCTTAGACGGTGTAGTCAAAAAGGCTGACCGTTATTATAACCCATTCTTTAGCCTGTTAAAAGGAGGCGTAAAATAATGAATATTGATCTGAAAAATGTTCGGCCTTATGGTGATACATTAAATGATGGTGCTGTTCAACTCAGTTTTACTCTACCTGTTCCTGCCGGAGAAGAGGCCAAGGAAGCGGCTAAAATTCTGGCTAACAAAATGGGTTTAGATGATGTAAATGTGGTTTATATGAATGATCTGGGGATTGGTTTTACATTTTTTGTGGTATACGGTAAGTGTCGTCATTCTGTAGATATGACCCAGATTCAGGTGGCGAAAGTGGAAACTGAGGTAATGGATTTTTATGAGATTAATGAATTTATTCGTGAAAAGATTGGCCGGAAGGTAACGGTAGTCGGCGCCTGTACTGGAACCGATGCCCATACTGTTGGTTTGGATGCCATTATGAATATGAAAGGGTATGCAGGTGAGTACGGTTTGGAACGTTATCCTGAAATAAATGCTTATAACCTGGGTTCCCAGGTTCCCAATGAGGAACTGATCAAAAAAGCGGTGGAAGTTAATGCAGATGCCATTCTGGTCTCTCAGGTAGTTACCCAGAAAAATGTTCATATCCATAATTTAACCCATCTGGTAGATTTATTGGATGCAGAAGGGTTAAGAGATCGGTTTATTCTAATTGTAGGTGGGCCGCGGATTACTCATGAACTGGCATTGGAATTGGGATTTGATGCTGGATTTGGAGCCGGGACACTTCCACCTGAAGTGGCATCCTATATTGTCCAGACACTGGCTGAGAGGCTAAATAAGTAGAAAGGAGATTGTTGCCGTGAGGCTCGATAAAATTTTAATTAATGGTATAATTATTACTCTGGAGGAATCTCAGCCAAAAGCAGAGGCTCTAGCAATCAAAGATGGTAAAATAGTTGCCCTGGGTACTAACGAAAAGATATTGAATATGAACCATGGAGGAGAGGTAATAGATCTAAAGGGTAAGACTGTGGTACCGGGTTTTTCTGATGCTCATGTTCATCTTATAGGAACAGGGTTAAATATGCTGGGGATTCGTCTTAATGATGCTGATTCTTTAGAAGAAGTATTGGCAAGGATTCGTAATAAAGCAAAGGCTCAAAAGCCAGGAGAATTAATCCTGGCTTCGGGCTTAGATACCAACCGTTTTAAAGAAGAGAGACTACCTACACGTGAAGAGCTGGATGATGTTGCTCCTCATAATCCGGTTTTTATCAATCGGGTAGATTCCCATTCCTGTGTGATTAATACCAAAATGATGGAGCTTATAAAAGTTCCTTTAGATCTTGAAGGAGTAGAAAAAGATACATATGGCCTACCATCGGGGTTTATGCGAAAGGCTGCCAATTCTTATGTACGTAATAGGGTATTGAATATCATTCCTGAAGAGATGAGAATTAGGGCTGCCCATATGGCTGCTGAAGCTGCCGTTAAAGTTGGAATTACCACCATTCATGCCCTGGAAGGTGGCCAGCTTTTTAATGATAAAGATGTGGAAGTTTTACTTAAAGTTAAAAATGAATTACCCGTGCATGTTGTTATCTGGCATCAAACTATGGAGATTGAAAAAGTCAAAAAAACCGGATTACCCCGAATCGGTGGATGTATTATACTTGATGGTTCTTTTACTTCCCGGACAGCAGCTTTATTTGAGGACTATAGTGATGATCCGGGTAACAATGGGGTGCTTTATTATGATCAGGAAACGGTGAATCAATTTGTAGAAGAGGCCTACCGGGCAGAACTACAGGTTTCGGTACATGTTCTTGGAGAACGGGCTATTGAACAGATTTTGACCGCTCATGAATTGGCACAGAAAAAGTACCCGCGTTCTGATGCCAGACATCGACTGGAGCATTTTGAATTACCGACTAAAGAACAGATTAAACGCGCGGTAAATCTGGGAATTATTCTTTCTATGCAACCTGCCTTTGAGTACTATTGGGGCGGTAGCGGAATGTATGGTCACCGTCTGGGCCAGGCACGGGCCTTAAGATCAAACCCCTTCTGCTCAATTGTAAGAGCTGGAGGAATCATTGCTGGTGGGTCTGATAGCGACGTTACACCTATGAACCCGCTTGTTGGTATTCAAGGTGCTATGACCCATTCAAATCCGGAGGAAAGACTGGATGCTTTAGAAGCTTTAAAACTTTTTACCATCAATCCGGCATATTCTGTCTTTGAAGAGAAGGAACGGGGAACGATTAAGGTGGGTAAATATGCAGATTTGACAATTTTAGATCAAAATCCACTGACTACTAAACCGGAAGAAATTGATCAAATTCAGGTTGAAATGACCATTGTTGAAGGAAAAATTGTATTTGAGAAAGAATAAATGTTTAAAACTGCAAAAAGCTAATTTTTTGCTCCTTGAGAAATTTTTCGAACCATCTAAAGCTCGATTTCAGTAACTTGATTAGCTCATCACCTCCTGTGATGAGGCCTTATTTCGACTGAAATCTTGTTAAGATGGTTTAACAAAAAATTTCAATAGCGCTCAAAATTAGCTTTTTGCAGTAAAATCATATATGGTTAAACTGCAAAAAGCTAATTTTTCACTCCTTGAGAAATTTTTCGAACCATACTAAAGCTCGATTTCCGCCGAAATAAGGCTTCCTAATCAAAGGGCCCTCCTGGCCCTTGATTAGCTCATCACCTCCTGTGATGAGGCCTTATTTCGTCGGAAATCTCGCCAAGATGGTTTAGCGAAAAATTTCTATGTCGCTCAAAATTAGCTTTTTGCAGTATAATTATATATTAATTAAGGGGGAATGTGAATGGAAAAAGCTATGATTCGGGTTCGGATGAGTTCACAGGATGCTCATTATGCGGGGAACCTGGTGGATGGTGCAAAGATGCTCCAATTGTTCGGGGATGTAGCAACCGAACTTTTGATTCGCCACGATGGAGATGAGGGGTTATTTGTCGCTTATGATAATGTAGAATTTTTAGCACCTGTTTATGCTGGTGATTATATCGAAGCGACCGGAAAAATTGTCAAAGTGGGTAATACATCACGGAAGATGGAGTTTGAAGCAAGAAAGGTAATTGCTTCTGTAAAGGATGCTGAATATGAATCTGCTGCTGAAGTTCTGCCTGAACCGATACTTGTTTGTCGTGCTAGCGGTACCTGTGTAGTACCCAAAGAAAGGCAGAGATTTAATAAATAAAGGGGGGAATTTTTTTGGAAAAACTGATCATTACTGCTGCTATTTGTGGGGCGGAAGTAACTAAAGAACAAAACCCTAATCTTCCTATAACACCCGATGAGCTGGCCCAGGCTGCTTATGATGCCGAGCAGGCAGGTGCTTCAATTATTCATCTCCATGTCCGGGATGAAAATGGAAATCCGACTCAGAGTGAAGAAGTTTTTAGAGAAGTGATAGAAAAGATTAAGGCTAAAGGGTGTAAAGCAATTATCCAGCCGTCTACAGGTGGGGCAGTGGGAATGACTGCTGAGGAACGAATACAACCTTTAAATCTTAGACCCGAGATGGCGACACTGAGTACCGGGTCTGTCAACTTTGGTGATGATGTATTTCTTAATTCGCCAGAATATATTGAATTTTTTGCATCACGAATGAAAGAGCTGGGTATAAAGCCTGAGATTGAAGTATTTGAAGTAGGAATGATCAATAATGCTCTAAGATTGGTAAAAAAAGGTCTTATAGAACCGCCTCTTCATTTTGATTTTGTAATGGGTGTGCCCGGAGGAATTCCTGGAGAGGTAGAAGATTTGCTTCATCTGGTACGGAAGATTCCAGAGGGTTCTACCTGGAGTGTTGCTGGAATTGGTCGTTATGAATTACCTCTTGCAGTAATGGCTATTATAATGGGAGGCCATGTGCGGGTTGGTTTTGAGGATAATATTTACTACAGTAAAGGTGTACTGGCAGAAAGTAATGCACAATTAGTGGAACGGATTGTCCGGATTGCTAAAGAGGTGGGTAGGGAAATTGCCACACCTGATGAAGCAAGAGAAATTTTACACATAAAAAGATAATTTTATGACTATTGGAGGTGAAAGATAATGGCTAAGATCATCGGTAAATCAGAAGTAATGGATATTTTTAAAGATGGAATGTCTGTGATGATCGGTGGTTTTTTAGCTGTAGGTACCCCAGAAGGGTTGATAGACCTTTTGATTGAAAAAAATGTAAAAAATTTGACTATCATTGGCAATGATAGCGGTTATCCTGATAAGGGGATTGGTCGTCTTGTAGTTAACCGTCAGGTAAAAAAGGTGATTGCTTCTCATATTGGAACTAACCCTGAGACCGGAAATCAGATGAATGCCGGTGAACTGGAAGTGGAATTGGTACCACAGGGAACTTTAGCTGAGCGGATTCGAGCAGCTGGTGCTGGATTGGGTGGAATACTCACTCCTACTGGTGTAGGTACAGTGGTGGAGGAAGGAAAAGAAAAGAAAGTAATTGACGGAGTCGAATATCTTTTAGAGCTTCCTTTAAAAGCTGATCTGGCTCTTATTAAAGCCTGGAAAGCTGATAAAAAAGGTAACCTGGTTTATAGAAAGAGTGCACGTAACTTTAACCCGGTTATGGCTTCTGCAGCAGATATTGTTATTGTTGAAGCAGAAGAGATTGTAGAAGTAGGTGAAATTGACCCCGATGAAGTGATGACACCTGGAATTTTTGTTGATTATATTTATGATGGGGGGTTAAATTCATGAGTCGTGAGTTAATTGCAAAACGAATTGCTAAAGAGTTTAAAAGTGGAGATGTAGTTAATTTAGGAATTGGTATGCCAACTATGGTTGCTAATTATATTCCTGAAGATGTAGATATTATTTTCCAATCTGAGAATGGATTTGTCGGTTTAGGTCCAGCCCCTGCCCCTGGTGAGGAAGATAAGGATTTAGTTAATGCTGGCGGTCAACCGGTGACTATTAGACCAGGTGGAGCTTTTTTTGATAGTGCTACTTCTTTTGCTATTATCCGTGGTGGGCATGTAGATGCTACCGTTCTGGGAGCATTAGAAGTTGACCAGTTCGGTAATCTGGCTAACTGGATGATTCCGGGTAAACTGGTTCCGGGTATGGGCGGCGCTATGGATCTTGTAGTGGGTGCAAAGAAAGTAATTGTTGCTACCACGCATACTAACAAAAAAGGTGAATCTAAGATTTTGAAGAGGTGCCGTCTCCCTCTTACGGCTAAAGAACAGGTTAATATGATAGTTACTGAACTAGCGGTAATGGAAGTAACTAAAGAAGGCCTGGTTTTAAAGGAGATTGCTCCCGGTGTAACTGTGGAAGATGTAATTAAGGCTACCGAGGCTGATTTAATCATTAGTGATGATCTAAAAGTTATGGATGTTGAATAAATCTAAATAAATTTTAAGGGGGAGAGAATTGATGAGAGAAGTTATTATTGCCAGTGCTGTCCGGACTCCAATTGGGACTTTTGGCGGAACTTTGAAAGATGTTAAAGCTACTGATCTGGGGGCTATTGTTATTAAAGAAGCCATCAAGCGTGCTGGAATCAAGCCTGAAAATGTAGAAGAAGTAATTATGGGCAATGTACTTCAGGCCGGTCTTGGCCAAAATCCTGCCCGGCAGTCTGCGATTAAAGCAGGATTACATCATAGCATTCCTGCTATGACCATCAACAAGGTCTGTGGTTCTGGTCTTAAGGCAGTTAATCTGGCAGCTCAGGCCATTATCGCTGGAGATGCAGATATTATCGTGGCCGGTGGAATGGAAAACATGAGTCAGGCTCCGTATCTTTTGAAAAATGCCCGTTGGGGCCAGCGGATGGGACACGGTGAACTGATTGATGTTATGATCCATGATGGACTCTGGTGTGCTTTTGATGATACTCATATGGGTATTACTGCTGAAAATATTGCTAAAGAATACGGAATTACCCGTAAAGAGCAGGATGAGTTTGCTGCTTTCAGTCAACAGAAGGCAGAGAAAGCTCTGGTTGAAGGACGGTTTAAAGATGAGATTGTTCCTGTAGAGGTTCCACAGCGGAAAGGTGATCCCATTATCTTTGATACAGATGAACATCCTCGTAAAGGTGTAACTGTTGAGAGTCTGGCTAAATTGCGTCCTGTTTTCAAAAAAGATGGAACTGTAACTGCTGGTAATGCTTCCGGTATAAATGATGGAGCTGCTGCTCTTGTAGTTATGTCAAAAGAAAAGGCTGATGAGTTGGGTGTAAAACCTCTGGTTAAGATTAAAGGTTATGCATCTGCCGGGGTTGAGCCGCGGATTATGGGTACTGGTCCTATTCCTGCAACTAAAAAAGTTCTTGAAAAGACTGGTCTTACCATTGAAGATCTTGATCTTATAGAAGCAAATGAGGCTTTTGCAGTTCAATCTCTAGCGGTTTTAAAAGAATTGGGGCTTGATCCCGATAAGGTAAATGTTAATGGCGGTGCTATTGCTCTGGGCCATCCTATTGGTGCTAGTGGTGCCCGGATTCTGGTTACTCTAATCCATGAAATGCTGAAGCGTGATAGCAAATATGGTCTTGCTACTCTCTGTATCGGTGGTGGCCAGGGTGTGGCAACTATAGTTGAGCGGTAGATTTTCAAAACTTGAAGAGAGGTGTCAATGATGAAAGTTGGAGTAATTGGTGCAGGAACAATGGGTTCCGGTATCTGTCAGGTTCTGGCACAGAGTGGTCATCAGGTTTATCTGGTAGAACAGAATGCTGAGTTTTTAAATAAAGGTCTGGCCCGTATCGAAAAGGGGTATGACCGGAATGTAAAAAAAGAACGGATGACTGAAGAAGAGAAGAATGCCGCTATGGCTAATATTACCGGAATTGAAGGTGTATCTAATCTGCCTGGAGATCTGGATCTGGTGATTGAAGCTGTTGTAGAAGAATTGGATGTAAAAAAAGAGGTTTTTAAAGAATTGGATCAGGTTTGTGATTCTAAAACTATTCTTGCTACCAATACATCTGCTTTAAGTATCAGTGAGATTGCTGTCGTGACCGGACGGCCGGATAAGGTTGTTGGAATGCATTTCTTTAATCCGGTTCCGGTAATGAAACTGGTAGAAGTGATCAGAGGTGCTGTTACTTCTGATGAGACTTTTAACTTTGTTAAAGAACTGGCTGAATCTCTGGGCAAAACCCCCGTTGAAGTCAAAGAGGCTCCCGGTTTTGTAGTTAACCGGATTTTGATTCCGATGATTAATGAGGCTGCTTATATCCTGATGGAAGGGATTGCATCAGCAGAAGATATTGATAAGGCAATGAAGTTGGGGGCTAATCATCCAATTGGTCCATTAGCTTTAGCAGACCTTATCGGGCTGGATGTCTGTCTTTCCATTATGGAGACCCTTTATACCGAGTTTGGTGATCCCAAGTATCGGCCATGTCCACTGTTAAGAAAAATGGTTCGCGCAAATCAATTGGGTCGGAAGACTGGTCAGGGATTTTTCAGTTACTAATAAAACGGCCGTCCAGCCGGGACGGCTGTTTTATAATCCACAGAGAGGAGGATACATAATGACTTTTGTCAATCTGAATTTGACAAAAGAAGATGGGATTGGGATTTTAACTATCAATCGTCCGGAGGCTTTAAATGCTTTGAATAGAGAACTATTGAATGAATTAAAAGAAGCTATTGCTCAGATTAAAGATGATCCTGAGATTAAAGTCTGTATTATTACAGGCGAAGGTAAAGCTTTTGTGGCCGGTGCTGATATCGGTGAGATGGTGGAATTTAATGCTGTTGAAGGCCGGGAATTTGGACGGTTGGGCAACTCTGTCTTTAATGCATTAGAGGAGATGGAGAAACCTGTTATTGCAGCTATTAACGGTTATGCCCTTGGTGGTGGATGTGAGCTGGCTCTGGCCTGTGATATTCGGCTTGCATCTGAAAAGGCCAAATTAGGTCAACCTGAGGTTGGTCTGGGAATTACTCCTGGTTTTGGTGGAACCCAGCGGTTAGTCCGGGCCATTGGTCCTGCTAAGGCGAAAGAATTGATCTTTACTGGAAAGATTATCGATGCCAATGAAGCACATGCAATCGGTCTGGTAAATCATGTTTATCCTGCTGAAAGCCTATTAGAAGAAGCGAAAAAAATGGCCAGAGAGATTGCTAATAAAGCACCTTTTGCTGTTAAGTTGTGCAAACGGGCTATCAATGAAGGTATGGAGATGGATTTAAAGCGGGGTTTAGAAATGGAAGCAGATTTATTTGGACTTTGTTTTGCTACAGAGGATCAAAAAGAAGGTATGAGAGCTTTCTTGGAGAAAAGGAAAGCTGAGTTTAAGGGAGAATAGAGGATTTGTAGCCGACCGAATTGGTCGTTTAGAAGAGACTTGCCCCTACACTACCAGAAAAACTAAATGATTATGCTGCAAAAAGCTAATTTTGAGCAACATAGAAATTTTTCATTAAACTATATTAGCGAGATTTTCGACGAAATAAGGCCTCATTACAGGAGGTGATGAGCTAATCAAGGTCCAGGAGGGCTCTTTGATTAGGAAGTCTTATTTCGGCGGAAATCGAGCTTTAGATGGTTCGAAAAATTTCTCATGGAGTGAAAAATTAGCTTTTTGCAGTGTAACCCTAAATATAATTTCTGAAACGTATAAGTCAAGGCTAAAGCCAGGAGGGCGGAAGCCTTGACTTTTTATATATTTTTCAGATTTGATTGATGGAAAAAACAGCCGTCTAATTTGAACGGCTGTTTGTTGTCTCTCAACTTTTAGATATAAACCTGAACCTGATTTTTGCCATTCTGTTTGGCCATATACATAGCTTTATCAGCCCGACGGATTAATTCATCGGGAATATCATTTTCTTCTTCAATCAAAAGTGAGGTTAGATGTGATAATCCTGCACTTATAGTAATACTTACATTATTCAGGTGTGGAATTTTAGTTTCACTGATGGAAATACGGATTCGTTCAGCTACCTGTTTTGCATTGTCAATATTAGAATCAGGTAAAAGAACTACAAATTCTTCTCCGCCAAAACGGAATACACAGTCGGTCTGTCTGACGCATTTTTTTATAGTCCTGGCAACTAGCTTCAGTATTTCATCGCCGATATCATGTCCGTATGTATCGTTAAATTTCTTAAAATTATCAATATCAATCATTAGTACACTTAAATCCTTACTATTGTTAATGATATAAGAAAGTTCCTTTTTCCACCAATTGGCTAAAGCATAACGGTTACCCAATTCAGTCAGTGCATCAGTATTGGCCCGTGAAGTCTGGCTTTTTAATTCATTTTGTGCATTTAACAGAAAAAATGCGCCTAATACGGGGGCTGCAACTAAGAGTGCGCCTATTATTCCCTGGGCTTGATAACAAATGGCCATGATAATTCCTGTTGCATAATAAATGGGACGAACTGTAGCCATTTCATGTATCCAAATTTCATAAAAGGTTTTAAAAAATTTACTACCTCTATTAATACAGATAATTTTTATTACCTGAGCGAAATTGAAAAAGTCAAGGATTACTACAACTAAAAGGATCCAGAGAATATCACGAGTAAGAACTATATTGGAAATATTATCCGGTAAAAACAATCCTGCTATATATACAGAAATACTGATCTGACTGACATTAAATATTATTTTAAAAGGTTCTTTCTTTTTTAAAATATGTGAAACAACAACGCCCGGAATATAAACCCACATGGTGGCTGTGGATCCCAATAACAGAAGAACACAGATCATGAACGGAAAACTTAAACTGAGGTTAACTCCGGTAGGTAATACAACAGATAAGAGATCAGCAAAAACATTTATAACCATAAAAACAATAATATTAAAATCAGCTAGAGGATTTATTTTAGGTAAATAAGAAAGTAATATAGTTAGACCGATAGCGGGGATTCCGACACAGATCAGTTTGATTTCTATTTCTTTCCATATCAAATTATTATTACTCTTTTTCATGCTGAGATACTCCTCTCACTATCAAGTATGCTCCGTTTTAGGGTGCTATTATAAATTTCGTTAAAGATTGTAAAAATCCTGCCTGCAAAATAGTTTTCTTTAAAAGAATATTTTTATGATTAAGCTACAAAAAGCTAATTTTTAACTTCAAAAGAAATTTTTTGAACCATCTAAAGTTCGATTTCAGTTGAAATAAGGCACACCAATCAATGGGCCCTCCTGGCCCTTGATTAGCTTATCACATTCTGTATGAGGCCTTATTTTGACTGAAATTTCACTAAGATGGTTAAATGAAAAATTTCTATGGCGCTCAAAATTAGCTATAATATTATTAAGGAAGTTGGATGTCATTAATGTCTTTAAGACGGGTTTCTAAGGCATTTAATAGTTGGGCAACAATCTCTAAGGTTTCATTATAAAGTTTTTCACCAATTTCGCGGCTGACATCAAAATATAAACGTTTATAATCTAAAAGCCGTTTTCTGCTCCTGTTTTCCAATATTTCTTTTATTGAACCGCGTTTTCCCATAACTCCCCGGATCATACCCATTAAACCCAATCGGTCTAATCCGTCAGCATCATAAACAATTTTCTCTTCAACGGTTTCGGGTGGAATTCTGGAGGTGGCGGTATGACGAACGACTATGCGAACAATTTTACAGGCATCTTCTTCTTTTACCCAGGTGGATTTTAAATACATGTCAGTAATAGCCCCGCCAATGAGACCGTGTAGGGTTCCTTCCTCATCATAAATCCTGCCGATATCATGAAATAATGCTCCACAGATCAGTATAAAGGGATTGACAGGTTCTTCAATGGCTTTTGCGATTTTTAATGAATACCTGACTACTTCCAGAACGTGAGAATAATCATGTCCTTCACTGTGGCGGTGTTTGTCACGAATAAATGTTTCAATTTCTTGAATTAATTTCCGTTCTTTTAGAGTCAGACTTCGTGTAAGCATAAAGTTCTCCTTTCTATTTTTAAATTTTTAGTGTAAAAAGAGGAATCAGTGTGGCATAGATTTGCCCAAGGCCCAGTTCTAATGTCCGATTCAAAACCTGCTGGCCCCGGTATTCATAAGGTAATGCCCGGAGATGTTGAACAATTTTTGATCCCATCCCGCTTGTGGTTTTTAATTTATAATATCGATTTTCATTAACCTCAAGGACTTCCTCTATATCTAACAGATCAGGGAAGTTATAACCTCCACCATGGGGTAAAATATTGGCTCTTAAAAGTCGATGATAAATATCCAGTTCTTTAGCCCGCGCTTTAAACTCCAGGTTTTCTAACTGTTTCTCTGTCAGATTAAACTTTCCTTTGATAAGGTATCCAGGCCGATCTGCCCTGAGCATAAGGGGGAAGAGGGTTTCCTCGTCAACAAATTTATGGCAGCCAAGAATAATTTCATTTAAACCTACTAAACCTTGATGGGTCTGATCAGTGATTAGTAAAAAATTATCAAAAAGATGGTGGGCTACATGAATACGCCGTTGTCTAGCAAATTTTTCAACATTCTGATAGAATTTAAAATATTCTATTGCATCTTCACCTATAAGATAGTTGATATCACCAAAGGGAGTTTTAAGGGTATGGACTTTGGATTTAAGAATTTTACTTTTATCAATATATAAGCCAAATTGCCCGTTATTATCACCTCTGAATTCATCACCGGCCCCGTGAATTACAAAAAGATAGGGAGGAAGATTATGATTATCTATAACTTTAAAGAAATTGATAAAGTGATTACTTTTATTGAAATCCCATTTTATATTGGTACCTTCGATTTTGCCAGGATTATTTTTAAGTTCCTCCAAAGCCTGAATCAGTTCTGTACAGCTTTTTGGGGTATTTACACCCCCTATAAGCATGCCGCAGGCATTGGGTTTTAAGTCTACTGGGATAAAGGAATCAGTTCCTTCACCCCAGGAAATGATTCCTCCATAGCCAATTCCCTGATTAAAACGGTATATGTTTCGGGTAATGGTCAAATCAGGTGCACCCAGAAAAAAGGCATTTGGTTTATAGCCTAAATATTCCTGTAGGTAATGGATTTTGGCCAGTCCATAAGTCATGACCTGAATTGCAATTTTTGCTCCACTGTCGTATAGACCTAAAGAAAAAATATGTTGCCTGGCCCGTTTTAATCTTTTCTCTTTTTCCATTTTTATTATCCCCTTTCAATAGGTTTTTTAATGTCAGGGAATTTATGCAGCTGTGGATAACTTTCATCTCTGGCATCAATAAATTTTTCTTGTTTTCCAGCTTTTAATTAAGAGCAGGTTATTAAATTAATATTTTGGACAAGAAATCTTTATGCCTAAAATTTTTGATTAAACTGCAAAAAGTTAATTTCTTTTGAAGTGGAAAATTAGCTTTTTGCAGTAAAATCATTTTTATAAAAGAAGGACTTTTAAGATTAATGACTAATTGTTAATGCGAGGTGAGATAAATGAAGATATTAATTGTTTATTCTAAAGAAGGAAAAATTGAAGAATATGCTGATGCTCTTAGAAAAGGTGCTGAATCTAAAGGACATCAGGTGACGATGAAAAAAGCAAGTGAGAGAGGAGATATGGTGAGCTGTCACCCTTATGATTTACTTATTGTAGGAAGTCCAATTTTGGGGGTATTTGGCGGTAAAATTGCTGAAGATTTAAAACCTTACCTTAGTGCTCTAAAAAGGACAGAAGGACAGAATTCCATCGCTTTTGTGAAACGTAAGATATTTGGTACTGATAAAGCACTTCGCCGCTTGATGGGAGTTATGGAATCTCAGGGCTGTATTGTTAAAGACTTTCGTGGATTTCGTTCTTTAGACGAGGCTTATCAATTTGGTAGGCATCTTTAGGATTATTTTTTGAAAATAGAACTTGTCAAGAGAGAAAATTTAGGATATACTATAAAAGATGTAGTTAGAATTCCACAGTAATTTATTGTTGCTGTGGAATTTCTATTTGACTATTTGGGCCATACTAATTTTAAGAAAACATTACAAAGGGGTATTATTATGGCCACAGAGATTTTAATCAGCATTAAGAATTTACAAAAACAGGATGGAGAAAAGAATATTATTAATTATCAAACCCGGGGATTTCTCTATGATAAAGGACAGGCTACCTATCTTCAATATGAGGAAAGTGCCGAGGGTCTTGAGGGTGTTCGAACGACCCTGAAACTGGAGAAAAACCGGGTTACTTTAATTCGTCATGGAAAAGTCTCCATGTGTCAGGTCTTTGAAGAAGGGGTTAAAGATGAGAGTCAATATAAAACATCTTACGGCAGCATTCCACTTTCAACTGATACCAAGCGTCTTGAGCAGGCTTTGGGTTTTGATGAAGGCCGAATTCGAATTTATTATGATTTATACCTTGGTGATGAATTGACCAGTAATAATACTCTGGAGATTATTTATCAAACAATACAGGATAGCTAAAAAAATTAGAAATGGAGGAATGGATGATGAAAGATATACTGTTGTCAACGTTTACAGGTATGGTTGTAGGAGTTATTTTCACAGTATTTAAATTACCTCTTCCCGCACCGCCGACATTGGCAAGTGTAATGGGTGTTGTAGGGATATTTTTAGGATATATTCTGGTCAAATTTCTGTTCCATATGTAGAATGGAGGGAGACTAAGTGTCTAAATATGTTTTTGTGACTGGGGGGGTTGTATCGGCTCTTGGTAAGGGAATTACTGCAGCCAGTTTAGGAAGACTTTTAAAAAGTCGGGGATTAAATGTAAGTATCCAGAAATTTGATCCCTATATAAATGTGGATCCAGGAACCATGAGTCCATACCAACATGGAGAAGTTTTTGTAACTGATGATGGTGCTGAGACGGATTTGGATTTAGGTCATTACGAACGGTTTATTGATGTGAACTTAAGCCAGAACAACAATGTAACTACTGGAAAAATTTATGGCTCTGTTATTGCTAAAGAGCGGAAAGGTGATTATCTAGGTGCCACTGTTCAGGTAATTCCTCATATTACCAATGAGATCAAAGAACGGATTACCCGGGTAGGTCGGGAGACCAACGCCGATGTAGTAATTACAGAAATCGGTGGAACTGTGGGAGATGTTGAGAGTTTACCTTTTTTGGAAGCCATTAGGCAGTTGAAGATTGATTTAGGCAGGGAAAATGTACTCTATGTCCATTGTACTCTGGTTCCCTATGTATCAGCAGCAGGGGAATTAAAAACAAAACCAACCCAACATAGTGTAAAAGAACTTAGAAGTATTGGAATTCAACCAGATATCATTGTTTGCCGCTGTGAACGGCATTTAACAAAAAGTATCAAAGAAAAGATTGCTCTTTTCTGTGATATTGATCTTGAAGCTGTTATTGAAGTGAAAGATGTAAAAAATATTTATGAAGTGCCCCTGGTTCTTGAGGAACAGGGATTGGCTAAAATTGTATTAAGGCGGTTAGGTTTAGATGAAGGGAAACCTGATTTGACCGAATGGAGACAGATGGTAGAGAAGATGTCTAACCTGGATAAAACGGTCAAAATTGCTATTGTAGGTAAATATGTACAGCTTCAGGATGCTTATATTAGCATTTATGAAGCCCTTCGTCATGCAGGAGTAGTCAATAATGCCAATGTGGATATCAAATGGGTACATGCTGAAGAGGTGGAGAAGAAAACTGCTGGTGAATTTTTAGATGATGTGGATGGGATATTGGTTCCGGGGGGCTTTGGTGATCGGGGGATTGAAGGTAAGATTAAGGCTGCTCAATATGCCCGGGAAAATAAGATTCCTTATTTTGGCATTTGTCTCGGTATGCAGGTTGCAGTTATTGAGTTTGCCCGGAATGTGGTAGGGTTTAAGGATGCTAACAGTTCTGAGTTTGCTGAAGTTGAGCATCCGGTAATTGACCTTTTGCCTGAACAAAGGGATGTAGAAGAGATGGGCGGTACAATGCGTCTTGGTCTTTATCCATGCAAGTTGATTCCGGGAACTTTAGCCTATGAAGCATATGGTCAGGAAATTATTTATGAACGCCACCGCCATCGTTATGAGTTCAATAATCAGTTCCGCCCACAGATTACCGGGGCTGGAATGAAGTTATCCGGTCTTTCTCCGGATGAACGGCTGGTAGAGATTGTGGAAATTCCCGATCATCCCTGGTTTTTGGGTTGTCAATTCCATCCCGAGTTTAAGTCCAGACCCAATCGTCCTCATCCTCTTTTTGTTAAGTTTGTTGAAGCAGCAGTTAAGAAGAAGTATAGCTAAGTTGATGACCCTTCAGGCTGTTGACAAACACTAGTTTTTTACTGCAATTTATCTGGATTATTAAAATTAGATAGATTAAACCTCTAAATTAAGCAATTTTTCTAAAAGAATCTGTTATAAAATCAGGCCCATTATCTCTTTTCCAGAGATAAAGGGCTATTTTTTTCATATTTTGCATGCCGAAGAGAGGAAACATTGTTCCCTTACTTTTTCTAGCCCCCTCATCCGACAAAATCTTAAACCATGGAGATTTTTTGCATCTGCAAAACTTCGTTCAATGGTTTCTTTTTTTATACAATTTTTTCTTTTTTTTTATGAGTCGATTCTGTCTAATCCATTCTTTATCATCTTCCCATACATGCCTGGTTATGGTTTTGATATTCGTCTTTGATTCAGTGCATTTTGATAAAAACTTACAATTTCTCCACACCTCAGGGTTAGAATGATATTCACGATAACCTTCACGATTTGTTGCTCTATAGGTAAGTTCATGATTATTGGGACAAATATAAACATTTTTTTATGACAATACTTATATTGCCATTTATGAAATAATCCTTTCTTGGGACGAAAACGCCTATGATCAATTACATCAAAAATTCCTCTCTTCCTGAGACCATGACAAATATGGTTAGTCAAATATCCTGAATCTAATGCAACATTTTCCACATTAAAACCAAAACGTTCTATTTGCCTATCCAATCGTTCTAGATATGGAACTGAATCATAAACATTACCAGGAGTTACATATACATCTGTTATTAAATTTAACTTCTCATCTGTTGTTCTACGATCAAGATAGAAAAAACCCCCTGGGTTTGCCATCCCTGACCATATATCCAGAATCCGGATTAGTTATACTTGCTCGAATTTCTTTTTCTTCATTCTTTTTGGTCTTTTTTAAAAGGTTTTTTGCCATGTGTTAAACGATTTTCTTCTATTGCCTTGTCAAGTTCCTCAATATAACTCTTTGTAGATTGAATTACTATTTCTTTGGTATATTTATTCTTATTGGCATTTGCCTTTAAAAATGTGGAATCAGTAAATAATTCTTTTCCTTCAATTAATCCTTTATCCATTGCTTGTAAAACAATCTCATCAAAAATTTCTTGAAAAATGTTAGTCCTATTAAATTTTCTTACGATGGTTCTGACTGGTTGTAGAATGATGGAGAGATAATCCCAAAAACCACCGGTAGGCAATGTTAACTTTAATTTCTTCTACCAATTGATGTTCTGAACGAATGCCAAAGAGATAATCGATAAACATCATTTTGAAAAGAATAATCGGATCAACTCAGGGACGCCCATTATTTTTGCAATAAAAAGGCTTTTTTTTTAGTTATAAAACTGAAGTCTATGTATTTATCTATCTTCCTCAATAAATGGTCTTGAGGAACAAGAGCATCTATATGAACCAATTCCATTTCAGTTTGTTTTGGTTTTCCACTTCTAAATATGAATATCACTCTCAGAAAAAAGTCTTATAATTTAAATTCGACATAAAAAGGCTATTGGCTTTCTAACTTTGTCAACAACCTGAAGAGATAAGTAATAGCATTCTTTATCATAGAGATTATGGGAGAAACTACCTAATCTCTATTATGAGGAGTTTTTTCTTTATTTTTTAGTATATAAAATTTTACTTATTCATCGTTAGCAAATAGATATTTTTTTAGTAAAAAAATTTTTGAAAAAAGGAGGAATATTAAGAAAAATGATGAAAAAATATTTTGTAAGTTTCTTAATAAATGTCATATATATATAAAAGAATTTAAGTTTTAGAATATAAAGGCATAGTAAAGGAGTTGGTAGTGAGGTAAGTTTGGGTTTGGTTAACTACTACCTATTGCTTCAGAGGAGGGATTCTTTCTTTTTTAGGAAAATCCCGATTCAAAGGAAAATTCAAATTAATATTAATGATGATATTTTTATTATTCCAACAAAAGAAAGTAAAAAACGTGCTATTCGATTTGCTGAGGAGATAAGAAGATGTAATTTGAAAATTACATTTAGAATAAATTTACGTGCTGATAGCCTGGGTGTTGAAGATGAGAATATTATAATTAAATTGAAAGAGGCTGGTTTAATTGATGTGTTTGTTGGAATAGAAGGCGGAACAAATGAGACTTTAAAAAATTATAATAAAAAGGTAGTTCCATCACAAAATATTACAATGTTAAAGATGTTGCAGAAACATGATGTTTTAGATCCAACTTGTGGATTTATTACTTTTAATCCCTTTACTACAATAGAATAATTAAAACAAAATATAAAATATTACTTTAATTTACAACAAAACTTATTGGGGAGAGTAAGTTAGGCTTTAGAAATTTTTCCTGGAAGTCAAATTGAAAAGAGATTGGAAAAAGAAGGATTGTTTGGTGATGAAAAGAGGTATCCAAGTGGTTACTCTTTCCAGGATGAGAAGGTTGCACAAATTTTTCAGGAATTCAGAGAATTAGCACTTGAAAAAATTGTACAAGAATATTTAGGCTTTGTTTCTGGCATAGCAGTGTATTTTCGAAGTAAAGAAAGAGAACTTGATGATAGGAAGAAAAATTTATTACAAAATTATAAGCAATTATTTAATTTTTACTATAATCAAATTAATAGGGAAACATACTATTATTTGTTGGAAGTAATTGAAAAAGTAAAAAATAATAAAAAGAAAAATGTAGATAGTACTAAGACCAAAATTGTAAGTAAAATTGAAAAAATCTTTACAGAATTAAAAAAGAATATAAGAAATTTATAAGTCGAAAATTATTAAAATACGGAAGGAGTATGATATAATGTTTAATATTATAATTTACAAACGCAATTCTTTTCTTTATTTTTGTTCGGCCTTTTTAAGGTATATGGCTTTGGGTATATTTTTTGTTTTATTTAATTTATATATCATTAGAATTGGAGTTTCTGAAAAATTTCTTGGTTTGTTTTTAGCAGTTGGGAATTTAACGATGGCTTTAGGAAGTATTCCGGCAGGTATTATCATAGATCGATTTTCAAAGAAAAGTGTTCTTATTTTAGCAAATCTATTAGCTAGTGTGGCTTTTTTGCTTGAGGTTTTGGTAGTAAATGAAATTCTATTGCTTTTTATTGCTGTTCTTTATGGTTTTAGTTTTGCAGCTTTAATGTGCATTGCAGGTCCTTTTTTGATGCAGTGTGGAAATAGTGAGGAAGGGCCATTTTTGTTTAGTACATCTAGAGCAATTACTTTAATTGGGTTGACAGTAGGAACAATTTCAGGAGGATATTTAGCTAAAATTAATCTAGTTGAGGAATTGTATAGAACAGGTTTATTGTTTGCAGCATTTATCTATATTTTTGCAACTATTCCTTTAATTTTTATTGAAAAAGGTGGAAAAAGCAAAGTTTCAGAAATATTGGAATCCAAAAAATTTCAAGGCTTATGGTTAAAGGAGCTTTTTAATATTAAGAATATAAAAACATATGCACTAGTTTCAATAATCTTTTTCATTTTAGGATATACTGTTATTTTAACACCTTATATTAATCTTTACTTAAATAAAAGATATGCTTTAGATCCTGTTTATATTGGATATTTTATGTCATTTATACAAATCTTTTCTGCCTTTATGGCTTTTATAGGGTCATATGTGGTTAAAAAATTTTCTCCTCAAAAGGTAATATTTACAGGTATTATTTTTTTGTCAATTATTTACAGTAGTATGATTTTATTGCAACACCCAACTATAAATATTTTTCTTTTAATCTTAACCAGTGGAATTTTTAATCTTATTTCTCCTTTGATAAGTAATTATGTTTTTGAGAATGTGGATGAGAAGAATCATGGTACAGTTTCTGGATTTATGAATACAAGTTTTAATATAGGAGATTCCCTTAGTACCTATCATGGCGGTTTGTTAATTATTATGGGATGTTATAATTGGATATTTTTTATAGCTAGTTTAGCTTTTATATTAGTTCTGGCATTTTTGAAATTGGGAATGAAGTTTGAGATTGTTAGAAATAAATTAATAGTTGGTGAGGAGGTTTAAAAAAAGATGAGAGTAGCTTTGGTCTATCCTAAGATTGGGGAATTATCTCAGGAATTTTACACCGGAGATGAACATCTTGGTCTTGCATATATAGGGGGAACTTTGAGAAAGCATAATCATTATGTTCAAATGATTGATGCACACATGTTGGGACTAGATGATGACCAGGTTATAGATTTTTTGATGAAAGGAAACTTTGACATAATAGGTTTTTCAGCAGTATATTCAAATATTGAATCAGCATTATATATTGCAAAAAAAATTTATAATTATAATAATACAGTTAAGATAATTTTTGGAGGAGAACATGCAACTTTTGCAGCAGAAGAAATTATGGAGAAAAATCCGGAAGTATTTGCAATTATACGGGGTGAAGGAGAGAAAACAATAATAGAATTATTGGATTGTATCCAGAATAATATGAGTTTAGCAAATGTTAATGGAATTGTTTACCGTAATGAGAATTAGATTATAAAAAATCCAGATCGAGAGTCAATAAAGAATATTGATAGTATTCCTATGCCTATAAGGGATAACCTTAAAAAAGGTCTAGAGTTGGGTATAACTTCTACTATTAATATTTTATGTTCAAGAGGTTGTTTGGGAAATTGTCATTTTTGTAATGCTAACAAGTATTTTAGTTTGGGAGGAGGAAATAAATGGTGTTGTCGTTCTCCGAAAAGTATAGTGGATGAACTAGAAATTCTTCTCAATAAGTATGGTGATAATTATAATTTACATGAGGTTGTGAATTTCTGTGATTTAAACTTTATTAATACTTCGTCAAATGGAATAAAGTGGGTTAGAGATTTTGTTGATGAAATGTTGAAAAGACAAATTTTTTGTTTTTTTTATATCCTAACGAGGGTAGATTCAGTTGTTAATAATAAAGACCTGGTTAAATCTCTTCGACAAGTTGGTTTAGTTCAAGTGGAAATGGGATTGGAGGTTTATAATAAAGGTATTGAAATTAATCAAAGCTATGAAGCAATAAATTTTTTGCGTAAACAAAGAATTGATATAACTCCATGTGGATTTGTAACATACCATCCTTATTCTAATATTTCTGAACTTAGAAATAATGCTGAATTTTTAAAAAATAAATTTCTTTAAAATAATTCATTTATATTCAAAAATCGCTTTATATCCAGGTTCACAGATTACTGAGCAAGTCAAAAAAGATGGACTTACTTGGGATGATTTTGAGCATTATAAAGTATACAACTATGATTTTGTCGATAAAAAGGTTCAGAAAGTTTTTGATAGTATGTTGACTCTTAATGTAGATAATTTAAATTACTTATCAAATATGATTAATTATATAGAATTCAAAAGAAATTTAACTTTTAGAAAATTGGAACAATTAGCTCCAGATAAAATAAAAGAGATTGAAGAGGAAATTCAACCGATTGAAAATCAAGTTGTTAGTAACATTACTGTTGCACGTTCTGTGATTTATAATTTCTTTATAAAGGTTTTAGATTTAGCTGAAGGACATTGGAGTGAAAAACTTTTTCTGATGTTAAAAAATGAATTTATGAAAAACTATCTTGGATATTATGAACCCATTGTTGAAAGTTTTAAGTCTTATCTAATTTATTCAAGTTCATTGGTAGATAAGTTAAAATCATCTTAGTAATTGAAAGTCGGGCTGGTGTTTTTGGTATAATAAAAATGGAGTAAAATAGAAAGGTATAAATATTGATGAGGAGTGCCACATCGTGGGCATACAAGGTTATTGGGTATTTGAACTTTCTTGTTTTTATGACGTTTGATAGGTTTAAGAGGTTTACCATGTAAGTTTTGATAATCGATTAGAAGTTGATTAAAGTTCAGTTTTTTAGTAATTTCAATAATGGGTATTTGATCAACTTGAAGTTTTTTATAGGGTTTGTCAATCAATTTATCATAAGTTTTACGATTAATAGTAATATGTTTACCAAGTAAAGAGTTGATGAGAAAAATAATGATTTTTTGTTGAATTTGAATATATAACAGTAATATTTGAATTAATTTAGTCAAGGTTTGCTATTTCTTTCTTTGGTATAGTTAACTTAAATATATCTCAAAAAAAAGGGGGTGGCAAGTTTTAAATAAAAAATTAGTAATATCAAGGGTTTAAGGTCAAAAACTTAAAAAAACTTTTGACAATACGTATAATTTTTAGGAGGTTTTTGTTATGAAAACTAAATTAATTATATTATGCATTTTAATTGTTATTTCGTTTAATACATATGCATCTGACTCAATAAATGATTTTATCATAAACAATAATAACTTTTTAATATTATATCAAGACTTTGATAATAATTACATAAATAGTAGGTTGCTTAAGTTAACACAATTTGTTGGAAATCATTTAAAGAAATATAAAAAACAAGTAGTAATTAAATCCTTGGAGGATGTAATGCAAAATGAATTAGTCAATAATAATCTAATTCTATATTTGACTTCTTCTTCTGATTTACTGAAAAAGTATGATTTAGTAGTAGAACCTATTGAAAATGGTTTTAGGTATTTAGATAAGGATTTTACTGACAAGGATGATCAAATTATTTTTTTGACTCAATCACCTTTTAACCCAGATAAAGAAGTTTTGGTTTATTTAGCGAATTCATGGACTTTTCTTATGAATATAAATGAGGTTTTTCATGGTGAGACAAAATTGGTTATTGGAAAAAACGGAAGAAATATAGAATACTTAGAAAAATTAGATTGGAAGATAAAAGAAACTGAACATTACTATTTTTATTATTTAGAAGATTCATATGTTTCTAAAAATATAGATTATATATCAACAAAAAGAGAAATTCTTTTAAAGAAAGTATTAAATCTTCTAAATTATGAGCTTCCATTTAAAATCCACTGCTATTTTTACAATAATGTAAATCAAAAGTTTATTATGACAGGATATTACTTTACAGCACAAGCTTTTCCAGATAAATTACAAATTCATGAAGTTTTGAATTTTACTAACAGGATTTCGGCGGCAAGTGTACATGAAGAACTTCATATTATACTTAACATGATAGGCAAAATTAATAATTATTTTATTGAAGAAGGAATTGTTGCTTATATAGATGAAGTCTTATTGAAAGGTAAAAATTATCGTTCTTACTTCAAAGGTGATGAATTAAACAGGGTCAGTTTAAAAGATCTGTTTGCTTCAGGATATTTATTTGAAAATGCTTATCTATGTGTGTTGTTTGTTGAATATTTACTTAATGCATCGAATATGAAAATTGAGGATCTGGTTAAATTTTTGTATACAAAAGAGGGTAAACTTGAAGATAAATTATTAAAAATGACATCATCTAAATCTCTGAAGGAAGTTCAGGATAAGTGGAGCAATTATCTTAATGGAAAATAGATTAATTAAATGTAAAGATTGATTTGATTGTTTGAGATGTATTGACAAATGAGGGATTAGAAAAATTTTAGCATGCCAATACATAAAAATGACCCATTATCTCTTTTTTAGAGATAATGGGCTTTTATATGTGTTTAGGAAGTTATACTTTTTGCAGTAAAATAAGCTGCTCACAGTAGAGTACCTGGAGGGTATTTTGTTCCCGATTCTTTTGGAAGTGTTTCAAAGTTTTTGTTTTGTTTAAAAATTATATCTCTATATCGTCTTTTAGAGGTTCATCTTCATCCTGCAATTTAAAGGAAATAATTTGCTCCCTTAAATTACGGGCCATCTGATCAAGCTCCTGAGCAACGGTCAACAGATGATTAAGAGTCTGATTTTGCTTTTCGATAGCGATGGAACTGGAATTAGCCTCTTTTACAGCTAGATTGCCATTAGTGGCGATAGTTTCTACAATTTGTATCATGGACTTGATAGAATTTTGTTGATTTTGAAGATAAGCACTCATTTCTTCGACAGATTGACGGGTTGAGCGAACGGCTTTATTGACACTTAAAAGTACATTTTGGGTCTCTTCTGCTTTTGATACACCTTCTTGCACAGTATTTGCACTCTTGTCCATCATTTGAACAGCAGTATTAATCTCATCATTAATGGAGTTGATTAATTCATTGATGTTTTCAGCAGCAGTATGGGACTCATTTGCCAGTTTGCGAATCTCTTCAGCTACAACGGCAAAACCTCGTCCTATTTCTCCGGCCCGGGCAGCTTCAATGGAAGCATTGAGAGCCAGAAGGTTAGTTTGTTCAGCAATATTGCGAATAATATCAATGATTCCAATTATTTTGTTGGATTTCTTACCTAGTTGGTTAATGATCTTATGGGAGGCAGAAACAGCGTCTTTAATTTCAGACATAACTGTCATTAAATGTGTTAAAGTTTCAGTACTCAATTCAACTTCATGGTCTGCCTGAAGAGAGTTGGATGCGACCTGATTGATTCCGTGATCAATTTCTGTGATGGATTCTGAAAGTGAATTAATATTATCCATAGCCGAATTCAGTTGTTGTTGTTGGTTATTAATCCGGGAAACGATCTGTTGAATGCATTGATCTGTAACTTTGGCATTATTTTTTAGCTGGTGGGTAACTTCTATCAACTGTTCAGAACCTCTGGCAACATTTTCAGAACTTAAACGAATTCCGTGAACCAGGTTATGTAACATGCTTACCATCTGGTTAAAGCTCTGACCTAGATATCCTATTTCACCTTTAGCAGAGGTTTTGAAATGATCTCTCAGATCGCCACCGGCGATTTTTTTTGATAACTGTACTAATTGATTTAAAGGCCCGGTAATACTATTAGTGATTATAAAACTGAAAATGATACTTATAATGCCACCTACAAGAGCGATAACAAATAGTGATGTAAAGAGAGCACGGCGGGCAGTATACATCTTTTCTAAAGAAGTTGCGATCATGAACCAACCGATGGGTTGATTGTTATGATTGAAAATGGGAATTAGTCCGGATAGATATGGCTTTTTATTGATCAGTATATCAGATTGATATAGTTCTTGTTCAGGTAAAATCTCTGGCTTATCTAATTCTATTTGAATATCTTCTGTTTCCATAGTTGTAAGAATGGGATTAAGATTTAGATCCAGGATAAAAAGGTCGTCTTTAATAATCTTTTGTAGATCTATAAGAAAATCATGATTTAATACCTTCCCAATCATAATAAATCCATTGGTCTGAGTGGTAAGGTCCGGATCCTTAATGGGGGCAGCACTTTTAACAATTAAACCTGCTTCTGTTAATTCTAACTGTTGAATATTGGTATCTTTTTTTAGGAAGGGTAGAAACTTTTTTTCAAGACTATAGTCATTGGTAGGGAGGTTTCCTCTGCGAGCAATCTTTTTCCCCTCCAGATTATCAATTTCTATCACATCTAACTGGTAATTATATAAAAATTCCTGTTTTAGAGCTTTCATTAATAAAATTGGGTCTATAATTAATGTTGTGAAGAAAAAATTATAAAAAATAAAAAGGCATTTGCTGGCTCCGTTGAATTAATTAGTTGCGAACTAAAAACCAAAGAAAGGAGTCCAGCAAATGCAATATAATAATATCATAAAATTTCTTGATTTGCCAGACATTATTGCAACTGAAATTATTTCAACGGAGGACAGATATATTTTTATCGCTGAAGCAAAGAAAAATCACATTGTGTGTCCTCAGTGTGGTAATATCACTAATAAAATCCATGATACAAAATGGCAAAATATTAGAGACATCCCCATAAGAGGTAAACTAGTAATCATTAGACTTCTAAAGAAAAGATATCGTTGTCCTTATTGTCATAAGAGGGGTATCCCTGAAAAATATGAAAGTATTGATAAATATGCCCGTAAAACCAAACGCTTTGATAAATATCTTGCTAAAGAAACTGTCAGCAAGGATTATTCTAAAGTTGCTAGAGAAAACGGGTTAAGTTATACAGCTGTTAATAATGCAGTTAAAAAAGTAGTTGACCCTCTCATTAAACAACAAGTTTCAAAACTTAGTCAATTAAAAGCCATCAGTATCGATGAATTTGCAGTTTTAAAACGCCATAAATATGGAGTTAGCATTACAGATCCAATTAATCGGGAGTTAATTGACATTTTACCTACTCGCAAAAAGGATGATTTAATTGACTACTTTAATTGTTGGGAAGATGAACAAAGACGACAGATTCAATCGATCTCTATGGATATGTGGCGGCCGTTCAAAGCAGTAGCAAATGCAGCATTTACTCATGCAAAAATTGTTATAGATAAATTTCATCTTGTAACTTTAATGAACAGAGCCCTTGATGAAGTTAGAAAACAAGTTCAACAAACAGTAAATAATCATCAGAGAAGAAAGTTTTTTCAAAGTCGTTTATTACTCCAAAAACGAGCTGAAGAATTGACAGATGAAGAACATGAAAAGCTCATCAAATTATTTGAACTCAGTCCAGCTCTAGAAAAGGCCTGGGAATTAAAAGAGGAATTCAGAGACCTATTGCAGCTAGATGATGTGAAAGAAGCCACCAGAGCTCTAAAAAGGTGGTATAAAGAAGTAATAAAAAGCAAGCTGATGCCTTTTTACCAGGTAAAAAAGATAATACAAAGATGGGAAGAAAAAATACTAAATTATTTTAAGACTAAGATAACCAATGGCTTTGCTGAGGGTATCAATAACAAGATTAAATTGATCAAAAGGATTGGATATGGTGTTCCAAATGTTATGAATCTAAGGAGAAGAGTATTTAATGCAATGTTAAGTTATTAAATTTAAATGTTTATTTCAAAATCAATTTACCAATCAATTCAACGGAGCCAACTTATCTTTCACAACATTTGACGGAGAGCCATAAAATTAAACTTTTTTTCTTGGTAGCCTGTTGGATATCAGGCTGTGCAGCAATATTTTTTGATAAATTTTCTAAATAATTTAATTTATTCAAATAGAGATTTTTTATAGTTTTAAAACTTTTTTCCTGGGCCTCAGAGACAGTGTTTTTCATTGTCCGGGTTATAAGAGTAGCACTTTGCAAGGTGGATAATGCAAGACAAATGATAACAACCAGTATAAAAGAAAACAATAATTTTTGTTTAATGGGTATATTCCAACCCGCAACATTCTTATTGACCATATTTAAGGCCTCCTTTAAAAGTGGTTTTGTTCAAACGTTTGCACTTATTTAAACAATAATTTAGACGTTTAGGGGAAAAGTCCTGCTAAAATTTCTGAAATTTATAAATATAATTTTTCTTTAGAAATCTATATAAAATAGTTTTAAGATATTAGGTAAAATTAAAAGTATTGATATTAATTTATTAAGAGATGATTAAATTGCAAAAAACTAATTTTGAGTTGTTTAACTATTTTGGTGAGATTTAAGGAGAAATATGGCTTCATCACAGTATATGATAAACCAATCCATGGGTCAAAAATTTGTTTTTTATAGTAAAATCAGATATAAAATTAAAAAAAACTTATGCGGGTCATGTTTAGTCTTTCTCTTCTCCGGTAATACTTTTTGTAAGTAAAGGAGGAGATGAAAGATGAAAAGAATAATATGCGCTTTTATATTGATCATGATAATTACCATGGTGAATTTACCTATAGCAGCTGAGTGGTATGAAGGAGAAGTTATAGGGGTGGATCTTGAGGAGAAGACTCTGGTTTTAAAGTTGGTAAGTGGAGAAGAAAAGGTATTTAAACTGGGCAAAGATGCAGAGTTATATTATAATAACCTTAAAGCAGACTTAGGTATGTACATACCTGTAACAGCAAATGATTTTGTTTCCGGTTATCTGGAGATTAATGAAGATGGTTTAGTACAAACAGCAAATTTCTTTTATCAAGTACGGGAAGGAACTATTATGGAATTGGGAGATAAACAAGTAATCCTTAGAGAAACCGAAAGTGGAATCTGTGATTCTTATGTAGTAAGAAAAAATGTAGATATTTTTTTGAATAATTTTCCTGCTAAATTGGAAAATATTACTCCGGGAATGAAAGTACTTTTGGTTTTAGATTATAAATTTCAAGTAAAAAAGATGGCGGTTTTTCACTATGATTATACCGGATTTATTGAAGAGCTTGACTTAGAAAAAGAAATTATGGTAGTTAATATAGGAACAAGATTAAATCCCAAACTTAAGAAATTCAGGATAGATAGAAGGATAATAAGAATCTATAAAAATTGGGAAAAACTTACTGAATTATTAAAGAATAAAACTTTGGTAATAGTGAAATTTTTAGTGGATAAAGAGAAAAATATTATATCTTATATGAATTTCTGCTCCTTTTAGGAGCATTTTTTTCTTTTAATTGTATTTTTTAAGAAAGGAATTTGGCGATGAATAGAGAATATGAAAAATTAAAAGGAGGTTAGGGGCTATGATTATAGAATACCTCACAACAATATCTTTACGTTGCCCTGTATGTGGAAGATTAGATGTACATCCGATTAATATTTTCGACTTTTCTGGTCAACGAAGTAAAGAAATTTATTGTTCATGTGGATATAGAAAAGTTAAATTGGAGACTAAAAATTATAAACGTTATTGGGTTCAATTCAATTGTATTATTTGTGAATTGGAGCATACCTTATTCTTTACACCCAGTGCTTTTTGGGGTTCTAAGTTATTGACCATTCGCTGTCCTGATACTGATCTAAAATTAGGTTATCTGGGCCCTGAGATTTTAGTACAAGGTGAGATTCAGGATCAACAGCAGGATTTAGAGGCTATGATTAAAGACCTGGGTTTTGATGACTATTTCTGTGATCCAGAGGTCATGTTAGGGGTATTGGATATATTACATGATATTGCTGAAGCAGGTGGTCTTTTCTGCCAATGCGGTAATAAGAATATTGATATAGATATGTATCCTGACAAAATTGAACTTGTCTGTCGGGAATGCCAGGGAATGACTATGATCAAAGCTAGAACTATTGCAGATTTAGAACAACTAAAGGAAACAAATAAAGTGATTCTTACCAAGGGTAAAAATACCGCACTTCAAAATGACCCTTCATAGAAATACTTTTACTTGGGAATTATTAAAATGAAATTATATATAAGGAGGATTTTATTCTATGGCTCTTGTACCAATGTCACAAATTTTAAACAAAGCACAGGCTGAAGGTTATGCAGTAGGCGGATTTAATATGAATAACCTGGAGTCTTTGCAGGCAATTATTGAAACGGCAGAAGAAGAGAGATCTCCTGTGATAGTTCAACTTAGTGAAGGTGCTCTTAGGTATGTGGGTATAGATTATGCTACAGCATGTGTGAAAGCTGCTGCAGATAAAGCTACTATACCTGTAGCACTTCACTTAGATCACGGTAGCAGTTTTGAAAAGATCATTGAATGTATACGTTACGGTTTCTCTTCTGTAATGATTGATGGTTCTAAGCTTCCTTTTGAAGAAAATATAGCTTTAGTACAAAAAGTAGTTGAAGCAGCCAGAGTTGTTGGAGTTTCTGTAGAAGCTGAACTGGGTAAGATTGGTGGTACTGAAGATGACCATACTGTTGACGAAAGAGAAGCTTTAATGACCAATCCGGATGAAGCTAAAGAATTTGTGGAAAGAACCGGGGTAGACGCTCTGGCTATTGCTATCGGTACTGCACATGGTCCATATAAAGGTAAGCCAGAATTGGATTTTGAAAGATTAGAAAAGATTAGAAATCTGGTTAATGTACCATTGGTTCTTCATGGTGCATCCGGTGTTTATGATGAAGATATTAAAAAAGCTATTTCTTTAGGAATTTGTAAGATTAATATTAATACCGATTTTCAACAGGTTTTTACTGCTAAAGTACGGGAAATTTTAAACAATGATGAAAAAGTTTATGACCCACGCAAAATTTTAGGACCAGCTAAGGATGCTATGAAAGAAAAAGTAAGAGAAAAGATTCGGTTATTGGGTAGCAATAATAGGGTATAAAAGGTTTACATACCTTTTAAAAAAAGCGTGTCAGATTCTCTGACATGCTTTTTTATCATGAATTGGGGGAAGATTTATGAATTATGATCTGAAATTATATGAAAAGCTTTCACAATATACTCTTCAGGTAGTTAAAAATGATAGACAATATTGGAAAGAAGAAATACTACCCTACTGTGGTACCCCCAAAATATTATTTATGGGAACAGGAGGAAATCCAGTCAATTTATTAGAACAAGTACGTCAGACCGGGGGATTTATTCTCTATTTACCGGGTTTTACTCTGGCTGTAGATCCAGGGCCAGGTGTAATCTGGCATGTAAAGCAAAACGGTGTTGATATACGGGCTCTGGATGGAATTTATATCAGTCATGGTCATACAGATCACTATTTAGGCGCTCCCTTGCTTATTGAAGGAATGACACGGGTAATGAGTCAAAGGAGAGGAGTTTTATTATTACCCAGAGATGTAAGTGATGAGAATTTGATCAGTATTTATCACCAGGGGCGTCATCAACATCATGAGGGATATGTAGGAGGACCTGAAAAGATAGTTTATTTACAGGAAAAAAAGATGATTGAACTTACGGATGAAATCTTCCTTACTCCTGTTAAAGCTTATCATGGTAAGATGAATTATGGTTTTGTAATTACAACTCCTACCTTTACTATCGGTTATACCAGTGATACCAGTTATCTTTTGGAATATGAAGATTTAAATGGTTTGCGTCACAAAGTGGGAAAATGGGTACCTATAAGCCCTCCTACAAAAATCATCAAATATCGAGAGGACTTAAAAGAAATTTTTAGTCAGGTAGATTATCTGATCGCCAATGTCAGTTATTTTAACCTCTTTGCTAAGCGCCATATTACTGCTGTGGGGTTAGCCCATATGCTTATGGATTCTAAGGTTAAGCGGTGTTGGATGACCCATCTTGATGTTTGCTGTATCCGGCCTGAACCGATTGCAGGGAAGATGGCTCAGTTTGTAGCTGAGCTTTCTGGAGTTGATGTAGTAGTGGCAGAGGATAATCATGTATATTATATAAGGTGAAAAAATTGCCTTTAAGTAGCGCGTTGTTTGATATCACCTCATTTTATAGTATAACTTTAGGAAGCCAATAGGTACCTTAAAAGTGTTGGAGATTATAGGGGTAATTGTTATTGACAATAAAGCCGGTATGGGATATACTATAATTAGAATACACCCCCGGGGTATTTGGGATATTATATAAGGGAGGTTAAAAGAGTTGACTCCGAATATAATCATTACTCAAGCAGCGAAAGATTATCTAAAGAAAAAAGGTAGTAGAGATATAACGATTAGCTTGATCACTATATCCGGCGGTTGAAATGGTATTATTTATCAACCTACCGTGACAGTAGGAAAGCCAGCTTCTGATGGATTTAAAGAGTACGAAGTGGATAATTATCGGGTTAATATTTTAAAGACTTTACGGACGGATCCTAAAGTGGTGATTGATGCACCTGGATTCTGGATTTTTAAGAGATTGAAAGTATCCGGTATTAGGTATTAAGTGTTTAATCTTTTTTAGTAAAGTTAGAAACTTTGGAGTGATGGCTCCAAAGTTTTTTTAATGCGATTATACAGCTGTGGACAATTTTTCTTCCTGATATCAATAAATTTTTCTTATCACAGGTATCTCTTAGAGGTGAATTAATACATTTGTTGAAATATTGATTGTAAGTAAGGGGAATATTATTTTCAAAAGCAGGAAAATTAATCTGATTATGATTATACTGCAAAAAGCTAATTTTTCGCTTCTTGAGAGATTTTTCGAATCATCTAAAGCTCGATTTCCGCTGAAATAAGGCTTCCTAATCAAAGGGCCCTCCTGGCCCTTAGAACTAGCTCATCACTTCCTGTGATGAGGCCTTATTTCGTCGGAAATCTCGCTAAGATGATTTGGCGAAAAATTTCTATGTTGCTCAAAATTAGCTTTTTGCAATATAATCATTTATTTAATTTTATGAAAGATAGGTTTTCCCTTTTCAAAAGTTGTCAGATATTTAAATCCTAAATCTTTCAGCATTTCATGGGTTTCTTTAAACTTATATCCCAGTTGGTCTTTATAATGACTGTCTGAACCAGTGGTTAAAATTTCGCCCCCCAGTTCCCGATACAGCCGTAAGATGGCCCGGGACGGCAGAGGATCCTTTCTGTTTCCATAGTGATATCCGGATGTATTCACTTCAAGACCTTTCCCTTTTTCCACCAGGATTTTTAAAATTTCCTCAATTAAATCCCTGCAATCAGAATCATCCATAAGATCAGGTATAACTGGAAAGTCACCATACCGTCGGATGACATCCAGATGTCCCACTACACTGAAATGATCAAATCTCTCCACACAATAATGCACTTCCTTTAAGTATTCCCGGTAAGCTTCCCACTGGGTATAACCTTCGAAAAATTTACCTGTGTAAAGGTCCTTTTTCTGGGCTGTGTGAAATGAAGCCAAAACAAAGTCAAAGTGATCTCCTGCAAATTCAGCACATTTATCCAGGATATGGGGTTGGAGACCTAATTCCAGTCCTTTTTTAATGCGTAATTTGCCCTGATATTTTGCCTGAAATTCTTCAAGGGTAGAAAGATAAAGGTGGCGGTCGATTTCAAAACTAATGGATGGATCCTGGTAATCTATGTCATGGTGATCGGTGATGGCAATTTCCTCTAGTCCTATTAAAATACTTTGTTCACAAATTTCTTCAAGAGTCATTTTAGAGTCGGTTGAAAATTTAGAATGAATGTGGTAATCGAAAAACATGTCCTATAAACCCCTTTCGTTCATTATTACTTTTTTATAATAACTGTTTCAATAATTAATGTCAATTTTTTCGGTAAAAACTTGACATGGGCCAGATTTGACGTTAAAATAAATGCATACTGTATTTTAATAGTTTAACAAGTTAAAGTATTAAAATATTAAACAACTAAAGAAATTATGATTTGTGATTTCAGGCTACAGAGAGGTGGAGTTGGATGTGTCCATTTGTAGAAGGAGTTAGGGATTTATTACCTGAAGAAATTCGCCAACGGAAATGGGTTTATCAAAAATTAAGAAAAGTTTTTGAAAAGAGCGGTTATCAAGAAGTAGCTACCCCTACTTTAGAGTCGTTGGATTTATATGCTGAAACGGAGACATTGCTTTCAAAAGAACAAATGTTTAAGGTGGTAAATGAAAGTGGCCAGATTCTGGTACTTCGACCTGATGGAACTTTACCTATAGCCCGGTTGGCAGCTACCCGTTACACTGGAATACCCCAACCGTGGAAATTTTCTTATATAACCACTGCTTATCAGACTAACGGGGGTCAATCAGAGCGGATGAAAGAGAAGACTCAGGCAGGTATTGAGCTTTTGGGCAGTGGTGATATATTGGCGGATGTGGAGGTTATAGGTACTTTAATTCAGGCTCTAAAAGAAGTTGGAATTAATAAACCAGTGATTGATCTGGGCCAGGTGGCTCTGGTTGAGGAGATATTAACGAATCTTTCTTTAGACGAACTAGCCAAAGAAGAATTATGTTCACTGATGGAAGAGAAAAATGTTGAAGAGATTCGTTTACGGATACAAAATTGGAACCTGAGTAAAAGTGAAGAGGAGCTTTTGACCAGGTTTCCTGTCCTCTTCGGTGAACCGGAAGAGGTTCTGGCTCAGTTATATAAATTGCCATTGACTGAAAAAGCACGGAAAGTGGTTTGTGAATTAGAAGAGATTTATGAGAAGCTTAAAGAGATCGGTCTAGCTCAATATATAACCTTTGATCCATCTATGGGAACTCAATTGGGTTATTATACCGGAATCATTTTTAAAGCCTATGTTAAAGGTTATGGAGAGGTTGTAGCAAGCGGTGGCCGATATGACAGGCTGGCGAAACAGTTTGGGCTGGATGTACCCGCAGTGGGTTTTGCCATTAATATCGAAGGATTGATGACCTGTTTACGGCAGTTTGACATTATAAAACTTGAAAAAGAGCCGAGGGTTGTACTTCAGGTTAGTAATGAGGGGTTTGCACCTGCTTATCGATTAGCAAATTTGCTTAAAGAATGGGGAATTAATGCGGAACTATATACCGGTAAAAAGGTATTTGAATATTGTAAATTCCATCAGATTCCATATATAGGCCAGTGGAAGGATGGAATTTTCAGTTTGGTTGATCAGGATGGTAAAAAGACTTTCGAATTTAGTGGAGGACTTAAAGAGGTGGCTTTAAGGTGTTGGACTTTTTTGACAGGAGGTAAAGATTGAATGGATAGAATAAGAATTGCGCTGGCAAAAGGGCGTCTTGCTGAAGATGCTGTAAAACTGCTTAAGAAAGCAGGGTATCGAGTACCTCATGAGATTTTATCTTCCCGGAAACTGATCTTTAATATAGAAGATGAACAGGTAGAATTAGTTCTGGTTAAGCCTGCCGATGTACCCATTTATGTAGAATACGGTGCAGCTGATTTAGGAATTGTTGGAAGGGACATTCTTTTGGAAGAAGGGCGCTCCTTATATGAAGTATTGGATTTAAAATTTGGTCAATGTAAATTTGTTCTAGCTGGATTACCTGGTTTTAGAGAAAAGCAGCTAACCCATCGGCGGGTAGCAACCAAATATCCCCGCTTTGCTAAAGAGTATTTCCGGAAAAAGGGTGAACCGGTGGAAGTGATTGAATTGACAGGTTCTATTGAACTGGCACCTCTAACAGGGCTTGCTGATTGGATAGTGGATATTATGCAGACAGGTCGAACCTTAAAAGAAAATGGACTTATGGTTTATGAAGATATTTGTCCGGTGAGTGCCAGATTGGTTGTAAATCGGGTCAGTATGAAGACGAGGCGGAAAGAAATAAATAAACTGATTGAGCGGTTAAAGTCGCAGGTAGAGAGGAGTGAAAATTAATGATGATGAAAATTGTCAAAATGAATAATGGCGGTGCTGAGGAAGTGCAGCGGCTGATTGAAGGGCGAACTAATCAGGATTTAAGTCTGTATAGAGAGCAGGTTTTAAAGATTGTGGAAAATGTGCGGCGGACCGGAGATATGGCAGTTCGTGAATATACCAGACGTTTTGATCAGGTGGATATATCAATAGAAAATTTGTTAGTTAAACCAACTGAGCTTGAAGAGGCTTGTTTAAGGGTTGAGCCTGAGTTTATGAATTCTATACAGCTGGCAAAAGAAAAGATTCAACGGTACCATGAAGCCCAATTCCAAACTTCCTGGAATTTAACAGAAGAAGATGGGGTGATTATGGGCCAGATTTGTCGCCCCTTAGAGAGGGTAGGGGTTTATATACCCGGAGGAAGTGCAGCTTATCCTTCATCGGTACTTATGACAGTGATTCCTGCTAAAGTTGCGGGAGTTAAAGAAGTAGTAATGGTTACTCCCCCAAACAGAAGAGGAGAAATTAATCATTATATACTTGCGGCGGCAAAAGTTGCAGGTGTGGATAAGATTTACAAAGTTGGTGGGGCTCAGGCCATTGCCGCTTTGGCATACGGAACCGGGTCCATTCCTAAGGTGGATAAGATCGTTGGCCCGGGCAATATTTATGTTACTTTAGCTAAACAAATGGTTTATGGCCAGGTAGATATTGATATGATTGCAGGCCCCAGTGAAATTTTAATTGTTGCTGATGAATCGGCCAATTCCCGTTATCTTACAGCAGATCTTTTAAGTCAGGCAGAACACGATCCCCTGGCAGCAGCTATTCTCATAACCACCTCTGAAAAGATTGCAGAAGAGGTACAAAAAGAGGTTATAGAACAGATGAAAGTCCTCCCGCGGAATGAGATAGTCCGACAATCACTAAAAAACTATGGTCGGATTATTCTGGTGGACAATCTGGATGATGGGATAGAACTTGCCAATCGGATTGCTCCTGAACACCTGGAGTTGGCGGTAAAAGATCCTTTTAAATGGTTAACCCGAGTTAAGAATGCGGGAGCGGTCTTTTTAGGCCATTTTGCTCCTGAACCTTTAGGTGATTATCTAGCTGGGCCCAATCATGTACTGCCTACCAATGGAACAGCCCGGTTTTTCTCACCTTTATCTGTGAGGGATTATGTCAAATATTTAAGTTTTCTTTCTTACAGTAAAGAAGCATTGGCAAAAGTCAAAGATCATGTGATCAATTTGGCTGAAATAGAAGGATTATTGGGCCATGCTAATGCCATCAGGGTAAGATTTGAAGATGATGAGAGAAGGTGAAAAAATGATTCAATTTCTGGTTAGACCTGAGGTTAAGAATCTGGTTCCGTATACCGTTCAGCAAAAAGAAAAAGAAAATATGATTATTCTGGATGGTAATGAGTCTCCCTATCCCCTGCCCTATGAGCTTAGAGAGGAGATGGCGCAGAAATTTATAAAATTAGAGCTCAATCGTTATCCAGATGCGAGCTGTTATGCTCTTCGGCAAAAAATTGCAGATTATCTGGGTAAAGGAGTGAGTCCAGAACAGATTCTTTTGGGTAACGGTTCAGATGAGGTATTACAATTTCTGGTTCAGACTTTTGTTCGTCCGGGAGATCGGGTTCTGGCTCTGGCCCCGACCTTTTCCATGTATAAAATTTTTACCGAGTTATCCGGTGGAGTCTATGTCAGTCTTCATTTAAATAGTGATGGCTCTCTTGATTTAGAGCAATTCTGGAAAGCTGTAAAAATTACCTATCCCAGGATGGTATTTTTTTGTTCTCCCAATAATCCTACCGGAACCCGGATTCCGCTTGAGACTATAGGTGAAATTGCAGAAAGATTTGAAGGAATTTTGGTAGTGGATGAGGCATACGGTGAATTCTGTCAGGGAAGTATGATTTCTATGCTGGATAAATATCCAAATCTGGCAGTTACCCGTACTTTCTCAAAAGCTTTTGGACTTGCAGGAGTTAGATTGGGCTATCTAGTGGCTAATCGGGATTTTATCAGGGAAGTTTCAAAAGTAGTTCCACCATATCATCTGAATTCCATTTCTCAGATGGTAGGTGAGACAATTCTGGAAAATTATTCTCTAATTGAAAAAAGGGTTAGAGAAATTATTAAAGAAAGGGAACGTCTTCGGGCAGTATTGAAGTCGTATGCTGGTTGGCAGGTCTTTCCGTCTGAAGCCAATTTCCTCTTTTTACGTGGATTAGAAGTACCGGCATTGGCAGAAGAATTTGAGAGAGCTGCTATCAAGGTACGTAAGTTTAGATCTCCTCTTAAGGATGCTATCAGAATAACAGTTGGTACACCTGAAGAAAATGATCAGGTTATACGGGTAATTAAGACTTTTAAAGAGAGGAGAAGGGCTAATGGAACGGAGATGTGAAATTGAACGCAGTACTTTAGAGACCAGAATCAAATTGAAGTTGAATATTGATGGAAACGGTAACTATGAAATAAAGACGGGAATTCCCTTCTTTGACCATATGCTGGCTCAACTTGCAAAACACGGCAGTCTAGATCTTTTTATCAATGCCCAGGGAGATTTAGATGTAGATTTTCACCATACAGTTGAAGATGTGGGAATTGTTCTCGGTCAGGCTTTTAAAAAAGCTCTGGGTGAAGGTGTTGGTATTCAGCGTTTTGGTAGTGCCCTTATTCCTATGGATGATGCCTTAAGCCGGGTTGTGGTTGATATAAGCGGGCGGCCTTATTTATATACTGACCTGCCCTTTAGTAATGAGAGGGTAGGTAATTTTCCTACAGAACTTATTGAAGAGTTTTTACGGGCCTTTAGTGTTCATGGGCAATTAACCCTTCATGCAGAGCTTCTTCACGGCCGGAATACCCATCACCAGGTAGAAGCGGTATTTAAAGCACTTGGCCAAAGTTTAAAAATGGCGGTACAGAAAAGCGGTTTAGAGCAGATTCCTTCAACTAAGGGGGTGCTATAAGTGATCGGAATCATTGACTATGGCATGGGTAACCTTAAGAGTATTCGAAAAGCTATGGAATATTTAAATTACCCCGTGAAAATGATTACCCGACCTGAAGAAATACAAAAGATGTCCGGTTTAATATTACCCGGTGTGGGAGCATTTCCTAAAGCTATGGAAAATTTGATTCGAAACGGTTTTGTAGAAGCAATCAAATATGCCATTGATCAGGGTAAACCTTTTTTAGGTATCTGTCTTGGAATGCAGCTTCTTTTTGAGGTGGGGTATGAAGATCAAAAAGCTTCGGGTCTTGGATTTTTGTCTGGTGAAGTTAAGCGGCTAAAAGGTGGGGTTAAAATACCTCATATGGGATGGAATCGGATTTATTGTAAAGTGGAGCATCCCCTCTGGCAGGGGCTTTCTAAAGAACCATATATGTATTTTGTTCATTCCTATGCTTTGAGTGAAATGACCGACGATGTAATTGCAACCACTATCTATGGAGAGGAGATTCCTGTAGCTGTTGCCCGGGAGAATATCATGGGAGTTCAGTTCCATCCCGAAAAGAGCGGGGATGAAGGACTTAGGATTTTAAAGAATTTTGGGGAGATGGTATAATGATTATTTATCCAGCTATAGATCTTAAAGATGGACGGGTGGTACGGTTAAAACAGGGAGATTTTAATCGTGAAACGGTTTTTGATGATAACCCCTTAAGTAGAGCAAGACAATTTGAGAAAGAGGGAGCAACCTGGCTTCATCTGGTAGACCTGGACGGAGCCAGGGATGGATGTGGAGCTAATGAAGCAATTGTGCGGAAAATTAAAAATAAAACAAATCTGAAATTACAATTGGGTGGGGGAATTCGTTCACTTGAAAAGATGGAAGAATGGTTTAAGGTAGGAATTGATAAGCTTGTGATTGGAACACTGGCTTTAAAAGAACCTCTTGCTATAGGTGAGGCAGTAGCCAAATTTGGAGCTGAAAAGCTGGTTATAAGTATTGATGCCAGAGATGGAAAGATAGCGACTGATGGTTGGTTAAAGCAGAGCGGTCGTAATGTGCTGGATTTTGCTAAGGAGATGGTTGATCTGGGTGTAAGCCAGGTTCTGTATACGGATATAAGTAGGGATGGAATGTTGGTTGGCCCTGACTTTCAGACTTTAGAAAAACTCGTTCAAATTGAAAATCTCAAAATAATTGCATCTGGTGGAATTAGCTCTTATGAAGATCTGGTTAAATTAAAAAAGATCGGTGTTTATGGGGCTATTATTGGGCAGGCACTTTATCAGGGAATATTGAGTCTTAAGGAAATATTGCAAAAAATGGGGTGATAAAAAGTGTTAACTAAACGGATTATCCCCTGTCTGGATGTAAAAGATGGCCGGGTGGTTAAGGGAGTTAATTTTAAAGGATTGGTAGATGCAGGTGACCCGGTTGAGATTGCTGCAGTTTATAATCGTATGGGAGCAGATGAGCTGGTATTTCTGGATATTACAGCAACGGTGGAAGGCCGTGATACCATCTGTCATGTTGTAGAAGAGGTGGCAGCTCAGGTCTTCATTCCTTTGACTGTGGGCGGTGGAATTAGAACTGTTGCGGATATGAAAAAAATGCTGAGAGCCGGAGCAGATAAAGTTGCCATTAACTCTGCTGCTGTTAAAAATCCAGATCTAATTACAGAAGGTGCAAGAATTTTTGGTTCTCAGTGTATTGTGGTCGCAGTGGATGGCAAAAAGCGTGAGGATGGTGCGGGTTGGAATGTATATACTCACGGTGGAAGCCGGGATAGCGGAATTGATCTTATAGATTGGGTGAGAGAAGTAGAAATGCGGGGTGCTGGAGAGATTCTTTTAACCAGTATTGATGCAGATGGGACTAAGAAGGGTTTTGATCTTGAAATGACCCGTGCTGTGGCTGAGGTAGTAAATATTCCGGTGATTGCTTCAGGGGGAGCCGGTTCTTTAAATGATTTTGTAGAGGTATTAACTAGAGGTAAAGCTGATGCGGCTTTAGCAGCATCACTCTTTCATTTTGGAGAGCTAACTATTAACCAGGTTAAGGCTGCATTGGTTAAAGCAGGTGTTTCAGTCCGGCAGATTGGTTAAAGGAAGGAGTTGGGCAAATGATGGAGGTTAAAGCTAAAGATTTAGATCAACTGTGCTTTGATGAGAAAACGGGTCTGATTCCTGCAATTATTCAGGATTGGAAGAGTAAAAGAGTATTGATGCTCGCTTATATGAATAGGGAATCTCTGGAATTGAGCCTTAAGACCGGAGAGACCTGGTTTTTCAGCCGGAGCCGTCAAAAACTCTGGCATAAGGGAGAGACTTCGGGCAATGTGCAAAAGATAAAAGCTATCTCTTATGACTGTGATAAAGATACTCTTCTGGTGGAGGTTATTGCAGAGGGCCCGGCCTGCCATACAGGGGAAGATAGCTGTTTTTATCGTCAGTTGGCTGGTGAGAAGTCTTCCCTGACAGTTAATGAGGTGATTTCATCACTATTTACCCTGATTCAGGATAGGAAAACCAATCCGGTGGAAGGTTCATATACCAATTATCTTTTTAAGGAAGGTCTGGATAAGATTTTAAAAAAGGTGGGGGAAGAAACGGCAGAAGTGATTATTGGTGCTAAAAATCAGTCTAAAGAGGAATTTATCTATGAGATGGCTGATCTTGTGTATCATCTGTTGGTTCTTACAGCTGAAATGGGTTGTAGGCCTGAGGATATTGCAGAGGAGTTGGCCCGTCGGTTTAAGAAATAGTTAAGATTAATAAGATGATAAAGGCAAAATCATAATCAATTAGGATACACCATTAAAAAGGGTGTATCCTAATTTTTTTTAAAAAAATGTTATTTTAAAAGCAGGAGTATACGTCTTTAACTAGAAAAATTAAATTAGAAAATATTTTCAAACTAAGTCAAAGAAAAACTTATTATTGAGTTTTATGTAGTTTTGTTGATTCTGTTATGGTCTATTTTTAAGGGGGTAAAAAAGGTTATGAAAGATTTTATTGCTGAATTGCATGATATCGGAAAATTAGTTCATGATGATGTAAAAAATCAAGTAAAAGATAAAATAAAGGATAAAGTAAAAGGTAAAGTTGATGCGAAAGCCTGGAAGGGACATGTGTTTGTGGATTTTCCTTTTTCTGAGTTTGGGTTTGAAATATCAAAAGATCCATCTCCTTCATGGTGGGGACAATATCATCATTATAAACTAAATAAAGTTAGCATTGACGAAATAGATATTAATGAATGGAATCAGTTATCTATTCCTGAGGAGTATATACAGGATGTTTTTTTACTTAAACTGGCTGATCATTTAGCCTCATCTATTTCAAGAGTAGTTGAAAAAGTATTAGATTCAAATGATGTTTTGAAAAATAATGGAGTTTTAAAACTTTGGAATAAAAAACCTCAAAAAAATTGGGCTGCGTTTAATGACATTAATGACCTGAAAGTTTTGTTTGATGAAATTCAAAATTGCGATTCTGGGGATGACTTTTTGGAAAAATATAGAAAAAATTTGTTGTTAACGCCTGAAGATAAGAGTTTTCCAAGGAATGTAACTACTTTATATACACATGTGGAGTTGGTTGGAAAGATATATAGAGTTTTAAAAAAATATTCTACTCTTATCTGTGATGAAAATGGTTTGATATCTATCAAGTTTGATGAAAAAGAATTAAAGACTGTCAATGAAGCAGAGCGTGGAAATAAAAGTTGGGAGGCTAAAATAGTCAAATGTTGGATTAAATTTCCTCATTCGTTTGTAAGATTGAGAGATATAAACCTTCTCAGAAAAAGAGATGAGCTTTTAAAGAAAGTAAAAGAGCGATATAATGACGAAATTCTTTTTTCTACATCTGATTTTTTAACTTTATTTGTACCAAAGAGTATAAATTTAAAAGAGATATTTAAAGATTTTTTGGATTGGGGATTTTATGTAGAAGTTATTGAAATAATAGCTAATCTGGGAAAACTTGATTCAATTCTTGATAGAAAAATATTTAAAGCAAGGAAACAGGAAAAGAAAAATGAAAACCAGAAAGCAGAGATTAGTAATAATACAAAAGTTTATAAAAAATATTTTCAGCAAATTCTACCTGACAAAATTATGCCAATTTGTGATATTTGTCAACAGAATTATGTGATAGAAAAAAGGGATGAAAATAAAGAAGATATAAAAGAATGGGTATGTGAAAAATGTAAGAGTATTCGGAAATATGGTGAACCTTTTAGAGAATATGGTGAGATATGGGATAAAGAAGGTGTGAAAGTTTGCTGGTTTAAATTTTCTTTAGATCAGAAAAAATTAGAAAATTGGCTTCAAAAAGCGTTTAATGATTATATTAGGGATTATCCTGATTATGTTAAGGAATTTGTAGAAAGCGAATTAGAAAAAATTGAGAATGAACTTCAATCTAGAAATGAAGAACTTCGTAAAGTTTTAGAAAAAAAAGATGAGTTGAAAAAAAAAGTTAAAAAAAGTAATGATGAGAATGAAAGAAGGATGATTGGTCTCGAAATAAATAAACAAAGAGTTTTAAGAAAAGAAATCCAAGAAAAAATTGACGAATTAGAAAATAATAAGAAAAATTTAAAAACTAAATTAGTTATTAATTTCGATTATAAAGATTTTCAAGAAAATTTTAGACCATTAGCACTTCAAATGGACTTTATCAATGACTATAAAGAATTATTAAAAGAATTTTGGGAAAAATTTGGAGATGAAAATGATATAAAAAGACCTATTTCAGATTATAATGAACTTGGTGTATTTAAATTTACTCCTGAGTTACTTAGAAAAGTGATAGACAGTTATATAGATTTGTTTGATAAGTATTTCCCTGATTGTATAGGTGATCAAACTTGTCCTATAAGTTTTTCATTGAGTATTTCCAATATCAAATATCCAATAAGGGAACATTGGAGATATTTTGAATCTGAAGATAAGTCATTTATAAATATTCAGTATTATCCAGTATTTGAAGAGAAATATGCTAAAAAAGAAGTTGAAGAGATTAAAACAAAGCTTATAAATTCAAATGTATCTCAAAGTTATCTTTATAATTTAATTCAAATGAGTGAGAGTTTAAAGGCACTGAAGTCAGATGTTTATGTTATGATAAAAATTCTGGAAAATAGAGATAAGTATAAAGAACCTTATGAATTATATGTACAGGGAATTAATCCATCAAAGTTTTTAAACTTGTATAGGATACTCAAAGGAGCGAAAGACAATGAGTAAAGTAAAACTTTGGCAGATCTTACTTGAGATTGATTCCATAATTATTGGTGAGAGGTTTAAAGGTGGGGTATTTCGACCATGTCAGGAAACTATACCATCATCTACAATTGAAGGAGCTTTAAGGCACTGTTTTGGGTTAGAAAATATTCCAGCTGTAGGTTTATTTAAAAAGGGAACTTATCAGATTAAAGAATATACTTATTCAGTACGGGATAGATTTTTAAATACTTCCAGGTTGTTGCTTATAACAAATTATTTGGCTCCTGCAGAACCAGAAGGTAAAATCCAGGCAGAAGTTTATATACCGTATAACAAGGATAAAGATTTGAAAGATAAACTTTTAAATGCAGAATTTGAAATGGGTGCATTAAAAAGTAAAGGATTTGGCAGATGTAAGGTTAAAGATGTAAAATGTGGTGATTTTGAGATAAAACAAGGGATATTGAATGTAAAGATTTTTTTAGATGAAGCTAAAGATTTTAATATAGAGGATATTTCTCCATTATATGGTTATTTGTTTAAACCAGATTCATCTTTAATCCATGGAGCTTATAAAAAATCTTTATTCCCTGGGAGTCTGGTTGAGGCTCCAGAGGTGTTTTTAAAGGAGGTAACTTATTATGACAGGGAAAATGGATGATGTATTAAAACGTGTATTGAATGATAAGGACATATTTGATAGCCCATATGACATTAAAAAAAAGGGGCATATTCCAAAACTTTTTGAGGGAAAAGAATGGAAAGAACTAGGTAAATTATTTGAAGAGAAAAAAATAGAAGAATTTAAAGACAAAATTGACAAGAGGATAAAAGAAATCGAAAGTCAGGAGAAAGGATCGAAAAGAGAGATAAAAAAATTAAAGGATTCTGCAAGATGGTTGAAATTAGCTGTTGAAAATAAACCAAGTCTTTTAAAAGATTTATTTGAAATGTTAGACTGGTACGGCACAGTGAGTTGTAATTTGCCTAATATGGATAATTACGGAAGAGTTATAGAAAGGTATGAATTGCCTTTCGTTAAACATTATTTTTTAGATAAAGTAAAGGGGTTGTCTGGTCTAAAGTCAAGAGCTTTAAGAAAAGTTTTAGATTATGTAATAGAACTCTATAATTTAGGTGTTTCTACAGAAGAAATAGCTTTTTTTGTTAGAAAATTAGATTCTTTACAAAAATATTGGGAGGTGCTAAAAAATGAATCTTAAAGTAAAAATTAAAAATTCAGATAGAGAAATTGAGTTGCAACAATATAATTTAGGTAAAATGAAAATGTGGCAGATACCTATAGAGATAGAAGTTGAAAAAGGGAGTTTTTTACATATAGGTGCGGCTCCATCCCCATTATCTGATAAGAAAGGTGCTATCTTTAAGATAAATAGGACTCCTGCCATTCCAGCCACCAGTTTTAAAGGAGCTTTGAGGCATCAGTTAGAGTTGTTGGTTATAGAAAAAATAGATTATTTAGCTAATTTATTTAGTGTATTCGAGGAAGATTTTGAGAAGTTAAAACCATGTATTCCTTCGCCAAATCCAACAAAAGCAGAACAAGATTTAATTGAAGTGGGGCTATATAGGGGTAAAGTTGACAAAAACAAATATACGGGTTACTGTCTGATAAATGTTGATAAAAGTGATCATAAAAATACGAAAGATGATATGGGTGTTTGTCCGGTATGTTATTTTATGGGTGCAGGAGGTATTATGGGTTTTTTGAGAATTCCTAACTTTAATGTTGCTGCGGAAAATGATATTATTTTAGATCAAGTAAATATACGGATAGATAGAAAAACAAGAACTGCTGCTAAAAGTGCAAAAGTTGATATGGAACAGGTGATACCAGGAACAAGATTTTCGGGCATTTTGGAATTGATTGATTCTACACCACTTGGATTTGAATTTGGAAGACCTAGAGAAATTCAGGGAAATATTATTGATAAATGGTTAAAAAATTGGAAAGAAGAGGATATTAAAGAAAGAAAAAGGATTTTAATTGAGGAATTTCTTATTCCTGCCCTTGAAAATATAAGAGAACTTGGAGGCCAGAAAAGCAAAGGGGCTGGAAGAGTTATTGTTAAAATTAAAGAAAAAAATGGAGAAAATCATTGTGAAAATAACGAAATTTGATTATTGGAAATACCTTCTTTTAATCTGGAAGATGACTTGAGAAATTTAAAAACTATTATAGCATGAAAAGCTCCTGAATTAAATCAGGAGTCTTTTTTAATCTATATTTTCTTTATTTTCTTTAACATATTGCATGATATTGTTTATTTGTTCATCCTTCAAACCCAGATCAGAAAGGATGGTTTTTAAAAGGTTTAATTTAATTTCAAGATAATCGGTTTCCTCTTTTAAATCCAGAACTTTAATGATGGTTTTCCGTTCCTCAATTGAAGGGGATGAATTACTTTGCATAATATTCATTAACCGAAGAAGCGGAATAGCTGTTATTTTACTAAACTCTTCATGTGTCCAATCCAATTCTTTAAGCCGCTTATTAATTTTATTAGCAAATTCCTGTCTATTCATCTCTTCAGATGGAATAAACAGAGAAAACAAAGGAAGTTTCATATATTTTGTCAGTCGAATAACAAACTTTAAAGATGGAAATGTATCCATATTGACAATTCTATAAACATGACTTTTATTTACTCCTGTAGCATCTCCAATTTTTTGATAAGTAAGGTTATTTTTCTCTTTAAATTCAGCTATCTTTTGGGTCAAAACCTTAAACTTTTGATATATTTCATTAGACATTTTTGTTCCCTCTTAAATTTTTATTTAGTTTATTTAAATTATATAATGATTAAACTGCAAAAAGCTAATTTTGAGCGTTATTGAAATTTTTCGTTTAACTATCTTAGTGAGATTGAAGAAATTTCTTTATGAAGCGAAAAATTAGTTTTTTGTAGTAAAATCATATTTTAAAAAGATATTGAATCTATAGAGGAATACAAGAGAATTTATTAACTTATACTCAATACTATTGTATAATATTATAGTAGTAACCTTTTTATTAAAAGAATAACCTGAAAATCTCTGTTTCTAACAGTCTTCCCTGTTGGGTTTGATACTTATACAATAACTATAGTATTAAGTTGAATATTTATCAACAATATGAATTTTAAAATTATGTATTATTTAAAATAATAAGCCATAAATAAATATATAAAATAATATATAATTACAAAAAATAATTTTTCATAAAAAATGAAGGCTCTCCGTCAAATGTTGTGAAAGATAAGTTGGCTCCGTTGAATTGATTGGTAAATTGATTTTGAAATAAACATTTAAATTTAATAACTTAACATTGCATTAAATACTCTTCTCCTTAGATTCATAACATTTGGAACACCATATCCAATCCTTTTGATCAATTTAATCTTGTTATTGATACCCTCAGCAAAGCCATTGGTTATCTTATTCTTAAAATAATTTAGTATTTTTTCTTCCCATCTTTGTATTATCTTTTTTACCTGGTAAAAAGGCATCAGCTTGCTTTTTATTACTTCTTTATACCACCTTTTTAGAGCTCTGGTGGCTTCTTTCACATCATCTAGCTGCAATAGGTCTCTGAATTCCTCTTTTAATTCCCAGGCCTTTTCTAGAGCTGGACTGAGTTCAAATAATTTGATGAGCTTTTCATGTTCTTCATCTGTCAATTCTTCAGCTCGTTTTTGGAGTAATAAACGACTTTGAAAAAACTTTCTTCTCTGATGATTATTTACTGTTTGTTGAACTTGTTTTCTAACTTCATCAAGGGCTCTGTTCATTAAAGTTACAAGATGAAATTTATCTATAACAATTTTTGCATGAGTAAATGCTGCATCTGCTACTGCTTTGAACGGCCGCCACATATCCATAGAGATCGATTGAATCTGTCGTCTTTGTTCATCTTCCCAACAATTAAAGTAGTCAATTAAATCATCCTTTTTGCGAGTAGGTAAAATGTCAATTAACTCCCGATTAATTGGATCTGTAATGCTAACTCCATATTTATGGCGTTTTAAAACTGCAAATTCATCGATACTGATGGCTTTTAATTGACTAAGTTTTGAAACTTGTTGTTTAATGAGAGGGTCAACTACTTTTTTAACTGCATTATTAACAGCTGTATAACTTAACCCGTTTTCTCTAGCAACTTTAGAATAATCCTTGCTGACAGTTTCTTTAGCAAGATATTTATCAAAGCGTTTGGTATTACGGGCATATTTATCAATACTTTCATATTTTTCAGGGATACCCCTCTTATGACAATAAGGACAACGATATCTTTTCTTTAGAAGTCTAATGATTACTAGTTTACCTCTTATGGGGATGTCTCTAATATTTTGCCATTTTGTATCATGGATTTTATTAGTGATATTACCACACTGAGGACACACAATGTGATTTTTCTTTGCTTCAGCGATAAAAATATATCTGTCCTCCGTTGAAATAATTTCAGTTGCAATAATGTCTGGCAAATCAAGAAATTTTATGATATTATTATATTGCATTTGCTGGACTCCTTTCTTTGGTTTTTAGTTCGCAACTAATTAATTCAACGGGGCCAGCAAATGCCTTTTTATTTTTTATAATTTTTTCTTCACAACATTAATTATAGACCCAAAATGAAAAATATTTTTCTGCTTCAATCTGAAGACAATTGTTTTTTTAAAAATCGAAAAAATCAAATATCCAGACCGGAAATGCAGAAAGAAAAAGGGAAATTAAATAGACAAATTAATTTAAATAAAAGTTTTATTTTTCCTTTATTGACGTTGCCTTGTCAGGAATGATATAATGTAAAGAGTTAAATTAGATATGGATTTTAATGTACAGGAGGTCTGTTCATGTTGAACCTTAGTGAGTTGGAAGCTAAAAACATAAGTGTACTTCACTCTATAGCAAAAGACCTGCAGATTTCCGGATATACCCGACTAAAGAAAAAAGAACTGATCTTTGAGATTTTAAAGGCAGAGACTGAAAAGGGTGGTTTGATCTTTGCAGAGGGAGTTTTAGAGATCATCCAACCTGAGGGGTATGGTTTTTTGCGACCGTCCAAGTATTTACCTACTCCTGATGATATATACATATCAGCTTCCCAGATTAAGCGTTTTGGTTTGCGAGATGGCGATGTGGTTTCGGGGCAGGTCAGACGTCCAAAGGAGAATGAGAAATATCTGGCTCTATTACGTGTTGAAGCTGTTAATTATCAGGACCCTGAACTGGCTCGTGAACGTTCTCATTTTGAAGATTTGACCCCACTTTACCCCCAGGAACGTCTTCGTTTAGAGACCTATCCTCATGAAGTATCTACCCGTTTGATTGATCTGGTATCTCCCATAGGTAAAGGGCAGAGGGGGTTGATTGTAGCCCCACCCAAAGCTGGTAAGACTGTTTTACTCAAAAAAATTGCTAATAGTATTAGCCGTAACCATCCAGAAGTGAAATTAATGGTTCTATTAATCGATGAGCGACCTGAAGAAGTCACAGATATGGTTCGTTCTGTCAATGCAGAGGTAATTTCTTCAACTTTTGATGAACCGCCTGAAAATCATATTAAAGTAGCTGAACTGGTATTGGAGAAGGCAAAACGCCTGGTTGAGCATAAATATGATGTGGTAATTTTATTGGATAGTATTACAAGGCTGGCACGGGCCTACAATCTGACCATTCCATCTAGCGGTCGAACTCTCTCTGGAGGTCTTGATCCGTCGGCTATGCATTATCCCAAACGTTTCTTCGGTGCGGCCCGGAATATTGAAGAAGGTGGGAGTTTAACGGTTATTGCTACAGCTTTAGTGGAGACGGGAAGCAGGATGGATGATGTAATTTATGAAGAGTTTAAGGGAACAGGTAATATGGAATTACATTTAGATCGCCGTCTGGCAGAACAGAGGCTTTTCCCGGCTGTGAATATTCAGCGTTCAGGAACCCGAAAAGAAGAATTGCTTCTAACAGAGGAAGAATTGAGGATAATGTGGAAATTTAGAAAAGGAATTAGCAATTTAGATCCTGCCAGGGTAATTGAAACATTTATTCAGCAGATTAAAAATACTGCTAATAATAAAGAGCTTCTGGCTGCACTGGAGAAAATTTTCTAAAATAATTGGAGTGACCCGGGATGGTAATACCTTTTGTGTTGAAAAGATGGGTGGTTATTGGAGTTTTAATTCTGTTTCTGATTCTTGGTTTTACCATTGCCAGATCTGATTCGGAGTCTGTGATAAAACCTGAAGAGATACAAATTCATTTAACTGAGGATATTCTTACAAACCCGCTTTTAGAAAAACAGGAGATCTGGAAAGCAAATCAAACTGCAATATTTACAGCTGAACAGGATTGGAACAGGAATGATTTATTAAATGGAGGCAGTGAATCGATAGAACTTTTTATGAAAAATATATTTAAGGTGGTAGAAGAGTCTTCTGTTATTCTAAATAGTGTAGACTTTCCCAAACCAACTATCCGTCCGGAAAATCTTTTGGTCGATGTTAAATCTCCAAGGGAAAATACTTTACTTAAGGCGGCTGGTAAGAAGGTTTCGATTCATATTGTTCAGCCGGGAGAAACTCTCTGGGATATTTCACGTATGTATGGTATTGATATAGATACGATCATTGGAGCTAATCAACATATTGAAAATATTAAACGGCTTAAAGCTGGACAGGAGTTAAAGATTTTGAATTGTAAGGGTGTGATTCATAAAGTTAGCCCCTATGAGACTTTGAGTGATATAAGCAGACTCTATGGGGTTGAGGTAAAAAAAATTATGGAGTATAATAACCTTAAATCTGCCAGATTAAGTATTGGCGATACTCTGATTATTCCTGGTGCCAGTCCAGTAAAATTGGAGTTTCGAGGTGGATTTTCTACAGGTTTTATCTGGCCAGTACGTGCACCAATTTCCTCACCTTTTGGAATGCGCTGGGGCAAATTTCATTATGGAATTGACCTGGCAGTTCCAACCGGTACTCCGATAAAAGCTGCTAAATCAGGAAAGGTGATTTATAGCGGGGAAGCATCAGGCTATGGGTTAGCAGTTTACATTAAACATGATGATAAAACAGTTACCCGCTATGGACATAATAGTAAACTACTTGTTAAGAAAAACGATTTTGTTTATCAAGGTCAGGTGATTGCCCTTTCCGGTAATACCGGCTTCTCTACAGCGCCTCATCTCCATTTTGAGATCAGGATTAATGGTAAGGCAGTAAATCCGTTGAAATATCTCAAAAAATAAGATCTTTTATAGAAGATAAAGGTTAAAATGGACTTGATTCTTAATAGAAGATGAGGTATAATAATGTCTGGATTGTGTTTAAAGACGTCTTATTTAGAGTTTGAGCTCAACATTCATACATGTTAAAATAAATTTAGTTTCGGAAGAAAGAGGTGAAATAGAATGAAAAAAGGAATTCATCCTGAATTGAAAAAAACTAAGGTTGTTTGCGCATGTGGAGCAGAGTATGAGCTTACTACTGTAAAAGAGGGACTCAGAGTTGAGGTTTGCTCAAATTGCCATCCTTTCTATACCGGCCAGGCTACTAAACGTGCTGCTCGAGGCGGTCGAATTGAAAGATTTAATAAAAAATACGGTTTTGATGCATAAATATTAGAATCTCAAACAGGGTAAAAACGCCCTGTTTTTTATTTTTTATGTTTAGAAGGCTTCTGACAGGTGTTAGGAGCCTTTTTTAATTTATGTATAAGTAAATGTTTAACAAAACTTTTGTTATAACTGAAAGAGTCAAGGAGGGTTTTACGAATAAATATAGAATATTTAAATTAAAGTAATATGTTGTTAAGATTATCATAGCTGGAATTTCAATGGAAGTTCTTTATAAATGAAAGGGGAGGAGGAGATATCTTGACTTTTTATCAATTTTGTAACCTACAGTTAATAAATTAAGCTTTAGTAGATATTATTCGATAAAAAAGAAAGAGGGTGGTTTGGTGCTTAAGTTCTTAAAAAATTCATTAAGAGCCAAGATTACAGTTCCTACAGTTTTAGTGTTAGTAATTTTATTTTTAATATTGGGGGTAGTACTTTATAAACATGATGTTAGGCAGTTGTATAAAGAGATGGAAGAAGCAGCAAGAGCTGGTGTACGCAAGGTGAACGAGTTAAGTAAAGAAGCAAAACTTAGTGAAGAAGCTGTTTATCAGTTGAATAATGATAATGCTATAGCCCTGGCTAGAATGATTGCTATATTGATTCAAAGAAATCCGGAATTTTTGAATTCGGAGGCTTTGAAAAAATTGCAAAAAGATCTTGGTGTTATTGATGAAATACACATTGTAGATGAAAATGGTATTTTAGTTAGTGGAACTCATCCTGAGTTTTTTGGGTTTGATTTTCATTCTTCTGAACAGTCAAAAGTTTTTTTAGAGGGAATCTATGATCCAAATTTTGAACTGGCTCAAGAACCTCAGCCCCGGGGTGCAGATGGAGTACTTTTTCAATATATAGGCGTAGGCCGATTGGATAAACCGGGTATTGTTCAAGTAGGAATTAGACCGGAAGTTTTGGCTAAAGTTTATGAAAGAAATAAACTGGAAAATATTATTAAAAGAACCTCGCTTGGTTTATTTGAACCGTGGGTTGTTGATAAAGAGGGGAATATTAAATATCATAAAAATGAAAATTTTATAGGGGCAAATCTTAAAGACATGGGACTTTTTAATAAAATAGTTGGTAAAGATGAAGGATTGTTTGTGCATACTACTTTTGATGGGGTTCGACAGATGGTTGCATTTAAAAGATCTGGAGATGAATATTTTGTAGTGAGCGGTGATTTGGATGCTGCTCTTCGTCCAGCCAGAGAACTTCTAGAATTTTTTGGAATTATAAGTTTAATCTGTTTAGCTATTACTATAGTTATAATGTACATAGTAATTATGGTTTTTGTTGGTAAACCAATAGATATACTGGCTAAAGGGACTACGAAAATTGCTATGGGAGATTTGACGAACGAAATAGATATAAATTCTAACGATGAGATTGGAATACTGGCCAAAAACTTTAATAATATGGCTCTAAATTTGCGGAAAATAATAGATAAAATTATTAATACTTCCACTCAAGTTTCTTCCAGTAGTCAGGAACTGGCAACTATTACAGCAGAAAGTTTGGAAACAGCTCAACAGATTGCTAATACTATTGAAGGTCTGGCTATCATGGCTTCCTCTCAAGCAGAAGATACCCAACGCGGGGCTGATTCGATACAAAAAATGGCTGATTCTCTTAAAGTAATAATGAATAATACCAAAGAAACTTTAGAATCAATCACAAAAGTAGAAAGATTTAGTAACGAGGGAGTGAATGTGGTTAAAGAGCAGCTTGCAAAAATGAATGAAAATAAAACTTCAGTAATAAAAGTAGGGGAAATTATTCAATCACTAGCAAGACAAACAGAAAATATTGTCAAAATAGTGAGTACTATTCAGGCCATCTCGAACCAAACTAATTTATTGGCATTAAATGCAGCTATAGAAGCAGCCAGAGCAGGTGAATATGGTCGCGGATTTTCTGTTGTTGCTGATGAAGTCAGGAGCCTGGCTGAAGAGACAGGTAGAGCTACGACTCAAGTTGAAGAGATTATTAATCATATAAAAGAAAATATTGAAGCTGCTGTATCAGAAATGGGTAATGCTGAAAGAGCGGTAAAAGCTCAGGAAATTGCAGTTGATAATACAAATAAATTTTTCAATGAAATTCATGAGATGCTTAAAGAAATAACCATCAGGGTGAATGAGATTGTTGAAGAGAACGAAAAGATTTCCCAAACTGTAGATCTAATGGTAAAGATGATTGAAAATATTAGTGCCAGTGTTGAAGAAACAGCGGCAAGTACAGAGGAGACCTCTGCGGCTACAGAAGAACAGACAGCAGCCTTAGAACAAATTTCTCAATCGACTGATAAATTAGCACGTTTGGCAAAAGATTTACAGGAAATGGTGGCCAAATTTAAAATTTAAAGTACAAACGTCTACCTCATTTGAGGTAGATTTCTTTGTATTTTAGTATTCAATAGAAATTGGTTGAAAATAATTTTTTGTGGCGAAAGTGTTTATGGAGTTTTCCTTATTTATTGAGCAGGAAATTTCAAATCCATAGCGAAAATTATTATGTTACTGTTATATGTTCGTAAAACATAAAAATGGTCAAAAGAGGTGACAATATTGTATAAGATACAGAATACAGGTTGGATTGAAGTTATAACTGGGCCCATGTATTGCGGCAAAAGTGAGGAATTGATCCGTCGGGTTCGTCGGGCCAAAATTGCTAAACAAAAGATACAGGTTTTTAAACCTATAATAGATGATAGATATCACAAAACCAATGTGGTTTCCCATAATGGTGATCAGGTAGAAGCCATTCCTATAGATCATCCGGATGAAATCTTAAAGCGGCTGAATCCTAAGACAGATGTGATTGCTATTGATGAGATTCAATTCTTTGATCAGCAGATTATCGGTGTCTGTGAGGAATTGGCTGACCGCGGCCTTCGAGTGATTGTGGCAGGTCTGGATCGGGATTTTAGAGGCAAACCCTTTGGTCCGATGCCTCAATTAATGGCTTTGGCGGAATATGTGGATAAACTTCATGCTATCTGTGTTAAATGTGGCAATCCTGCTAGTCGAACCCAGCGTTTGATTGATGGGAAACCCGCTCAGTATGATGATCCGGTAATTTTAGTAGGAGCTCAGGAAGTCTATGAGGCTAGATGCCGTAAGTGCCATGAAGTTCCCGGAAAAGGGGGGAAAGAGAATGGCTAAAAAATCTCAATATGGTGGCCAGGCTGTTATTGAAGGTGTAATGATGAGGGGAAAAGAATGGCTGGCAATAGCAGTTCGTCGTCCTGATGGCGAAATTATAGTAAAAAAAGAAAAGCTAAATTCCATAACTCAAAAGCTATCGTTTTTAAAATGGCCCTTTTTTCGCGGAGTTGTGGCACTTATTGAAACTTTAATTATCGGGATGAAAGCCATTACTTTTTCTGCTAATCAGGCTTTGGATGATGAAGAAGAAGCAGAAGAGCTGTCCTTTCTGGAGATGTTTTTTTCAATTCTTTTGGCTTTTGGGATGGCAGTACTGCTTTTTATTGCTTTACCTGCCTGGGTTGTCAAGCTAATACAGGGCTATGTTGCCAGTAACCTGGTTTTGAATCTTATTGAAGGTATTGTTAAGGCTTCTGCTTTTATTGGATATATTCTTGTTATTTCTCTTATGAAAGATATCCGACGGATTTTTGAATACCACGGTGCAGAGCATGTAACAATCCATGCCTACGAAAAGGGTGAAGAACTTACCATAGAGAATGCTCGCAAATATAGTCCACTTCATCCGCGGTGTGGAACCAATTTCATTTTTGTTGTAATTATAATTAGTATCATCTTTTTTTCATTCTTCGGTCGTCCGGCATTTTTAAAGCGTATTTTGATCCATCTGGCCTTATTGCCAGTGATTGCTGGTACTGCATATGAAGTGATTAAAAAGGCAGGGGGAGAAAAGGTCAATCCAATAATTTATGTTATTGCCCAACCAGGAATATGGTTACAAAAATTGACCACCCGTACTCCTTCTGATGATCAAATTGAAGTAGCCATTGCCTCTTTAAAAGCCGTTTTGGAAGAAGAATCTTGATTTTGTTGTTATTTAACCTTATTAAGGAGGTTGTATTTTATGGAAAATTTAATGGAGAAGTTGAAACAGATTGAAGAAAAGTATAATGAACTTGGTCAGCGAATGGCAGATCCATCTATTCATAAAAATCCAAAAGAATATCAAAAGATTGCCCGGGAACATGCATCCTTGAGTGAGATAGTCGAAAAGTATCATCAATATCGGGATACGATAAATGGTATTAGAGAAGCAAAAAAAGTTTTATCTGAAAGCAGCGACCCTGAGTTAAAAGAACTGGCTCAGATGGAGTTAAAGGAACTGGAGCCTTTAAAAGAGAAATTAGAAGAAGAGATTCCTATCTTATTATTACCTAAAGATCCCAATGATGAGAAGAATGTTATTATGGAGATTCGGGCTGGTGCAGGGGGAGATGAAGCTGGACTCTTTGCTGCAGACCTCTTTAGAATGTACACCCGTTATGCCGAAAGTAAGGGTTGGAAAATTGAAATTTTAAGTTCTAACGCATCTGGTATTGGTGGTTTCAAAGAGGTAATCTTTATTGTTGAAGGTCAGGGTGCTTACAGTAGATTAAAGTATGAAAGTGGTGTTCACCGCGTACAGAGGGTTCCTGTTACTGAATCCAGTGGTCGTATTCATACCTCTACAGCTACAGTAGCTGTTTTACCGGAGGCGGAGGAAGTAGAAATTGAGATAGATCCTAAAGATTTAAGGATTGATACTTTCCGTTCCAGTGGTCATGGAGGTCAGCATGTTAATACTACTGACTCTGCGGTTCGCATAACCCATCTTCCTACAGGTATTGTTGTTAGTTGTCAGGATGAAAAGTCCCAGCATAAAAATAAAGAGAAGGCTATGCGTGTTTTAAGAGCTAAGCTGTATGAACTTGCAAAGGCAGAAGCTCAGGCAAAGATTGATGAGGCACGTAAGAGTCAAGTTGGGACTGGTGATAGAAGTGAACGGATTCGAACTTATAACTTTCCTCAGGGTCGTGTAACTGATCATCGTATTAATCTTACAGTTCATCAGTTAGATCAGGTTTTGGATGGGGAATTGGATCAATTTATTGATGCACTAATTACTTTTGATCAGACAGAACGTTTAAAGAAGGTGCAATAAAATTGAGTAAGAGTTTGAATATTAAAGAGATTCTGGAACGGACAATTAAACATTTTGAAAAATATGGAATTCAAAACCCCCGTCTTGATGCAGAAGTTTTATTGGCTGATCTTTTAGGACTGGAACGCATCCAGCTATATGTCCGATTTGATCAGCCTTTGACTAAAAGTGAAATTGATAAATATCGTGAACGGGTTATTCTCCGCTCTAAACGGGTGCCTGTTCAATATATTGTTGGTCATCAAGAGTTTATGTCTCTTGATTTTAAGGTCAATAAGAATGTTCTCATTCCTCGCCCTGAGACAGAACATCTGGTGCAGGCTGTAATTAAATTTTTAAATGAAGCGAAGTTTAAAGATCCCCTGATTGTGGATGTGGGTACCGGGAGTGGTGCTATTGCTATTTCCCTTGCCCATAATCTTCCCGAAGCTAGAGTGATTGGAATAGATATTTTTCCTCAAGCATTAGAAGTAGCTAAAGAAAATGGTAAAAGACATCGGGTTGAAAAGAGAGTAAAATTTATTAAGGGTTCTTTTCTTGATCCAATCATTAAAGCTAACCTTCACCCTCAGGTGATTGTTTCTAACCCACCATATATTAAACGAAGTGATCTTAAAAATCTTCAACCTGAGGTCAAATTTGAACCCAGGGTGGCATTAGATGGGGGAGAAGATGGGCTTGATGCATATCGTCAGATAATTTCCGGGGCAGAGGTTCTCAGTTCAGGTGGGCTTCTCGCTTTTGAGGTGGGAATTGGGCAGTCAGAAGAAGTGGCAACAATGATGGAAAAAAGTTTTGATAAAATTACTGTCCTTAAAGATCTGGCTGGAATTGACCGGGTAGTTATGGGAATTAAAAAATAAGGCAGGGCGGTTTAACCGTAACCCTGCTTTTTTGCTGGATTTTATAGAGGCGAAAAGATTAATTGATGATCTTTTGGAGAAAGATAAGAACGGAAATTTCGATCATTTTACTAAGGAGGAATAGTAACCAATGGCAGAAATGAAAGAATTAACTCGAATAGAAGAAGTGGATCAAATTCTAGGTGAATCTTCAAATAAACCGATCTTTATCTTTAAACATAATCATATATGCCCCATCAGTGTTGGTGCATTTAGACACTATGAAGCTTTTGTTAGAGGTTATGAAAAAGAAGATATCCTATTTACTTTGATCAGAATCAGGGAACATCGCGATATATCTAATGCCATCGCTGAGCGGTTAGGAGTCAAACATGAATCTCCTCAGGCTATTCTGGTGGTAGATGGTAGGGCGGTATGGAATGATTCCCATTATGAGATTACAGAAAATAAGTTGAAGCAAGTGGTGATGATGTATGAAAACAATAGTCTTAAAGCTTGATCCTGAGGATAAAGATCTCTCCTCTCATCCGGGGATTATTAAAGGAGGTAAGATTCTACGCGAGGGTGGGCTTGTGGCTTTTCCTACAGAGACAGTTTACGGACTAGGGGCTAACGGTTTAGACCCGAAAGCAGTAAAAAAAATCTATCAGGCAAAAGGCCGGCCTTCAGATAATCCGTTAATTTTACATATTGCAGATTTAAGTGATTTGGAAGAATTGGTGACTGTGGTACCGAAAAAAGCAAAAGTTCTCATCGAAAAGTTCTGGCCTGGGCCATTGACCCTGGTTTTAAAGAAAAAAAATCATGTACCCGATGAGGTTACTGGAGGATTGAATACAGTTGCCGTACGTATGCCATCCCATCCTATTGCCCGGGAACTGATTGCTGCTGCTAATGTTCCAGTGGCAGCTCCCAGTGCTAACTTATCCGGACGTCCCAGTCCTACCCTGGCAGAACATGTCATCCACGATCTTAATGGTCGTGTAGAGATGATTATTGATGGTGGTTCATGCCATACGGGAATTGAGTCAACTGTTCTGGATTTTTCAGAGGATAAACCCATCCTTTTGCGTCCGGGAAGTATTTCCTTAGAAGCTATTGAAGACTTAATAGGGCCTCTTAAGCTGGATGCAGGTATAGCTACAAAAGAGGTTCAGCATAAAAAGCCTAAAAGTCCCGGGATGAAATATCGCCATTATTCACCTGAGGCAGAACTTTTAATAGTAGAAGGTGAAAGTGAACGGGTCAAAGAAAAGTTAATAGAGTTAATAAAAAACTCTCAAAAGAAATTAGGCCTACTGGCTACTCGGGAGCTGGTAGAAAGTCTTGATACTGACCTTCCACCCATTACGGTAAAAGTTCTGGGAAGCCGGGAAAAACTGGAAGAAATAGGGATAAATCTTTTCAAATTGCTGCGTGAATTTGATGAGACAGAAGTGGATTTGATTCTTGTTGAAGGTTTGCCATTACATGGATTAGGACTTGCAGTGATGAATCGCTTGCGGAAAGCAGCGGGATATCAAATAATACGGGTCTGATATTTGGAGGTATGCCATGAATCAAGAATTAGGATTAATAACAGTTTTTTTGATAGCAATAGCTCTTGGGATGGATGCATTCTCATTATCCATCGGAATTGGGATGCAGGGAGTAAGTTCTTATCAAACAGGTCAATTATGTTTAACGGTAGGGGTTTTACATATTCTACTTCCTCTGGTTGGGATTTTTCTTGGTCAGGCTTTGGGAACTCTGGCTGGAGATATTGCAGCCTATGTAGGGGCAGCTGTGCTTGTTATTTTAGGTGCTAAAATGATTTATGAAGAGTTTACCACAGAAGAGGAAGAGAATATTGAAAAACTTTCAGGTTGGCAGTTTATTGTCTTACCTTTAAGTGTGAGTTTAGATTCCTTGAGTATCGGTTTTAGTCTGGGTACATTTGGTGTACAAAAGTTAATTTTTGTTACCGGGATATTTGGAATTGTGGCCGCAGCAATGACTCTTGCTGGAATCTTTTTGGGATTCCGGCTTGGTCATTTTATTGAAAAGACCAGCATTTTTGGTGGTGGAATTTTGGTTGCTCTGGGATTAAAAATGTTATTTTTTTAAGGAGGTGTTATTTTGCAAAAAAAGATTTTATTTGTCTGTACAGGTAATACCTGCCGGAGCAGTATGGCTGAATATCTTTTTAGACATCTAGCAGAAGAAGCAGGGAGGGGTGATGAATTCATTGTTCGATCTGCTGGAGTGGCTGCTATAGAAAATGATCCGGCAGCAGATCAGGCTATTGAAGTACTAGGGGATAAGGGAATTACTGCTATTCAGAAACATAAGGCCACACCGATTAATGAGGAATTGGTTCAGGATGCTGATTTGATTTTGACCATGACCCAGGCTCACAAAAAGATGCTTTTAGATCTTTATCCTGATGCAAAAGAAAAGGTATTTACCCTGAAAGAATATACTATTCGGCCTGAAGAAGAATCAAATCTGGATATTGCAGATCCTTTCGGACAACCTGTTGAAGTATATCAAAAATGTGCAGGAGAATTAGAGATTTATCTCAAACGTTTATTAGAACAATTATAGTAAATTTGTCCTAACTTTTTTAGAGGTGAAGGAATTTAATTTGAATATAAAGAATATTTATGAGGAGGAAGGTATAAATGAAAGTTGCTATTGGTTCAGATCATGGGGGTTTTCGTTTAAAAGAAGAAATAAAAAAATATTTAGAGAGTTTACAGATTGAGTATAAGGATTTTGGGACATATTCAGAGGAGTCTGTAGACTACCCTGATTTTGCTCGCCCTGTGGCTGAAGGAGTGGCTCGAGGTGAATTTGATAGGGGAATTTTGATTTGTGGTACAGGTATTGGGATGTCTATTGCTGCTAACAAGGTTCCTGGAATCCGGGCTGCTCTTTGCCATGACTGTTTTTCAGCCAGGGCAACCCGTGAACACAATGACTCGAATGTTCTCTGTTTGGGCGAACGGGTTATTGGAAAAGGATTGGCTTTAGATATTGTAAAGATCTGGCTAGAGACTGAATTTGTAGGTGGACGCCATCAACGTCGTATTGATAAAATAACCTCTCTGGAAAGGGGAATAAATAATGGGTAAAGTACATGTTATTGACCATCCGCTTATTCAACATAAATTAACTTTAATTCGTGATGAGAGAACAGGTGCCAAGGAGTTCAGGGAGCTATTGAATGAAATCGCCATGTTAATGGCTTATGAAGTTACAAGAGATTTACCTTTAGTTGAAGTTGAAATTAAGACACCTATCACTGTTGCTAAAGCAAAAATGATAGAGGGGAAGAAACTAGGAATTATACCAATTTTAAGAGCAGGCTTGGGAATGGTTGATGGAATCCTTCGTTTAATTCCTACAGCTAAAGTTGGTCATATTGGTCTTTATCGTGATCCGGAGACTTTAGAACCGGTTGAGTATTACTGTAAAATGCCTACCGATATAGAGGAGCGGGATTTGATTATAGTAGATCCTATGCTGGCAACAGGCGGTTCTGCTTCAGCAGCTATTCGGTTTGTTAAAGAGCGAGGTGGAAAAAATATTAAATTGATGTGTCTAATTGCTGCCCCAGAAGGTATTGAAGTTATTCAAAAAGATCACCCTGATGTAGATATCTATGTTGCAGCAGTGGATGATTGTTTAAATGATCATGCCTATATTGTACCGGGCTTAGGTGATGCGGGGGATCGATTATATGGAACCAAATAGACCGGAATGGGATTCTTATTTTATGGAGATTACTCATGTTGTTGCCAGACGTTCTACGTGTCTGAGAAGACAGGTGGGTGCTATCATTGTTTTGGATAAGCGAATTTTAGCTACTGGATATAATGGTGCTCCCAGTAATCTCCCTCATTGTGGTGAAGTAGGATGCTTAAGGGCCAAATTAAAAGTACCATCCGGAGAAAGACATGAACTCTGCCGGGGCCTACATGCTGAACAGAATGCCATTATTCAAGCTGCTTTACACGGTTCATCCATTAAAGGTGCCACTCTTTACTGTACACATCAGCCCTGTGTGGTTTGTGCTAAAATGATTATTAATGCAGGAATTGTTGAAATTGTTTATGAGGGGGAATATCCTGATTCCCTTTCTCAAGAGATGTTTGATCAGGCGGGGATTAAAGTTAGGGTTTTCCGATCTGACAAAAAGTAACAGTCCAATTTGATTGACTTTAAGCCGTAAAGAAGGTAGAATCATGTTGGACAGTCCCCTGTCCTTAGAAAGGATGACCTTAAGATGCAAAGTGCTCTGTTTGCTTTTATAATTGCATTTCTGGTGGCATATCTATTGACTCCTTTGATTAAAAACTTAAGTTTAATAACTGGGGCAGTTGATAAACCTGGTGAACGAAGGGTGCATATTCGCCCTGTACCAAGTCTTGGAGGAATAGCTATTTATCTTGGTGTGGTTTTAGCTATTTTAACGACTGTAACTGATTTAAGTTCTAACCGTTCTATCCAGGGAGTGCTGGTAGGCAGTACTTTTATCTTGATTTTGGGTATTGTAGATGATCTTAAGGAACTTCGTCCTAGATACAAATTAATTGGACAGATTCTGGCAGCTGCAATATTGGTTGCTTTTGGAGTAAGGATTGAGTTCATTACCAATCCTTTTGGTGGAATGGTGTATCTGGGAATCTGGGGAATCCCATTAACTATTTTTTGGGTTGTCAGTATCATTAATGCTATCAATTTAATTGATGGATTGGATGGTTTAGCTGCTGGTGTATCTACGATTGCAGCATTTACACTGCTTTTTGTAGCCATTCAGGAAGGTAATATTTTGACTGTATTGATGACAGCAGCTCTTGCTGGAGGTGCGTTGGGTTTTCTCAGATATAACTTTAACCCGGCTAAGATTTTTATGGGCGATACGGGGTCAATGTTTTTAGGATTTATGTTAGCGACTGTTTCGACAGTAGGTGCATTGAAAAGTGCAACTGCTGCAACAGTATTGGTTCCTATTATGGCAATGGGTGTACCTATTTTTGATACTCTGTTTGCTATTATTCGTAGAAGCTTTAATGGTAAACCAGTTTCACAGGCGGATCAAGGCCATTTGCATCATCGCTTGCTTCAAATTGGTTTGAGCCATCGTCAAGCAGTGATTGTAGTCTATTTGATTAGCATTTGTCTTGGTTTTACTGCTATTGCTATCAATGGTGCTTCAACTTCTGAAGCGATTATTCTGGTTGTACTGACGGTTGGTGCTCTCGTATGGGGTGCCTGGAAACTGGGTATCTTTGAGATAGAATTTACACACAGCGAGCGTCATGCTGGTAAATTTGGTGAAGAAGTATAGAGAATATTAGTTAATTTTTTAACCTGGCTCTGCTTGGAGAAATATTTTTCTCTGAGCAAAGCTTTTTTTATGATTTTTAAAATATTGTTTAATATTAGTTATTTTTACATATGATAAATGTAAAACTAATAGTTTATATATGTTCTATATTGTATATAGACTAAATAGATAAAATTGCAATTAATTTAAAAAATTTTTTTAATAAGGAGGAAAATTTGTTTTTTTAGGGTATTATTATATTAAAGATAAATTTTAACTTGCAGAAACAAATTGGCCTTTGGCCATAATATTTTATTAGAGAAAGTTTGTTGATGCCAGGGATGAAAGTTGTTCACAGTTGTATAATTTTTTAGTATTGGTTAAATTGCAAAAAGCTAATTTTTCGCTTCTTGAGAAATTTTTCGAATCATCTAAAGCTCGATTTTCGCCGAAATAAGGCTTCCTAATCAAAGGGCCCTCCTGACCCTTAGAACTAGCTCATCACCTTCTGTGATGGGGCCTTATTTCGTCGGAAATCTCGCTAAGATGATTTGGCGAAAAATTTCTATGTCGCTCAAAATTAGCTTTTTGCAGTATAATCAGTATTAAAAAATTTTAAATCCCCGATTCAGTACTAGTGTTTGTGGAAAGACTAAATTTGTAGAGGGGTGTTAAGATGAATAGTAGTGCTACAGAGAGTCTAATCACTGTCTTATATGAACAGGCAGAAGTAGAAATCAAAAATAATGATTATAAAAGGGCACTTTCAACACTTGAAAAATTGATGGATTTGATTAAAGATTGTCCTGAGCATTATGCCTATGGGGGTGCTAAACGTTTATATGCAATGATTTATAAATATCAGGGGAAATTTCAGTTGGCTTTAAATTCAGCTAAAGAAGCTCTCAGTTTTTTTACAAAGCGCAATGATTATATGGAGATTTACCGGATTAGAGAGTTAATGGGTAATATCTTTCATCATTTTTGTAGATATAGTGAAGCGGTAAAAGAATGGGAATTAGCTTTAGAAGCGATTTCTTTCTTTAATGATGGTATGGCACAATTAAGGTCAAAAGCAAAAATACATATAAAATTGGGCGAGGTTTTAATTCTTTTATCCCGTTATAAGGAAGCAAGATCCAATTATGCTAAAGGACTTTCTTATAGCCAGCAATTAAAGGATCCGGCTTTGATGGGCAAATGTAAGATGGGAATTGGAGTAACTTATCATCGGGAAAGTAGATTCAAATTAGCTCTTCAGTTATATTACCAGGCCTTTAAACTGATTCGAAAAAACAATGATCAGGTTCTTATGGGGCGCTTATTTCACTGTTTAGGTGATATCTTTACCAAATTGGGTCAATTTGAAAAGGCTAAAAAGAAATATGAGAAAAGTTTAGAAATATCAGAAAAAACAGGAGATTTTCTTACTTCTGCAGCTACTTTGCGCGAGATTGGGAGATTGTATTTAGATTTTGACCCTGAAAAGACAGCTTTTTTTTGTGAGCGTTCTTTAGATAAATTGATTGAAAATATAACTGCTGAAACCAGATGGGAATGTGAAAGGCTAATGGGTAAAATTTTTTATCTAATGGCCCTTTATCATTTACAAAAAAATGAGAAGAAAGAGGCAATGAGCAATCTGATAGAAGCAGGCGAGATTTTTCATAAATTTGATATGAAAAAGGAGAAAAAAAGTGCGGAAATTTTGTATCAGAGAATAACTGGTCAACCGGTTAAGACTAAATCTTATTCCAAATCCCGGGTTTTATCTGTTAAATTAGGGCTCATATAAAAGACTGATAAATAATATCAGTCTTATTTCATTTTTTATGATATTGATATTTGGGAGGAAACAAAAAATTTCTTCTGACTTTGTTGTTTTTATGAACAAGAAAACCAGATGGTAAGGCTTTACCATTAGTTAATTAAAATTTGTCTGAAAATTTAATATTTTGACTTAAAAGCAGGATTAGCAGGGAGAATGTAGAATTTTAAATAAAAGAGTTGGGCAATCTCAGTTATATGGTATTTTTTTAGAAGAGAGGTTATATTATGAAAAGCAAAGATTGGCAACTTATTATCCAAATGATCGCTCTAATCTCTCAGTTAGGATTAACTATGGTTGTTTCAGTTGGGATTGCCTTTTTTATTGGTCGATTTCTGGATCGGTTATTAGGGTACTCATTTTTTCTAACACCTTTTTTTATGATAATAGGTGTAGGTGCCGGATTTTGGTCAATCTATCAGTTGATAAGTCGGTACTTTAACAGGCGAAAAAAGGATGATTGATGTGAAAATAAATTTAAGAACAGAAAGGCAAATTATCAAACAAGTGGTAAGAACTGCGGGGTTTTTGGTTATACTTATATTGATATCGGGAAATTTTAATATTTTACGGGGTTATCTTTTTGGCCTGGTTATTTCTTTACTAATGTTTTTTCGATTGGCCAGTACAACAAAGAAAGCTCTTGAGATGTCTGAGAAGAAGGCCAAAAGTTATATAATGGTACAGTATCTGATTCGTTATTTGATTTATGCAGGTACTCTGGCTGTAGCTTACAAACGTCAAGATTTTAGCTTTGGTGGAGCTATAATTGGACTTTTAACCATTAAAATTGGCCTTTTAAGTTGGGCTTTCTGGCAGGTGCTTGTTAATCTTTATGAATCTAAGTTCAAAACATTCTTAAAAAAGCCATAAGAAAGTGAGGTGAAAGGTTTTGAATGTAGGGCCCAAGGTGTTGGTTTCAATTAATAACGTCCCCTTTATTACTGATACTTTAGTAACTGCCTGGGTTATTGTAATCCTTTTGATTATTTTTGCAAAGGTGGTTACTAGCAATCTTAAGATGATTCCGGGACGTTTGCAAATGGTAGCTGAGGTATTTGTAACTACCATTATAGATTTTATTGATGGGTTGATGCCCGGTGAAGGGCGCAAATATTTACCATTGATTGGAACTATTTTTCTCTTTATCGGAGTTTCCAATCTGAGCGGTTTTATTCCTTTTGTTAATAATCCGACAGCTGACTTGAATACTACTTTGGGTTTTGCCCTGGTAGTTTTTGTTGTCAGTCACTATGCCGGTTCTAAGGCACAGGGCGTCTGGAATTATTTAAAGGGATTTGCTCAACCGGTACCTTTTTTACTGCCTTTAAATATAATCTCGGAAATGGCAAAACCTGTTTCTCACTCCTTCCGTCTTTTTGGAAATATTTTGGGTGGAGGAATTATTCTGGGAATTGCCATGAAGTTTATTCCCTGGTTTTTGCCAGTTCCACTGATTGCCTGGTTTGACTTATTTGTGGGAGTGATTCAGGCTCTTATCTTTACCATGTTATCTATTGTTTATATTGCTGTCGCAAAGGACGGCTAAAAATTTAACAATTAATATATCTATATTTTTACTTTTAAGAGAGGAGGAAATTATAAATGACACCTGAAATTATTGCTCAATGGAAGGAAATTATTATTACTGCTGCTGCTTATCTGGGTGCGGGGTTTGCGATGATTGCAGGTATTGGCCCTGGTGTAGGTCAGGGTTATGCAGCTGGTAAAGCAGTTGAAGCTGTTGCCCGTCAACCAGAAGCACGTGGTGACATTTATGTTACTATGCTTTTAGGTCAAGCGGTAGCTGAGTCCACCGGTATTTATTCTTTGGTTATTGCAATTGTATTGCTATTTGTTTTAACTTAAAAAAGTATAGCTATTTAAATACAGAAGGAAAGATAAAAATCTTTCCTTCTGTCACCGTTTGAAAAACAGTTTTTTTTTGCATATTTAGGTTACGATCCAACCAGGAGAGGGGGCTTGCATAAATGAGCATATTGCCAAACTATACTATGGTCTGGGAGATTATTAACTTCCTGGTCTTGATCGTTCTTTTAAAAAGATATTTTTATAAGCCCTTACTGAACTTGATAGATAAGCGGAGAGAAAAAATTAAGTCTGATTTAGAAGAAGCTGAAAAAAGTAAAAAGAAAGCAGCTGAACTAGCTGAAAAATATGAAGCCAGACTTAAAGCCGCCCGTGATGAAGCTCAAGAGATTATTGCACAAGCGGAGAAGCGGGGTAATGAACGGCGTGAGGAAATTATTGCTGAAGCACGTGAAGAGGCAAAACGAATTAAAGAACGGGCCATGGAAGAGATTGCTCAGGCCAAGCGGCATGCATTGAGCCAACTGCGTGATGAAGTCTCAGATATTAGTTTGTTGATTGCAACCAAGTTTCTGAAGGAATCTGTTGATTACAATCTGCATCAACGCCTGGTTGAGGAATTTATTGATCAATTAGATAAGGATAAGCTAGGTGAAGCAAAATGTTAAAAAATGCTGCAGTTGAGAGATATACAAAAGCTCTTTTTGATCTTGCTGTTGAAGAGAATAGTTTGGATCAATTTAACCAGGAACTTATCGAAATTAATCGATTATTAACAGATCAACCGGATCTGGAAAGATTACTTAATCATCCGCAGATTCCTGACTTTGAAAAAAGAGATTTAATTAAAAGAATCCTTGGGTCTGAATTCTCGCCACTGATTCTTAATTTTATTTTGCTACTGATTGATAAAGGTAGACAAACTCTGTTGAAAGATATTATCGAATATTTTCAATACCTGGTTAAAGAAGCCAGGGGAATTGTGGAAGTTCAGGTGTATACTGCATTTGAACTTTCATCCGAAAATGAGAGCAAATTAAAGCAAAAGTTGAAGGAATTGACTGGTAAAGAGGTGGAATTACAGGTGACTGTAGATCCATCTCTCATTGGCGGGATAAGATTACGGATTGGAGATAAAGTTATTGATGGAAGTATCAAGCGGCATCTAGAAAGAATGAGAGAAGATCTGGCTCAAATACAGGTTAGTCAGTTGGGGGTGAGTTAGTAGTGAATCTGAGACCTGAAGAGATCAGTTCCATTATAAAAGAACAGATTAAAAAATATGAGACCCAACTTGAAACAGTAGGTGTGGGTACAGTTCTCAGTGTTGGTGACGGAATTGCTCAGGTTTTTGGTCTTAAGGATGCTATGGCCGGTGAGTTGTTGGAGTTTCCCAATGGTGTAATGGGTATGGCTTTTAACCTGGAAGAAAATAGTGTTGGTTGCGTACTTTTAGGTGATCAAACTAAAGTACAAGAAGGAGATACCGTCAAACGGACCGGTCGGGTTGTTGAAGTTCCTGTTGGTCAGGGATTGATTGGTCGTGTTGTTAATGCATTAGGACAACCTATTGATGGTCGCGGTCCTATTGAAAACGAGGGTTATCGTCCTATTGAATCACCGGCTCCGGGTGTAGTTGACAGAAAGCCGGTAGATACACCATTACAAACAGGTATCAAAGCTATCGATGCAATGATTCCCATTGGTCGTGGCCAGCGTGAGTTAATCATTGGAGACCGTCAGACCGGTAAAACTGCCATTGCTATTGATACCATTATCAACCAGAAAGGTAAAGATGTAATCTGTATATATGTTGCGATTGGTCAAAAAGCTTCTACTGTAGCACAAATTGTAGAGAGATTAAAAGAGTATGGGGCTATGGATTATACTATCGTTGTTAGTGCTACAGCAAGTGAAAGTGCACCACTCCAATATATCGCTCCATATGCTGGTTGTGCTATGGGAGAACATTTTATGTATCAGGGGAAGGATGTATTGATTGTTTATGATGACCTTTCCAAGCATGCGGTGGCATACCGTGCTATGTCACTTCTGTTGAGAAGACCACCAGGACGGGAAGCTTATCCTGGAGATGTTTTCTATCTTCATAGCCGTCTTTTGGAACGCGCTGCCCGTTTAAATGAGGAGATGGGCGGAGGCTCATTAACTGCTCTGCCAATTATCGAGACTCAGGCAGGAGATGTATCAGCTTATATTCCGACAAATGTTATTTCTATAACTGATGGACAGATTTATTTGGAGAGTGAACTCTTCTACTCCGGTGTGCGGCCTGCGATCAATGTAGGTATTTCCGTATCCCGGGTAGGTGGGGCTGCTCAAATTAAAGCAATGAAATCTGTAGCAGGTTCTCTCCGTCTCGATCTTTCTCAGTTTCGTGAATTGGAGGCCTTTGCTCAGTTTGGTTCTGATTTAGATAAAGCAACGCAGAGACGACTGGCACGTGGTAACAGGCTTGTTGAGCTTTTAAAACAGCCGCAATATTCACCAATGGAAGTAGAAGATCAGGTTATCTCTATTTATACTGCTGTTAAAGGTTATCTTGATGAGATACCTGTTCGCGATATTAGACGTTTTGAAAAAGAATTCTTAAGATTTGTCCATAATAACTATCCACAGGTACCTAAAGCTATCAAAGAAACCGGTCGTCTGGAAAAAGACATAGAAGAAAAACTGGTTGAAGCAATCCGTGAATTTTTAGATAAATTTGAGGTCAGCAGTAAGAATGAGGGATTTACTGAAAATAATTCAGAGGAGGCCCTTGAGGAGGCCATTGAAGACTTAGCATAGTGAAAAATGGTTGAAGGCATGGAAGTGAGGTGAATAAAAAGTGCAGTCCATGCGTGATATCAAACGTCGAATTAGAAGTGTACAGAATACTCAAAAGATTACACGGGCGATGAAGATGGTTGCTGCTGCCAAACTCAGGCGGGCCCAGGAGCGGGCTGAAGGTGCTAGAACCTTCTTTGAAGCAACCAGATCCATCTTCAAAAATGTAGCTAATGCTGTGCTTGATGAAACTCATCCCCTTTTAGTTGACCGGGGTGGAAAAAAGGTAGGCTATCTTGTTATTACTGCTGATCGGGGACTTGCTGGCGGTTATAATGTGAAGATGAATAATGAAGTTGAGCAACATATTGAAGATAAATCCAAGACCAGTTTAATTACTGTTGGTCGTAAAGGACGGGATTATTTCAAACGTCGTGGATATAATATTGTTTCTGAATATCTGGGAATTGAAGATTATCCTGATTTTCGTATAGCAAAAAAGATCAGTGCAGAATTAATTCAACTTTACGAAGCAGAAGTTTTTGATAGAGTCTATCTGGGGTATATGCGCTTTCAATCTGCTATGACTCAAATTCCGACAATTATACCCCTTCTTCCGGTTGTACCAGAAAAAAAGGAGGAAGGGCGCAGAATCGACTATATTTATGAACCTTCTGCGGTTGAAGTGCTAGATTGGATTTTACCCAGATATGTGGAAAATATTATTTACAGTGCTTTATTGGAAGCGAAAGCCAGTGAGTTTGGTGCGCGGATGACAGCCATGGATAATGCCACTGAGAATGCTCAAGAAATGATCGACAATCTGATTCTCTCTTACAACCGTGCGCGCCAGGCTGCCATCACCACAGAGATTTCTGAGATCGTTGGTGGTGCTGAAGCACTGAAGTAAAGGAAGAAGGAGGTTAAGATGATGAGCTCCAATAGCGGTCAAAATATTGGTAGAGTTGTTCAGGTTTTGGGACCTGTTGTTGATATAGAGTTTGAATCCGGCCAACTGCCAGAAATTTATGATGCTGTTAAGATTGTTGATGAGCGCCGGGAGGGTCCACAGGGAGGCCCAGTTAGTGAAATGACCGGGCAGCCTATTAACCTGATTGCAGAAGTTATGCACCATCTGGGTGATAAACGGGTACGCTGTGTTGCTATGTCTTCTACTGATGGTTTAGTAAGAGGGATGAAAGCTATTCATTTGGGTGGACCTATCTCCGTTCCTGTTGGTGAAGAGGTTTTAGGACGGGTCTTTAATGTAATAGGTGAACCGATTGATAAAGCTGGTGAAGTTAAGACCGATAAAAGAATGCCAATTCATCGGCCTGCTCCGTCTCTTGAAGAGCAGGAGACAGCGACTGAGATTTTTGAGACCGGTATCAAAGTTATTGACCTTTTAGCTCCATATCCTCGTGGTGGTAAGATTGGATTATTTGGTGGTGCTGGTGTAGGTAAAACGGTATTGATTATGGAGCTAATTAATAATATTGCAACTCAGCATGGAGGTTATTCCGTATTCACCGGTGTAGGTGAGCGTACCCGTGAGGGGAATGACCTCTGGTTAGAGATGAAAGAATCTGGGGTTATTGATAAAGTTGCCATGGTTTATGGTCAAATGAACGAACCTCCTGGAGCGCGGATGAGGGTTGGTCTGGCTGGTCTGACTATGGCTGAATACTTCCGTGATATGGGTAAAGATGTGCTTCTCTTTATTGACAATATCTTCCGTTTCATCCAGGCAGGTTCAGAGGTATCTGCTCTGTTAGGCCGGATGCCATCTGCGGTAGGTTATCAGCCTACTCTGGCAACTGACGTTGGAGAACTTCAGGAGCGGATTACATCTACCAAGACCGGTTCCATTACTTCTGTTCAGGCTATTTATGTGCCAGCGGACGACTTGACTGACCCGGCTCCAGCAACAACCTTTGCTCACCTGGATGCTACGACTGTTCTTTCCCGTGCCATTGCAGAAAAAGGTATTTATCCAGCGGTGGATCCATTGGATAGTACTTCCCGGATTCTTGATCCGCGAGTTATCGGGGAAGAACATTATAATGTAGCCCGTGGAGTTCAGGAGACTTTACAGCGTTATAAAGAACTTCAGGATATTATTGCCATTCTAGGTATGGATGAATTGAGTGAAGAGGATAAAATTATTGTAGCCCGTGCCCGTCGGATTGAACGTTTCTTGTCCCAGCCATTCTTCGTTGCTGAACAGTTTACCGGAAAGCCAGGTAAATATGTTCCATTGAAAGAATCAATTCGGGGCTTTAAAGAAATTTTGGAAGGCAAGCACGACGATTTACCTGAAGAAGCATTCTACATGGTAGGAACTATTGATGAAGCTATTGAAAAGGCGAAACAACTTGAGGAGGACGAATAAAAATGGCACGGACCATTGCCATGGATATTATTACTCCTGAACGGGTTGTCTTTAGTGATGAGGTGGAAATGGTCATAGTTCCCGCTCTGGATGGACTATTAGGAGTTTTACCAGGCCATGCTCCACTTATAACAGGTATAAAGATTGGTGTAGTTAAAGTTAAAAAAGATGGTGAGGAGTTTTTAGTTTCAACCAGTGGAGGGATTATGGAAGTTCATCCTGATCAGATTAAAATGGTGGTTGAAACTGCTGAACTTCCTCACGAGATTGATGTAGAGCGGGCTAGACGGGCTAAACAAAGAGCAGAGGAACGGCTTAGAAATAAGACAGCAAAGATCGATGAAGCCAGGGCCAGGGCTGCCTTAGAGCGTGCTATTGCCCGCTTAAAAGCTGCTGGCAAACTTGGTGAATAAATTAGACGATTCAAGCCCTTTATTTCGTTTTTCGAGATAAAGGGCTTTTTATGTGTTTATCTTTAAAATCTTTAATATTTTTATAAAATGTGATATAATAAACACATATTAATACCAATTAATAAAGGGAAATTTATTATCGATCTAAACAAAAATCACTTTTTGATATTGATGTAATTTTTACAGATGTTTTGATAAAGATAATTATACTGCAAAAAGCTAATTTTGAGCGACATAGAAATTTTTCGCCAAATCATCTTAGCGAGATTTCCGACGAAATAAGGCCTCATCACAGGAGGTGATGAGCTAATCAAGGGCCAGAAGGGCCCTTTGATTAGGAAGCCTTATTTCGTTGGAAATCGAGCTTTAGATGATTTGAAAAATTTCTCAAGAAGCGAAAAATTAGCTTTTTGCAGTTTAACTATAAAGATTAGTTTTATTATATACTTTATGAATTTGAGGATATCTTGGTTAAAGAAGATGACTTTGCTGAATTATATTGTCAAAATAGCAATCAAAAAAGTGTATCTTCTTCTATTCTTTATAAGACTATCCTTCTACAATATCATGATAATGTTTCAGATACGAAAGCTATTCGCCGCGTCAGATGAGATCTCTCCTGGGAGTATGTTTTAAACATTTCGCTTGATTACGAAGGGTTTGATATATCTACTTTGATTCGTTTTAATACATATTAAAAAGAAATATATGGAGAACATCCGAAAGAAGTCTTTGCAGGTTGTGCTTGTGGGAATGCTGATGGCCGGGTTGAATTTAGGGAACATGAGATTGAAGTATTCGTAAAAATTTCCAAAGAGAATTGAACGAATGAATAATGAAGTGCTAAACCGTCATAGATTACGCCAGAGACAGTTTTTTGTCAAGCGAAAATTTGGTTTTCAAGCTATTTGGACAGCATTAGTAGCAAACCTCAAAAGGTTTAGTTAAACTGGTTAAAGGAGAAAGGAGGGAAAACTATTCCTTACAATAAGTTAAAGATGGTTTAATTAAAATTTTTCAAACAAGATACCTTTGAAAAAATTTTTTTCATTTTTAAAAGGTTGACTTTTCCATAAGCCTTCTAGTTTCGTTGAATAACAAAGTTATCTGCCTTGAACTGGACTCAAATCTGGGTACCTATGCTTGCTTAAAAGATAGGCTTTCTTATTATCACCTATCACGGGTTTACAATCCGGATAGATTGATAATAGGAATAGCCGGTGGTTTTGATGCGATAGTAAATGCTTTCGTATAAATTTGATTCCTGTCGATTGAAGCATTTATAGCTATTTTGGGATTTTATAATTGCCTAATATATACTTACTAGATATTCAGGAGGTATTCTATCGTGAAGAGTTTGAAAACTCAGGTGGTACTTATAATGATTATGATTTTCAGTGTAACAATGGCATTATTTCTATTTTTTGAATTTAAAGATCAACAAAAAATGATGAAATTAATGGAAGAAGAAAGAATGCTGCAACTATCTAAAATCGTCAAAGATTTGATTGAGTCAAAATCCTATTCTGCCTTTTTGGGGGCATATATTATTGCCCAGAATCAAGAAGCCAATTCACTTTTTGCAAATGAGAATAGAGAAGAACTCTATAAAATGATGGAGAGCCTATGGAAAGGCTTAAAGGAGGACTTTAAAACTAGCCAGTTCCAATACCATAAACCAGTAGCAACTAGTTTTCTAAGAGTCCATTCACCACAGAAATACGGTGATGAACTATCTTCGTTCAGAAAAACGGTTGTGGACGTTAACACCTCATTAAAACCTGTAAAAGGTGTGGAGCAGGGGAAAGCTGGATTTGGTATAAGGGGAGTTGTTCCCGTCTTTTATAGGGGAAAACATATAGGATCGGTTGAACTCGGTATGGATTTTGGGCTAGCGTTCTTGAACGAGTTGAAAAAACGATACGGTGGTGAGTGGTTTCTTTATATCCTCCAGAAGGGTATTAGCTGGGAAGGAAAAGATTTCATAGGTACTCAAGAGAACGATATTTATAAAATTAGCGAAGAAAACATTAAAGATGTTAAAGAAGGGAAAGTTACTTATGAATTACTAAAAAGTTATGATAAATCAGTTATGCTGATACCAATTGAGAATTTTGAGGGCAAGATTGTTGCATATCTTAAAGCCGTTATCCAAACTAACTATTTCAAATTGTTGAAGGAGAAAACTTATCAGAGTATTATAATTTTTGGTGTTATCATTTTTGTATCTTTTATTATTTACTTATATTTGAATAAAAAATTGAAACCTCTCAAAACTATGGAGGAAAAAATAAAAATTCTTGCTTTAGGAGATTTCTCTGTGCAATTTGATGCAAAAGGTAAAGATGAAATTGCACAGATGGCACGGGCGCTCAACGAAATGGCTAATAGTTTGAGGGAAACAATAGCTAATGTAGTTCAAACAGCACGAAACATAAACAAAGCTGCAACGGACCTTGCAGCAGTTGCACAGGAACAGAGTGCATCTTCCGAGGAGCTTTCCTCACAGGCTGAGAATGTAGATAAGAACGTACAGAACGCTTCGGCGTCTATTGAAGAGGTAACATGTGCTGTTGAAGAAGTATCGGCAAGCATACAAAACATCTCTAAAGCAGCACAGGAACTTTCAGTAAATGCAGAGCATGCTGTAGAAGTAGCTCAGCTTGGTGGAAAGGCTGTAGATGAGGTTGTGGCGAGTATGAACAAGGAAGCAAAAGAGGTCAAAGAAACATTGCATATAGTACAGAAGGTTGCATCTCAAACACAGAACATAGGAGAGATAGTTTATACGATATCGAGAATAGCGGAACAGACTAACTTACTCGCACTTAACGCGGCTATAGAAGCGGCGAGGGCAGGAGAAGCTGGAAGGGGTTTTGCGGTAGTTGCTGATGAGATAAGGAAACTTGCAGAAGAAAGCAGGATTTCAACGGAACAGATAGCAAACATTTTGAAACAGATACAAGAAGGAACTGAGAAAGCGAATACGGCAACGAGTAGTGTAGAAATGATGGTAAATGAAACGGTAAAAAAGGTAAAGAAGCTTACAGAGCAATTTAAGGAGATAGAGGAGCAAATAAATAACGTACTCGATATGACGCAAAACATAGCTGCGAGCACACAGGAACAGAGCGTAGTAGCGGAAGAGATGGCAAGTACAATGGATACGGGATCGAAGGCAGTGTCAGATGTGGCGATGCAGATACAAGAGATGGCAAAGGGAATAGAGCAACAGAGTGAAGGTGCACAGCAGGTGAGTAGTGCGAGTACAGAGTTGAACTTAATTGCAGAACAGCTTGAGGAAATAGTGAAGAAATTTAAGATATAAAGGTAAAGAATCATCAAAACTGTTTAGTTTATAGTAGCTGTTATCAATCTGGTTAGATGGTTTAAAATCAAATCGGAAATATTAAGAGAGAACCAAAAAGAGATTAAGAAGAATTTAATAAAGATTTTAAGAGGATATTATGTATTGTATTGACGAATCAGAACTTATGAATCCCTCCATTCTGAGTAGCAAGTTGTGGTTTGGCCCTTATTACTCAAAGGGGAGGGATTCTTTTTTTTAGGAAAATCTCGAGCCTACAAGGAAAAATCAAGCTTTTGTCCTTTGAAAAAAGGAAAAAATTTGACGGAATATTTGATATTTGAGGAGGGGGTAAGTTGTTTTTAAGTTTAAATAAAAATTTCAAATATTATTATTATTCTAGAAATATAAGTATAACAGGAGATATTTTTCATTCATTAGTAATTATGTCATTGCTTTTAGGTCAAAAGAATGCTACCAGCATTATGGGTATATTAGTGGCAATAAATGCTGTAGTTAGAGTTTTAACATCAATTTTAATATCAAAGAAAGTAGATAAAATAAATGAAAAAAAAGCAATGATTTATTTAGATATTTTGGCTCTCCGTCAAATGTTGTGAAAGATAAGTTGGCTCCGTTGAATTGATTGGTAAATTGATTTTGAAATAAACATTTAAATTTAATAACTTAACATTGCATTAAATACTCTTCTCCTTAGATTCATAACATTTGGAACACCATATCCAATCCTTTTGATCAATTTAATCTTGTTATTGATACCCTCAGCAAAGCCATTGGTTATCTTAGTCTTAAAATAATTTAGTATTTTTTCTTCCCATCTTTGTATTATCTTTTTTACCTGGTAAAAAGGCATCAGCTTGCTTTTTATTACTTCTTTATACCACCTTTTTAGAGCTCTGGTGGCTTCTTTCACATCATCTAGCTGCAATAAGTCTCTGAATTCCTCTTTTAATTCCCAGGCCTTTTCTAGAGCTGGACTGAGTTCAAATAATTTGATGAGCTTTTCATGTTCTTCATCTGTCAATTCTTCAGCTCGTTTTTGGAGTAATAAACGACTTTGAAAAAACTTTCTTCTCTGATGATTATTTACTGTTTGTTGAACTTGTTTTCTAACTTCATCAAGGGCTCTGTTCATTAAAGTTACAAGATGAAATTTATCTATAACAATTTTTGCATGAGTAAATGCTGCATCTGCTACTGCTTTGAACGGCCGCCACATATCCATAGAGATCGATTGAATCTGTCGTCTTTGTTCATCTTCCCAACAATTAAAGTAGTCAATTAAATCATCCTTTTTGCGAGTAGGTAAAATGTCAATTAACTCCCGATTAATTGGATCTGTAATGCTAACTCCATATTTATGGCGTTTTAAAACTGCAAATTCATCGATACTGATGGCTTTTAATTGACTAAGTTTTGAAACTTGTTGTTTAATGAGAGGGTCAACTACTTTTTTAACTGCATTATTAACAGCTGTATAACTTAACCCGTTTTCTCTAGCAACTTTAGAATAATCCTTGCTGACAGTTTCTTTAGCAAGATATTTATCAAAGCGTTTGGTTTTACGGGCATATTTATCAATACTTTCATATTTTTCAGGGATACCCCTCTTATGACAATAAGGACAACGATATCTTTTCTTTAGAAGTCTAATGATTACTAGTTTACCTCTTATGGGGATGTCTCTAATATTTTGCCATTTTGTATCATGGATTTTATTAGTGATATTACCACACTGAGGACACACAATGTGATTTTTCTTTGCTTCAGCGATAAAAATATATCTGTCCTCCGTTGAAATAATTTCAGTTGCAATAATGTCTGGCAAATCAAGAAATTTTATGATATTATTATATTGCATTTGCTGGACTCCTTTCTTTGGTTTTTAGTTCGCAACTAATTAATTCAACGGAGCCAGCAAATGCCTTTTTATTTTTTATAATTTTTTCTTCACAACATTAATTATAGACCCGATATTTTTTATGGCATATTTATGTTAATATTATTATTTTTATTATTATATAAGTTTGAAGTTTTGTACCTAATAATATTTGAAGTTATTTTTAGTTTTATATTTTCTGTGTATAAAATTGTAAGGGAAAAAGTTTTAAAAGGTATTTTAAGTAAGACAGAAAAAAATAAGTATATTTCTTTACTTTTAGTTACAGAAAACTTTTTAAATGTGACATTACCTTCCTTGGCTGCTTTAATACTTCAAAAAATCAATCCATATATATTTATTTTCATAAATGCTGTATCATTCTTTATTTCAGCGTTGCTAACTATAAGAGTTGAATATAATCATAGTTTGATTACCCAGAAAAAGTATATAGATTTGGAAACGAAAAATATAAGAAAGGCTTTACAAATGTTTCCTGATATGAGTATTATTTATGTTTCAGCTATGGTTTTGACGTTTGTTTCGGTTACATTAAATCTAGTTATAATGCAATATATAGATGAAAAACAGATAGTAAATGGTGTTTATTATATAGGGGTATTCAAGACACTTTTTGCCATAGGTGCAGTAATTGGTTCAGGATTGATTAGTTATTTAAAAGAAGATAAAATTAAATCTTTAAAAAAATTCATAATTTTATCTAATATAATATTTTTACCATATATGATTATTGATAATATTTGGATTTTTGCAAGTTCGATTTTGTTATACGGTTTAATTTTTAATGTATTAAATGGATTAGTACAATTGTATTATCAAATAGAAATAAGTAATGATTTTCTAGGTTATTTGAGAAGTATTCATACAATATTGGTAGGTATTATAGTTCCAATTTCTATGTTTATAAATAACAGCATTCTTAAGAGATTTTCTTTAAAAATAGAGTATGGCTTTTTATGTAGTTTATGTATAATGTTATATTTTAATATAAAAATAATTCAAGATAAAATAAATAAAAGAAAGGAAAAAATATATGTATGATTTTATCATAAAAAGCTAATTTTTCATTTAAAAAGAAATTTTTTGAATCATCTGACGAAATCAGACACAATAATCAATGGATCTTCCTGATCTTTAATTTGCTCATCACATCTTGTGATGAGGCTTTATTTCTTCTTCAATCTTACTAAGATGGTTTGACGAAAAATTTCTATGTCGCTCAAAATTAGCTCTTTGTAGTGTAATCATATATTTTTCTTAAATAATACTTCTATTTTCGCTTGATTTCTCCCTTTTCTAATTTTAAAAATTACGGATTCGGATCAAATTATATTCTGAATATTTTTTCTAATTAGGATTGAAAAAGAGATTAAGTTATGTTATTATATACTATGGAATATAATGTTACTTCTACGAAATTGAATTAAATATAGATAAAATATGATTTAAGAAAAATTTCTTAGGTCGAGTGATTTATAAAATATATCTTTTTTATAATAAAGAACCATTTTTTAATTAGAGTAAGGTGGTCTTATATTTGATATAGATTTCAATAATAAACAAAAATAGTACAAAGCTTGAAGTTGAAAATAATAATAATAGTATGGTTACTTTTTTCTGAATTAAAAGGTAATAAAATTATTAAAAAGGGCATGTTTTTAATTCATCGAAAAATTTCTTCATGAAGCGAAAAATTAGCTTTTTGCAGTTTAATCGTTAAAATATTTAATAATACATAAAATTTATTAAAGGAGGTTTTTTATTTGGAAAAAAAATATTTATTGATGGTAGTTCTGGTGGGAGTAGTGCTTTTTTTTTGCAGGTTGTACTAATCAGAATGACAGCGTCGGGGTGGCTGATATCTATGGTCAGGTAATTTATCCTGATGCAGACTCTGGTTATTATATTCCGTTGAATGTAAATAATAATGCGATAACCAGCACGGTGGTTTATCTCGATGGAGAAAAATATGATGTAACTGATTTAACTGGATGTTTTGCCTTTCATAATGTACCTGTAGGTAAACATACCTTGAAGGTTGAAGACAATTGACTATATTCAAAGGAATATGAAATCAATGTTACTGCTGATGGAATTACTGGTTTAAAATTAAATGCTGAACTAGGTGGATTTTGGTTGGATATGGATTACAACATATATGATGATTCCTATGAATTATGGTTAGTACCTTTATTTATCTGTGAAGATGAAGATACCTTTACCATAGAATATCTGGATAATGGTGAATATATTGATATAACTGATACTGGAGGCGATGTAACTGAGATCTTTAATCTTGATACTGAATATGAGGTCAGGGTTACAGTTAAGGATAAAAATGGGGTTCAGAAACAGCAGTTTACCAGGACAGTTATCTTCCATAGGCCTGAGTTAATCAGTCCTGGGGAAGGTGCTATAATCAGTGATGCTAATCCTACTTTTACCTGGGAAGAGATGGATGGATTAGTTATGTATAATTTTAGATTATTTTATTATGATGAAACTTATAATAGCTGGGAATGGGTAGATGGAATAGATAGTTACTATGATTTAGTGGATAGTAATTATACTCTCCAATTCGACCCTGAATATAGTCTGCAAGATGGAACTCGGTATAAGTGGTACATTGGGGCACTTTTAATGGACCTGGCCGGTCATCCCTATGCCAATATGGAATCAAGTGGTAGAGAATTTACTTATAGTAGTGGTAAATGATAAAAAATAAGAAGAGAGGAAGTAATTGCCAAAAGAGGCTGCCCTACGGGGCAGCATTTTGTTTTTAAAATAAACAACTGATTAAACTGCACAAAGCTAATTTTGAGCGCTATTGAAATTTTTCGTTAAACCCTTTTAGTGAAATTGAGGGAGAAATAAGGCCTCATCACATCCTGTGATGAGGCCATTCCCTTCAATCTCACTAACAACTCAAAATTATCTTTTTACAGTTTAATTACAGTATTATGTTAAAAATTGAATACCCCTAGTAATTTAGCAGCCATTCCTAAAACAGCGATAACAAGTATAATACGAATCCACTTATCACCTTTTGCCACAGCAAAGTTACTTCCAAGCCAGGCTCCTAACCCATTCCCAACGGCCAGGGTTAAACCCAGAATCCAATTCACTTTTCCGTTAATGATAAAGACTGCCAGGGAAGATACCATATACAAAGCGACAATAAATACTTTTAAACTATTAATCTTGACCAGAGATAATCCGGTAATGACCGATAATGTAGCAATGATGATAAACCCTACACCCGCCTGAATAAATCCTCCGTAGATTCCTACAAAGAAAAAGGCAATCATGGCAGCAATCTGACGTTTGGTGCTTAAGTTTTCCATATTTGATGTCAGCTTTTTCTGGGGTTTTAAGAGAATCAGTGCCAGTACCCCAATCATAACTATAGCCAGGATTTTATTGAAGATTTCATCAGGTAAATCAACAGCAATTTTAGAACCGATTACTGCTCCCAGGATGGCGGGAATGCTTAACATTAGGCTAAGTTTTAAATCGAAAAAACCTTTGCGTCGAAAATTGGTGATGGCTACAATATTTTGGATCATTAAAGCGATCCGGTTAGTTCCATTGGCAATGGCAGAAGGTAAACCGAGGAAAATTAAAGTTGGCATGGTAATTAATGATCCACCTCCTGCCACGGTATTGAGAAATCCTGCTGCGGTTCCGGCAAGTAAAATTAAGATTACCTTAAATAAGGACATTGTAAAATACCTCCTTTTGAAGATTAGGATATATATTAATCATACCATAAATATTTCGTATTTAGAAGAAATTAAGGAGATAAAAATAATCAAGCTTGTTAATAAACCTTTCTTTTTTAGAGACTTGCCCCTGTACTGCCAGAAAAACTAAATATAATTTCTGAAGCATATAAGTCGAGGCTTAAAGCCAGGAGGGCGAAAGCCTTGGCTTTTAAGGATGCGCAGCCAGGACGGCGGAGCGTCCGATAGCAGAAGAAATTATATTTAGTTGTTCTTCTGTAGGAGCAAGTTATGTGCACCTCCCCTTTTTCAACAGCCTGGAGATAAAAATGACTATTTCTGTGTTGAATGTTATCGAAGATTGAGTATTTCCCGGGAAATGCCTCTAAAAATTTGAACAAGGGGATAATTTGAGCTTATTGAGGTAATAATAGGTATAAATATACCAATTCATGGGAGGAAATGGAATGGTGGAGAGAAAATCAAATTTAGAAAAAACTGTGGAATATGGACTTTACGGGACACCGGAATTGAAAAAAGAAGAACGTTTAAGATATCTGGGAGAATTTCGAGAAAGGGTATTAAAGGCTTTAACTGTAGAACAGGTAGAAGAACCAGGAGTATATCCTGAAATCCTGGACGCTTTATGTGATCCAAGGGCCAGTAAACTGATTCTCAGACGGGATATAGACTTAGAACGGGCAAGAGATTATCTGGAGTTGGCCAAAAAAAAGAAGGTGGCCTTTAAACGGGTAGATTCACCAAAATTTAAAGGAGACATCGGTCTTGTAGTAGTCAGTTCCAATGCTGTTGATGAGTCTCATATTTTAGTTGAGGATCGAAAAGAGCGGTTACGGGCCCTGGGATTATCAGAAGATCTGATTAATGCAGTTGGTAAAAAGCTTTGTTTAAAATGCTGGAATAAAATAGAGACTTTGTACCCAAAGGAATTGATAAATTATCGACGAATAACGTGGTTAGAAAGTCTTACTGGAACAAGGTGTGCAGTTTGTTCTAGAAAGAAATAAAATTTTCATATTATTGGGTTAACCGGATTTTTCCTGGTAACAAAATAACAATTGGTTAAAGGATTAATTTTATTTGTGACGAAAAATATAATGTATGCATATAATAAAAATGTGGTTCTAATTAAAATCATAGTTGAAATTTATGATAATTGATCATAATGAGGAGGCCTGGTTATGGAAAAACTATTGATTACTGGCGGTGAACAGTTAAAAGGAGAAATTCCTGTAAGTGGAGCAAAAAATGCAGCTTTACCCATTATTTGTGCCACCCTCATGGTTGAAGGAGAAAGTATCTTAAAAGATATTCCCCAATTGCGGGATGTATATAATTTAAAAGAGATATTGAAATCTCTCGGTGCTAAAGTAACTTTTAATAACAATGAGATGAGAGTAAATCCGGATACTATTAATGCCTTTGAGGCTCCATATGAACTGGTGCGCAAGTTGAGGGCATCATATTATATTCTTGGAGCTTTACTACCCAGGTTAGGACAGGTTAGATGTGCTTTACCTGGGGGTTGTCAGATTGGAAATAGGCCTATTGATCTTCACTTAAAAGGCTTTCGGGCCCTGGGAGCCGAAGTTTATATAGATCATGGTATTGTTGAGGTGAAAGCAAAAAAATTACAGGGCAATAGGATCTATCTCGATTATCCCAGTGTAGGGGCAACTATTAACATTTTACTTGCTGCCACTCTGGCTGAAGGTCAAACTGTTATTGAAAATGCGGCCCGTGAACCGGAGATTGTTGATCTGGCTAACTATTTAAACTTTGCCGGTGCCAGGATTCGCGGTGTAGGTACTGATGTGATTAAAGTGGAGGGTGTAAAAAAGCTGCATGGTGTAGAACACAGGATTATACCTGACCGTATTGAAGCAGGTACATACATGATTGCAGCGGCTATTACTAGAGGAGACGTCTTTGTTCGCAATGTGCTGAGTGAACACTTAAAATCACTGATAGCTAAAATGAAAGAGATGGGTGTGGACATTGAAGAAGAGATTGAAGGAGTAAGAGTATCGGTAAATCGACCGTTAAAAGGTGTTGATATAAAAACACTGCCACATCCTGGTTTTCCCACTGACCTGCAGGCGCAGATGATGGCTCTTTTAACTCAGGTTAACGGCCCAAGTCTGGTAATTGAAACAGTCTGGGAGAATCGTTTTATGCATGTTGATGAGTTAAAGCGAATGGGAGCGGATATTAAGCTGGATGGTCGGGCTGCGCTAATTAAGCCGGCACCTCTTACCGGTGCTAAAGTTACAGCAACAGATTTGCGGGCAGGTGCAGCACTGATTCTGGCAGGTTTAGCTGCCCAGGGCGAAACAGAAGTGAGTAATATTTACCATATTCAAAGGGGTTATGAGAATATAGAAGATAAATTAAGAGGGATAGGTGCAAAAATTAAACGTGTTTCTGAGTAAAAGCATGCCATATACGGTATGCTTTTTCTGTTATAATGTAATTGGAATAAACCTTTCAGGTCAGGAATAGAGATAATAACAGATCGATTTATTGGTCAGGAGGGGGGCAGGATGCGTAATTTTTTAGCATTACTCCTGGTTCTCGTCTCAGTGATAGTGATTATTATTCCAACACTGCTGGTCAGGGGCTGTACTTTTGGCGGTTCTGAGATAAAAAGGCCCCGTGGTTCTGTGATAAAAGTTTTTAATCATCAGAAAAAAGAGATTCTGGATATGGAGTTGGAAGAGTATATTAAAGGAGTAGTAGCTGCTGAGATGCCAGCCAGTTTTGATATGGAAGCGTTGAAGGCCCAGGCTGTTGTAGCACGAACCTATGTACTTTATCGGCTCAAGAAAGGATATACTGTTCCGGAGCATCCTCAGGCGGTAGTCAGTACTGATTATCAATCTGGTCAGGCCTGGGCTAGTCGAAAGGAATTGCAGAAAAAGTGGGGTCTTATAGGTTATCTCCTTAACTGGAAAAAAATTTCTGAGGCAGTTGAGGCCACCCGGGGACAGGTATTAACCTATAATGGAGAACTGATTGATGCTTTATACCATTCCAATGCAGGAGGTAAGACTGAGGATCCTGCCTATGTTTGGGGGAATCCGGTTCCATATTTAAAAAGTGTACCCAGCCAATATGACCTTGAAGCTCCAGATTATCGCGGGGAGTTTATCTTTAGTTGGAAGGAGCTGGACCAAAAACTTGGAACTAATTTAACCGCTGGAATTGAGCAGATAAAAGAGCTTTCAAAAACTGCTATTGCAGGTGCAGGGGAAGGGTTAGTGGAAATTCTGGAAGTTAGTCCAACCCAACGTATTTTGCAAGTCAGAATTGATGGATTTATCTTTAGTGGTAAAGATTTACGGAGAAAACTTAATTTACCGTCTACAAAATGTGAGATTATTCCTACCGCTGAAGGAATAAAATTTGTAACCTATGGAAAAGGACACGGGGTAGGGATGAGCCAATATGGGGCAAATGGGATGGCGAAATATGGAAGTGACTATACTGAGATTTTAAGTCATTACTATCCAGGAACCCGGTTAGCGCAGGTAAAACAGAATTAGGTTAAGTTGTTGGGGCAATTCTTACAAGGATTAAATCCTTGTGAAGGATTGCTTTTTTTATATCAAGGAAATTATACTTTTTCGCAGGTTGTAGATAACATTATGATCAAACTGTAAAAAGCTGATTTTGAGTGACATGGAAATTTTTCGTTAAACCATCTTAGTGAGATTTTAGTCGAAATAAGACCTCACCACAGGAAGTGATGAGCTAATCAAGGGCCAGGAGGGCTCGTTGATTAGTGTGCCTTATTTAGACTGAGATCGAACATTAAATGGTTCGAAAAATTTCTTCATAAAGCGAAAAATTAGCTTTGTGCAGTAAAATAAGATTAAGTGGCCGAAGGGCATTTTGTTCTAAGTAATGGGTATAAAATACTAATAACTGGTGAGAATATTTTTATGGAGGTGATAAATTTGGAAAAGAAGAATAATAAAAAAGAACGTTTGCCTTTCCATATTGTAAAGGATAAACAAAATTTTATACGATTAAAAATTAAAAAGACTATTGAAGAGGTTTCAAAGCAATATGAAAAGCTTCCCAGGCAGTTATGGTCATCATTTGTTATAGTTGTTGGTATTTTTCTTATAGTTTTGATTGCTAAATTTGCTGGTGAACCACAGATAAAACCTGATTTAGAAGATGGTTTGTCAGATCCGGGAAGGATGGATGTAGTTATTGATGAGAAGGGGCGTCTGACGACTCAGGTACCTTCTCTTCCGGAGGTTAAATTGGATGGCTCCGGTCTTTTATTGGAGAACCAATCTGAAGAATTAAAAGAAGAATTTTCTAAAGAACCTGCTGAAACTACAGTTAAATTTATAGAGAGATCGGAGGTTTCAGATAGGATTCAAACTGAAGGCTTAAAAGTAATTTATCCATTACGGTATAAAAGAGCAGTAATTACTGATTATGGTTGGTATTTTCATCCAATTCTTGAAGTTTGGCGTTTTCATCAGGGTGTAGATTTAAGATGCAAAAAAGGAGATCTTGTCATGGCATCAGCTTCAGGTAAAGTAATCACTGTGAGAGAAAGTGACCAGGAAGCTATAATTGTTACTATAGATCACGGTAATGGCTGGAAGACTGTTTATGGTCAAATTGGAGAGGTTAAAGTTAAAACTGGTGATCAAGTAGTTAAAGGTCAGCAGCTTGGAAAGATTGGACAAAGTGTAACAGCTATTGAACCCCATTTACATTTTGAAATTATTAAGGATGATAAAACTGTAAATCCGCGTAAATATTTGCCTTGATCTAGAAAGAATATTCCCCCTATCCCTTTCATATATATAGAGTAGGATTGAAGAAGGGTAGGGGGGAATTTTTTGTGAAAGATTATATACGTAAGCGTGTATTGGAGGTGGCAAATTACATATATCAGACACGTGCAACCGTAAGACAGGCAGCAAAAATTTTCGGTGTAAGTAAAAGTACTATTCATAAAGATGTGACTGAACGCTTGAGTGAAATTGATGAAAACCTCTCTCAAAGGGTTAAAGAGGTTTTGGAGTTTAATAAGGCTGAACGTCATATTCGTGGTGGTGAAGCTACCAGACGTAAATATTTGAAGGAGAAGAAAGAGTAAATCTATACCTGTTTATATTAAAAAAAAGAAGGAAATAACTGAAGATATATAGAACTAATAATTGTACCAGTTTAGTTAAAAATTTTTGGATTATTAGAAATAATGACACCAGTATGCCGAAGGGGGACTGAAATGTTTGGGTTACAAAAAAAGATTGGAATAGACCTGGGAACGGCTACAATTTTGGTTTATGAAAAAGGTAAAGGTATTATTTTAAAGGAACCATCTGTTGTAGCAATGGAAAAGGGAACCAAGAAAGTCCTTGCAGTAGGAGAAGAGGCAAGAAGAATGTTAGGGCGCACTCCAGGCAATATTGTTGCCATTCGCCCATTACGTGAAGGTGTAATTGCTGATTTTGAGGTAACAGAGATTATGCTCAAACATTTTATTTCCAAAGTTTGTGGCAAATACACTTTTATAAAACCTTTAATTATGGTTTGTGTACCTGTTAATGTGACCGGTGTTGAACAACGAGCAGTGATTGAAGCAGCTATGCAGGTTGGAGCAAAAAAGGCGTTTTTAATTGAAGAACCTTTGGCAGCCGCTATTGGTGCCGGTTTGCCGATTCATGAACCTTGTGGAAGTATGGTTGTAGATATTGGCGGTGGTACCTGTGATATAGCTGTAATTTCCTTGGGTGGTATTGTAGTAAGCGAGTCGTTAAGGGTAGCTGGTGATAATTTTGATGAAGCTATTATTCGCTATGTTAAGTCCAAATATAATCTGATGATTGGGGAAAGGACTGCAGAAGAAGTTAAGATTGCCATTGGGACTGCCCATCTGGATGTCCAGGAAGATACTACATATGAAGTACGCGGTAGGGATATTATGAGCGGTTTGCCAAAAAATATTATTTTGACTCCAAAAGAGATTTATGAAGCCTTAAAAGACCCGGTTCAGGCTATTGTAGCCGCAGTAAAACGTGTTTTAGAGCAAACTCCTCCTGAGTTAGCCTCTGATATTATTGATAAGGGTTTAGTATTAACTGGTGGGGGAGCAATGCTTAGAGGTTTAGATCGTCTGTTGAGTGAGGAAACAGGAATTCCGGTAGTTTTGGCAGAAGATGCTTTATCTTGTGTTGCCATTGGTACTGGAAAGGCTTTGGAAAATCTAGATTATCTTCAAGATAGTTTGATTTCTAATAACCATCGTTCTCTGGGACGTGGTTTTTAGGATGAATTACACTGAGAGGATGGGATTTCGTTGAAGAAATTATTTTTTACAGTGGTCATTGTCTACGTTCTCCTAATTTTAATGCAATTTACAGCAATTGTTCTGGCGCAGGATGAAATTATGCCTATTACAGGGATTAAAAAGGGGATGAAGGGAGTAGGTAAGACCGTAATTTCTGGAGTAGTAGTTGAAGAATTTGATGTAGAAATATTAGGTATTTTAAAAAGTCAGAATCAAGTCGGAGATTTAATTTTAGTTAAAGTTAGCGGCTCTTTGATTGAGAGAACTGGCGGTATAGCTGCCGGAATGAGTGGAAGTCCCGTTTATATTAATGGCAAATTGATAGGAGCAATTGGATATAGTTGGGGATTAACTGATCATACCGTTGGATTGGTGACTCCAATTGAATCAATGTTACAGGTTCTCGAGATGGATAAGCAGGGAGAAAAAAAATTAAAATCCAATCAAATGGAGTATAAATATTTGCAACCTAATATAAAGAAATCTCCGGAATCTGTAAATCAGGGAAGGAAGGATAAGGTCGTATTCTTTGAACCACTCCAGCTTAAGGACAGAGTGGTAGATCGTATTTATTTTTGTGATTCCTACCATGAAGCCTTGAAGATATCCGAAGAAGAAGATAATGCTTTAGCAGCTTATCCAGTTAAAACACCATTATTAGTTAATGGTTTAACCGGTCGGGCATTAAAGTACCTTATCAATGATCTCAAAAGTTTTGATCTGGTGCCAATTGTGACAGGCGGAATTACTATCTCAGGAAGTGGAGTGCAGTCATTAGAGCCCGGAAGTGCCATTGCTGTACAGCTAGTTAGAGGTGATATTAACATTTCTGCTATCGGGACTTTAACCTATATAAAGGGAAAAAAAATCCTGGGATTTGGTCACCCTTTTTTGAAATTGGGTCAGGTGGAATATTTTCTCTCAGGTGCTGAGATTATGACCGTTGTAAACCATCAGGATATGCCTTTTAAGTTGGGAGTACCAACTGATCTGAAAGGGGTTATCACCCAGGATCGAAATGCCGGGCTTGGAGGTAGATTAGATAGATTACCTAAGATTATTCCTGTAACTGTCCAGGTACATGATCTTGATTTAGATCGAAAACGGGAAATCGAGTTTCAGGTAATTCGGGATGAAGAATTGGTTATACCATTGGTAGTTAATTCCGTTCTTCAAGCCATTGATACTGCTATTGATCGTCAGGGGTATGGAACTTCGACGGTAGATATTGAGATTATGGCTGATAAATTACCTGATCATATTATCCAATATAATAATATGTACTTTAGTAACTATGATATAGCTGCTCAATCACTGTATGATCTATATAACCTCCTGAATATAATTGTTACTAATCCTTTTGACAGAGTGAATCTAATCAGTATCAATGTAAATCTTCAGGTAAAGAGGGCACGTCAGGTAGCTATTATTGAAGAAGCTAAGTTGTTGAATGAAAAGCTCAAACCTGGAGATACTGCACGGGTAGAAGTAACTTTACGTCCCTATAGGGATACGCCTTTCAAACAGATTTTTGAGATTAAAATCCCGGAAAATATACAGACCGGGGATGCATCTCTCTCTATATCTGGAGGAATCTATGGTAGCTATCAAGATGTGGAGATGTATGATTCTATGAATGAACAACAACAGGAGCAAGAACAGGTACCTTATGTGGTGGGAGGCCATTATAAAAGTTTAAAAGAACTTTTAGATGATTATTTAAATCAATATAAGAATAATGAGTTGATTATTGAAATTTTACCCTATTATGTGGAAGTGATGGAAGAACAGGTTCAAGAGAAGGATTATGAAGGGGAAACTTCTGAAAAAAAGTCTTCTAATGGAGAAGAAGCCAGTCTATCTGTTAAGAAGACTTTTAAGACAGATTATGTGCTGGAAGGTGGCCTGACTCTGGAGATTACCATTTCTGAAAATGACGTAACTGTTGAAGAGATTCAAAGTGAAGAACAAAAGATTATTGAGAAATACAAGACACAGGAGTGATTCATACCTGTGTCTTATTATTTATAACAAAAAGCCAATTTTTCACTTCAAACAGAATCTAGGATTTTATCCATAAATTACATTTTTGAGATTATTCAGATTGAATCCAGGCTGTTGAAAAAAAACTAAATATAATTTCTTCCGTTACCGGACGCTCTGCCATTCTGGCTGCGCGTCCTTAAAATTCAAGGCTTCCGCCCTCCTGGCTTTAAGCCTTGACTTATATGTTTCAGAAATTATATTTAGTTTTTCTGGCATTGCACAGGCAAGTCTCTAAAAAAGAAAGGTTTGTCAACAAGTTCAGATTGAATCTTTTTCTTTTCTTGCATAAAATCAATAAATATAATATCATTATAGTAGTTGAATAGATGGAGGAATAGAAAAATGAGATTAATCTTAAAAACGGGAAAAAAAGTTATACCCCTATTTATTCTGTTAGTATTTGCTGGGTTCTGTTTACTTGTCTTTTTCAATACAGACCAGATTACTGAACGGGCTAAAACTGCCTTAATACAAGTGCTAAAAAAGTATTTGGGTGAAGATATTCAAATTGGTGGTATGACTTTGTTTCCTTTGAATCGAGTAACACTGCATCAGGTTAAAGTAATTACTGCTGAGCAAACTATTTTTCAGGCGGAACGGATTGTTGTATCTTTTTACCTTCATAACTTATTTAAGGGAGTGGATGGGATTTTAGAAGGTATTAAAGAGATTCAAATTATCCGCCCGGAAGTGCATTTGATTAAAGGAGAAGATGGTTTCAATTTTGAGAAATATATCGGGCAAGGAGAAGGGAACAGAGATAGTTTTCCTGCTTTTTCTACCTGGATTCGTTTGATTGATGGTAAGTTATATTATAATGATGGAAGAATAAGTGAAAGTTTAAATCAACTGAATGGAAGGATTAAAATTAAAGAAACAAAGGTTGAAATAGATGTGGACTTTCAAATAGAAGGGTTAAAACAGTCTTTAATTGAATTGAAGGGATCTGTTAGTCCTGAATTGAAATTTGAACTTAGCTTTACAGATTTACCCTTTGCTGTATTTGAACGATACGGGGTTACTATATCCGGGGTTGAAAAACTTAAAGGAAAAGGAACCGGTTCGGTTCAGGTTAAAAGGATAGAAGACAAGGCATTGAGTTATTCTGGCCGGATTACCATAGTTGATGGAGGGATGATCTTAAGTAAAATACCAATAGAGATTACACAGGTACAGGGCCAGATTAATTTTAATGATAAACAGATATTGATTCAGAAATTGAATGGAGAGACAGCTGCTGGAAGTTTTGCTGTCAGAGGGCAGATCTCTAATTTGGCCGATCCGGTTGTGTCTTTGAATATCACCACTGACAGATTTCAGTTAGCTAAACTGAGTTCTCTAATTCCAATACTGAAAGGAAAAGATTTAACCGGTCTGGCAAAAGGTAATATAGAAGTATTAGGTAATTTAAAGGATCCTCTTATAAAAGTTAACCTTACTGTTCCTGAAATAGGGTATCAGAATTTAAAATTTAGCAATTTCCATACCAGCTGGTGGTATCAAAACTCCTTTTTAACTTTACAGGACTTAGTGTTTAATTTTGATGGAGGAAGTTTTAAAGGTTATAGCGGTTATATTAATTTCAAAAATCAGGAAGAATTTTTCTATTCCGTTAATGTTGAAACGGTAAACTTTAATCTTTATAAATTCCTTTCTGCATTGGAACCGGGATTGAAAGAGATTCCGGAAGGATTACTGACCGGTAATTTCTACGTTTTTGGAGAAGGATTTAATCCCGATCATTTGAGTACTATTGGGTATGTTGATTTTCGGAATGGTAGGTATCAGGGGATAAATTTTAATCGCTTAAAAGCCAACTTCTGGTTTACAGCAGGGGAATTGGGTTTAAGTAAAGTAGAACTGAATACTCCTTATTTGGTTACCACTTTAACGGGAAATATAGACATAGATGGAGAAATAGATTTAACCATTGAGCCTTCTTTTATTGACTTGATCTGGTTAGGAGAACGGTTAGATTTTCCTGCCAGGGGTAAAGGTATCATTCAGGGAGAGGTTCGTGGTTCAATCACCGATCCCTATTTCATAGGGGAAATAAATTTAAGTGAAGGTCAGCTCTGGAATCAGGAATTTGATCAATTGAAGGGACGGATAAAAGTAGATAAATCAGAACTGACCCTTTTTGATACTGCTATAATTAAGGGTGAAAGTGATTTTCATTTAACAGGCAGAATAGATTTTATAAGTGAGAATTTAGATCTTCGAGCAGAAATTCTCAAATCATCTATTACAATGCTGCGGGAAACATTGGCCTTTATGGATATACCCTTTGATTTTACGGGTGATATTACAGGAAAAGTTACCCTGGTTGGGCCCTGGTCTGGAATTCAGGTGGCTGGGGATTTAGTGGCAACACAGGGTGTAGTTTTAAATCAGCCTTATGATAGGGCAGTATTATCTTTTAGCTGGAAAGAGAATGACATTCTTTTCAACAATTTTGAGATTAGCTATAAGAATACTGTTTTACAGGCTTCGGGTGTGATAGAGGATTATGAGAGACTGGAAATAGAGATGGAAGGACAAGGGTTTGATCTTACTGATATTCAGCAAATTCGTGATCATTTCCCCAGTCTAACAGGCCGGGCCAATTTCCGCGGCCGACTGACTGGAAAGACGACCTCTCCATCATTCTGGGGTACTATCTCCAGTGATTCGATTCAGTATAAAGGAGTACCCATTGAACAGTTATCTGCTCTCCTTCAATATGAGGAAGGGCTTTTGATGATAAGACCAATGAAGGTCATCAATGGTAAAAATGAGTATACGTTGATTGGTAAAATTTCTTTTGATCAGATGGTTCTGGATATGCAGATCAGAACTAAACATGCCAGGATTTCCGAATTGCTCCGGTTTACTGATCTGTCTATTAAGGATCTGGATTATACTATGGATGGGAAAATATGGATTCGCGGAAATCTGCCGGCTCCGGAGGTTAAACTGGATGTAATCCTTGATGATGGAAAGGAAGGTTCTCTGGCATTAAAGGGTATTTATGATTTTGGGCAAGGGATGAGCCTTCAGCTGAAAGGTAATAAATTTGATTTAAGCCCCTTTAAGTTATATCTGGCCGGCAATGATTTTGACTATACCCTTGATGGAGAAATTTTGGTTCTGGGCAAGTTATTTGAACCGACTGCAAGGCTAAATGTAATTTTGAATGATGCTCATGCAGGTACTTTGACGGTAAAAGGAATCTTTAATTTAAATGAAATTGATCTTGATCTTAAAGGGAATAAATTTGATTTGACTCCTTTAAAGGCCTATCTGCCCATTGGAAAAAATACTACAGAAAAAGCAGACCTTTTAGACTCTGATAAAATTAAAATTGGCAATGTAAATGCAAATCTAAATCTGGAGTTTAGCAATAGTCATCTTGATAATTATCTGTTTGAGTATTTAGCTGGAACTATCAAAATCATAGATGGCTCTACTGTAGTATTAAATCAGGAACTGATTTTACCTGATGGAAATGATATTAAGGTTAGAGGAACTGTACCTTTGTTTGATAGTGATGGTTTATTGAATTTGAAAATCGATATGATTCAGGGTAACTTAGAAGTTTTACCTCTTCTGGTACCAGGTGTTGAAGATGCCGGTGGTGAAGGTGAAGCGTACTTTAAGATTTCCGGTACAATGGCAAAACCGTTACTGGAAGGAGAGATTGATATCTCTTCTGGATTTATTAAAATTTATGGATTGGATTTAATAGAAGATATCAAAGGTAAAATTATTCTGACTCAGGGAAAAGCTCATATTAAGAAATTGGAAGGTAGAATAGGTAAAGGCCATTTGAATCTAAAGGGATGGGTGACTTTAAATGGTTTTATACCTGATGAGGTTAATTTTGATTTAAAGACTAAAGACTATCATTTTGTTTATGGTTCTATTGATGCCCTGGGAGATGCGAATCTTAAGGTTAAAGGTCCTTTCTTAACTCCGGAAGTGCGCGGTTCAATTCTTGTCCATGATGCAGAGATAGGAGTAGTTCCTTTTGAGTGGCCTCAGTCTGATGGAGCTATGTTAATCAATCCGATCTTTTATCTGGAGCTATATCCGGGGGATAATGTACGGGTTACCGGAACAAGTCCGGTAAATCTCAATGTAACCATTATAAAAAGCAATAAAGATAAGTTGGTGGTCGATACAACCGGAAAAGAACTGATTTTAAGCGGAGATTTGCATGCAAGGAGTGGAACATTTAACATTTATAATTCCAACTTTAGAATTAATTGGGCCACTGCTTCTTTTGTTAAGTTTAATAAATATATTCCTATACTCCATGTCCAGGCCCAGACCAATATAAGAAATTATCTTATTTTTCTTGATTTGGACGGTCTCCCGACAGATAATAACCTGAAGATGAAACTGTATTCAGAACCGGAGTTAACAGAACATGAAATTACTATGTTATTGGCAAACCAGGGAGGTTTAGGAGAATTTTTAGCTGGAAATGGAGATGTTACTGATGTGATCTCAGAGGAGATTTGGAGATATATTAACCAGGGACTTCGTAATGAGTTTTTAAATAGGCTAGAAGAGTCTATAGAAAAAGCCCTGAGCCTGGATGCTTTTTATCTAGACCCGGTACTTCTGGGGGATGCCAGAATTAATATTCAGATTGGTAAATATCTGGATGATGACCTGTATGTGGTTTATAGCCGAACTTTTTCCCAAAATCCTGAACAATCCATCGGTTTTGAGTACCAAATTCATCCCAATATTGGTATAGAAGGAACTTATAAAGGTGCTGGAAATTACCAGTTCGGTTTGAAGGTTGATTTTCCGTTTTAGTCTGTTCGGAATAAAAAAAATATGTTATACTTGTCTTTAGAAATCCCAGAAAAGGAAGTTGGTGTAACTGATGCTGGAACATTACTTGGGGGAATTAAATAAAATCCAGCTTTTATCACGTGAAGAAGAGCAGGCTCTCTGGAGACGTTACAAAGAAAACGGTGACCGGAGTGCCCGCCAGGAGCTTATCACTGCATATCAGCCATTGGTATACAGGTTGGTAGCCAGATTAGCAGTCAGCAGTGATATATTGATGGATTTAATTCAGGAAGGGATTATTGGTTTGATAGAGGCTGTGGAAAACTTTGAACCCGAAAGGAAAATTCGTTTCAGCACTTATGCTACCTATCGGATTCGAGGACGAGTGTTGAATTATCTTAAACAGGATTATGATCTGGATTTGATCTCCCTTGACCATATAGTGGGTGAGGATGGGCTTTCATTATTAGAGAGGTTGAAGGAAGAAGGTTTAAGTCTGGAAGGGCAGGTAGAAGAGCGTTATTTAAAAAAAGAGATCCAGAATGCTATAGAGCGGCTTTCTGATAAAGAGCAGGAGATTATTAAATCTCTCTTTTATGGTGAAAAAGCTGCTAAAGATATGGCAAAGAAGATGAAGATTTCTACTGGACATTTTTACCGGCTTCAGCGGAAAGCCATCCGGCGAATCCGCGGGATGCTCTCTGGTTTAATGCAGGAGATGAAAGGTGCTTAAAGACCCACGTTGTGTGGGTCTTACTTAATTATTGCTTGCTAATAGTGTTTTTTAATAAAAGAAGGAGGAATTACAAAAGAGGTGCCGAACTAAAATTTAGGAGAATTTACATTATAATAATTATGTAGTTAACGAACTGATTGCTGTTAAGGAGATGGATGTTTGTGGATGAAAATGTGTTGGAAGATCTTAGAAGAAAAACTTTTAAATTTAAAGAAGAAAATGATACAATGATTTTACTGCAAAAAGCTAATTTTTCGCTTCAAGAGAAATTTTTCGAACCATCTAAAGTTCGATTTCAGTCGAAATAAGGCACACTAATCAATGGGCCCTCCTGGCCCATGATTAGCTCATCACATCCTGTGATGAGGCCTTATTTCGACTGAAATCTCACTAAGATGGTTTAACGAAAAATTTCTATGTCGCTCAAAATTAGCTTTTTGCAGTTTAATCATACAATTAAAAAGTTTCGTGAAAATACAGATAATATTATAAATATGGGTAGTAAAGATATAATGAAATATTTAGGAATAACGATGCTTATGAATTTTAATAGAGATGTATTAACTGTTATTAATAGTTTATTAGAAAAGATTACTCCAAATAATACTAATAATAATTAAAAAAATGGTTAGAGCAAGAATATATTCCTTTTATGAAAAGGATGTTTAATACTCTAACTATAACCTCGCAAGAAGAATTATTATTGTTAGATAACCAAAAGTTTTTATTAAACAATACTGAAAAAAATGATACAATTAATTTTATATAGAATCTCCTTTGAATTAAAGAGAAAGTTTAAAAATCATGATCTGCTTCGATCAATGATATATAGCCAAATATAGATATAAAAAAGAGGATAAAATATCTTTTAAAAACTCAACTTTAATAGTAGAAAAATATAAACATTTGAGCGAAAGGGACCTGTGATTTTATTTCAGGTCTTTTTTGGTAGTGAGTAAAAATTAATCAGTATAGAAAGGATAGGATAAATATGATAAAAGAATTACATGTTTCTTTATTCGATATTATCATATGTCTATCGGATGCACTGGATTTGATAAGTCCAGCTGTAATTAACCATCATAAAAGGGTAGCCTATATTGCCTTAAACATAGCTGCTGAAATGGGTTTATCTAAAGAAGAACAGACCGGGTTAATTATTGCCGGCATATTACATGATATCGGTGCTTTTTCTCTAAAAGAAAGGCTTAGCAGTTTAAACTTTGAACTGGATTTTCCCCATCAACATGCAGAGAAGGGATATTTTCTCCTCAAGATCTTTGAACCATTTGCCAGAGTAGCTCCTCTGGTACGTTATCACCATGTACCTTGGAATAATGGAGAGGGTTCTAAGTTTAAGGGAGAGTCTGTGCCCTTAGGAAGTCATATTTTGCATCTGGCTGATCGGATTGATGCCCTGATTAACAAACAACAAGAGGTACTTGGCCAGGTTAAAGAAATCTGTGAGAAGATTAATCAGTACTCTGGAGAGTTATTTATACCTGATCTTGTTGAAGTTTTTAATAGATTGGCAGAAAAAGAATATTTCTGGTTAGATGCGGTCTCCTCATCAATTAACCAGGTTTTAGCGAGAAAAGCAAGATTTATAACAGTTGGATTGGATTTAGAAGAGCTTCTTAATCTGACCAGGTTATTTAGTAGAATTATAGATTTTAGAAGTAGATTTACCGCCACACATTCCAGTGGGGTAGCGGCTACTGCTGAAGCATTGGCAAAAATAATGGGAATGTCAAAAAGAGAATGTATGATGATGAGAATTGCAGGTTATCTTCATGATCTGGGAAAACTGGCAGTACCTGCAGAAATTTTAGAGAAACCCGGTAAATTAACTGGGGATGAATTTAATATAATTAAAGGACATACATTTTACACATACCGTATCCTTGAAAATGTTGGAGGTCTAGAGGAGATTAATACCTGGGCTTCTTTCCATCATGAACGTCTGGATGGTAAGGGGTATCCCTTCCATCACAAAGCTGATGATCTGTCTTTAGGGGCCCGAATTATGGCTGTTGCAGATGTATTTACAGCTATTACTGAAGATCGGCCCTATAGAAAGGGAATGACAAAAGATAAAGCACTTCATGTTTTAAAAAAGATGGTTAATAATTCAGCGTTAGATCCAATGATTGTATCAAGTTTAATCAAGAATTATGAAGAAATAAATTCAATACGTATAGCTGCTCAGATTACTGCATCTAAAGAATATGAGGAATTTGAAAAACAGACTGCTTAAAGTTACCGACATTTAGGGAGGAAAAAGTTGATAATAAATCTGCATCTGTGATAGATTTTGACTGTGGGCATGGGAAAATTCTTTTCCGCTGTCTGGAATTAGGGATCAGAAGTATAGTGGGTATTGATATATCACCAATGGCCATTGTACTCGCAAAGAAATTGGCAGTAGAAAATGGGGTAGAGAATAAAAGTGAGTTTTGGTGTGGAGATTCTTCTATATTATCCAGAATTAATGATCAAAGTTTTGATGCAGGGATTTTATTTAATATAATTGATAATCTGATGCCCGAAGATGGTCTAAAGGTGTTAAAATACGAAATATTACTTCGCAATATTTTAAGATAAAGCAGTTCCAGAAGGTAGTGTTTAAAGGCGTAAATAGCAGATTGTTTTATTTAGAAGTTAAATAACTTTTTTGTGTTATAAAACCACCCTGACTTAGGGTGGTATTTTTTTAATATTTAGGAAATTATACTTTTTCGTAGGTTGTGGATACTGCAAAAAGCTAATTTTTCGCTTCTTGAGAAATTTTTCGAATCATCTAAAGCTCGATTTTCGCCGAAATAAGGCTTCCTAATCAAAGGGCCATCCTGGCCCTTAGAACTAGCTCATCATTTCCTGTGATGAGGCCTTATTTCGTCGGAAATTTTGCTAAGATGATTTGGAAAAATTTCTATGTCGCTCAAAATTAGTTTTTTGCATTATAATCATGTGTTATTTATGTTAAAACTGTGTTAAATAGGTCTGGTTTGTTCCCTCTTTTTTAAACGTATTATTGAAAGAAAATAGGTCAAATAAAGGAGAAAGAAGCAGATAAATTAATCTTTTCTGTTTATATCGTTCTTATTTAGCTAAAATGGGATGTCACTTTTTCTACTCGAGGTAGGATATTATTAATGTAGCTGATTATTGGGCGATGTGGGGGTGATGTATATCAGTCTTAAAGATCGAATTTTAAACCATCTCGAAAATGTTCGGGATTGGTTGGACCGGGCTGAAATGGAGTATAAAAATGACCGGATTCTGCAGGGGGAGTTAAATTTAAATCTGGCTCGCGCTGAGCTTAAAAAGGCCTTTGAGGAGAGTCGAAGACTGTACTGTGAAAAGCAGGTGGTTTATATTCCCTCTAACTATAGAGATTCTAAGAAAGGAGAAAAGAGATTTAGCTGGTTGGTTAAACATCAAATTGGATTGGTTGCTGCTATAGTACTTTTTCTTTTGGTAGGATTAACTCCCTTTTTTAATCAGAAGCTGGATACAGGGCAACCGGTGGTCTTTGAGGATATCCCTCAAAAGGTAGTCGAAACTTTAAAGGAAGAACCCCAGGTTTTTGATGAGCTTAGTGCTGGCCCGGTAGAGGTTCAATCTGTTTCAAAAAAACAGACTGAAAAGCCTGCTCAGATTAATAGGCGTGTTTATAACCAGATGCCCTTACATTTTAATATTAAAAAGATGACTTTTTATACACCGGAGGAGGTGAATGTAAAAACCATAAAGTTCAAGAGTTCTGACCTTGAATTGAAAGATCAACTAACATTGATATCCAGGGAATTAAAACCTCTAGGTAGGAGGAATATATATCTGACAGGTTATTCTAGTCAATCGCTAGCTACCGATAGGACCTATATAACTAAAGTGAATAAAGTTAATTATGATCTGGATATGTTAGTTGACCTTGCTACAAAAGTTTTATATGCTACTTATTAAAAAGGAGGAATAGGGTTTGAAGAGGAAAATTACAGGTTCATTAATTATTATTGGTATGATCTGTGTTATAATGGTAGGGACAGCCTTAGCTGAAGATGAACCTACTAATATAATTACGGCCATTGAAGTTCGGGGGAATAATGTGATCCCGACTGAGGAGATTTTGCATGTTATTCAAACTAAAGTTGGTGAAAAGATTAATCATGAGAAACTGAAAAAGGATTTACAGGCAGTTTTTGACCTTGGATATTTCTTTGATGTTCGTGTTGGGTTTGAAAACCATTTAAGTGGGATTAAACTGATTTTTGAAGTAGTGGAAAATCCGAAGATTACTGAAGTGGTTATAAAAGGAAATGAGAGAATTTCAGAAGAAAAATTGAAAGAATTAATGCAACTTAAACCCGGTCAAATGTTAAATACCAATATCTTAAATAAGGACTTAAGAACAATTGAAGCCTACTATCAAGACCAGGGCTTGATTCTGGCTTATGTTGAGGATATATCCGTAAGTAATACCGGAGTTTTGACTATTACTATCAATGAAGGTTTTTTAAAGGGAATTAAGATTTTAGGAAATGAGAAAACCAAGGATTATGTTATTCGGCGTGAACTTCACATTAAACCGGGTGAAGTTTTTGACTTAAAAAAAGTTCAGGATGACTTAAGAGAGATTTATAACCTGGGTTTCTTTAATGATGTTAAACCCCGACTTGAGAGGGCCAAAGATGGCTCTAATGAAGTAGATCTGGTGATCGAAGTTGAAGAAAAGAAAACAGGCCAATTTCAAATGGGGGCTGGCTATAGTTCAAAAGATGGTTGGTTAGGTTATATGGAAATTAAAGAAAAGAACCTTTTCGGCCGTGCCCAGAAACTCGGCTTTAAATGGGAGTTTGGTGAGGTTACTAACTATGAGTTGAGCTTTTATGACCCCTGGGCATTTGGTGAGAGATTCTCTTTTGGTATAGACCTTTATAATCGTACCAATAAAAATGTCAAAGATATAGTCAATGGAGAATATACTAAACACTCGAAAGGTGGAAGTATTCAAATTGGTAAACCAATTGCTGAAGATATCACTGCTACACTCAAATTTAAGTATGAAAATACCCTCACTAATTGGGCCAATGAGAATCTGGTTGATGAGAGTGGTGATACCCGGAGTTTAACCCTGACAACTATCCGTGATACCACTGATAATCCATTCAACCCGGGCAGTGGAGCGAAAGATATTGCTTCCATTGAATATGCGGGCCAACTGTTAGGCGGAGATTATGATTTCACCAAGTATAGATTTGAATTGCGCCGTTACTATCCGGGCTTTAAAGATGAGCATACCTGGGCTTTTCGCTTAAAAACCGGATTGGGTACGGGCGAATTACCATTCCATGAAGAGTTTAAGATTGGTGGTGCAGAAACCCTGCGCGGTTATGAGCCTAATTCTTTGAGCGGAAATCGGATGCTGTTGGCAAATGCAGAGTACCGTTTTCCGTTGGTAAAGAATTTACAGGGTGCTGTCTTTGTTGATATAGGTAATGCCTGGCAAAAAGATGACCAGATCAGGCTGGATGATCTAAAATTTTCCGGCGGTGTTGGAGTGCGGATGAATACACCTCTCGGTCAGATTCGTTTAGATTATGCTATTGGTGAGAATGGTGGTATGCCACACTTTAGTATTGGTCAGACCTTCTAGGAGGGGATGGAGATGAATAAGCGAAAGGGTTGCTTATGGTTGGTTATCGTATTTTTGATAACTACCATAAGCCCCCTGGCTTATGCAAAAGATATTCAATTAGTCAATTCTGTTGTGGTATACCTGGAATTTCCATCCGGAAATGAGCTCCATCCCAAAATTGCTAAGAGGATTAAAGAGAGTATTTTAAAAGTGGCAAACAAGGTTTTAGTTGGTCAGGAGATTATAGTGATAAAAAAGACCAGAGATGAGATTTGCCAGATAATGAAAACTGTCTTTAACCGGGTCTTAAAGGGCTACCGGGTCATAGATGTCAGTCTAATTGTCGGTGAAAAGACGATAATTTTTCTTAAATTAGAACCAACTAGTATCCTGGTAGAAAAAGTGAATTTGAATTTAAAATTGCGCGGGATCAATGATAGAATAGTCAGGGCTGTAGATAGAGAGATAGCTGCTATTGTTCAGGATGTGGAAAATTTTATGGTGGGTTTACCCATAGAGTCTTTAGTCTGGGCTTCCGATGTAATTGAACCCTTATTGCACCGCCTGATTCAGTGGCAACTACCGGGTTTTGAGTCCACTGTTAAATTGGATATTGGATCTGAGATTAAAGTAGATTTAACCCTTATTCCCAAAGGCCAACTTGTAAACGATATTCAGTTAGATTTAAAGACCGATTCTCTTCCGCAGTTGTTAGTCATTCTTTTAGAAGAGAGTATTGAAGAAAAACTGGCTGTCTTTGAGGGGATACCGGTCGAATTTTTGGAGAAATATCGGGATAGGTTAATTCAGGCCATTGAGGATGAGATTGATAAACGGGGATGGAGCAAATTTATCTATTTGAATAGTAAACCGGAAGTTAGGATTGGTTCTACTACTCATTTAACTCTAAATGTGGATTGGATTGATTATCAAATTGATTTTATCGGTGAATTGAATATTGGTATAAATGCTCCAGAACCTGCTCTTCACCTATCCCTTGGAAAAAAGGTGGGGCCGGATACTATGCTTAAATTGAGGGATCAGATTATCCTGAATAAATTGTCAGGTATCTTCAGTGTGAGGCTTGAACATTATCTGGGTGCTGGCCTTAGTACAGCAATTGAGTATCGGATTCAGGAATCCCGATGGAATGCTGCTCTGGATTGGCGTAAAGATAATTTTGGTTTTACCTTTTCTCAAAACTTACCGGGAGAGATTAAGTCTTTCAGGTTGGCTTGCAATTTTTATCCCGGACCTTATACCAGGACTTCATTAGTTTATCAGAATAATCATTTATGGTTATCGCTTCAGCAGAGATTATAGGTCTTTTAGAGCAACACTAATTAACTTTAATAGAAAGGGGTAAAATTAATGATGAAAAGAAAAATAAAACTGGCGTTATTGATAGGGTTTATTGTTGTTATTTCAGGATTAGCAATTTTTCTGGCCGGTTTTGGTAAGATTCAGGCTCAGACTGAAAAAAAACCGGTTTCTATTATCGGTTATGTTGACGTAATGGAGGTTTTTGAATCCCATCCTGAGAAAAAAGCGGCTGAGGAATTGTTAAATCAGGAAGTAATGGAATTACAGGCTCGTTTGGAAGAGGAAATCAAAGATATGACTCAGGAAGAGCGGAAAGCGACTATGGAAAAATATCAGGATCGACTGACGCAAAGGGAACAGGAGTTAATTGCTCATGTTATCGCTTCCATTGATGAGGCCATTCGAGAGGTGGCTGATGAGATGGGCGTTAAGGTTGTTCTGGATAAGAAAAACGTAATTTACGGCGGACAGGATTTAACTGAACAGGTGAAAGAGCGGATTTTGAAAAAATATAGTAACCAATAAGGAAGCAGGTGAATGATAATGAGGGTTGAAAATTTTCAGAAGTGGATATTCTACTTTTTGCTCCTGCTTCTGGTTTTAACTATTGTTGGTTATCAGTATTATATTAAGGAGAAACAGGCTGTTACCTCTGTTGATCCAGTTACTATAACAGGGGAGCCTGAAAAGATTTTAGATCCAGAGGATAAGACTTCTGTAACAAAAACCGCTGGGTCTGAAAATGAATCCCAGGAGGAGATTTTTCAGGATATTCAAATAGGCGTGGTAGATTTGAAAACCATCCGCACCCATCATCCTAAAAGTGAGATTGTCTCCCAGTTAGAAGATCAGATTCAGGGTTATTTAAATGAACTGGCTAGACAGGAAGATGAATTAAAACGGGCCAGGGAACAGATTGAAGCTCAATATTCTGATCTGGATGCCCAATTAAAAACCCAATTAGAAGGAATCAGGGAAAAATATCAAAAAAAGATTGACCAGAAAACCGAAGAATTGCAAAAGGAATTGACCACTTTTGAAGAGCAGATCTGGAATGAGGCTATGAACAAAATCCAGAAGAAAAAAGAAGATCTTCAAACCAGGGCCAAGGATATGATTTCTAAATATCATGAAAAACAGATGGAAAAATTAATGAAATTTGAAGAGGAGATTAATTCTAAGTATTTCCCAGAGATCCTCAATCTACGATTAAAACTCCAGTTGATTCAATTGACCGAAAAGGAGCTAAAAGAGTATAAGGCTAAATTGGAAAAAATTCAGTTAGAGCGAGATCAAAAGATTGAAGAAAAAAGAGTAGAACTGGAAAAAGAGTTAGACAAATTTATTGAAACTAAACAGAGTGAACTGGATCAAGAACTTCAGGAATACCAGGATCAAATTCAGAAGGAAGTAGAAAGATCTCTGAAGGAAAAACAGAATGAACTGGACAGGATTCTTCAGAATTATATTAAAGATATGGAAACTGCTATGTATAAGGAGATGCAGGATAAGCAGACCAGATTGGAAGAGCAGGTCAAAACTAGTTTAATGAAAGCCGAGGAGGAGATTCAGCAAAAGATAACGAAAAATAAAGAGCGTATTAATTCCAATATTGAAAAGACAAGAAAGGAACATGAGCAAATCCTGAAACAGATTGATGATGAGATTCGTTTTATTGTTGCTGAACTTGCTGAAGAACAGGGTATTGATATAGTTTTAACAGATATACGGGTTAATGTTCAGGCTGTTGATTTAACAGAGCAAGTTTTACAAAAATTAAACCAGTAAGATTTTTAAGGAGATGATGACATGAGATTTTCGAAGATGAAATTTTTTATAGTTTTAAGTATTCTGGTTCTGGCAGTAGCTGTTATAGCTGGTTGTACCTTTCAAGAAAGAAGAATAGGTGTAATTGATATGAACCGGGTGATTAAAGAAAGCCCCAGGGCTCAAAAATACCAGAATGAGTTGGATGAGAAGGGGGCTGAGATTCAGGAAAAGTATAAGTTTAATGAGGATATAAAGGAAGATAAAAACCTAACTGAAGAACAGAAACTTCAAAAGGAAGAAGAAAGAAGAAAAAGACAGGAAGCTGCTTTACAGGAGTTTATTAAAGTGAAAAAAGAACTAGAACAGAAATTGAATCAGGAGATTGAAGCAGCAGTCAAAGAGGTAGCTAAAGAGAAAAGACTGGATATTATTCTTTATAAACAGAGTGTCCGCTATGGTGGAGTGGATATTACTCAGGATGTGATTAACAAATTGCAGTAATAAAAATAGTAGCTTTTATGGGTAAGGAGTAGTTATTAATAATTACTCCTTACCCGATTTTTAAAACAGAGGAGGAATAGGGTGTGAAACGGTTGAAAGATTTAGCAGAAATTGTTGGTGGAAATATAATTGGTGATGGTGATATTATGATAGTAGGAGTAGGGAGTGCTAAAGAAGGTGCTTCCTATGGAACCATTACCTTTGCTGAAACAGAAGAGATACATAAAGAGGCAGAAAAGACTGAAGCAGCCGCAGTGATTGTACCTAAAACTATTACTAAATCCAGTAAAACCTTGGTTCAAGTTGATAATCCCAGATTAGCTTTTGCCCGTATAGCTCGTGAATTTATGCCAAAACCTCTTGTTACCGGCGAGATTCATCCTACCAGTGTGATTCATCCAACGGCAGTTATTGGGGAGGATGTCTCCATTCATCCATATGCGGTGATTGATGAAGGAGTCAGGATTGGACCGCGTACAGTGATTGGCCCGGGTGTTTATGTTGGAAAGGGGGTAAAAATTGGTGCAGATTGTGAGATTCATGCCAATGTGGTCATTGAATATGAAACCCGGATTGGAGATAGGGTGATCATTCACGGTGGGACCGTTCTGGGTTCAGATGGTTATGGATTTGTTACAACTAAAGAAGGACATTACAAAATTCCCCAGTTGGGTAATGTAATCATTGAAGATGATGTAGAGATTGGAGCTAATGTAACCATTGACCGGGGAGCAATTGGTTCTACCATTATTGGAAGGGGAACCAAAATTGATAATTTAGTTCACCTGGCTCATAATGTAGAAACTGGCCCTGAGTGTTTAATTGTCGCCCAGTCAGGTATAGCAGGCAGTACAAAACTGGGCAAACGGGTTACAATGGCGGGTCAATCAGGAGTTTTTGGCCATTTAAAGGTTGGTGATTATGTAACTCTGGCGGCCAGAGGTGTGATTACCAGTAATGTAGAAAGCGGTTCATTCCTCTCAGGTTTTCCGGCTATTGATCATAAGCAAAACTATAAGATTAAAGCGGCCAGCCGCAGGGTACCGGAATTACTTAAACAAATAAAAACAATGGAAAAAAGGTTAGCTGAATTGGAGAAAAAGTTGGAGGATAAATAATCTTTAAAAAGGAGGAGTTGAATAATGAAGAAACTGACTTTTATCACGACAGTTATGCTGGTTATCTTTCTTGCAATTCCTGCTCTGGCTAACTCTCTACAGGGAACAAAAGGTTTGATTTATATGCCCAGTGCCGATACTCAACTTGAAGGTAAGTATAGTCTTGGGCTTCAGATTATGGGTAATGATAATGAGAGTACTATATCTCTCAATTACGGAGTCTGGGAAAATTTTGAGGTTTACATGACTTTTAATTTTGGCTCCGGATTTGATAATTCCAATGTAAACGGCGGTATTAAAGCTCGGGTAATGTATGAAACTGAGCTACAGCCTTCTTTAGCTATCGGTATTATGGGCAAAGATTTGTTTGTAGTTGCAAGTAAGACTGTAGATTACAAAACAAATCTCCGGGGCCATATAGGGATTGGAACAGGTAGATTTGATGGACTTTATTTTGGTTTTAACAAATTATATAACCCGATAACCATTACCAGTAGTGATAATGAGTTTCTTTTACCTGTAACCAATTTTAAACTTGAGTTTTATAATAATCAGATCAACTTAGGGGCAGATTTTCACTTAAATGAGTACTTTGTTTTAAATTTAGGTGTGATCAATTTTAGAGAGTTTACCTATGGAATTGGGTATACCAGCTTATTTTAAAATTTTGTAACTGCGGTGTTGAGTCCTGGAGGGGAATTTTGTGAAAAAAAGAGGAGTTTTTTCTATTTTAAGTAAATATCTTTTTGCTGAAATGCTTCAACCTGTCCTGTTTTGTATTATGGGATTTACAGTTATGTTTATGAGCTCTCTTTTATATGAACTAACTGATATGATTATCATTAAAAAGGTTCCTGTATTAACAGTAATAAAAATTCTGCTTTATCGGCTGCCTGCTATTCTGGTCATGGCCTTTCCCATCTCAGCTTTATTTGCTACTATTTACTCATTGGGACGGTTAGCAAAGGATAATGAGATCACTATCATGCGGATCAGCGGATATGGAATACACCGGATTATCATACCCTTTTTACTACTGGGTTTGGGACTTTCTGTTGGAAGTTTTTGGATTAATGAAAAAGTTGTACCCTGGGCCAATCACCGGTCTATGAATCTGGTAAGACAGATTTATTTAAAGGATGTGACCCCCAGTATTAAAGAAAATATTTTCTTTAAAGGTCCTGAAAACCGTTATTTTTACGTCCGGAAGGTGGATCGTAAAAAAGAGGTATTGTATGATGTCATGATTTATGAGCCCCAGTTTTCGGGTAAGGAGGGGTCATTTCCAAGGGTAATTACTGCTAAAAAAGGAGTTTTCCATGAAGACGTCTGGGAGCTTAAGGATGGAGTTATACACGAATTTGATGATGAGGGATTTATTGTAAGGGAAGGCCAGTTTAGTCAGATGTCCATCCCTGTCAGTGATGGCCTGGAACATTTCTATGGTAATCAGAAGACCACCTCTGAGATGAGCCGGAGTGAATTGGAAGAAGAGATCAAACTCTTTTTAAAGAGCGGAATCAAGGTAGACTCATGGCAGGTTGATTACCATTTGAAATTGGCTTTACCATTTGCATCATTGATCTTTGTACTGGTAGGAGTGCCTTTAAGTCTTCGTAACCGCAAAGGTTGGGGGATGGGGGTTGTATTTACCCTGGTTGTAGTCTTTGCTTATTATGTAATCCAATCACTCTTCCGTTCCTTTGGTAGTAATGGCTTACTTCCGCCTTTTTGGGCTGCCTGGCTTCCTAATATTATCTTTGCGGTGTTAGGGATTATTCTGCTGCTTAGAGAAGAGTTCTTTATATTAAGATAAAAAAAACTCAGGGGGATGAAAATCCCCCTTTGATTAGCTCATCACATTCTCATATGAGGCTGTTCTTTTCAATCTCATTAAGATGGTTTAATGAAAATTGGCTCCTTGCAGTAAAATAAGGTTACAGACCAAATGTAGAATGTCCAAAGGTTATTTTGTTCATAATTAGTCTACCACAGTGAAGAAGTAGATGTCAGATTTTATCTCAGGGTTGGAGGTAAAAGTACCCTGGAGTTGATATTGGGCTGGGGTCAGAATCAGTTCACGCGGTAGAGTAATGGTATAGACTTTGGATTCATAGGGTTCAAGTTCAAAGTAAGTGATTGCTGATGTGAACATTTTATCTCTACTCCAGCGCCAGATTTCACGATCTTTATAAAAGAGATAGAGGTCATAAATCTGGCTTGAACTTAAAGGAATTCTTAATCTGGAATTACCGGTATTTTTAATGATCATGGTTACAACAATCTGTTCACCAAATTCATATCTTTCTTTATTGGTGTACAGATAAATCTTGATATCATCAGGATAACTTTTCTTTCGGATGATGAACTTAGAACTGGGTTTGCGCCATTTAAAGTCTATGTTGAGTAGGTCTTCTAGAAAAACACGGGGAACCAGGATATGACCATTAACCATTATAACCGGATCATCATAAATTTCCCGTCTCCCTTTAACTTCAGCTACGCGGCTGCCGATCTTTAATTTAAAGTCTATATTTTTCCAATATCCGTGAATTTCTTTTTCATCATAAGAGAGGGAGAAATTATAGTAGTAGGCGATTGGTTGTAGGGGTAAGTAGTTCATATCCTTATCACTATCAGGAGAAATATCGAAATCCACACCAATCTGATCTAAGTATTGATGATGATAAGCTAAAGCCAGGCTCGAAAAGATGATAGTAATGGTTAAAAAAGCAAGTAATATAATTTTATTTTTTTTCATAATTAAAGCACTCCTTTCAAAAATTTATAAAGGATTAAGCTGCAAAAAGCTAATTTCGAGCGACATAGAAATTTTTCGAATCATCTAAAATTCTAATCATAATAATATTCTAAAACTAAATCTACTCTTCTTGCTTCGCCGGGTTTAAGATCAGGTATCCATTTTTCTGCGAAGTAGTCACCATTATTAAGTGTTTTGTTTGCATCTCTATCAATCCAGGCATAAATCCAACGGTCACCGGGTTCAACTGTGGTTATTTCAAAGTAATTTTCCCAATATCCATTTATCTCTTTTGCGTAAGTATAGGTTGATTCTTCAGTATTATAAGATATTTCATCCCACCAATAATCTTTTTTTCCAACAAAGACAAAGATTCGCCCGTGCTCTATGCCTGTAACAGCCCGGTATGCATCAACCAGACCGGCGCCATCATCATAAGCTAATTTCAGGGATGTATTCCGGAGGCGCGAACGTAGTTCGGATGGTGTCAGATCTTCCTTTGCTAGAATCATGGCTGCAACTCCGGCTACATGGGCACTAGCAAGGGATGTTCCCTCAGCCCAGCCATCTCCTACCCAGATGGTATTTTCCTTTCCGATAGGGTAAAGATTATAATCTCCACCCGGTGCATAAATATCCACACCCCTATTTGTATAAGAAGCAGGTTGTAAGGAAGGGCCTACAGCACCTACAGAAAGTACCCTTGAATCGGATGCAGGGTAGGCTGGTGAACTATAACCATCATTCCCGGCAGCAGCAATGATTAGTACACCTGCCTCTTCAGCTTCTTTTATTATATCACTTACAGATTGGATATCTCCATAAGGTGTTTTTATGGCAACACTTAAATTGATTACATCAGCTATTTGAATGGCATATTCGAGACCTTCAATCAACTCCCAGGTTGTTCCCCAGGCAGTATCATTGGTGGCTGATCTTAAAATTCTAATGGGCAAAATACTTACTGAGTTACCGGTAACTGAATTTATGATATATGCCACCCGTGTACCATGGGAATTCCAGAAGACACCCGGATCATTATCATCTTCAACAAAGTCATATCCTAAATCCCAGAGAATATTGGAATCCAGATCGGGAACTCCTTTTTTGATCCCTGTATCCAATACTGCTACGATAATATCGGAACTATTGGGAACTTCTTTTAAAGCATTTTCAATGTTGATTGCCTGCAAGTTCCATTGTTGGTCATAATCGCGTTCATAGCTTAAACTGTTTATTTTAGAATTGCTTAAGGGATAGAGATAATAGTTAGGTTCTGCATATTCAACATCTGGTCTTTTTTCTAAGGCCTGAATGGTTTCTATAATATCATCTGATGTCTTTATATTGATAAATTGTCCATTTGAAGATTTTGATAAAATTTCAATTCCTATTTCGGTAGAGAGTGTTTTTACTGACTGGGTCTGGATAATGTCTTTGAACTTGACAATGATTTCTCCATCTACGTAGGCTGGCCCATCTATAGCAGGTAGTTCTATCCTTTCAGTATTCAGTGTATTAGCATAGATAGTGTCCGGATGGGGGTAGGTCACCGTTCCATAGACAAGGGCCAGGTTTCTTTCCATTTTTATAGTCCCCATTGAATAATTAGTGTTTGGACAGACTTGTACTGTCCTGGTCATTTTTCCGAAACCAAGGTGGGTTCCGTCAAAAGTGATTTCAATAAATTCAGGCTGGTCAACAAAGAGTGAGAAGCCGAATCTTCCCCAGGAATTGGTTTCTACCACTGAACCTTCATATTTAACACGTATTCCCTCAATCGGTTGATAATTCTGATCTACTACCTTACCGTCAATATATGTTATATTTGAATGGTGACAGCCGGTGAGGAATAGTATCAGAAGAATCAAACTAATTACTACCAGTTTATTATTCACAATATCACACTCCTATTAAAATAAATTTAGGGTCTGAACATTTCTCTTATTAAATATTATTGTCGATTTGTTGTAAAATTCCTGTTTAATATTACTTCTTTCTGAAGGAGTTAAGTAGTCCTATCGAGAATTTTTTTATATATGATTAAACTGCAAAAAGCTAATTTTTCGCTTCTTGAGAAATTTTTCGAATCATCTAAAGCTCGATTTCCGCTGAAATAAGGCTTCCTAATCAAAGGGCCCTCCTGGCCCTTAGAACTAGCTCATCAATCCTCAGATGAGGCCTTATTTCGTCGGAAATCTCGCTAAGATGATTTGGTGAAAAATTTCTATGTTGCTCAAAATTAGCATTTTGCAGTTTAATATCTTAAGCAAAATTTTTTGGAAAGTTGATGGGAAGTGGTGGGTAAATTGAAAAGACTAATGTTTTTTATAATTATCAATATTACTCTTTTTTGTATGATTACACCATCTCTAGCAGAGGAGAAGGTAAAGGTATTGGGTGAAAAAATAAAATATTTGATGAGTGAAGATCAATTGATTATTACCGGAGATGCTCAGATTATCACCAAAGATATTACCATTAAAGCAGATGAGATTCTGGCTACTTTCCGGGATGGTCAGGTAATAGAGTTTAAAGCATTAGGTGGAGTTACGATAATCAAAGATAAAGACACCTATTTCGGTAAAGAGTTAACCTATCATCTGAAAAGCAAGACAGGTGTTGTGTTAGAACTTCAGGGCGAAAGTAAATTAAAGGATTCAAAAGAAAAAATTTACTTATATGGTAAAGAAGCTAAATATTCTCCTGATTTAATTGAAGTTACTCCTGGGAGTCTGACTTCCTGTGAACTTGATGAACCCCATTATTTTTTCAAGGCGGGAAAAATGAAAATTTATCCCGGAGATGAGATCAAGTTATATCATGTAACTTTTTGGGAATTTAATGGGAAAATACCTCTTTTCTATTGGCCCTATTATTCCATTAGCTTAAAAGAAAAAGACCAGAGATTTACTTATAAGATGGGTTATAGCAAATTGACTGGGTGGTTTTTAAAGACGGCTTACAATTATTATAATAAGGGGACTGGACATGGAGAACTTTATCTTGATTATTATCAGAAATTGGGATTAGCTGGAGGTTTTAAACATTTTTATGTTGATGAAAAGAATAATAAAGGGTCTGTCTATCTTTATCTGCAAAGACAGGATGAGAGAAAAACCGTTCCTTACCTTGTTTTCAAACATTCGCATAACTATACCTATGAAGGCTTAAGATTTGCTACTAACACAGCTTTAAATCGCTATGGAATTCGTGATTTGATGACTAATACCAATTCTGTAAGTTATACAAAAAAGGGTAATACTTTTAGTTGGAATAGTAAATTTACAGGAAGTTATCAGGATATTAGTGAATATGGAACATATATTTTAAAAAATACCGTTAAAACTAAATTGAAAATTTCTGATATCAACGTTATGGGAGAATTAACTGATGATCGCTATTTTCATGAACCGACTGATAATTACTGGAGTGGATATTTAAAAGTATATCAGAATAAATCTTTCTTAAATTGGACATTTTTGACCAAAAAGAAAGGTAACAAAAATCCAAACCTAAATTTTTATATTTTACCTGAGTTGGAAATGAAACTGAACTTTAATGCACTACAAACTGACTTAAAACCCTTTATTTCTCCTTTTACTTATACTATTCAGGCTGGAAGATATATAGAAAATCGTTCTCAAACTGATGCTTATCGATTGGTCAATAGACTGGATTTTAGAAAAGATTTAAAATTAATTGATCCATTCATTTTAGTATTAACCGGGACAGGCATGGTTAAGCATTATTCTACCCGGGATGTGGTTTATCAATATAATCCGGCTGTAGAAATTAAGACAAGACCGATATATGGTTTTAGTACCAGTATAAAATATTCTTACCGTAATGGAGAAGGTGAGAGTCCTTTCTACTTTGACAGACAAACTAATAAACTCAGTAAACTAGTGAGTGGAAGATTAAGTTATAATAAATATGGTCTTAATATCACCACTTATACAGGATATAACCTGATTACCAAAAGGTTTAGTCTCTTAAACAATTCTTTAGGGTATAGATGGAATGAAAAGAATAGCATCCAACTTATTGTTCCATATAATATTGAACAGAAAAAGTTTTCTGATCTAACAGGAAATGTTAAAATAAATTACTCTAACTTTACTTTTAGTCTTGATACCAGAGTAAATCCTGAAGGATGGGAGTTTAAAAAATTTGAGACTGAATTAGATTGGCAGGTTAATAAAGATTGGCATATTAATCTAAATGCCTCGTTTGATCCCAAAAAAGGTTTTGACCCGGATAATCCCAAAAACAAAGGAAAAATTGAAATTATCCGTGATCTACACTGTCGGGAGATCAGTATGAGTTATGATGCTGTCAAAAAAGAGATCTGGTTTAATTATTCAATTAAAGCATTTCCAAACCAAAAGTTTAGATTGGGTTCAAATGAAGAGGAACCGGTGCTCTTTGATATAAATCTAGGAGGGATGTCAATTGGTCAATAAAATCTCCGCTATCGGCACAGTTATTTTACTAATATTATTATTTTTGCTTCCTCTGGCCTTTAAAGATCAGGAAGAGTTTATCGGTTCTGATGAATATAAAGAACAGTATGAGTTATCAGATGTTATAATTGTCGGGCACAAAGATGGAGAAAAACAATGGATGTTGAAGGTAAATTCTATTGCGGATTATGGTAAAAATAAAACAATTTTAAAAGGTTTAGACCATGGGGAACTTTATGAAGATGGCAAACCCAAATATTTTCTTTCTGCTGATGGTGGAGAATATGACCGTTTAACAGAAAATTTTACTTTAACCCATAATGTATTGGTTACAACTACTGATGGAGAATCTATAAGGACAGATGAAATGAAATATGATCACAAAAAGCGTGAATTGAGTAGTGGAGTAGTAGAGGTTAAAACAAATGATCTAATCTTGCATGCTAAAAAAATGCTGGTAGATGTGGATAATGATATTTATGATTTTTCGGGAGATGTTAAAGTAGAGTTTATTATTGAGGATGGGGATGAAAGAGATGATGGAGGTGCTAATGGTGGAAAGAAAAAATAAATTATTGAAAATAATTATTCTTTTCTGGATAGGTCTTTTGATTTTTAATGAAGCTTTATGGGTAGAAGCTGCTTCAAAGGGTCAGATTCAGGCTGAAAAAGTAAAGTATTTTAAAGATCAGGAATATTTTCTTTTTCAGGGTAATTCCAAAATTGAGTATAAAGATTATGTTATTAAGGCTGATTTGATCAAATATTATCAAAAAGAGGATAGGGCTGTCTTGAGGGGAAATGTGGTTGTCTATCAGGGGGAGACCCGACTTACCGGTCAAGAGATGATTGTTGATTTGAAAAAAGAAGAATTTATTATTGATGGTGATGTGTATATCTATTATGTCCGCGCTTCGAAAAAGAAAGATAATAAAGATAAAGAAAATGATGTAATTGAAATTCGGGCAGGTCATGTTGAGTTTCAAAGTGGTGAGAAGGATCATTTCATAGCCACCAAAAAGGTGATTATGGAAGTTGAAGATCGGACCATTAAATCTGAGTTTTTAGAATATAAGGGAGATGAAAAATTGGTTATAGCCCGTGAGAATGTAGAGGTTATCGGAAAAGATGAAGAAAAGTTGAATTGTGATGAATTTACCCTTGTCCTGGAGGGTGAAGATGAAGGTTTTGAAGCAGTTGGCCAGGTTCAGTTAGAGTTTACTATTGATAATGAGAAAGAAGATGAATCTGCTGAGTCGAATGAAGAAAATTAAGTTTAATGATTAAACTGCAAAAAGCTAATTTTTCGCTTTTTGAGAAATTTTTCGAATCATCTAAAGCTCGATTTCAGGGCAATCCATGGGTCTTCGACCCATGGATTGGTTTATCAGATACTGTGATGAGGCCTTATTTCGACTTCAATCTTGCTAAGATGGTTTAGCGAAAAAATTCTATGTCGCTCAAAATTAGCTTTTTGCAGTTTAATAAGATTTGGAGGGGACAAAATTGATAAAGGTAATGACTGTTTTTGGAACACGACCGGAAGCAATCAAGATGGCACCACTAATTAAAGAATTGGAGAAAAATGATCTGATTCAACCAATTGTCTGTGTAACTGCACAACATAGAGAGATGCTAGATATGGTATTAAATCTATTTAATATTATTCCAGATTATGATTTAAATATAATGGAGCATGGGCAGACCATTGTTGATATAACTAATAGAGTGATAAGCGGAGTGGATAAGGTTATTAAAAAAGAAAGGCCAGATATGGTATTGGTACACGGTGATACTACCACTACTTTTGCTGCAGCTTTAGCGGCTTTTTATAACAAAGTACAGGTAGGACATGTAGAAGCTGGTCTTAGAAGTGGAAATATTTACTCACCTTATCCAGAGGAGATGAACCGAAAATTAACGGGGACAATTGCAAATCTCCATTTTGCACCGACCGTGGGAAATAAAGAAAATCTTTTGCGGGAAGGAGTTGAGGAGAAAAGGATTATTGTAACGGGAAATACAGTAATTGATGCCCTTTTATATGTGGTCAAAAAAGAATATAAGTTTAATGATAAAATTTTGGATGGTATTGATTTTGAAAATAAAAAGGTGATTTTGTTAACGACCCACCGGAGAGAAAATTGGGGCCAGCCAATGGTAAATATATTTGAAGCAGTAAAAGAGATTGTTCTGCATAATCAGGATGTAGAAGTGATTTTCCCGATGCATCGTAATCCAAAGATAAGAGAACTGGCAAAGGAAAGATTGGGAAATGTAGGTCGGATATATCTAATTGAGCCTCTTGATTATGAGCCATTTGTAAATTTAATTAATAAATGCTATCTGGTCATGACTGATTCTGGAGGAATTCAGGAAGAAGCTCCATCTCTGGGGAAACCGGTCCTGGTACTGCGAACTGAGACAGAAAGACCGGAAGCTGTTAAGGCCGGTACGGTAAAAGTTGTGGGAGTAAAAAAAGAAGTTATTGTACAGATGATCAATCAATTATTGACAGATAAAGAAACTTATGAAAAAATGGCCAATGCAGTTAACCCTTATGGTGATGGTCAGGCGTCAAAGAGAATTTTAAATGCTTTGCTTAAATATTTTAGTAATTAAACTGCAAAAAGCTAATTTTTCGCTTTTTGAGAAATTTTTCGAATCATCTAAAGCTCGATTTTCGCCGAAATAAGGCTTCCTGACTCAAAGGGTCCTCCTGGCCTTTGATTAGCTCATCAATCCTCAGATGAGACCTTATTTCGACTGTAAGTAGATTTTTTTATTGGGAATTAGAGGTGATTATTTGATAATAAAAGGTATGGCTTATATATTATTTGTTTTTGTAGCATTTTTACTGGCAAGAAAAAGCTTACATAATATTACGCAGTAAGTTTTTATTAAATAAGGATCTTACATAATTCAGAAACCCATTTTATGTGTTTTACGATAATGTATAAAAGCTTTATGTTGTCATTTGCTCCATTTTTATTATACCAAAAACGAAAAGTTTCCAAAAAAATAAAAGGCAGTTTTTTAATATGCCGTTTTTGAATTATAAATAAGGGTTTAGGTTTATTTAAAAAACTTTGTTTTCAAGGGGGTTTCTAACAGTTTTAGAATTATTAGAACAATTATACCTCCGGTGATGGTGGTGTAAAGCTGAGGAAGGTGAAGCATCACTGAAACTTTTGGAGGAACATTGATTAAAAACCTTTTAAAAAGTTTTAGAAATTAAAAAAACCTACCTTTTTCAGGGATGTAGAAGAATCTTTTGAAGATGGTTTCTTCCTAAATTTAAGATATCGTTTTCTCAGGAAAAGTTAAGTTATTTTCCCTTTCCAGTTAAATTCACCATTTCGATTCCGTGGCACCTTTAAATCCTGAATATTACCATATTTAGTTTTAAGGTTGCGAGTATAATAACCATTGCGACTATTACCTGAATTTTTACCTTTAGGGTCATATTTTTCATAATTTAAAAACTCAGTTAGTTCAGCCTTGAGGAGTTTTTGAATAAATTCTTTAATCAAATCAGTTAATAAACTATCTAAATTTACTTGACCTGCCAATAACTTTTGAAGTATACTATTCATAAGTGGAATCCTACTTTAGGTTGAAATTTTTGTTTGGCAAACAATTACTTCAACCTTTCAAAGAGGATTCTCTTTTTTATTTATGTGAGATCTCACAAATGTGAGATCTCACAAAAGTCATTTACACAAAATATTATACACTACTAAGAAAAAAAGGGAGATAAATCAAATTTAACAAATGATTTTTATTATAAAACATTTAAAATAAAAATTCAAAAGACTAAAAATGTGTAGGGAGGATATGGATAATGAAAAAACTAAGAAAAATAATAGGTGCAAAAAGTATTAAAACAACATTAGTTTTCATGTTCGTTGCAGTAATTTTAATTAGTATGTCTATTTTAGGTTTTGCTACTTACAGAGTATCTAAAAAAGCATTTTCAAATTTAGGAGAAACAGCATTAAAAAATAAAATAAACATGGGTATTGCTTTCATGGAAGCATTAGAAAAACAAGTCCAAGAGGGAAAAATAACAAGAGAAGAAGCACAAGAAATATTTAAATCTAAGATGTTAAACCCTAAAAAGGAAGACGGAAAAACTAGAGGTCAAAATGATAAATTAGAATTAAATATAGGGGCTTATATGTATGCTATAAATAGCCAAGGAGTAGAAATGATGCATCCATATAAAGAAGGAGAAGATATATCTAAAATAGTTGATCCAAAAGGCAACAATATAGTTAATCTTATAATTGAAGAAGGTAAAAATCCTAAAAATAATGGTATTATACATTTTTATTGGCAAAATCCCGGTGAGAAAGAGATGCGTCCAAAAACTAATGCTGTTGCTTATTTTGCCCCTTGGGATTGGTTTATAAATGTTGGTGCTTATGATGAAGACTTTTATAGACCAGCAAGAAAAGTTCTTAATATCGTACTTACAATATCAATAATAAATCTAATAGTTGGTTCTGCACTTATTATATGGTTCCTTAATAGAAAACTTAATCCACTTAACGAATTGTCAGAAATTATGCAAGAAGTTGCAAATGGTAATCTAAATATAGACATAGATATTACATCAAGTGATGAAATAGGAAAAATACAAGAAAGCTTTAAAAAATTGGTTTTATCACAAAAGGAAATTGTTGGTGAAATCAAAGAAAATGCAGACAATTTATCATCACAATCAGAAAGTCTTTCTGCTGCATCAGAAGAAATGTCGGCATCTTTACAGGAATTGGCATCAACTATGCAGCATGTAGCAGAAGGATCAAATAGTCAGGCACAAGATTTAACAGATATAGCCAATGCAATGAAAGATGTAACAAGTAGCATTGAATATGCATATGAAACTTTAAAAAATGTATCAGATGAAACCAAAAACACTGCATCTAGAGCTGATATAGGCAAAAAAGAAATAGACAAACTGGAAAAATCTATAGAAGATATAAGAAAAGCCTTTGAAATAGTAGTTGAAAGAGTAGAAATGCTAACAAATTCTGTAAAAGAAATAGGTGGTATAACAGAAATTATATCAGCCATATCAGAACAAACTAACCTTCTTGCACTGAATGCAGCCATCGAGGCAGCAAGGGCAGGAGAACATGGTAGGGGCTTTGCAGTAGTAGCAGAAGAAATAAGAAAACTTGCTGAAGAATCAAAGCAGTCTACGGAAAAAATTGCACATTTGGTATCATCTACTGCAAAAGATACAGATGAAGTCATCCGTACATCAAATGATGTCAAAAGTCTTGTAAATGAACAAGTAGATATTTTAAGCAAAACATTAAAATCCTTTGATGACATATTAGAATCTATAGAAAAAATCGCTCCTTACATGGAAGAAACATATAAGGCTATGCAAGGAATTGTAGATAAAAAAGATATTGTAATAGAAAAAGTAGAAAGTGCAAGTGCTGTAGCAGAAGAAAATTCAGCAGCCACAGAAGAAGTAGCAGCATCTTCCGAGGAACTTACTGCATCATCAGAAGAGGTGGCATCCACAGCTCAAAACTTAAGTTCAGTAGCAGAAGGCTTAATGAAAACTGTAAGTAAATTTAGTATTTAATAATAAGAAACAAGAAGTTTCCACTTCAATAAAGTAAGTAGGAAACTTCTTGTTTTATGTTGTTTAAAAAAATAAAAACAAAAACTTATGAAAAAGACATTAATTAAAAAATATTTAAAGAAGTTTTAAAAAATATATTTTCAAGTTCTTTTCTTTTGTAATTTTGAGAAAACATAATAAAAAATCAATTGAATATATTAAAAAAACAACAAAAAAGAAGCAGTTTTTAAACAACTGCTTCTTTTGCATATAAGCCTTCATGTTTACGTTGTTTATTTGACATTTCAAAAGAATGAATGTAGAGGTGAGTATTTTTGTGTTTTGATATATCATTATTATCCAAGATGTACATAATAAGGCATTTAAGTTAGAAATTGAAAAATTAAAAACAAAACAATTAGAATTAAAACTCCAACAAATGAATAATAAAAAGGTATTCTAATCAATAGTACATCTCTTGGATATAATGTATTATACAAATTTTTAATTTAAAGTCAAGAATTTTTTTAAATAACAGGATTAAGTATTGAAAGACTAAGGCTTAAGTTTGATTTTTAATTTTGTCGCTCTAAAATTGTTTTAAAACATTGAAAAATACAACAAAACTTTAATTTTACTATAAACATATATTTTATATACAATATTAAGGGTTAAGTAGTAAGTAGTAAGGTTGATAGGCTATAAAAGTAAAAAACAAAGGACTTACATATTATCTCTTAATTGTAAGTCCTTTGTTTTAGCATAAAGATTGCGGAACTAAATTGTCCGAAATTAAAGTATGTCGAATCATAATTGTAATAACATTATATAGAATATAGATATATATTTAGTATGTCAATGTTTATTATGTTATTTGCAAAATATTAAGATACAAAATTAAATGAATAAGTAGTGTATAATATTTTGTGTAAATGACCTTTGTGAGATCTCACATAAATAAAAAAGGAATCCTCTTTGGAAAGTTGAAGTAATTGTTTGCCAAACAAAAATTTCAACCTAAAGTAGGATTCCACTTATGAATAATATACTTCAAAAGTTATTGGCAGGTCAAGTAAATTTAGATAGTTTATTAACTGATTTGATTAAAGAATTTATTCAAAAACTCCTCAAGGCTGAACTGACTGAGTTTTTAAATTATGAAAAATATGACCCTAAAGATAAAAATTCAGGTAATAGTCGCAATGGTTATTATACTCGCAGCCTTAAAACTAAATATGTTAATATTCAGGATTTAAAGGTACCACGAGATCGAAATGGTGAATTTAAAACTGTTCTTTTTGAACCTTATCAGTGTTATGATAACTAGTTGGAAGAAATGATTATTAACATGTATGCCAAAGGTCTCAGTACTAGAGATATTGCTGAAACTATTGAAAAAATGTACGGTACCAAATATAGCGCATCCTCTGTCAGCAATTTAACAGATGTTGCTTTAGAAGAAAAGCTGACGTACAACGGTGTATTGTGCATAAGGTTAGAAACACTATAACTAAAGTACGTAAAAAGCATGTAAACGAGATAACAGAAGATTTAAAAACCATTTATACTGCTCCTGACATGGAATATGTCAGAAAGGCATTAGAGGAATTTTGTAATAAATGGGGACAAATTTACCCTAAAATTACTCAAAGTTGGTGGAATGAACAAAACGAACTTCTAACCTTAACTTTTCAAAGAGCGTTATAGGTCTTGAGAATTTATTTACACAAAATTCTTGACATCATCGTCATTTTCAATGTAAATTTTGTAAGTTTGTGTAGAAAGGCCAGAGTTTTGATTATGTAAAAGAACAAAATGCCCTTCAGGCACTGCACAAAGCTAATTTTTCGCTTCACAGTGAAATTTTTCGAACCATCTAAAGTTCGATATTACTTCATTTTTTTAATAAAATTTTAAAAGGGGCTATTGAGACAGTCCCCTTTCTCTACTAATCTATGCTTCTAATAAATATTAACTTCATCTGCTTTACCCTCAAGATAATCTGATACATCTTCATACCTATAAACATCATTTTGTTGCTTTTAAATAGCATATAATGGAAACCATTAAGCCTAATACTATACATACAACAGCGATTAAATTTAATACCGGAAAACTAACAACATATTTTTCAGCAGTATATGAACCAGATTTTGACATTATAAAAACCATGTACCCAATTTTAGGTAAAATTCTTTGTGTAAAATTGATCAATACAATGATTGTTAAACCAAAAAAGAATAGAATATTGGCAAATATAAAAGCAATTTTATTCATAAAAAATTCCTCCTTAAACTTGTTCGTTCTGTTTAGTTAGATGAAAATTTAACCAGCCTTTTTCCTGGAAGTAGAATATTTCAAACCAAAATTTCAATTCTCCGAGAAGAAAATTCTAATAAATGATTTTACTGCAAAAAGCTAATTTTGAGCGACATAGAAATTTTTCGTCAAATTATCTTAGCGAGATTTCCGACGAAATAAGGCTTCATCTGAGGATTGATGAGCTAATCAAGGGCCAGGAGGGCCCTTTGATTAGGAAGCCTTATTTCGGCGGAAATCGAGCTTTAGATGATTCGAAAAATTTCTCAAAAAGCGAAAAATTAGCTTTTTGCAGTTTGACCATAAATTATATGTTTAAAATTAAAATTTAATGTTCCAAATGTTTTTGAAGCTCTTTATTAAGGTAAAGAGCATTTGGACTATTATAAAATACAATTGGAGGAAATGTAAACATCAATTCAATCATTTTTCTTAATTCAAACATCATAAATAAACTGATAATCCCAAAGGAATCACATCAAGAAAATTTTACCAGAACTTAATCTGGTCTGAAGCTAATTTTAACTGAAATTGTGAGTAAAGGTAGTTACGAAATTGCGAATTATATGAAATGCACACAGTAGCGTACTCTAGATTTAGTTCCATAAGATCTAAATATTTTTGAACACTCTCTGGCATTTGTTCAACCTGCCTTAACTGTTCTTCTATAATCTCTTTATTTTGCTTTATTATTTCTAACATTTTTTCTGTTGATATTAAATTGTTGATAATTTTTCTGTATTTATTTTCCACCAAATATTTTTTCGTCTTTAAATTATTTTCACTAGCTAAAATTAATTTTTTGTGATCAACATTAACCGAATTATGTCCCTGCCGCTCATTTAAACTGAAATTAATTTGCCGATTAGTTTGGTTAACAGAAAGGTTCAATCTTGTTCCATTTAGCAGAGAATCCCATTCCCAGATTGTAGATACATTCCAGTTCCACATATATCCAGTTTGATGATTATAGGAAATCTGAAGGTTATATTGTAAATCGGGTACCTTTTTGTTAAGATCATCTATTTCTTTGCTTAATTTGTTAATTTCAATTTCAATTTTTTCAGCTTGAACTTCTGGATGTTTAGCAACAATTTCGTCTAATACTTTTTGCGTCCAGTAACCCTCTAAATCATATTGTTTCTGAACTTTAAATAAGTCTTCTAGTATGACAAGTTGTAGGTCGGCAGTATCCTCATAGTTCAACAAATACATCAATTCTTTCTGCAATGAAGTGTATTCCCTTTCCTGTTCTTCGCATAAGTTTCTAAATTTATAATTAGTTAATTTAGCCATTTTATATAAAAGTGGATCTATCTGACCTAGTGTGCCTTTTTCTTCAATAAATTTAAAATATTTTTCATTGTTATCTTTAATTTTAGCAAGAATTTTTTTATTTTGATCTACTTCAACAATCATTAAATATGGATAAACGAAAGATAATACTAATTCTTTTTTAGCATTTGTCAAGTCTAAATAATGTTTTTGTAATAACAATTGTTGATATTTGATTCTTTTTTTTGTTAATAAAAAGTCGGATAAATCTCCACTTAATATACATTGATAGCTTAAATCATTTAAGTCACCAATTGTTTCATTCACCTTTAAATTTACTTTTGGAAGCAACATCCCGGTAATATTCTCGTTTGGTTTTGTTAATTCCAAATATAACATGCTTAAACGCGACGAAGTTGGGGGATTTTCTAAAACTTGTCTTACCATCTTATCTAGATTCAAAGTAATAACCTCTTTGGCCTGTAAATTAACTCCAGATAAAATTAATATAATCAGTATTAATATTATTTTGTATTTTTTCATAGTTTTCCTCCTTTAAAAAATTAATAAGACCAGACCTAAAGGTCTGATCTTATTTAATCTAATCTTAAATCTTACCTTGTTTTTTAGATGCTAATTTCATCTGCCATACCTTCAAGATAATCTGGTACATCTTCATACCAGTAAACATTATACTCATCGGAACCATCAAATGGATTCCACCAATCATTATAATAGTCTGCCAAACCATAGTGATGCTCTATAACCCAACGGCAATATAGAGTCCTCTTAGTTCTTGGGGCAATGCTTACATGGAAATTGTAAGATTTAGTAATAGATTGGCCTGCAGTGAACCCAACTTCTGCCTCTACTACATCAGACAAACCAGCTTTAGCACTAACTTCAACATATTTAGTATCTGTATATGTATAGTCTATAGAATCTGTTTGAGTGTATGAATAATTGTAGTAGGACTGCACTGCATCCCAACTAGTAGTGTAATGATACATGTAGTGAGAAGTAATTTCCCAGGTACCTGCATTAGCAGCAAACCCCATAACTAATACCATCATCAATGCCATAATGGAAATAGTTAAAGTTTTTCTCATTATTATCACCCCAATATTTTTTTTGTAATTTTTTGTAACTGCAGTTACAGTTTTATTATAATATATTTTATTGACTATGTAAAGTATTATTTTGAATTTTCCCATAATTTTTTTCTGGTCTGCATATACTTAATACCATGTTAAACCATCAAAGTTTTTTTTGCAGAATTACTTTTAAATGCTTCATAAAATTTTGCTGGAGCCATATTTCGGATATTTTCATGTCTTTTTCTTTCCATAGTTGATCTGTTGAATATATCTTTTCTCTTTTTGCTAACCGAAGAGGATGCTTTTGTTTTAAGATATTCAACTCTTTGCAAAGCTTATAAACCTTTTTATGATTAATTTGAAGATCATAGTTTTCCTGAAGACATACCGTCAGTTTACGATATCCATAAGGAAACCCATCTCTAGCAACCAACTCACATACTCATTCCTTAATTTGCTCATCAGAGATTTTTATACCTTTACTGGTAAAGGTATAACCTGGAATTGGTCTTCCTGAGGTTTTCTAATACCAGCCTGTTCTTTTGATTTTCTTGCTATGTTCTCATAATATGAGCTGACAAAGCCTAAAACCAGGTTGGTCTTATATCCAGGTTCTATCCATTTCTTTGTTCGGCTATTGAGGGTTTACTTTATCTCTAAGAATTGCTAGCTCTAATTCCTTTCTCAGCAAGAAGTCTTTTAGGCATATCATTCTCAGTACTTACTTTTTCTAATATTTTTAAAACTTCCAGATACTATTTTTCTTTGTTTTTTGGAAGAGATTCTGCAGAACCTTTTTGTCGACTGGATTTAATTCAGCTATAAACAGTTTGCTTTGAAATTTCATGGCGACGTGTAACCAATTCAATATTACCAACCAATTGACATTCTTCTATTATTTGTTGTTTAAATTCATCAGAACTGTTATAATTTTTATCTAGCAAATGCTCCCTTGTTCTTAAACAATAAAAAGAGGTGTTGTTCTTTTAAAATTTGCACAAACACCACCTCTTTTTAATAAAATTTTAAAAGGGGCTATTGAGACAGCCCCTTTCTCTAATCTATGTTTCTAATGAATTAATAAATGCTAATTTCATCTGGTTTACCCTCAAGATAATCTGATACATCTTCATACCTATAAACATTATTTTGTTGCTTTTAAATAGCATATAATGGAAACCATTAAGCCTAATACTATACATACAACAGCGATTAAATTTAATACCGGAAAACTAACAACATATTCTTCAGCTGTATATGAACCGGATTTTGTCATTAGAAAAACCATGTACCCAATTTTAGGTAAAATTCTTTGTGTAAAATTGATCAATACAATGATTGTTAAACCAAAAAAGAATAGAATATTGGCAAATATAAAAGCAATTTTGTTCATAAAAAATCCCTCCTTGAACTTGTTCGTTCTGTTTAGTTAGATGAAAATTTAACCAGCTTTTTTCCTGGTAGTACAAATATTTTAATTCTCTCAGAGGAAAATTCTAATAAATTATATGTCTAAAATTAAAATTCAGTGTTCAACATTACCAGGCATTTAATTGTCATACAAAAGTTTTTCCTACTTTTCAACTTGAAATGTTTCAAAATCACTTAGACATTCATAATGAATAAATATATCAATACCTGTCATAGTATGAACAGGCCATTTATACTCTGTTACAGTATGAACCCGCCATTTATACTGTTTTTGGTTTTCTAATATCCCTTCTGGAATTTTATATTCATTTTGTAGGTTAGGAATTTTTAGCCATTCTAATTCTTTGCCTGTTTCCTCATCCACTATTCTAATATAAGCTTTATTTATATTATCTGGAATTTCATATCTAAAAACAGGGGTTGTATTGTTAACTTTTTCGAAGTTAATTGGATGAATTAGTGTAGGTCTATCAGGAAGCTTATCATTTTCGATTTTGAATTCATTAATTATAACCTGATCATTTATTTTGACTTGTAACTTCCAGGTACCTGATTTAAAATTATTTTCATTCCACCAACAATGGTATCTTCCGTTTTCATAATATAAATCATGAGAAGTTCCATATGGATCTATAATTGTGGCAGAATGTATGTTTTCACCTTCTTTAAAATATAATTGTGCAGCATATTGGAAACGACTATCAGCGAAATGTAATACCCCAAATATTATATTTAATTCTATATTTTGATCACTAGAAAATTTTTTAGTGATAGAAGTTATATCTGAAAGGAAATCACTACAACCTGTTAAACCTAGAAGCAAAAGAATAAAAATAAATGTTATTATACGTAGTTGCCGTTTCATCTTATTTATCCCTCCTATCTTTTCTTAATAAATATGTAATTCGATTAAAAGAAAATAATTCCTTTTAATTTTGACATTTTTTAAAATTTTCTAAACTAAGAAAACAGTATTAAATTTAGAAATCGGAAAGGAAAGTACCAAAAAACTTGCCAATAAAGGGTTTTTACTCTAATTTTTTTAAAAAAAGAAGTGCACTTTTGTTAACCATCTTAGTGAAATTTCAGTCGAAATAAGGCCTCATCTTTGGAACAAACTAACATCTGTCCTTTTTAAAAATCATGGTATAATAAGTGTAGCTAAGTTATAATAGAATGCGAAAAAACGTAAATTATATGCCATGATTTACATTCACACATGTTATTTACTGATAATTGAAAAAATGTTATACTAATATATGGACAGAGGGAGGGAGAAAAAGTCGATGCTATATTTACTGAGATCAGGTTTTAGCCGTGATTTGATAGTACATTTTCTGGTTGTGGTTTTAGTTGGATCGGCAATAGCAATGGCAGCAGGTTATATGGCAGATAATTACTTTGGAAATACTGTTACCGGATTAATCGGTGATTATGGTGAGTATGACCTGCTTTTAACAGTTAACCGGGAGACAAGGCGCTCTGCTTTGGCCCAGATACGGGATATTTTACGGGTTAAACTGCCCGGTTCTAAAGTTGAGCAGGGTGTAACCATTGCTGGAAAAACCAACTTTTTTGTAAGCCTGGATGATAAATATAAAACAAGAGAATATTTTATGAAGATGAGCAGTTATTTTTCCAATGTAACAGGACTTGTTGGTGTGACAATGATGTCTGAGCCCCGGGTTACAATCAGGGGAGTTCCGCGGGGACTTTTGGAAGAATTTGAACAAAAGCTAGCTGATATTAAGGGAGTTCATTTCACATACCCTGTTGGGAGTTCGGGGATTGACCTGATGCTGAACTCCCCCAAAGATATTGATTACGTTACAGAAGAAGTGAAAAAGTTTTTGAAACAATATCAGGTTCTGGAGGTCAGATTTCCCATTGACAACGGGCCAGTGGATGTTATTTCTATGGGGGAGAAGTTGGCGACTGAGTTAAAGGATAAATATAACCTGGCTTTTGCCAAAAACCTGACTACCAATGAGGTGGATGATCAGCAGTATCTGGTTAATACCATGTTGGAGATGAAGAAATTTTTACTTCAATATGCAACGGTTATCACCATTCCAGTATCACCTGATTGGGATTTTGTCATTCATAAGGATGATTATCTGATTATGCCTGGCCCGGGACGTTCAGGACTTAAAGTAGGTGAAGATGCTACACCAATGGACTTAAAACTTCAGGTTACAGAGGTTAATGATAAAGAGATTCAAGCATTGATTGTGGAAGGTAATGTGACAGATATCCAGTCTAAAGGAGTATATAAACTGGATGCTAAGGGCAAGATAGCTGCCTTTTTGGGTGAGGCCAGGATCAAAAGTCCGCGGGAAGATTTGAAATATGCCGCTGATGAACTGGCTAAAGTTTTACCTCATTTAGATCAAATCTTTTCTAAGTTATACGGAATGACGGGAGAAGCATTAAAAGCTTTAGAGATTTATAATGATACTCTGGCTGAAATTAAGGAAGTTCAAAAGATTTTAAAAGAAGGTCAGGCTAAAGTAGAAGAGATAAGGAATAAACTAAATCAACTAGATTTGTCAAAGGTTCAAAATTTTATCGGTCAACTGTTAGCCATAGTTAATACGGCAGAAGAGTTTGCTTCCAAAATGGAGTGGGCCCAAAAAGAGATTGTCCGTATCGACTATGAATTGGGCCAATTTCAGGGCCAGGTGGAAATTTTGAAAAATGATTTTGGTTTAAGTGAGAGTTACAGCAAAGAGCTGGATCAAGCAGTAGATGTAGCTTCTAAGTTGCAGCTGGCTCTGCGTAACAACACCGGTGAAATTCTTAAAAGGTTAAATGAATACAATCCTATTTTGCGTCAAATTTCTGATTGGCGCAGTGACTTAGAAAAGTTAGAACAGATGGTAATAAGCGGAGATCTTTTAAATAACAATACCAGTTCTGTGACCGACATTCTGGATCGGCTTATTTCAGGTAGTAAAACAACCCTTGAATATCTGGATCGTCTGGACGATAAAAAGATGAGCCAGGAAATTCAGGGTTTTAAAGAGAGTTTAGAAAAGATTCAGGAATCGGATGTAGAAGCTATTATCAAAGAGCTGAATTATATTAGTGATACTTTGCCGAACCTAAGAGATGAAGAAGTGACCAGAGCCATTAAGTTGATAGAAAAGTATATGTCCGGTCAGATTATTCCAGGTGAGCAGATTTTGATTCTGGTTCCGGCAGATTTAAATATCAAATCTATTGAACCTTTTGTTATGGAAGTAGTGGGTCAATCAACTATTTCAGTTTTTAGTATGGATGCAGGAATTGTACAACCCAATGTACGGGGTGAGTTTTTAAGAATTATTTCTGAAGTACGGGAGACAATTACCGCTATGGTTGCAGTAGTTCTTATAATGCTGGTTTTAATGTTGGATTTGTCAGGGATTATGTCAGTGATTAAAGAACTTAGGAAAAGAAAGAAGCAGGCTTTTATTGTAAGAATTATAAATTCAGAGGTCCTTTTTGGGATGATTATGGGAAGTTTAACTTTAGAGTTGATTTTCCGTCTTACCAATGGACAACTGCCGTATATTGAAAATCATCCCGGCGCCTGGATTGGTGCGATTATGGGCCTTGTTATTGCTCTTATGACGGACCGGATCAATCCGGTAGATAAAAAAGAGTATATAGCCGGGGAAGCTTTAGGTTTTAATTTAACGGAGATTTTGCGTCAAATTGTGATTCCGGCCGGTAAACCTGGAATTCTCTATCTATTAAATCGTAGAAACCTGATTTTTAAGTAATTGATGATTAAACTGTAAAAAGCTAATTTTGAGCGCTATTGAAATTTTTCGTTAAACCATCTTAGCGAGATTGAAGTCGAAATAAGGCCTCATCACAAGAGGTGATGAGTTAATCAAGGGGCAGGAGGGTCCTTTGATTAGGGAGCCTTATTTCGACTGAAATCGAGTTTTAGATGGTTTGAAAAATTTCTCCTTAAGCGAAAAATTAACTTTTTGCAGTATAACCATTGATATAATTGATTTCTGGTTAAGTGGTAAAAATAGTTATAATAGAAAGATTTAAAGAGAGTGATGAGCGATGTTAAAGGTCATTAATTTAAAAAAATCATATGGTTCACACCAGGTTTTAAAGGGGATTAATCTTACTGTTAATACCGGTGAAACTGTAGTTATTATGGGACCGAGCGGATGCGGGAAGTCTACTCTTATCCGCTGTATAAATCGTTTAACTGAACCGGATTCAGGAGAGATTATTTATAAAGGAATTCCTGTCCATCAGCTAAATGAAAAAGAACTTCTAAAGCTAAGAAAGGATATTGGTTTCGTTTTTCAAAACTTTAATCTAATTAATCGACTTACAGTTCTCCAAAATGTAATGTTGGGGCTTATAAAATGGGGTTTAAAACCAAAAGAAGCTGAAGAGAGGGCAATCCGGGTTTTAGAACAGGTTGAGTTAAAGAATTTTATTCATTCTAAACCGGCGGAATTAAGTGGCGGCCAGCAGCAGCGGGTAGCTATTGCCCGTGCTCTGGCCTTAGACCCGGATCTTATGCTCTTAGATGAACCGACAGCGTCCCTTGACCCGATTCTGGTCGGGGAAGTGTTGAAAGTTATGGAAGAGTTGACCAGACAAAAAGATAAGTCACTTTTGATTGTGACCCATGAAGTAGCTTTTGCCCGCCGGGTTGCCAATAGAATTGTTCTCATGGACCAGGGCGTTATTGTAGAAGAAGGCAGTCCTGAAACAATTTTTAAAGCCCCTAAATCCTGGGTGGGACGGCGCTATAAAGAGATGATTGAATATCAATAATTTGTATGGACTTTTTATAAAAATCTTATAAGTTTAGCAGGAGATAAGGTGAAATTTATTGAATAATATTATGTCTATTTGTATGCTTATTTGAATATAGAGAGGAGCGAAGTCTGTGGACTGGACGGATTTGCAGCAGACTATTGCAAAAACAGTTACCTATACAGGGATTGGGTTACACACTGGAGAGGATGTAAAAATGACCTGCTTGCCTGCACCTGAGGATACAGGGATCTGTTTTCGAAGGGTAGATTTACCTCAAAAACCTATGATTAAGGTTTCACCTATGAATATTGTTTCTACTAAACGGTGTACTTCAATCGGTTCTATAGAAGAAAATTGGTATATTCATACTATCGAACATTTAATGGCTGCGATATCTATGACCGGTATAGATAATTTAATTGTTGAACTGGATGCAGGAGAACCTCCTGTTACTGATGGAAGTGCTGTTGTTTTTATGGATTTATTTAAAGAAGCTGGACTTATAAAACAGTCCAAAAAAAGACGAGTGATTAAGATTACAGAACCTATCTTTGTCAGAGACAATGATGCCACTCTTGTAGCTTTACCTTATGATGGGTTACGGATTAGTTACACATTATCATATAATCACCCGGTTATTGGAACCCAATATGTTGATTATGAGATCAACAGTGAAGTATTTTTAAAGGAGATTGCTCCAGCCAGAACCTTTGGGTTTTGCCCGGGAGGTTGAGATGCTTCATAAAAGAGGTCTTGCCCTTGGTGGAAGTTTAGATAATGCTGTTTTAATTGATGATGAGGACACAGTTAATCCATTACGCTTTAAAGATGAGTTTGTCAGGCACAAGGTTTTAGATTTAATTGGTGACCTGGCAGTAAATGGGCGGGTTTATGGGCACTTTATCGGTATTAAATCAGGTCATAGTTTAAATGCAGAGCTTTCTAAAAAAATATTTTTGCAACAGGAGGCAGGCAGATGTTAAAGATAAAAGAAATTATGGATTTACTTCCTCACCGTTATCCATTTATTTTGGTGGACCGGATATTGGAGTTGGAAGAGGGTGTTCGAGTAGTAGGTATCAAAAATGTGACTATTAATGAAGCTTTTTTCCAGGGACATTATCCAGATCATCCAGTGATGCCTGGTGTATTAATTGTAGAAGCTATGGCACAGGTCAGCGGTTTTATGCTTTTAGACAAACATAAATCCTCTCGCCAGCTCCCTTATTTCACAGGAATTGATAAGGTGAAATTTCGCAAACCTGTTGTACCGGGCGACCAACTTCGTATCGAGTCTGAAATGCTTAAATTGAGACGGAATATTGCCAAAGTTTATTGTCGTGCCCTGGTTGATGGAGAAATAGTTGCAGAGGGTGAATTAATGTTTACTGTTGTAGAAGAAGCAATAGTTTAAGGTTTATGCTCCCGTCAAAATCCAGGTCACTTGTTTTTATAGAAACAAATGAGGAGGAAGCAAAATGAAAAAAGTAAAACCGAAAGATAATGTTGTTCATATGGCCAAAATACATGAAACAGCAATAGTACATCCCGGGGCCAAGATAGGAAAAAATGTGGAGATTGGCCCTTATAGCATTATTGGGCCGAATGTAGAAATTGGTGATAATACAAAGATTGGGCCTCATGTTGTAATTGATGGATGGACCAAAATAGGTTGTAATAATAAAATTTTCTTTGGTGCATCCATTGGATTGGAACCACAGGATTTAAAGTTTCATGGTGAAAAATCCTATTTATTTATTGGGGATAATAATACCATTCGGGAATATGTAACCATTAATCGTGGTACTGAAAACGGTGGAGGGGAGACCCGGATTGGTAATAATAATCTTATCATGGCCTATTGTCATGTTGCCCATGATTGCCAGTTGGGTAATCATATAATTATGTCCAATGCAGCCAATTTAGCAGGTCATGTAATTGTGGAAGATCATGCTGTAATTGCCGGTTTAGCGGGGATTCATCAGTTTGTGCGCATTGGTAAAATGGCTATGGTCGGGGCCCATACTAAAGTTGTTAAAGATGTACCACCTTATATTATTGTCGATGGTCATCCTGCCCGTGTAGCAGGTATTAATGTAGTTGGTTTGCGTCGTAATGGTATCTCTCCTGAGTTAAGACAGGAGATTAAGCGAGCTTACAAAATTTTATACCGTTCAGATTTGAATATTTCTCAGGCTATTGAAAGGATGGATCAGGAATTAGAGACCAGTCCTGAGATTGAACATTTCTTAAGATTTTTACGGAATGCAACCCGTGGTATAGTTCGTTAGGGAGGTTTGACATGAGACGGATTGGATTGATTGCTGGTTACGGGATGCTGCCTGTTCTCTGGGCTAGGAATGCTCAAAAAAAAGGAGTTCAGGTAGTAACCATTGGTATTACGCCGGAAACGAAAGAAGATGAGCTGAAAAAATATTCCCATTGCTATTATCAAATAAGTATAGGAGAACTCAATCAGATTATTGAAACTTTAAAAAAAGAAAAGATTGAAAATGCAATAATGTTGGGTAAAGTTCAGAAAGTGCAGCTTTATCAAGGTCTGAAGATGGATGAACGTCTTTTGAATCTACTTAAGAATTTAAAAGAAAAGAATGATGACGCTATTTTGTTGGCTTTAGTAGAAGAACTTGCTAATGAAGGAATTCAGTTTCTTAAACAGACCACTTATATGGAGGAATTTATTGCCCGTGAAGGTAATCTTACTCCTGAATTGAATTTAAGTCCAGATCTTCTTAATGATATGCAATTTGGTTTTAAGATGGCCAAGGAGATTGGACGTTTAGATATTGGTCAAACGGTAGTGGTCAAGGATGGAGCAGTGATTGCTGTAGAAGCTATTGAGGGAACAGATCGGGCTATATTAAGAAGTGGTGAGTTGGCCCGGGGAGCTGTAGTAGCCAAAGTCAGCAAACCCAGGCAGGATTTCCGCTTTGATATTCCAACCATTGGATTGACCACTATGAAGAATCTGGTTGCTGTTGGTGCAAGGGGATTAGTAGTTGAAGCAGACCGAACTTTCTTTATCCAGCAAAAGGAAGTTCTTGAATTGGCTAATGAAAATGGGATTGCCGTTGTGGCAATGAGGTGATTGATATGTTTAAAATTATGGTTGTTGCTGGTGAAGTTTCCGGCGATATGCAGGCAGCCCGGGTAATTCGTGTTCTTAAAAAGAAAAGGTCAGATTTGTCATTTATAGGGATGGGGGGAAAAGAGATGCTAAAAGAGGGAGTTAAAATTCTCTTTGACCCCACCCAGCTTAGTACTATTGGCTTTGTTGAGGCTTTAAAACATTTGCGTAAATTTTATCAGCTATTGGACATGTTAAGCCGAGTAATTGATGAAGAGAAGCCAGATCTTCTTTTTTTAGTAGATTACTCGGGCTTTAATATGAAAATGGCAAAGATAGGACAGAAAAAGGGTGTGCCGGTGGTCAATTATTTTAGTCCTTCAGCATGGGTCTGGGGCGAATGGCGTGCTTATAAGATGGCAAAATGGGGGGCAAAAATTGCCGCTGTTTTTCCTATGGAAGTAGATGTCTATAAAAAGGCAGGTGCTGATGTTACTTTTGTAGGACATCCACTGTTGGATTTTGTATCACCTACGATGTCTTCAGAGGAATTCCGTAATTTCTTAGGTTTAAAAGAGACTGATCCTATTATTGGTTTACTGCCCGGGAGTCGTAAAGGTGAGATTTTATCTTTACTGCCGCCAATGATTGAAGCAGCACGGCTAATCCATAAAAGGATGCCGCAAATTCGTTTTGTGTTACCTTTGGCTTCACCTGTCTTTAAGGATCTGGTTACTTCCATCATAAAAGATGCGGCTAATGAACTTCCATTATATTTGACTATCGGTCATGCCTATGAAGTGATGGATAATGCAGAACTGATTTTATGTGCATCGGGAACTGCAACTTTAGAAGCAGCCTGTCTTAAAGTTCCCATGATTATTGCATATAAGACTTCATTGAGCACGTATTTTTTGGGTAAACTATTGGCGAAAGTTAAGTTTGTTGGTTTGCCCAATATAATTGCAGGAAAAGAGATAGTTCCTGAATTTCTGCAGAGGAATGTTACTGGGGAGAATCTGGCCCGGGCTGCCTTTGAGATATTAGAGAATCGGGCAAAAAAAGAAGAGATAGAGGATGAGTTGGCTAAAGTTCGTACAGCTTTAGGGGCCAAAGGAGCAGTTGAACGGGTAGCTGATCTGATTTTAAGGACATTAGAGGAAAACACCGCTGGAGAAAAGTAAGGGGGATTATCATTATGGATGTGATTCTTACTACTAATAGTCCGGGTGAAGTTTCTGCCTGGGTTAAGCCAATGGTTAAGGCCATTAAAAAAGAATGGCCTGAGTCCAGGATTACAGTTTTTATTCCTCCCTGTACATTTGCCAGCGGTAGAGAAGTTCCGGTGGTGGAGAGTTTTGATGAAGTAGATCAGGTTTTTGGACCACGTGAATATATTAAATATATGATTTTTCGGCGAAAACCCAGGGGTTTTAAACCCGGTGAGGAGGGTTTTGTTCTATTTTTAGGAGGAGATTTGGGACATGCAGTAATGTTGGGTAAAAGGTTCAAATATCCTGTTTATGCTTACAGCGAACGTGACGCTGGTTTTTCTGATAGGATTCGTCTTTTTTTTGTCCCTTCATTGAAAGTAGCAGCTCGCTTAGAAAGGAAAGGTGTAAAAAAAGAACATCTTCGTCCTGTAGGAGATCTGATGTTGGATGCAGTAAAACCAGACCTTTCCAGAGAAGAGATGGAGCAGTTATTGGGGTTAGATTCTAAAGATCTGGTTTTAAATATCTTTCCTGGCAGCAGACCTCATGAAGTTAAAGAATCTTTTCCTCTTTTTTTGAAAGCTGTGATTTATTTAAAAAATAAAAAGAAAAGAATTAAACCTCTTATTACATTGGCTCCATTTATTACTCTGGACAATATCCGGAGTTTTTTAGACGAAGCTAAGGATTTATCCTGGGAGTTGAAATTGACAGATGTGGAGGAATTGGTAGAATTAAAAGTTTTCGAGCACCGATTTCTCATTTATCGCGGTAGTTCTTATAATACCATGCAGGTAAGCCAATTAGCTTTTGCTTTGCCCGGTACTAACAATGTAGAATTGGCGGCAATGGGAGTTCCGACTCTGGTCATTTTACCATTGAATTGGCCTGAGTTGATTCCATTACCGGGGATTATCGGTCTTATCGGTCAAATTCCTTTATTGGGGCCATTTTTAAAACGGAAGGTAGTTATTCCCAAATTGGTTCAAAAGTTTTTGTATGTTTCTCCAGTAAATCGCTCTTTGGGTGATGAGATTTTACCCGAACTTAAAGGTGTTTTGACTCCTGAAATGATCGCTGAGCGGACTATGGAAGTAATAGATTCAGAACTTTTGACCATTAAGGATAAGTTGAAAAAGTATAAAAAAGAAGAGAAGGCCTCAGAGCGAATTATTTCTGAAATTCGCGCTGACCTTCCCTCATGCCTTTAAAATAAGCATGGATCAATTTGAATTGGGCCAGGAATTTAAATAAATTTTTTCGTCCGGACTTTTTAAGCCATTCCATAATTTTTTCAGTCATTTGCCAGTCAGGCCACCCGCCTAAATTTATCAAACGTTCTAAGTAGAAAAATGGTGGGGCATAAAGGGTTGTCAATCTGGTGCGCAGGGTTGGGTTTTTATGAAAAAAGAGAACTGCCATCTTACCCCGTTCCCATTCTTTTTTTAGCATATGGGGTAAATGGTCTAATGATACAGGCGGATTATAGTGATAGCCGATGGCATCGTTGGCCTTAATTTTAATCAATCCTAATGCTAAAAGGCGATGGCCTAACTCTAAATCTTCCCAACCATACTGGTTGAACTCCTCATCAAAGAGTCCTGCTTTTAGAAGGTATTTTTTTCTTACAGAAGAATTACCTGTGGCAAATGAGGCCCGGGAATAATCAGTAAGTTTCCTTTTCTCACTGCGGGGATCTTCAAAATTAGAAGTATTGATCACTAAACCATTGACGATAGCCTTTTCATGTTTTTGATGTTTCTGTAAATGAGCTTCGACAAAAGTATGGTTAACTACGATATCACTATCAATAAAGATTATAATTTCACCTCTGGCTATTCGAATTCCGTGATTGCGGGCAGCAGCTCTGCCCTTATTTTCCTGATAAATATATCTTATCCGGTGATTAAATTTTTTTACCATCTCCTTAGTACCATCGGTTGAACCATCATCAATGACTATAACTTCATAAATTTCATTGGGTACAGATTGATCAGTTATAGCTTTTAGGGTTTTTTCTAAAATAGCTTTTCGGTTATAAGTTGGGATTATAACACTGGCCTTAATCATTTGAATACTTCCTTTCTTAATGAATGAACTGAGTTTATTTTATAGTCTAATAAGGAGGATTACCGTGAATTTATATCGCCGCTTTTTTCGCTATTTTGAATCTTTGAAACTGAAATTGTTTCTTGGAATGTTGTGTCTTGTGCTGGTTTCGGTTGCTAATCTTATTATTCCAAAACTTCTAGAAAACTTTATTGATTTACTTACCAATTCTAATGTTAGAGATTTAAATTCTCTGAATCTGGTGGTAATAGGTTTTCTTGTCTTATATTTTTTTAAAGGTATTTTTCATTATGGTCAGGTATATCTTCTGGCTTATGTTGGACAAAGGGTGGTTTTAAAGCTAAGAATGGAACTTTATAAGCATTTACAGTATCTTTCCCTTGCTTTTCATCAAAAGATGCGGGTTGGGGAATTAATTTCTAGAGTCACCAATGATATTCAGGTGGTAGAAAATAGTGTGACTCTGGCTTTACCCGGCCTTATCGGACAACCCATTATAGTAATTGGAGCAGTTATAATGGCTTTTGTAATCCATTGGAAGCTTGCTGCCTTTACTATGACTATAATTCCTTTTATAGCTATTGCCATCAGTAAATTTGGAGCCAAAATGCGGAAAACCAGCGGCAAGATCCAATCTCATATGTCAGATATTACTACTATAGTACAGGAAAATTTTTCTTCAATCCGGATTGTTAAAGCATTTTCTAGAGAAGAGGATGAAATTGAGCGTTTTAACGATGCTTTATGTAAAAATTTTTCTGCTGGGATGAAGGCAGTACAGATAATGGCAACTATGACCCCTGTTATTGAGTTAATATCTGCTGTTGGTATTGTAACAATTTTCTGGTATGGTAGTCGGGAAGTAATTCGTGGCAACTTAACTACCGGTCAATTGGTAGGATTTATGACATATATGGCTATTTTGGTTACTCCATTAAAGCTAATTAGCCGAGATTTGAGTCTGGTTCATAGGGCCTTAGGTGCATTAGAGAGGATTTTTGAAATTCTGGATGTGAAAGAGTTTATTAGAGAAAAAGAGAATGCAGTTGAGCTGCCGCCTATCAAGGGGTATGTGAAATTTCACCATGTTTCCCTACGTTATCAGGCTGAAGAGGAGGAGGTTTTAAAGGATATTTGTTTAGAGGTTAAACCTGGTCAGGTAGTTGCTTTTGTTGGTGAAAGTGGAGCAGGTAAGACATCTTTAGTAAATCTAATCCCGAGATTCTATGATCCTACTTCCGGTAAAATCACCATTGATGGTTATGATATACGGGATGTCACAATTGATTCTTTACGGCAGCAGATTGCTATAGTTCCCCAGGAAACTATCCTTTTTAAAGGAACTATTGCCTATAATATCGCATATGGCAAACCGGATGCCAGTATGGAAGAGATTGTTATGGCAGCAAAACGCGCCAATGCCCATGATTTTATAACCAAATTTAGCAAAGGATATGAGACAATGGTGGGTGAAAGAGGCCAATCTTTATCGGGTGGTCAAAGACAGCGGATTGCCATTGCGAGAGCAATTCTGGCTGATCCTAGAATATTGATTCTCGATGAAGCTACTTCTGCTCTAGATACAGCCTCAGAGTTGTTGGTTCAGGAAGCTTTACAGGAGGTAATGGCCAATAGGACTACTTTTGTAATTGCTCATCGGTTGTCAACTATTGTTAATGCTGATCTTATTGTAGTGTTAGATAAAGGTCGGATTGTGGAAATGGGAACCCATAAAGAATTGCTTGAGAAAAAAGGTTATTATTATCGACTTTATAAGGCCCAGCAAAAAAATAAAGGGGGCATTTAATATGCCAAAAGCTTATTCAATTTTGGTTTTAAGTAACGGTCATGGTGAAGATATTATAGCTGCTGCCATTTTAAAGGATTTGCTCAAAAAAGAAAAAAGTCTCAAAGTCAGTGTGCTTCCCATTGTTGGTGAGGGCCATGCTTATAAAGAGTTGCCGATAAAACTTCTTGGTCCTTTAAAAAATTTGCCTTCCGGGGGTTTTATGCGTCAAAGTTTAAAAAATTTTATAAAAGATTTAAAGGGAGGTATTCTCAGTCTCACTTATAACCAGATTTTAACACTACGTCGGATTCGCAAAGAGATAGATGCGGTTATCTGTGTTGGAGATGTTCTTTTAATTATTCTGGCAGGATTATTTGTTAAAAAACCTACAATCTTTATTCCAACGGCGAAATCTGAATATATCAGTGGTCACTATGGGATTGAAAAAAAACTGATGCGCAAATATGCTTCTTTAGTTTTACCACGGGATGAGAAGACTGCTTATGTTCTTAAAAAATCAGGAGTTCCGGCCCGGTTTGTTGGTAATGCTATGATGGATAGTTTTCAGGTGAAAGGTAAAGATTTTGGGATTAGCAAAGGAGCAAAGGTTGTAGGGATTTTACCTGGGAGTCGTGAAGAAGCTTATCAAAATATGAAGATGATTTTAAAGATAGTTGAGCAACTGGAAATTTTGAAGGTGGAGAAGATGGAATATTTGACAGCTCTTGCGAATCAGCTTTCTTTAGACCGTTTAGAGAGAGCTGTCAATGAAATAGGTTGGTCCATGCAATTAACTCAGGATCAACAGGCCGGGGGAGTTATTGCAGTATTAGTTTCTCCTAAAGGAACTATTGTTAAATTAACAAAAGGCTTTTTTGGTGATGTTTTAGAAAAAAGTGATATATTTATTGGTCTTGCAGGAACAGCCAATGAACAGGCTGTGGGGATGGGTAAACCTCTCGTAACTTTCCCGGGTAATGGCCCTCAATTCAATAAAAAATTTGTCAAAGCACAGAAGAAACTGTTAGGAGATAGTATATCTGTAGTTGAACCGGATCCAAAAAAGGTTGCTACAGAACTTCTGGTTATCCTCCATGATCGTGAAAGATATGAAAAGATGGGGCGAATTGGTCAGGAAAGGATGGGACCCCGGGGTGGTATTAGTCGTATGTCTGAATTGATTTTAAAGCAGCTGGGTTATAAGATGTAAATTGGCTTAAAAGGAGGAATTTTTTCTTTTGTGTCGAATGGCTAAGAAAAAAGATTCAAGGAGGAGATAATGTTGAAAATTAAGACTGCTGTAATCCCGGCAGCCGGGCTTGGGACACGATTTCTACCTGCTACCAAAGCGCAACCAAAGGAGATGCTTCCTTTAGTAGATAAACCCACCATTCAATACATAATTGAAGAAGCTGTAGAAGCGGGAATTGAGGATATAATTATTATTACTGGGCGTGGCAAGCGTGCCATTGAAGATCATTTTGATAAATCCTTTGAGTTAGAATATACTCTGGAAAAAAGGGGTAAGTTTGATTTATTAAAAGAGGTTCAGCAGATTTCTGAGATGGTTCGCATACATTATGTTCGTCAGAAAGAGCCGTTGGGGTTGGGACATGCTATTTATTGTGCCAGACTCCATGTAGGAAATTCCCCTTTTGCAGTTTTACTGGGTGATGATGTAATAGTGGGTAAAACTCCTGCTATAGGACAGATGATGAAGATGTATGATCAATATAAAGGAGCAATTCTTGCTGTAAGTCGAGTTCCGAAAGAAGATGTTTCCAGTTATGGTATTTTGGATGCAGAACAGGTGAATGAAAACCTATATAGGGTCAAAGATATGGTTGAAAAACCGTCTCCAGAAGAAGCACCATCAAATCTGGCCGTAATAGGACGTTATATTTTACCTCCTGAAATTTTTGACATTCTTGAGAGCTTGCCTCCCGGTAAGGATAATGAGATTCAATTGACAGATGCTATAAAAATTTTAAATCAAACCCAACAGGTTTATGGTTTTGTCTGTGAAGGCAAACGTTATGATGTTGGGAATATACAGGGTTTTTTGGAAGCTACGGTAGAGCTTGCATTGATGCGGCCTGAATTGAAAGATTCGTTTGCATCTTATTTAAAAGAGATAGTTAAGACATTATAACCCCGTTAAAAACGGGGTTTCTTTTAAAGAAATAAGTTATGATTTTTACTGCAAAAAGCTAATTTTTCGTTTTATGAAGAAATTTTTCGAACTATCGAAACGGGCCCTCCTGGTCTTTGATTAGCTCATCACATCCTGTGATGAGGCCTTATTTCGACTGAAATCTCACTAAGATGGTTTAACGAAAAATTTCTATGTCGCTCAAAATTTAATTGGTATAAGACGGGTTTAAGAAGTTTTTATATTTTATCCAGCCTCTCCAGAGATTACTTAAAGGAAATCTAGTATTTATCTAGAAAATAAAAAAAGGAGGGGAGGTATTTTTTTGGATAAGAAATATTTGTTAATCCTGCTTGTAGTTTGTATTTTCGGCGGGGCTTTTTTTCTTGAAAGGATAATTCAGACTAAAATGGATAAACTTGAAGATCCGATAAATGATTCACCGGTTGAAGAGATCCCTGAAAAAGGATTTAAAGACTTAAAACTAACTTATTTTGGCCGGGAAAATAGATATCAGATGGATGCCACTTTAAAGAGGATTGTACAAAAAACAAATGATAATCTGAATTTTGAAGGACTTGAAGCGGTTCTTATAGATCGTGGTCAGGTTTTACAGCATTTTTTTACTGAAGAAGGTTGGATGACAACTAAGGATGGAGTGGTTTATTTAAATGGACCTATTACTTTTCAGGCAGGAGAATATCAACTTATGATGAATAAAGCAAATATTGATCTAAATCAGGGCTATTTTCAAGGCCGGGGTTCTATCTTTTTTGAGAGCCAGGATTTTCAGATTGAGGCTGAAGAGTTGAGTTCTGATTTTCAATTAAAAAAAATACATTTTTCAGGTCGACCAAGATTGATTATAAAAAAGGGTGGTTAAGATGAAAAAAAATGCAATTTTACTGATTATAAGTATCATATTTTTAGTAGTCTGGCAGGTAAATGCTGATCAAATCCAGGAGTCTCAGGCCATTATTGAAGGTGATGAACTTAATATTGATACCCAAAGTGGAGATGTTGAAGTTATTGGGAATGTGTTGGCTCTTTATAGGGATGTTAAAATTGAAGGACATAAATTGACCTATAATGAGAAGGTAGGTATAATCAGAGTTGAAGGTCAGGTTAAACTGTCTGCTCAAAATTTGAAAGGTACTGCTCAAAAACTGGAATTTGATTTAGAAAATGAATTACTCACTATGACAGGTGATGTGGAGATTCTTCGGGATGATCAGATTATTAGAGGTGCTATTGTTACTTATGATCTAAAGACAGAAGTATTAAGAGTAAAGAAAGCAAAGTTAAAAATAAATTTGACAGGTAAATAAGGAGTCGATTTGTAATGACTATTTTGGCAACCAATCTGGTAAAAAAATATGGTAAAAGAAAGGTTGTGGATGGTGTCAACTTTAAAGTAGCCCGTGGTGAGATTGTTGGACTATTGGGGCCCAATGGGGCCGGAAAAACGACGACCTTTTATATGATTGTGGGATTGGTTAAAGCAAATGACGGAAAAATTTTTCTTGATGGTAAAGATATTACCCGTCTGCCGATGCATCGTCGTGCCAGGTTGGGGATCGGTTATCTGGCCCAGGAACCGTCTATCTTTCGGAAGATGACAGTAGAGGAAAATATTCTTTCCATTTTGGAAGTGGTCAATTGCCCTAAAGAAGAACAGAGAGAACGGTTGGAAACCCTTCTTAAAGAATTTCACATAGAACATGTTCGTAAGCAAAAAGGAGCAAGCCTTTCTGGAGGAGAGAGAAGGAGAGTGGAGATTGCCAGAGCTTTGGCCACAAATCCTTCATTTATTCTTTTAGATGAACCTTTTGCCGGTGTTGACCCCATTGCTGTAAGTGATATTCAGGATATTATTGCCCATCTTAAAGAGAAGGGGTTAGGGGTATTGATTACCGACCATAGTGTACGGGAAACTCTATCTATTACTGATCGGGCTTATATTATGCATGAAGGAAAAATTTTGATCTCCGGTTCTTCTGAAGAGATTGCCAAAAGCGAGATTGCCCGGAAATTTTATCTAGGTGAAAGGTTTACTCTGTGAGGTGTCTTTTATGAAGCGTATAGATTGGTATGTCCTTACAGAACTTGCCGGGCCATTCTTTTTTGGTGTTGCAGCTTTTGGCAGTATTATGATCGGTACCAATTTATTATTTAAGATTGCCAGGTATATTGTTGATTGGAATATGCCTGTAAATCTGGCAGGGAAAATTTTATTACTGCAATTACCCGGAATTATTGTCCTTACATTTCCCATGTCAACTCTCCTGGCTACATTGCTGGCTTTTGGTCGGATGTCAAGTAGCAGTGAGATTATTGCCTTCAAAGCAGGAGGGGTTAGTTTTATACGGCTGGTTATTCCTGTTTTGATTGTTGGGATTTTGGTCAGTTTTTTGACTATATATATAAATGAAAAGATTGTTCCTTTTACAAATTTTGAAACCAGACGGTTGGAATGGGAATTTAGGTATAAAACCAGGCTTCCTTCTGTTCAACGCTATCTGTCATTTACCCCAATTGATTATAAAACGGGAATGCCGGATTATATACTTTATGCTAAAAGTTTTGATGGCGATACCGGGACTTTATCTGATGTCTATTTTCAGGATTTTGAGAATAAAAGAATTGTCTCCATTATCGAAGCCCGAAAAGCCAGGTGGTTGGAGAGACAATGGGTCTTTTTTGATGGGAAAACTTATTATTTTCCCAACGATGATCAACCTGTTATAAAGGCAGAGTTTAAAGAACTGGAAATGAAAAAGATTGATCGTTCTCCTAAGAAAATTGCTCTATCCAGCAAAAAATCTGAGGAAATGACAGCAGCCGAGTTAAAGGAATTGATTAATATTTATCAAAAGGATGGACGGAATGTAAATAAACTTTTGGTTGAGTACTATCAAAGATTTGCTATTCCTTTTTCGTGTTTTATTTTTGCCCTTATAGGAGCACCTTTAGGCTTGCAACCTAACCGTTCCGGTTCATCTATAGGACTGGGTTTAAGTATTATTGTGATATTTATTTATTATGTAGTTTTAACTATGGGAGGCGCATTGGGGCAGGCCGGTACCATCTCTCCTATTTTAGGGGCCTGGTTGCCTAATGTTATTTTTGCTCTGGTGGGAATCTGTTTGATTTATAAAGCATCCCGTTAAGGATTGGAATGAAAGGTGGTGAATACCCTGGATGCTCCGCTTTCTAATTTTTGCGTTAATCGTTGTCAGTGGACTTATTGCATATCTGGGTGACCAGATTGGTATGAAGGTGGGTAAAAAGCGGTTGTCCATCTTTGGTATTCGCCCGAAATATACTTCAATGATTATTACTATTTTGACTGGAATCCTTATTGCCATCATTTCCATCACTCTTTTGATGCTTGCTTCTAGCGGTGTACGTATGGCTGTTTTTAATATGCAGGAGTTAGTTGAAGAATTAAATTATTTGAACCGACAGGTTTTTGAAAAAGACCAGCGCTTAAAAGAAATGGAAAATGAGATTAATTATACTCAGAACTTATTGGATAATATTCGCAAACAGAAAGACCAATTTCAGACTGAGTTGGAACAAAAACAGTTAGAATATGAACAATTGGAGAGTCGTTTAAAGAAGGCGCAAGAAGATTATGATACCCTTTCTAAAACCACGATGGAATTAAGAAAGAGTAAAGTTTCATTGGAGCAGAAGCTAAAAAACTTAGAACATCAGAAAAATGAGTTAGAAAAACAAAAGATGAGTTTGGAAGCAGAAGTAGATTCTTTACAGGATTATGTTAAGGTATTAAATGAACGGGTTAATGAGTTAACTGAGAGAACAGAAGAATTAACCAGAGAGGTTGTACATTACCAGTTAAAGTCCTTACATTACCAGAAACAATCTTTAGGTTATGAAACTAAAGATATTGTTTACCGTAAAGGTGAACTAATCTATCTGGATTCTTTAGATACAATTCCAGGTGCCACGCCTGCAGAGATTGAAAAGGTCATAAATGATTATTTGGACCGTGCCAATAAACTGGCCCAGATGCGGAAAGTAAAGATTGATGAGGAAACTGGTAAAAGCATTCTTTTACCTGGTGCAGAACTTTTTGAAGTTGCAAAGGCTTTAGTAGATACTTCCTCTGAAAAGATTCTGGTTGGGATTTATGCAGATAAAAATATTTTAATCAACGATATTATTGATGCGCATATATTTTGGGAGGAAAACTATAGGGTTTATAAGAAAGATGAGGTTATTGCTCAAAAGGTGATTGATTCTAAGCAGGATCCGTCTGCTATTGAGCGGGAAATTGTTGATCTTTTAAATGAAGTAAACAAACGGTCACAAGAAAGAGGACTTTTGCCCAATCCAGAAGGTGAGGTAGGGAAAATAGGTTTTGTGGATTTTTATACAATTGTGGAGACCATTAAACAAATGCACGGAAAGGTAAAAATTACCATTAAAGCTACAAAAGATATCTGGCGAGATGAAAGATTACTTTCTACTGATAATTTAAAATTTGACGTATCACCGGTGGGGGTTGAACCATGATTTTGTCGATTGATCCTGGTAGAGAGAAAACCGGTGTAGCTATTTATGATCCGCTGACCCGGGCTGTTATTTATCATGATATTGTACCTACTCGGAATTTTGCTAAAAGATTTATTGAGTGGGAGGAGAAGTATTCTTTAAAAACCCTGCTTTTGGGAGATGGAACCTTTTCAAAAAGTTTTCAGGCAGAGCTTAAAAAAATGGGGTTTGATTATAAAATAGTGTTGGTTGATGAGGCATATTCTACTCTGGAAGCAAGAAAAATCTATTTTGATCTAAATCCTCCCAGGGGATGGAGAAAGTTGATACCTCTTTCACTTCAAACTCCTTCTAAACCTATCGATGATCTAGTAGCTATTGTTCTTTTAAAACGTTATCTAGGAGAAATGCCACAAATAGGTAAATAAAATTTTTATTAATGGGGAAGGAATTTTGTAGGGTTTAGCGAATATGTTTATTATGTTATGTCACTATAGTTTTGCAGTGAAATCATTGAATTAAATGATTTTACTGCAAAAAGCAAATTTTTCGCTTCTTGAGAAATTTTTCGAATCATCTAAAGCTCGATTCCCGCCGAAATAAGACTTCCTAATCAAAGAGCCCTCTTGGCCCTTGATTAGCTCATCACCTCCTGTGATGAGGCCTTATTTCGTCGGAAATCTCGCTAAGATGATTTGGCGAAAAATTTCTATGGCGCTCAAAATTAGCTTTTTGCAGTTTAATCATTAAATAATTTGAATTTTAAGCAGGAGATTTAAGAGTTTTGGCGAACTTAAATGAAGTGTATTATAAGTAAATGTGAAAAAAATTATTGATTATCAATTCTCCGTCATAAAAGAACTAAAATTGGAATAAACATATAACAGTAGACAGGCAGGAGATTACTTAGAAATAGAGAAATATATATGTGAATTTAAAGAAGGTATCAGGTTTATCATTCACATTGATTCAGCGGAGAAAGGAGGTGTACCCTGAGATTGCCGCGAGTGATGTGAATGATAATTTAAAACTTATAAACTGGTTCTTTGACAATTGAGAGAGTGAGGAAAGATTGGGTGAGGAAACAAGGAAACTCACTCAAAGATTTTCCACTCGATCAGTTTGTCTTAAGAACCACAGCTTAGTGAATTTAACTTTAAAAATTTAAACAATCAAGGGGGAGAAAGTGACAATGAAGAGAATAGCTTTATTAGTTACTCTGGCTGTTGTTTTTGCATTAGCTGCTCCAGTAATGGCTGGCCCATTTAGCGATGTTCCTGCAAGCCACTGGGCATATGATGCATTGAATAAAGTAGTTTCTAGCGGTATCATTACTGGTTACCCAGATGGTACTTTTAAGGGTAAGAAGACTTTAACCCGTTATGAGATTGCTGTTATAGTAGCTCGTATTCTTGACGCTGTAGCTCAAGAAAGAGCACTTCTGGCTGAGCAAGTTGAAGCTTTGGAAAATGGTCTGACTGCTGGGCAAGCAGAAGACGTAATCGCTATCTTTAAGAGCCTGATGGCTAAGAACAAGCCAGAAGTTGTTGTTAAGCAACCAGATAGCTTAACTGAAGCTCAAGCTGAAGAAGTAGCTGGTATCGTTGAAGCTCTGGTTATGGAGTTTAGGTTTGAGCTGGAGTCTATCGGTGCTAGGCTGGATGTTATGGAAGACCGTATTGCAAAACTGGAAGGCCGTGTTGAAGATCTGGAAACCGTTAAGTTCAATGGTAGCTATGGTGTAAACTTTACCAAAACTAACTTAGAAGGTGCTACTCCTTACACCAATCCATTTGATACTGGATCTGATGTATTTGTTACTGATAATGATACTTTCGAGCAAACTCTGGATCTGGGTATCGCTATTAACAAAGGTCCTGTAAGTGTTGATGTTGCTCTTACTGGTACTGCTGATGTATTTGGTACCTGGAGTATTAGTGCAGACGATGGTTATGATCCAGCAGTTGAAGCGAAAACCGGTTATGATGATACTTTAGATCTGAATATTGACAGTTTCTCCGCTACTGTTACAACTGATGAACTGACTGCTGAAATTGCTAACGATCAGGAAGTTACCCTGGTAGACTTCTTGCTGGGTGATGCTGATAAGACTTATGATGGTGTAGTTGTAACAGCTGGTGACAACATTTATGTATTAGCTCGTAATAAGCAAGGTGTACCAGATTTAAATGTAAAAAGAACAATTGTTGCTCCTAGTGATCCTGGTGTACCTGCTACCTACGATGTTAATGGAGACGGTGTAGCTGAAGATATTATAGTTAACACTGATGATAAAGAAGGATTGCCTATAGTTGATTATACTGTATCTGATATTTTGGCTGTTAAGCAAGGTTTAGGTGTACTGGATGCAACTGCATTCGTAGGTTTTGCTGCGAACTCTGAAGGTCAATTTGTAAAAGATGGTAAGTTCGTTGCAGGTATCGAGTCCGGTTATGATGTAGCTGGTATCGATCTGACTACTACTTTCGCAGTTAGCGATAGAGAGTTCAAGAACAAATTATTCCGTGTAACTGGTACTACTACTCTGGGTAATCTGGAGTTGGCTGCTGGTTACAGACTGATTGATAAAGATTTCTCAGGTATCTTAGCAGATATCGAAGATAAAGCTGGTTATGATGTAAGTGCTAAACTGCCAGTTGGTCCTGTTACTCTGAGCGGTAGCTACGAGAATATTAAATATTACAATGGCATTAAAGTGGAGGAAAATCTTGTAAAGGAAAATATTATGAGTTTTGGTGTTGAAGTAGGTAATTACGACCTGTTTGGTTTTGATGTCACTGCAAGCTTCAGTCAAGAACTGCGGAATCGTGATGATGGTAGTGAAGCTTCCCGTCAGAAGCGTAATGTTGAGGTTGTTAAAAACATTCTGGGCATTGATGTAACCGCTGGTTATGTTTACGATCAATATGAAGATTATGCTGCTGACAAAGTATACGGTAATGAGGAAACCGACTATGATATTGCAGAAGTTGGTGGCGTAAAATACTATCAATATGATAAGTATGGCAATAAGCTAGAAAAGACCGTTTGGAAAGCTGATGACGAAGCTAATAACGTTTATGCAAATCTGGTTTGGAACAGCTTCGTACCTGGTGTAACTGTAAAAGCTGACTACACCTATGAATTAGGTGGAAATAACCAATTAAGTACTCACAAGTATGCTGTTGAGTATGCTGGCGATATTCTGACTGCTGGTCTCACTCATGATGTAATTAAAGATGTGACTGTTCTGACCGCTGGTGCAGAATATAGCATCTTCAAAGCTGATGTTGAAAAAGTACTTGATGGTGATCTGACCGTAACTGCTTCTATTGATCCAGAAGCTTATACTGTTGCTGGTGTAGATATTGATACTGTTGCTAACTTCAAGCTGCTGAACAACACTGATAACTTCAACTATGATCTGGGTGTAGATGTAACCAAGACTATCAATGCTCTGACTCTGAACGCTGGTTATGAATATGCTAACCACGGTATCGATGTACAATCCACTGGGGAACTTGTTGGTGTGAAGAAAGAGTTCAACGCTGGTCTGACCTACGCTATTACTGATAGTGTTAAGGCTACTCTGAACTACACCAACATTAACTTCGAGGGTTATGGTTACAAAGATCACCCAATCTTAGTTGATGTAGTTGAAAAGATTGAAAATGCTAACTACACTGCAGAACAAATTACTGCTGGTCTCAGCATCGACTTCTAATCTAACTTTGACTTAAATATCCTCCAGGGTTTATCCTGGAGGATATTTTTTGTTTGAATTTCAAAGCAGGATTTTGTGTTTATACATAGAAATATTTTAATGTATGAGGTAGTAATTTTCGTATATGAGAGGGGGTTGTGTGGATGAGAAAAAGAAATCAGATTATGTGGCAAATTTTGATACTGCTTCTTGTTTGGTTTTTTATGATCTCACCACACATCCTGGCTGAGGAGAGTCTTTTTGAAGTTTCAGAAGCATTTTTACAGTCTTATCAAGAGAAAAATAGTGATGAAGTACATAGTAGCCAGCTTGAAGATGGTCTTTCCCTTTTTCACTATTATCCAATATTGATTCAACCTGATATCAAATATCTTGGTGTAGAAAATTATAATCCTGGTGTGATTGATATTTCTTTTAATAGTGGAATTCCAATTCTAAAGACCCAGAAAGGGAATATTATCGGTCAATACAGCTTGCTTTCCCCAAATTTAATGGATCTTGTATTATATGAAAAAAAAGAACCTGAAGAGCTTTTTGATTTTCAAATATCAGGATATACTATTGAGGCTCAAAGTAGGTTGTTAAATGGTTTTACATTATTTTATGGGTATGATGCTTTAGAAGATTTAAAAACAGAAAAAGATTTGATTTTAAATGATGGATCTAGATTTATAACAAGAAATGCCGGTTTAGAGGTGAATATTTTACCCGGAGTAATTGTAAATGCAGATTATAAAAAAGCTTTGGAAGATGAGGGAGTTACCAGAACCGAAAAGATGCTAAACCTGGCTTATAATCCCGGGTCATTTGCCAGTTTTAATGCAGCATATGGTATCATTTCCAGTACAAACAGACCTATAGAATCTTCAATTTTTCCTGTATGGCTTACCAGTCTGGATCAGGAAAATAGTCCAGATGATGTTATTATTAAACAATTGGGGTTAGCATTGCATCCCAACGAATTTTCCAGATTATCAGCAGATTATATTTTGATGAATGAGAAGGGGGAAGAAGTTAGTTCAAAAAAGGCGGTATTTAGCCTTCAGTTAGGTGACAAAAGTAAGGCATTAAATGCTACCTATCAGATGGAAAATGAGGGGAATTCTGATGGCTTTTTAAGATCAACTTTAGATCTGGGTTTGGATCTGAACTTTGCTGAAAATTCATCACTGCAATTTCAATATAAATGGTTTTTACCTGAAGAAGTAGAAGTAAATGATGAGACCAGGGCGGAAGCCAGATTAGAGATTCGATTTTGACTGAGGTGATTATACATCTCAGTTTTTTTGTGTGGCAGAATTTGCTTGGAGGAAGAAAGAATATATTTAGCGAATAAAATGATAAATCTTTATTTGAAGGAGAATAGTCTATGAAATTGAAACTAAACATATTGACTTATATTATCTTTTGGTGCATATTCTTTACTACCATTGGATATGCTGGGGAAGCAGAACTTATTCTGGATGCAGGAGAGATTGAGTGGGATGGGGAGTATCTTACAGCAAAAGATGGGTTTGAGTTATGGTTAGATGATAAATATATGAAAGGCGATGAACTATATCTGGATTTGGATACAAAGAAATATTTTTTCAATCACGTATCTTTTACCGGGTGTAAGAAGGAATCTCCTCATTATCTGATAATAGCAAAAGGGGTTAAGTTTTATCCTGAGGAAAAGATTATCTTCTCAGGTGTTAAGGTGAAGATTGGAAAAATAGTTTTTCCTCTTCCAATGAATCTGGTCCTTAAATATCGTGATGGTGAATACCGGTTTCCTAACTGGTTTCCAGAAATTTTTTATTCAGGAGAAAAAGGAGCTGGAATTCGGATCAAAGGTTTTTACGATTTTTCATCTGATTTATACGCAGAAACAGTTTTAGAAGCTACAACAACAGGAGATGTTAGTTTTAAGGTTAAAGGAAATTATAAAAGGGGAGAAAAACTTATTTTGAATGCTGGAGCAGATTATGACCAGGAGTGGACAGCAGAATTAAATGGAAATTATTTGATTGGGTATGGTTTTGCTCTCGGTGGAGGAGTAGAGTATGATCAGGAGTGGGCAGGTAATTTGATTTTGAACTGGCGCCAAAATAAAGAAGGATTCAGGGGTAGTGTGAATTGGAGTTGGAAGAATGATGAGGAAGTCTATTTTGGCTATTTAAAAAATGGCTGGCATTCTAAGATCAATGTATCCCGTAATCCTTCGGGAAAAATAACTCCGATTTTGGAAGTGAATTCACCTAAATTAAATTTATTTGGTATAGATTACAGTATTATGACAGGTGTGACGAAGGTCACGGAAAAAACAACAACAGCAGAGTTAAATAAATTATATATAACAACTTCTTTTAGTGATCAGTATATGTTGGGCCAGACAAAGCTGGGATGGTCTTTTAACCCTACCCATGTCCGGGTAGACAACTATGGGATTGCCGGTAAAAGCAAATCGAATATTTGGGTGCAATCTTCGTTAGGTAAAAGGTGGAATTTGAGATTGGGTTATGGTCGTACCGATCGCTGGGGAGTAATATTACCGGCAGAATTTGATGAATATACAAAGGAAGAATATGTGGAAGGAAGACTTATGTATCATTATAGGAATGAATTAGATGAAGGATGGGATCTGGAACTTAAGGGACAGTATAGTCTTGAAAGTAAAGAGTATACACTGGGTCAGATGAGAGTGGTACGTGCTTATGATTGTTTTGACCTGAAAGCCGAAGTAGATTTTATAGACCTTTTTATTGAGATGGGAGTTCGGTTAAAATATTAATAAATGATTTTACTGCAAAAAGCTAATTTTTCGCTTCATGAGAAATTTTTCGAATCATCTAAGGCTCGATTTCCGCCGAAATAAGGCTCTCTGACTCAAAGGGCCCTCCTGGCCCTTGATTAGCTCATCACCTCCTGTGATGAGGCCTTATTTCGTCGGAAATCTCGCTAAGATGATTTGGCGAAAAATTTCTATGTCGCTCTAAATTAGCTTTTTGCAGTATAATCATAAATCTAAAAATGCAAAGTATATCTAAAGGTAGTGTTAAATTTAGTTTTTTTGGGTTAATTTGAAGGATATCTGTCGGATTTCGCGAATAATTAAAAAGTGGACGATTGGAGTGAAAAAGATGTCAAAAAAATTGAGGCGAGCTATATTTTTGGCAGTTATATGTGTTTTAGTTATTCAGTTCGGTTCAATTGCAGATGAACCTGGGTATCTTCTCAGTGCTGAAGATGTTATTGAATTTTCAGTATGGAATCATCCAGATTTAAATAGAAAACTTGTCATTCGACCTGATGGATATATATCCGTTCCTCTGGTTGGTGAAGTGAAAGCTGAGGATCTGACTCCTGGAGAATTGCAGAGTAAAATAGAGTCTCTATTAAAAAAATATATTAACTCACCTCAAGTTACTATTTCTGTTGTAGAATTTAGACCAACTGAAGTAAGTGTGTTGGGAGCAGTGATGAGGCCTGGAGTATTTAAAGTCAGGCGAAATAGTAGACTTTTGGAAGTGTTGGCTATGGCAGGGATTGATGAGAAACAGGCTCTTTTAGAAGAGGTGAGTCTTACAAGAAAAGAAACGGTAATTAAAATAGATGTAGACAGGCTATTACGCGAAGGTGGCTATCAAAACTATGTTTTAAAATCCGGTGATGTAATTTATGTTCCCTATGGTATCAGAGAAGTATATATTTTTGGGGAGGTTAAGAAACCAGGGAGTTATGTAATTGGTAAAAAGACTACTCCAGCAGATGTTTTAGCTATGGCTGGAGGTCCAACAGAACGGGCTGACTTAAAGGGGGTAAAGATTATCCATCGGCAAGGTTCAGTTGATGTGGAAGTTATAAATCTGGAAGATTACCTTGAACATAAAGCTGAAGATGCTATAATTTACTTGCAGGATGGCGATATTATTCAGGTTGAGGAGACCAGGTCTATAGATTGGGAAAAGGTTTTCACATATGCAGCAGGTATAAAGATAATTCATGATCTGATTGTTAATTGGTAAGAGAGCAAGGATGGGTTATTTTGACTCAGAAAATGATGATGTGAAGTTTGTGAGGTAAGATTTTGTTTTAATGAAAAAATAAATAAGAGTTAAAGTTGGGAGGGTAAAAAAGTGAAACTGAATAAAAAACAAATGTTGTTGTTAATTTGTGATATAGTGTTTATACAAATATCGTTATTATTAAGCTTTATTTTACGTTTTGAGGGTACTCTCCCAAATGGATTTTGGAAGTTGTATGGTCCATTAATTATTCCAATTACTGTATTTAAGATTGGCGCTTTTATTTTCAGTAATTTATATAAAAAAGTCTGGCGTTATGCAAACTTACATGAGTTAGTTTCCATTATTCAGGGAGTTACCTTAGGTAGTGTGATCCTGGTAGGATATGTATTCTTTTTCAGGGTTTCTTTCCCTAGAAGTATAATTATTCTGGACTGGATGACGACCATCATGTTAATTGGTGGTTCGAGATTTTTCTTGAGAATTTGGAAAGAGTATTCTGGTCCTGTAGCTGCAAGCCAGAATGCTAAAAGGGTTTTGATTGTTGGCGCTGGTGATGCAGGAGAGATGGTTTTAAAAGAGTATAAAAAACATAAAGAGTTAAATACCAGAATTGTTGGTTTTATTGATGATGATCCTGCCAAATTAAACTTAGAGATTCACGGTGTGCGGGTATTGGGGAATAGGAATAAGATACCATATATCATTAAGCGGTATAATGTGGATGAAGTAATTATTGCTATTCCTTCTGCATCTGGTAAGGAAATTCGAGAAATACATAAGTTATGTAGTAAAAATAATAATGTTACTGTTCGTATTTTGCCTGGTGTTTATGAAATTATTAATGGTGATGTAAGTTTAAATCAGATTCGTGAAGTTCAGGTAGAAGATCTTTTAGGGCGAGAACCGGTTAAAATTAATATGGAAGAAGTTGCTGCATATTTGACAGGAAAAACTGTTTTAATTACAGGTGGTGGAGGTTCTATAGGGTCAGAACTCTGTAGACAGGTTGCTAGATTTGATCCGGAAAAATTGATCATTTTTGATATCAGTGAAAATAATGTCTATGACATCGAGTTGGAATTAAAAGAACGATATAAACATTTAAATATTATTCCGGTTATCGGAAGTATTCGTGATATGCCCAGATTACGGCAGGTATTTAAGAAATATAGGCCAGATGTAGTTTTCCATGCAGCAGCACATAAACATGTACCTTTGATGGAATATAATCCTGAAGAAGCTGTTAAAAATAATATATTTGGCACACGTAACGTGGCTTTGGCAGCAGATGAATTTGGAGTTGAACGTTTTGTAATGATTTCTACAGATAAAGCGGTAAATCCAACTAATGTCATGGGAGCTACCAAACGTGTTGCAGAAATGATTATTCAGGATATTAATAAAAGGAGTAAGACTAAATTTGTCGCAGTTCGATTTGGGAATGTTTTGGGGAGCCGCGGAAGTGTAATTCCTTTATTCAAAAAGCAAATAGCACAGGGAGGACCTGTTACAGTAACTCATCCTGAGATTACCCGTTATTTTATGACCATTCCTGAAGCAAGTCAATTGGTAATTCAGGCAGGAGCTTTGGGCCAGGGTGGTGAAGTTTTTGTTCTGGATATGGGTAAACCGGTGAAAATAATTGATCTGGCTCGTGATTTGATTGAGCTTTCAGGTTTGAAAGTTGGGGAGGATATTGAAATAAAAATCACCGGATTACGTCCGGGAGAGAAACTATATGAAGAGCTTTTGTCTGACAAAGAAGAAACTTTAGCTACAAAACACGAACGTATTTTAATTGCAAAAATGGATGAGTTTGAGTCAAAGTTGTTACGAGAAGCTCTAGAGCAAATGGAACAAATAATTGCTTCATCTATTTCTGATTATTTGCTAAAAACTTTGGTTAAATTAGTTGCTACTTTTAAACCTGATAGGTTACATGAATCAGTTTTATATAAAAAAAATATAATATAAGCTTAAACATATGTCAGGAGGATATTTAATGTTGGTGTTAACAAAGATTATTTAGAGGAAAATAAACAACCAGTCAACATCTCCATGATTGCGCAAAATTTTTCGTGGACTTTTATTGAAAATGTGATCAATGCAGCATGTAAATGGGGACCAGTATTGTTCATTGGCTAAATAAATATGGAGGAAATGGTTTCTTAGAACCCGCCCGAACACCAATATATGCGATAAGCCATTGATTGCTTATGCAGGAGTTTGGCATAGCTCCATTTTTCCTCTTCCTAAAATTCCTTTAGTTACTGCTGACGGGTTTTAACTTTTTATAGTAATTTTTATTAAAGCTATCAGAAATCTTAGCGGTGCAACTGACATTCGAGGATGTAGAGAAGAAGTTATAGATGGACAAACTAGGTATTTAGTATCTGTTGGATTTCCTGAAGAGATTGAAGATGCATTATTCAAAATATTGTTATGATGATAAATTATAACAACAAATGGGATGTCAAGGAAGAACACGGGTAGAACAGTTATATAATGAGAAAAAATAATAGATAGCGGTAGCACTGGTAAATGGCGAGCTCGTGGAAATAGATATAACACCTGATGTAATAAGTAACAGGACTTTCGTGCCTCTGAGATTTTTAAATGAAATTTTCGGTGCAAATGTTGAATATGATGCAGAAACACACATGGTAAGTATTGATGGAGACAGTGCAAACTAGCAAGAAGAGGGAGCAGAGGAGACAGTAACTGAAGAAACCACTAAGCGATTTTTAATAAATTTTTTCTTTTCAAAAGAAGGAATTTGTAAAATGATGTTGAATAATGTTGTTGAAAAATAAAGTAATAGTAAACAAGAAACAGACTCCTAATGCATCAAAACAAACTCGGCCTGGTTTTTAAAAGAAAGACTTAATGAAGAAAAGCAAAACCTTGACAGAGCAACCCAGGGGAGTAAACGAGCTTCAGCAGGAAATAAACTCAAAGATAGACCAGCTCACACAGTTCAAAACCCAGCTGGTAAACCTGGAAGTAGATGAGCAGGAAACCAGGGCTTCTCTGACAAGAGCACAGGCAGAACTTGAAAATCAGCCGAGGACTCTTATAACTACCAAATCAATCACCGATGATCTCCTTATGCAGGGAATAGCACAGGAGAAAACAAAGTTGAATATAACAGATTTAAGCAATCTAAAAATGAAAGTGAAGAGCTTAACCCTGTTTATATAAATTTACAGCTTATACCAAGGATTTTAAGATTTAATAACCCTTGAAATTAGGGTCTTATCTGACATAACAGTAAAAAGGTATGCAGGGAAGATAAAGAAAAATCCACCGAAGGTATAGATGGTATTAAACAGCCTAAATGTATTCAGATATTTCGGAGGAGTTCCTCAGAAAAGAGCAATACAAAATGGTTAAAAGCATATGTGAAAAAGGGTTGGATAACTGCCACTACAAAATGAAACAAGTTGTATCAATCCAGAAAAAACCCTTCTTTCAAGAGATTTCAGTATAATAAAAACCTTTGAATCAAGAAATGAACAAGCTATCAAAGAGAACCTATCATATGTTGAAATCTGTGGTTGAGAGAATGTGAAAGCGTAAGATACAGTAATATAAATGTGCTTAAGTGGTTTTGAAGTGTTGAAATTTGATGAATTTTAGCGTTAAAAATGTGCTAAAAGCATTGAAATTACTGAGTTTGACGTGTATTTGTAGCAGTTTTGTAGCAAGTGGATAAACTGGAGGTTAGAAGTAATGTATAGGAAATATGTAAAGAGAATATTGGATTTTACTTTATCACTTATAGCAATGATTATACTTTGGCCAATTTTTCTAATCATAGCAGTTCTTATTAAGTTAGATTCTAAAGGACCAGTATTATTCAAACAAAAACGTGTGGGCAAGAATAAGAAGCACTTCTATATATTAAAATTTAGGACAATGAGAACAGATACTCCAAAAGATATACCAACTCATATGCTGAAGAACCCAGAAATGTTTATAACAAGAGTAGGTAAGTTTCTTAGAAAAACAAGCCTTGATGAACTGCCTCAGATTATAAACATACTGAAGGGAGAAATGAGTATAATAGGTCCTCGACCAGCATTGTGGAATCAGTATGACTTGATAGAAGAAAGGGATAAATATGGAGCCAATGATATATACCCAGGACTTACAGGTTGGGCTCAGATAAATGGCAGAGATGAATTACCAATAGATATTAAAGCTAAATATGATGGAGAGTATGTTGAAAGAATGAGTTTTGGTTTTGATGTGAAGATATTTTTTAAAACCATATTTAGTGTGATTAGAAGTGAAGGAGTTAAAGAGGGAGCTAGTGAAGTAGAAGCAAAATAAAAATTATTTATTTTTAAATAGCATATGTAGATTGAAAATAAGTTTCGAGGTGGAACTGTTTTGATGAGGATTTTAATAACAGGTAATAAAAGTTATGTTGGTATGAATTTGAAAAGATGGTTAAGTCAATGGCCAGATAAATATAGTGTAGATTCCATTTCTTTGAGAAATGATGAATGGAAAAACAAAGATTTTTCTAAGTATGATATTCTATTTCACGTAGCTGCTATTGTTCATAAAAAGGAAAAATCAGAAATGGAAGATATATATTATAAAATAAATAGAGATTTAACAGTTGAAGTGGCTAAAAAAGCTAAAGAAGAAGGAGTAAAACAATTTATTTTCATGAGTAGTATGTCAGTATATGGACTTAATGGGAAAATTGGAGAAGACGTTGTAGTAACTAAAAATACTCAATGTAATCCTAATACTTTCTATGGAAAAAGTAAATTAGAAGCTGAAAATGAATTGAAAAAAATAGAAGATGAACACTTTCGTATTGTTATTATAAGAGCTCCAATGGTATATGGACCGAATTGTCCAGGCAATTATACTCGATTGAAGAAACTTGTGATGAAAATCCCAGTATTTCCATTAGTAAATAATAAGAGGAGTATGATTTTCATAGACAATTTATCTGAATTCATAAGATTACTAATAGATAATCAAGATCGTGGATTGTTCTTTCCACAGAATAAGGAATATGTTAATACTTCTGAGCTGGTTAAATTAATAGCAAAAGAGAATTCTAAAAATATATATTTATCTAGAGTTTTAGCTTTTGGAATTAAACTTTTTGGAAGACGAGTAAAGGTGCTTAATAAGGTTTTTGGAAATTTAGTTTTTGATTTAGATTTATCATCATATGAAGATTTTAAATATTGTGTTGCTGACTTAAAGAAATCGCTTGAGATTTGTGAAAAGAAATAATAAGAAAAGGTGTTAGATTATGAAGAAAGATTTACTTATAATGTGTCAATATTTCTATCCAGAATACGTTTCATCAGCAACTTTACCAACGGAATTAGCTGAAGATTTAGTTAAAAAAGGGCTGAGTGTAGATGTATTATGTGGTTATCCCAATGAGTATTTTGATGGTGATAAAGTACCAAAAAAGGAAAATTATAAAGGAATAAATATCAATAGAGTTAAGTATGCTCAGTTTAACAATAAGACAAAAATTGGAAGAATAATCAATTTCTTTTCGTTTTTTATCTCTATATTATTAAGACTACCTAGTTTATTTAAATATAAATGTATATTAGTATATTCTAATCCACCCATATTGCCGTTAATACCATATTTTATATCTCGTTTATCAAAAACAAAGTTTGTGTTTGTAGCGTTTGATGTATATCCAGATAATGCTCTAATACTAGGTGCAATTAAAAAGGGTAGTGTAGTTGAAAAATTAATGCATTATATCAATCGAAAAGTATATGGACATGCTTCAAGAGTAATAGCTCTTAGTAATGAGATGAAAAGTTATATGATCGATCACGGTATTGCAATAAAACCTGAAATAATTAAAGTTATTCCTAATTGGTATAGTGAAGAGAAAATAATAAATTCAAATGATGTTAATAACAAAGAATTTAAGAAATTAAGAGAAGAGTGGTCATTTATAGTACTATATAGTGGGAATATGGGTACTTGTCAAGATATAGAAACAATTCTTCAATGTGTAAATAGGTTTAAAAATGATAAAGATATATTATTTCTATTTACTGGACATGGTAATAAGGTAAATTATGTAAAAAATTATATAAAGGATAACAAAATTCAAAATGCTAAAGTGTATGGTTTTTTATTAGGAAATGATTATGCGGATGTACTTAAAATTTCAGATGTTTGTTTAGTAAGCCTTGCAAAAGGTGTGGAGGGACTAGGGGTACCTAGTAAAACATACGGGTATTTAGCTGCTGGAAAACCTGTATTAGCTATAATGTCAAAGGATACCGATATTGCTAGGAATCTACATAAATATAATTCAGGTGGAAGTGTTTTACAAGGGGATGTTGAAGGTCTAGAAAAGTTAATTTTAGAATTCAAAAATAACAATAACAAGTTAAAAATTTATGGACAAAATGCTAAAAAAATGTTTAGAAATTTTTATGAAAGACGTATTTGCACAGAAATGTATTATAAGATGATAGTTAATATAATAAATGATTAATAGATATTGGAGGTGAAATAAGAAATGTTTAAAGATAAAACTTTACTTATAACAGGTGGTACAGGAACTTTTGGTAATGCTGTTTTAAAAAGATTTTTAAATACTGATATAGGTGAAATCAGAGTTTTCTCCCGTGATGAAAAAAAGCAAGATGACATGAGGAAATTTTACAAAAATGACAAGATTAAGTTTTACATTGGAGATGTAAGAGACCTATCAAGTATAAAAAATGCAATGTATGGAGTAGATTATGTATTTCATGCAGCAGCTTTAAAACAAGTTCCATCATGTGAATTCTTTCCAATGGAAGCAGTAAAAACAAATGTAATCGGTACTGATAATGTACTTACTGCAGCTATAGAATTAGGAGTAAAAAAAGTAATTTGCCTATCAACAGATAAAGCAGCATACCCAATAAATGCTATGGGTATTTCTAAAGCAATGATGGAAAAAGTATTTATTGCTAAATCAAGAACAGTATCTCCTGATAAAACCCTTATTTGTGGTACACGGTATGGTAATGTTATGGCTTCAAGGGGTTCTGTTATTCCACTTTTTGTTCAGCAAATTAAGAGTGGACAACCTCTAACGGTTACAGATCCGAATATGACTAGGTTTTTAATGAGCATTGATGAAGCAGTAGAACTGGTTATATATGCTTTTAAAAACGCAAAATCAGGAGATATCATGGTCCAAAAGGCTCCAGCAGCTAGAATAGGAGACCTTGCCCAAGCTATAAAAGAAATTTTTGATGCAGACAATGAAATAAAAATTATTGGTACTCGTCATGGTGAGAAACTTTATGAAACTCTTCTTACAAAAGAAGAGTATTTAGTGGCTGAGGATTTAGGGAAATTTTTCAGAGTGCCTGCTGATAACCGCGATTTAAATTACGATAAGTATTTTGTTGAGGGTAATAAAAAGTTATCTGAATACAAAGAATATAACTCTCATAATACAGAGATTTTGAATGTTGAACAAATAAAAGAAAAGCTACTAAAATTAGATTTTATAAAACAAGAGTTACAAAGTACTTTTAACGCAAGAGAGGTTGCTATTTCTTTCGAATAATATTAATAATTTAAAAATTGAAAGGTTGGAGCATAAAATGAAAATATTGGTTACTGGTTCAAAAGGTTTTGTTGGGAGAAATCTTGTAGCAGAATTAAAAAATAAAGGATATACAGATATTCTTGAATTTGATAGAAATACTGATAAGTCTCTTTTAGATAAGTATGCAAAAGAATGTGAATTTGTGTTTCATTTAGCAGGTGTAAATCGCCCAAAAAATGAAGAAGAATTTATGGAAGGAAATTTTGGATTTACTTCAGAGTTATTAGAACTACTAAAAAAACATAATAATAAAGCTCCAATACTCATTACATCATCTATACAAGCTGAAAGGGATAATCCCTATGGAAGAAGCAAAAAAGCAGGGGAAGATTTAGTTTTTGCTTATGGTAAGGAAACAGGTGTAAGAGTATTAGTATATAGATTACCAAATCTTTTTGGTAAATGGTGTAGACCTAATTATAATTCTGTAGTAGCAACATTTTGTTACAATATAGCAAGAAATTTAGAAATTGAAATACATGATCCAAATACAGAACTTACACTATGTTATATAGATGACGTAGTAAACGAATTTATATCTGCTTTAGATGGTAAAGAAACAAGAGATGGTGATTTTTGCAAAGTATCAAAAACATATAAAATTAAATTAGGAGAGCTTGCTGAAAAAATATATTCCTTTAAAAATAATAGAGAAACATTAGTAATGCCAGCTTTAGAAGATGAATTCGACAGAGCATTATATGGTACATATTTATCCTATTTACCGAAAGATAAATTTTCATATAAACTGAAGAAAAATGAAGATAATAGAGGATGGCTTGCAGAATTTATTAAATCTCAAAGCTTTGGTCAAATATTTATTTCTAAAACTAAACCTGGAATCACAAGAGGTAACCATTGGCATCATACAAAAGCTGAAAAATTTCTTGTTATACAAGGTGAAGCTATTATTAGATTTAGAAAAATTGACAGTGATGAAGTAATAGAATACAGAGTAAGTGGTGATATACCTGAAGTTGTTGATATTCCTACGGGATATACACATTCCATTGAAAATATAGGTGAAGAAGATGTTATAACACTTTTCTGGGCAAGTGAAATTTTTAATCCGGAAAAACCAGATACATATTATTTGGAGGTTTAGTACTGATGGAAAAAATGAAAGTAATGACAATAGTAGGTACAAGACCTGAAATTATAAGATTATCGGAAGTTATTAAAGCATGCGATAAATATTTTAATCATGTATTAGTACATACAGGGCAAAATTGGGATTATACACTTAATCAAGTGTTTTTTGAAGAACTAGGATTAAGAGAACCTGATTATTATTTAAATGTAGCAGGAAAACATTTAGGTGAAACTATAGGGAATATAATTGCAAAATCCTATGAAGTATTATTAAAAGAAAAACCTGATGCACTATTAATACTTGGAGATACAAATTCTGCATTATGTGCAATTCCTGCAAAAAGACTTAAGATACCAATATTCCATATGGAAGCAGGAAATAGATGTTTTGACCAAAATGTACCAGAGGAAATCAATAGAAAGATAGTAGATCATATATCAGATATTAATTTACCTTATACAGAGCATAGTAGAAGATATCTTCTTTCAGAAGGAATAAGAAAAGATCATATATTTGTTACAGGATCGCCTATGACAGAGGTTCTTTATAAGAATAAAGAGAAGATAGAACAGAGTAAAGTACTTGAAGAGCTAGGACTTGAAACAGGAAAATATATATTAGTTTCTGCACATAGAGAAGAGAATATTGATAATGAAAAAAATTTTTTCTCATTAATGAATGCACTTAATCAAATTGCTGAAAAATATCAATTACCAATTATCTACTCTACCCATCCAAGAAGCTGGAAAAAGATTGAGGAGAGAGAATTTAAATTTCATCCATTAATAAGGCAATTTAAACCTTTTGGATTTTTCGATTACAATAAATTACAGTTAAATGCTTTTTGTGTATTATCTGATAGTGGTACATTATCTGAAGAGTCAGCTATACTTGGTTTTCCAGGAGTGTTAATTAGAACATCTACAGAAAGGCCAGAGGTATTAGATAAAGGAACTGTTATAATAGGAGGTATTACTGAGAAGGACATTGTGCAAGCTGTTGAATTAAGTCGAGCAATGTGGGAAAATAAAGAAAAAACTGTTCTTGCAACTGACTATATGGATGATAATGTATCGGTGAAGGTTGTTAAAATTATACAGAGTTATTCAAAGATAGTAGATAAGTTTGTTTGGAGGAAATAAAATGAAAGTATTACAGATTAATTCTGTTTGTGGTATAGGAAGTACTGGGCGAATAGCAACAGATATACATAATATTTTAATAGAAAATGGACATGAAAGCTATATAGCTTATGGTAGAGACGAAGCTCGAGGCTGTGATACTTCGATAAGAATAGGGAGTAAATTCGATAACTATATGCATGTAGTTAAAACTAGATTATTTGATAAACATGGGTTTGGATCAAGAAAAGCCACTGCAGAATTTCTCAATAAAGTTGAGAAATTAAATCCAGATATAATCCATTTACACAATATTCATGGATATTATATAAATATTGAGTTGCTTTTTAAATATTTAAAGAAAGCTAATAAACCAGTTGTTTGGACTCTTCACGATTGCTGGGCTTTTACAGGACATTGTGCATATTTTGATTATGTTGGTTGCGATAAATGGAAAACTATTTGTTATAGTTGTCCTCAAAAGAAAGGTTATCCCTCAAGTATATTATTAGATAACTCAAAAAATAATTATAATAAGAAAAAAGAAATTTTTACAGGAGTTAAAAATATGACCATTGTCACTCCTTCAAATTGGCTTGCAGGTTTAGTTAAACAATCGTTTTTAGAAGAATATCCAGTTAAAGTTATAAATAATGGAATAGATTTAGAAGTTTTCAAACCAACAGCAAGTAATTTTAGAAAAAAATATAATTTGGAAAATAAATTTATAATATTAGGTGTAGCAAGTGTTTGGGAACATAGAAAAGGCTACAAGTACTTTATTGAGTTATCAAAGAAAATAAAAAAAGATGAAGTTATAGTAATGGTAGGATTAACAGAAAAGCAAAAAAATAAACTTCCAAATAATATAATAGGAATAACTAGAACAAATAATGTCAGAGAATTAGTAGAGATTTATTCAGCAGCAGATGTTTTTATAAATCCTACTTTAGAAGACAATTTTCCTACAACTAATCTAGAGGCATTAGCATGTGGTACACCAGTTATTACATTTAATACAGGTGGCAGTAAAGAGAGTGTAGATGAAAACTGTGGCTTTGTTGTACAGAAAGGAAACATAGATGAATTGATATATACTATTAGAAAAATAAAAGGACAAAGTAAATCAAGTTATTCACGACAATGTGTAGAAAAGGCTAAAGCTTTGTATAACAAAAAAGACAATTTTAAGAAATATTTAGAGTTGTATTTTCAGATAAAGAAATGAAATAAAAGGAGGTGTGCTAGAAAATATGGTAAGCATAAATAATATCACGGAGGTTCAGAAGCACACTAACAATAGAAAATCTAGATATATGTTTTCATTAAGTATAAGGGCTTTTGTTAAATATATCGTTATTCTTATATTTACTAGTATTTTCTTATTGAATACCGCTAATGGATTTTCTCAAAACAGTTCTCAGATAATCGCTTGGTCTGTGCTTGTTTTATCTGTTTATTTAGTAATTCATGTAAGGAAAAACATTAACCTATTTGTCTTGTATTCCATACTAGCATATTTTAATTACAGCATTATAATGCCAAACTATATTAATAAACTGTCTTCTAGTTATTTCACGTCTTTTTCAAATGATCCTGTTTCTCATATAGGTGTAAATATACTTTTTTTATTTTTATTGTCATTGATAATTTTTATGCCTACACATATAAAACCCTTATTTATTAAGGAAAATATGTTTATCAACAAAAATCCTCATAATGTACACTTACTCACATTGGGAATAGGGTTAATATTACTATATATTTTAATTTTTCAATTTGACAGACCTGATGTTTTAGGAGTTAGAGGAAGGCCAAGTCCATTGTATGAATACAGTTTAATTTTTTTCATTGTTGGATTTTATTTTACAGCCAAGAACAAGTATTCTAAAATGATTTTATCAATAATTTTAGTATTATTTGCATTACAAAATTTCTTTTTTGGCGGAAGGATAATTGGGCTTCAATTAATTCTTTTATATTTTATAATGTTCTATGCATATAAGACAAAAATCTCTAGATTGATCCCGTTTGTGCTAGTAGGTTTTATTATGATGTCATTAATTGGACAGGAGCGTACCATGTTAAACCTTTCGATAGATGCTATAAAAGGAGTTATTAATAACATACAAACAAGAATGTTTGCATTAGATACTTCATATTCTGCATATTTCACATCGTTAACATTTTTAAAAGTTGAAGAGATGTTATCAATAAATCAAAGATTAGATCTGTTTAAGCAATTCTTCTTATCAATTTTCTTTGGGGGAAGGATACAAAATAGTAGTTTACCTATATACACTTTAAAATTTTACCATCACTATAATGGTGGAGTGCTTCCCTACCATTTCCAATTTTATCTTGGATGGGCGGGAGTTGTTGTATCCGCCTTGATAATAACTATTTATACGAAGATCATTAACAGTTTAAATTTTGACACTGTTGGCTTTAAGAAATGTTTATCAGTATATGTTATAAGTTCTGTCTTTAGATGGTATCTTTACTCACCAATAATTATCTTAAGAGGTGTTATTTTTTTAGCAATTGTCTACTACATTGCCAGTATGATAAATGGATTAAAAATAAAGAGTATGGTGAATTAAAGTTATATATCATGATTTAAATTTAGGATTGCTAGTGTTTCAAATGGAATTCTTACTACTTAAATAGCGAAAGGGACAGATTTAAATGAAGGTAGTGATTGTGAACCAAGAAGAATCAAGAAAGATTAACAATATTCAGCTTGAATCGGTGTTGGAAGCAAAGAAAATAATAATGAAAGTATATTGAAGGAGAAGAAATAAAAGAGCATCGCCATTAGTTATTATTTTAGATTAATAAGTTTTACACTTAAAAAGTGTTATGGGATACCTCGAATATTTTTTAAGTCTGGAAAGGAGTTATGTTAATATGGAAGAGGTTATAAAAATACAAAAACAATTGGATAAAGTGCATAGAGTTCAATTAGAAATGGCGTTAGAAGTAAAAAGAATTTGTGATTTATATAATATAAAATATTTTTTAATAGCGGGTACTTTGCTTGGCGCAGTTAGGCATGGCGGATTTATTCCTTGGGATGATGATATGGATATAGGAATGTTGCGTGAAGATTATGAAAAATTTATAACAATTGCTAAAACAGAACTTTCATCAAAATATGTTTTGCAAACTTGGGATGAAGATATTAATTTTGGTCAACCATTTGCGAAAATAAGGAAAAATGGGACAAGATTTGTTGAGAAAAATTCATCTAAAGTAGAAGGACATAAAGGAATTTATATTGACATATTTCCATTTGATAATGTTCCAGAAAATTTAATTGCAAGAAAAGTTCATAGTATAAAAATTTATTTATTAAAGAGACTTATATTCTCTAAACTTGGATATGAAGTGTGGCTAGACGGTGGAAAAATAAAAAAAATAATTTATAAATTTTTATACTTTATAACTAAATTCATATCAATTAATAAAATGAAAAAATTGTTAGAAAAGGAAATGAAAAAATATAATACTATGAACACTGATTTGATTGTTGCTATCGGAGGTTCATATGGTTATAAAAAAGAAAGTATAAAAAGAGAATGGATTAAGGATTTAACTACTATTAAATTTGAAAATAAAGATTTTCTGTGTCCAAAAGATTATCATAGTTATCTTACGCATTTTTATGGTGATTATATGAAGCCACCACCAGAAAATAAAAGATATAACCGACATGGTATTATAGAAATAGATTTCGGGAGTGATGAAGAATGAAGCGAGTTTTAACGTATGGAACTTTTGATTTACTACATTATGGACACATTAATTTACTTCGTAGAGCTAAACAGTTAGGAGATTATCTAATTGTAGGATTATCAACTGATAGTTTTAATAGCATTAAAGGTAAAAAATCATATTTTTCATATGAAGAGAGGAAGGCATTATTAGAATCAATTAGGTATGTAGATTTAGTAATACCTGAAGAAAGTTGGGAACAAAAGATTAAAGATGTTATAGAATATAAAGTTGATATATTTGTTATGGGAGATGACTGGACTGGGAAGTTTGATTTTTTAAAGGAATATTGTGAAGTTATATATCTTCCAAGAACACCAGGAATATCTACTACTAAAATTAAGCAAGATTTTAATTTTAAATTGATAAGATGAGATGAGGTAATTCAATGAGAAAAACTGCATTACTTTTAATGTTAATAACCATATTCTCTAAAATATTTGGATTTGCTAGGGATATAACCCTTTCATATTTTTATGGGGCATCAAACATTAGTGATGCCTATTTAATATCTATTACAATACCCATGGTTATTTTTTCTTTCATAGGAACAGGTATATCTACAGGTTATATTCCTATGTATAGTAAAATAGAAAGTAACAATGGAGTGGAAGATGCTAACAGATATACTAACAATCTGGTAAACATATTAATAGTTATATGTACTGTTATAATTATTTTAGGATTTTTATTTACAAATCAAATAGTTAAGGTGTTTGCATCAGGTTTTGAAGCAGAAACTTTAACATTAGCAGTACAGTTTACAAAGATTAGCTTACTAGGCATATATTTTACAGGCCTTATATATATATTCAATGGGTTTCTTCAACTAAAAGGAGACTATACTATAACGGCATTAGTTGGTTTTCCAATGAATTTTTTCATAATATTATCAATATTTATTAGTTCTAAAGCAAATATTTTAGTATTATCAATAGGTAGCGTAATAGCTATCGCATCTCAATTGCTTTTAGTATTACCGTTTGCATATAAAAAAGGATATAGATACAAGTTTATTTTAAATATAAAAGATGAATATATAAAAACCATGGCATATATAGCCCTTCCAATAATAATAGGAGTATCAGTAAATCAAATAAATATCTTAGTAGATAGAACCTTAGCTTCTCAGATAGCTACAGGGGGAATATCAGCTCTTAACTATGCCAATAGGCTTAATGGATTTGTACAAGGTATATTTGTACTATCTATAGTTACTGTTATGTACCCCATGATTTCCAAAATGGTTGCAGAAAATAATATGACCGGACTAAAAAAATCTTTAGCAGAGGCTATAAGTTCTGTCAACTTATTAGTCCTACCAGCTACAGTAGGAGCTATGATATTTGCAGAGCCGGTAGTAAGATTGTTATTTGGAAGAGGTGCATTTGATGTACAAGCTATATCTATGACTTCTTATGCTTTGTTCTTTTATTCTATAGGTATGATTGGTTTTGGTTTAAGGGAAGTTTTATCAAGAGCCTTTTATTCTTTACAAGACACAAAGACACCTATGATTAATGCAGCTATAGCTATGGTTATGAATATCATTTTAAACATAATTTTATCCAAGTTTTTAGGTATAGGTGGACTTGCATTAGCAACAAGTATATCGGCTATATTTTGTACGGTATTATTATTTATTAGTCTAAGAAAGAAAATAGGCCCATTCGGTATGAAGCACATAACCATTTCATTTATAAAAGTCTTATGTGCTTCATTGGTGATGGGGCTTATTGCTAAAATTTCTTACAACATTTTATTAAACTATATAGGTGCTAATTTATCTTTATTAACTTCAATTGGTATAGGTGCAATAGTATACTTTATCATTATTTACTTTATGAAGATAGAAGAAGTGGATATTATAGTGATTGCATTAAAAAAGAAATTAAAAAGAAGTACAGCAAATACATAAATATAAAAAACAATTTAATCATATAGTTAGGGTATATGTCAAATATGAAATATATGAAGTGGAGGGGTTAGTAAGAAGACGTCCTTATTGATAAATAAAGTGATTAAACAGTTTAAAGATTAGTTTTTTTAAAAAACTAAATTATAAAAGGGATTTTAATGATGCAAAAAAATAACAACCATATATCTCATTATAATAGACATAATTTTAATAAATTTAGCTTTCTATCTAGCTTTTTACTTAAGGTTTGAGGGGGTTTTATCTTCTGAATATTTTTCTAAGTACTTAGATAATATTTTGGCTATAACTACTATTAAAATAATTGTGTTTTACTACTTTAAATTTTATAAAAGTTTATGGAAATTTGCCAGTATAGAAGAACTTGTTCAAATAGTAGTAGCAACAGTAATAGCTAACGCTGCAATATTAAGTTATCTATTCTATTCTGAAAACCAATTTTAAAGAAAAAAAACCCTCCTAAGTTCTGTTATTCCAAAATTTAACAGAACTCTAGGTCTATATTTGTATATAAAATTTTTTATGCACTTTTTTTCTTAATGCTAATACTATAGCCTAATCTTTCTAATTTACGAATCAAGTTATTTACAATTTTACTTTCCTTTCTTTTTTCAAAATAATCGGCACCAAGTTCTTGATACGGCTGTTTTTTCTTTAAAATGTGATAAACAATTGTTAAAATTGTGTGGGCAACAGCTATACAGGCGCGATTAGACCCGCGGCGGGCGGCAAGTCTGCGGTATTGGGCGGAAAGATAAGTATTTTTTGTTCGAGAGGCAGACCTGGCAGCTTCAACTAATGTTGATCGAAGGTGCTTATTTCCTTTTGTCGTTCGTCCGGATTTTCGCTTTCCGGCACTTTCATTGTTGCCTGGAGCTATCCCGGCCCATGATGCCAGATGCTTGGATGAAGGGAATCTACTCATATCTACACCGATTTCTGCAATAATTTGTTCAGCAATGCGTCTTCCAACTCCTGGGATAGTATCTAAAAGCTCCAGGCAATCTTCAAAAGGGCGCATGCGTCTTTCTATTTCAAGATTAAGCTCTTCAATTTGTTGATCTAAAAAGTCAATATGCCTCAGTTGGACAGATAAAATCATTTTTTGATGATGTCCAATAAGTCCATGTAATGCTTTTTCTAAAAGAGGTATTTTATTTCGTAGTTTACCTTTTGCTGATTGCGCAATAATTTTTGGATCGGGCTTATCACTATTGATAATTTGTTCAAGCATTTTACGTCCAGATTTGCCCAAAATATCAGTAGCGACAGAAGAAAGTTTGATATTAGCACCTTCTAAAATTTTTTGAAGCCGGTTAACCTCTCTGGAACGTTCATCAATCAAACTGCGACGATAGCGAATTAATTCTTGAAGTTCTCTTTGTTCACGGCTGGGGATATAGCTGCCTTTTAATAAGCCATATTGCAAAAGTTCAGCAATCCATTCAGCATCTTTAACATCAGTCTTTCGCCCTGGAACCGCCTTGATATGTCTGGCATTTACAACAAGTGTTTCAATCTGTTCAACTTCCAAAAGATTGTAGATGGGTTTCCAATAAACGCCTGTACTTTCCATTGCCACACAGCTGCATTTATTTTGCTTAATCCAGTCTACAAGTTCTAAAATATCAGCCGTCATGGTGCCGAAAGTTCTAATCTTTTTGCCTTCAGGAGTAATGATGCAGGCAGTGATACTTTTTTTGTGGACATCAAGACCACAACATCTTTCATGAAGTATTTGCATATGCATCACCTTCCGGAAGAAAATTAAAGAAAAAAAATGAAGTTAGAGTGACAACTTAATTTATAAAAACAATCTATTATGCGTGCTTTCCTTAAAAAAGGAAGCGACAATCAGTGATACATGTAAGTTGTCGGACCCGTCTATGAGTCGGACTCACAGTACCAGTTAGACCCGGTCTCTATCTCTAACTTCGATTTATATTATATAACAATTGTTGGGCAAAGTATAGTTTTCATAGTTCAGCTGGTGATGCGAAAAGCATCATGAAGGTCTATAAGACAAAATATAGCAATAAAGTAATTTGATTATTAATAAACATATATTACTATTTTATTAGTCTCAAAAAAGACAATAAAATACTACCTTTTTCCGAAATCTATAAAAGATCCATAAAAAGTCAATTTCTAACTTTATCTGCTTGTTAAAATCTCACTAAGATGGTTTAACTAAAAATTTCAATAGTGCTCAAAATTAGCTTTTTGCAGTTTAATCATACGTAAGATAGCTTTTGATAAATCTCCTTAAAAACTAAAAACCATGGACTATGACGCCCAAATGAAAGTTTATATTGCCGAGCATGGTAAACCAAACGACATGCTAAATAAATCAAATTATGAATGACTGTTCTAATAGGTCTGCGTTGGGCTTTTTTACGCAAAGGAGTTTTCGTAGAACAAACCATCATTTGGCCTATTATTCGCAATATGTTATAAGCCAGTACACCAAGATGTAAAATCAGATTGTTGGTAGCAAATTTGCCGCTCGGCAGTCTTTCCAGATCTAAATCTGTTTTTATCTCACTATGAAATTGCTCGCTGGCGCCATGTTTTTTATAAAGTTCGATAAATAACTTCCGGCTCATCGGGTAGACTTGTCCAGTATGTGTCTACTTCGATTTTGGGCATTAGTAAAGTTTGTCCGTCTGGTAGTATACTATATAGCCCCCTAATAATAGCCCCCTAATAGGTTTGGAGATAAAGTATGAAAATGATATAATAATGATAGAGGGGGTATTATTCATGAAACGTAAAAAATATTCTGATGAATTCAAACAGCAAATAATTGAAGAATGTCGATTGGTTGGTAATATTGCATTAGTTGCACGTCGCCATGAAATTTCAAGGCAAACTGTTTATAGCTGGATTAAATCCAGTCGTCAAAAAGGTTCTACAGAATCTTTTCCAAGAGACAAGGAAAAACAGTATTTAGAAGTTTTGAGAAGATTAGAAAAAGTAAGTACTGAGAATGATATGCTGAAAAAACTTCTCGCTGAGAAAGAATTAGAACTGGCAATTCTTAGGGACCTTAGAGATAAAGTAAACCCTCAATAGCCGACAAAGTCGCCATAGCAAAGAAATGGATAGAACTTGGATATAAGACCAGCCTGGTTTTAGGCTTTGTCGGCTTATCTTCATCTACATATTATGAGAACATAACAAGAAAACCAAAAGAATAGGCTGGTATTAGAAAACCTTCAGGAAGACCAATTCCTGGTTACTCCTTTACCAGGAAAGATGTAAAAATTTCTGATGAGCAAATTAAGAAATGGTTATGTGAGTTGGTTGCTGGAGATGGGTTTCCTTATGGATATCGTAAACTGACAGTATGTCTTCAAAAAGACTATGATCTTCAAATTAATCATAAAAAGGTTTATAGGCTATGCAAAGAATTGAGTATCTTAAGGCCACAGAGGAAAATTAAACAAAGGTATCCTCGTCGGTTAGCAAAAAGAGAAAAGATACATTCACCAAATCAACTATGGGAAATGGATATAAAATATGGATATATTTATGGAACTGATCAATCTTTCTTTCAACTATCACTAATAGACGTTTTCGACCGTTCAATAATAGATTATCATTTAGGATTATCTTGTAAAGCAAAAGATGCTTGTAGAGTTTTAAAAAATGCATTAAGAAAAAGGTGTATAGTAAAAAGAATGGACATGCCAAAAGTAAGGACAGATAATGGTTCTCAGTTTATTTCGCATGAATTTGATAGCTTATGTAAGGAATTAGGTATAGAACATGAAAGAATTCCTGTAAAAACCCCGAATATGAATGCACATATAGAGGCATTTCGTTCAATATTGGAAGAAGAATGTTATAGTCGTAATGAGTTTAAAAGTTTTATGGAAGTATATGACATAGTAAGTAATTATATGAAGTATTATAATGAAAGAAGAAGGCATGGAAGTATCCGAAATATGCCTCCGGTAAAGTTTTATGAAGCATTTAAAAATAATTCTGTGAAAATGGAATCTTTTATAGCATAATCTCCAATATTATGGGGTTAGCTCGAAGTTTTTGCCCCTTGAAAAAGGGATAAAATTTGACGGAACAGACAATATCAGGGGAGGTAAAAAAAATGAATGTCTTAATTACTGGTGGTGCTGGTTATATAGGAAGTCATGTGGTACTTGAGTTATCTAAAACTAATCATAACATTATAGTATATGATAATTTACAAAAAGGTCATCGTGGGGCAGTGTTAGCTGGCAAGTTAATTGTGGGAGATTTAAATGATACTGACAAATTAGAACATGTCTGTAGGGAATATGATATTCAAGGGGTTATGCACTTTGCAGCAGATAGTTTAGTTGGTGAATCGATGAAAGACCCTGCAAAATATTATAAGAATAATGTAGGAAATGCAATTAATTTACTTGAAGTTATGCGAAAAAATGGAATTAAATATATGGTTTTTTCTTCTACAGCAGCAGTATATGGCGAACCAGATAGAATTCCAATTACTGAAGAAACACTAACAAATCCAACCAATGTTTATGGGAGAACTAAATTAGTAATCGAAGAGATGTTAAAAGATTATGATCGCGCATATGGTATGAAGTTTATTACATTAAGATATTTTAATGCTAGTGGTGCTGATCCATCTGGGCAGATTGGAGAAGATCATTCTCCCGAAACTCATTTAATTCCTTTGGTTCTCTATACTGCATTAGGAAAAAGAGAATCAATAAGTATTTTTGGAACAGATTATCCAACCCGGGATGGTACTTGCATTAGAGATTATATTCATGTTAGCGACCTTGCTCAGGCTCATATCCTTGCATTAGAGGCTTTATTGGCAGGATCAGAAAGTAAAATATATAATCTTGGTAATGGTGAGGGTTATTCGGTTCGAGAAGTAATTGATATGGTTAAAAAAGTAACAGGTCGAGATTTTAAGGTGAATGAATCTGAGAGGAGACCAGGTGATCCTGCCATATTGGTTGCTAGTTCAGCAAAAGCTAGAAAAGAGTTGGGGTGGAAACCGCAATATGGTGACTTACAAAAAATTATTGAAACAGCCTGGAACTGGCATAAGAATAACCCAGACGGTTTTAAATAAAAAAATAAATATAAACCTTTGGACTATCGTGAATGAAGTTTGATAGGTAAAAAGGAAATTGATAAATATTAACGAATAGTCTATATAGATTGATTTGATACCTGGTTTTTTGTCCTTGATAAATAATTTAATTGTATGATACATGATATATAAGGGAGGGGAAAAAGATGCATTACTATCAAAACAAAGAATGGCAAGAAAAGATGAGAATACGTCTGGATGTCAACAACATGTTTGCTGCTCAAGTCGGCGAAGAGCATGGTCTTACAAAAGAAAGAATTGAGCAGTTGAGTGATCAGTTAAAAGCTGCTCATGAGGCTTTAGTTAAAGCCAGAGAGACTAGCAAGTTAGGTTTTATGGAACTTCCCTACAACCAAAAAGAAGTAGTTGAAGAGATTTTAGCTTATGTGGAAGAGAATAAAGGTAAGTTTGAAAATATTGTTGTCCTTGGAATTGGCGGTTCTGCCCTGGGAATGATTGCTTTACAGCGTGCTTTAAACCCTTTCTACTATAACGAAAGTGCAGAATTGCGTCAGGGTAGACCCAGATTATATGTCCTCGATAATGTAGATCCGGAATGGTTTGGAGAATTTCTAGAGCAAGTTGATGTGAAAAAGACACTCTTTAATGTTATCTCTAAATCTGGTGGAACTGCTGAAACCATGACCCAATATATGATTATTAGAAAGCATCTTGAAGATGAGTTGGGTGAGAAAGCCACTGACCATCTGGTCTTTACCACCAGTAAGGATAGAGGAAATTTAATTAAGATAGCGAAAGCTGAGGGAATAAAAACCTTCTTTATTCCGGAAAATGTTGGTGGAAGATTTTCTGTATTAAGTCCTGTAGGATTATTACCAGCAGCATTTGTGGGTATAGATATTTGTGAACTTTTGGCAGGAGCAAAATACATGGATCAGATCTGTCAGAATGAAGATATCTGGCAAAATCCAGCTTATCTCAATGCAACATTGCAATATCTGGCTTATCAGGATGGTAAGACAATCTCAGTTATGCTTCCATATTCTTCAGCTTTAAAAGATTTTGCTGATTGGTATGCTCAACTCTGGGCAGAATCTCTCGGGAAAAAGTTAAATCGAGAAGGCGTGGTTGTAAATGTCGGACCAACCCCAGTAAAAGCTCTGGGAGCAACAGATCAACACTCTCAGGTTCAGTTGTATATGGAAGGTCCTTTTGATAAAGTAATTACTTTCCTTGAAGTTAAACGGTTTAGAAAAGAAGTTACCATTCCCGAAGGTTATAAAGAGATAGATGGATTATCTTATCTTGGTGGCCATACTATGAATGAATTAATTACCGTTGAAAAACAGGCTACCGAAATGGCTTTGACCAAAAACAATCGTTTGAACTGTACTATTATAATTCCAGAAATTAATGCCTTTACAGTAGGTCAGCTTATTCAACTTTTGGAAGTACAAACTGCTTTTGCCGGAGAGCTTTTTAATATCAATGCCTTCGATCAACCAGGTGTTGAACTGGGTAAAAATTATACATACGGAATTTTAGGACGTAAAGGCTATGAACAGATGAAAGAAGAGTTTGAAAGTAGGTCAGAAAAGGATACCTCATTGATCATTTAATAATTTAATATAGACAGGAAGAAAAGAATCTCCTTTTAGTAAGGAGAAAACTTTTCTTCCTTTTCTGATAAAAGTAAGGAGGGAATTAAATATTGAGCGAGGAAAGATATTATGATGAATATGAAATAGATTTAAAAAAGCTTATCAAAGTAGTATGGAATGGTAAATGGTTCATTATTGGATTATTTATTGTAGCTGTTCTAGTGGCTGGGTTTTATAGTGTGTTTATGCTCGAACCACAGTATGAGGCTAGGGCCACTTTGTTAATTTTGCCTCCCAAATACACTACTTCTTTACAGGTTTCAACTCTTCCAGTTGAAACTTATAAAAATTTATTATTGACAGATTATATAAAAGCCAGGATTATTGAGGAACTCGACCTTAAACATGATAATGGTGAACCTTTTCATCCTTCAGATTTAGAAGGGATGATGAGTGTCACTGTCCAGGGCCAGTATGAGGTTGACGATAACAACCGGGAGATTTATGTACCGGTGTTGATCTTAAAAGTCAAAGGAACTGACCCGAAATTGATCAGTGATATAGCCAATGCCTGGGCCAATAACTTTATGGAGATTAGTAAACAAATAAGAAAAAGTGAGGTACAGGAAGTTAGTACTGTTATCCAGAGCCAATTTGAAGTTACTAAAAGCAAGCTTACCCAGGTGAAAGAGGAGTTGAGAAAGTTTAAGGAAAAAGCCCGGCTTGACCTGGCTAAGGCTGAGTTAGATATAAAGATGGAGCGTCTCTCTGAATACACCGATATGCTTGTGAATTTAAAGACCCAGTTGGGCTCTGAGAAGGCCAAATATCAGCAGTTACAAAAGACACTGGCGGGTATGGAAAAGGAAGGAAGATGGTTGGGAGATTTAAGCACTTCCATGGAAGGTGGTAAATATCCAATTTTAGAGAAAGCACGGGAAAATTATTTAAATATTCAGCAAGCCTTACTTACATACCAGAAAGAGCATGATCTCGATCTATTGCAGCAGAAGATTGCGGTAGAGAGTGATAAATTAAAGAGTTATCAACAAAAGGTCTTATCCCTTGAGGCAACATTAAAGGAAAAACAAATTGAGATTGAAAAATTAAAATCACTTCTTGAAAAAGAACCGGAAAGATGGGTCTTGAAAAAAGCAATAACAGAAGATGCTTTCTGGCAGAGTCTACTGAGCATGGAAGAAATCAAGGCCTTACAGGATTTGCAGCTCTCTAATGAGATTGTCAATCCCATTTATCAAAAATTAAAGAACAAGTTGGCAGATGACGAGGTATTGGTGCAAAGCATTCCTGAACAAATTGCACATTATAAACAGTTAGTAGCCCAGAAGGAAAGGGAAATAAACGAACTCAATTATACATTGAAACAATGGCAGCAAACATTAGATAGACTAAATACCGACCTTGCTCATTACAAACAGCTTTATGAAGAACAGGCCAATGTATATCAGGATCTTAAATCCAGGTTATTACAAAGCGGATTGAATGTAGATTCCCTGGAAGTTCAGGTTGCTTTTTATGAACAGCTTAGAGCTTCGTTAGAGCAGGAGATAAAGGAACTGCAAGATCGTATCTGGAAGGATGAGATTATAGAACAACAATTGACACAACAGGTGAATGACATTCAGAAAACCTATAATATGTTGGCAGAAAAAGTAGAAGAGGCGCGAATCACCGAAGCAGAGAAAACCAGTGATGTAAAATTTATTGCTGAAGCTGTTCCACCAACAAAACCTATTGGAAGGAATGCAAAACTATATATAGTTATGTCTGGAATATTGGCTTTGATGGTTGGTGTGTTTATAGTCCTTTTGAAAGAGTATATGAAAGAAGATGAAAAAGAGGTCAATGCTAGTATTATCAAGGGATGAAAGAAATTTGTCATATAATTAGGAGGAGAAGTTTTTCCTTTTTAAAAATGAAAAACTTCTCCTCCTGTATCTTAATTTTCTTTTATAAAAGAGGGTTTTTGATGTTTATGTAGTACTTTAAAAAAGAGGTTTATTAATTGAATAAGAAGAGGGTGAACTATTTGATGGAAACTTATGAAATCGATCTTTGGGAGCTTCTTCAGACTTTAAATCGTAGAAAAATGTTGATTATTGGGATTGTATTTGTATCTGTTATAATGAGTTATGTATTTAGTGCTTTTTTTATTGACAAACAGTATCAGACAGAAATGTGGATTAGATTAAATGAAAACTTTCTTCCTGATCAAAAAGAAATTCCATTGGAGTACTTGAAATCTCACTTTTTTTATCCAGAGGTAATTCAGGTAATTACAAAGAATCTATCCGATATTCCTGATTTAAAAAATAGTCTTTCATTTACTCAAGTAAATGGGCTCGTTCAAATTGTTTATACTCATACATTTGATTCAAAAGCACCTCAATTATTGCAAAAATGGACAACTATTGCCAGATTAAAATTGATTGAAGAAGAGGGAACAAGGTTAATTGCTACTTTAGAAAATGATATCAGTACAACTCAGACTAAATTGGCTAAAGAAGAGCAAAATTTAGAGGAAATTAAGAAGCTTCTTTTAAAGGAAAGTCAATTTATTGAGGTTGAAGTTGTACCAAAAGATACAACTGAACCAAAAACATTTGTATATAAAGAATTAAACCCAAATTATACAGATCTTAAGACGGAAGAAAAAAATATTAAATTAGAAATTGTTAAATTAAAGAATCAGATTAAATTGTTAGAACAGGTTTTAGAGGAATATAAAGTGATTCTAACAGAGGTCAACAAAAATCTGGATGCAACAGAAGTAAACACTAATAAGTTATTTAACGACTTAAATAAATTACGTATAAAGTTTAATGCCATATATTCGAACCGTTCCATTGAACCGTTTCAGGTGGTTTCTGCTCCATATTCAAATCCCAACCCCATAAGCCCTAATGTAAAATTGAACGTACTTTTAGCCGGATTTCTTGGATTATTTGTTGGTGTGTTTCTGGCGTTTTTCTTAGAATATGTGAAGACAATGAAAGAACAAAATCAGTCTCAAACAGTTGTTTAGATCAAAAACACCCAACTGGGTGTTTATTTTTTTAGAAGGAAATCTTACTGAAATCGAGAATATATTATAAGATAACAGCTGATTAATCTGGATGATAAGGAAGGTGAATAGAGGCTATATGAAAAAAAATTGGATTGAAAGATTTACTGGACTAACCTTGGCTATAAATCCGGTTTTTACTTTAGTTGGTTTAATTTATTTAAGTGCCAGAAGAACGCGAGGATTAATTGCCAAAATTAAATCAGATAAAGCAAATTTATATTTTTGGCTTTTTCTAGCTGTTTCTGGAATAATAAGTATAGTTTTTTCAATTAACAAATCTGTGGCTATATCCAGTTATTTTATTCCTTTTGTTTTCATCTGGCTTTATATTTTAGGGAGATGGGTTATCCAGGACCCGGAAACCTTTGTACAGGATTTAATTCGGGGAGTAATGATTCTTTCCATAATTGCTATTATCGCTAAAATATTTAACCTGGAGTTATCGATTGGTCAAGTCCGTATTTTGGATAAATTTGGTCCCCGTGAACGGGGAGAGATCTTATATGTAGCTGATAACAGTCTGGGCCTTTTATTTCAGGTTGGGGTTGTTGGGGCTTTAGGTAGTTTACTAATTTACTGGAAAGAGAAAAAATATGTTATTGAAAATGTGATTACGTTTATTGTAAGTATTTGCGGGTTAATTATTTCAGCGTCAAGAGGAGCTATGGTAGGAACTTTAGTTGCTGTATTATATCTGGTTGTGAGATATAGTTTTAAAGCACTTCTTGGAGCTGGTTCTATAGTTGGAATTTTGGCTTATTTTTCCCGTCACCGTTTTTTTTCGGCGTTTGATGTTAAAGCACATAGTGTTAGAATTAAAATTTGGCTAAGCTCGTTAGAAATAATAAAAGATCACCCATTTTTCGGGGTAGGTCCTGGTAATTTTGGCCAGATTTATGATAAATATAAACCTGCTTCACTAACAAAAGAGGTAACCTGCGCCCATAGTAATTATTTAAACATCTTTATTGGTTGGGGAATTATTGGAGGTCTTTTATTCTGGGGATGGCAATTGTTTATTTTTATAAGAGCAGCATTAAAAGGTTTGACACCACTTCAAAGAGTCATTATTGCTATTTTGATTTCTTTTTATGTCCATGTGATGGTTAATGAACTATTTGCTGCTTATTCAGGATTTTTATTAGGATTAGTTGATCATCCATCTTTTGGGAAGCAGGAAAATTTTTCTCAACAGGAAACTTTTAAGAGATCCTGAATGGGTCTTTAGAGCTTGTTGACAAACCTTTCTTTTTTAGAGACTTGTCCGTGCACTGCCAGAAAAACTAAATATAATTTCTGAAGCGTATAAGTCAAGGCTTAAAGCCAGGAGGGCGGAAGCCTTGACTTTTAAGGACGCGCAGCCAGGATGGCGGAGCGTCCGGTAGCGGAAGAAATTATATTTAGTTTTTTTTGTTCCTCTGTGGGAGTAAGTTATGTGCACCTCCCCTTTTTCAACAGCCTGAGACTATGAGTGGATCTCTACTTAACCAGAAATGGAGGAGTTAGCAAATGGGACGTATAATTGGTATTCTGGGTGGAATGGGGCCGCAGGCGACAGTAGATCTTATGCAGTGGATTATCAAATTAAGCAAAGTGGAACGGGAAGCAGATTACCCACGGGTTCTGGTAGATAATAATCCGGCTATCCCGGACCGAACAGAGGCAATACTTTATGGCGGTGAAAATCCTGTCCCTGTTTTACGTTCTATGCTTAAGGGCCTGGTTGAGGCAGGAGCAGAGATTATAGGAATGCCCTGTAATACTGTTCACTATTTTATTGATGAGATTAGAGAAGGTTTTGAGGTTGAGATTGTAGATATGCTAGCAGAAACAGCAGCAGAAGTTAGACAAAGGAAATTTCAGACTGTCGGACTTTTAGGAACAACGGGAACTCTTAAGACCGGAATTTATGAAAAATATCTTACCGATGTAGAAGTAGTACTTCCTACTTCTGAAGAGATGGAATTATTGATGGAAATGATTTATAGTGTAAAAAGAGGGGAAATAGTACCTCAGGAACGGTTAAATCATATAATTACAAAGATGAATCAGCGTAAAAAGTTAGATGGTGTCATTTTAGGATGTACTGAACTACCATTGATTGCTAAAGATCAAAGTCTTGAGCCAGTTTTGATTAATCCCACTGCTATTCTTGCGCAAAAATTGGTGGAATTGTCTCAAGGATAATAAATTCATTTCAGGGAGTGATAGTAGTGGTCTATCCATTTAGATGTAAACCAATCTATAAAGAAAAAATCTGGGGCGGACGTTGGTTAGAAGAGGCTTTTGGTCGCGATTTGCCCGGAGAAAAGCTTATTGGCGAGAGTTGGGAGCTAACCTGTCGTCCTGATGAAATGAGTATAGTGGAGGATGGAGATTTCGCAGGGCAAACCTTTAAAGAGGTCATTCAAAAGTATCCTGAAGAAATTTTAGGTAAACGGATAACCAGGGAAGGGTTTGACCCTTTTCCTTTGTTGATCAAATTTCTGGATGCCAGTGATCGCCTTTCGGTTCAGGTTCACCCTGATGATGAATATGCCAGGCAGGTTAAGCCTGGAGAATTGGGTAAAACTGAGATGTGGTATGTATTGGATGCAGAACCCGGTGCAAAATTAATTATGGGCGTAAAGCCTGGAGTAACCCGGTCTGAGTTTGCTAAAAGTATTGAAAAAGGGACTCTTCATGAATGTTTGAATGAAGTACCTGTCAAACCGGGAGATGCTTTTTATATTCCCGCAGGAACCATTCATGCTATTCTTGAAGGAGTTAGAATTGCTGAGATCCAGCAGAACTCTGATACTACTTATCGTGTCTATGATTGGAATCGGGTAGGGTTGGATGGAAAACCCCGTAAACTACATATTAAAGAAGCATTAGAAGTAATTGACTTCAACCGGACTGGTATCAATCCTCATCCCGGAATTATACTAAAAAAAGATGGATGGCAGAGCCGTCTGCTTACCGCTTGCCCTTATTTTGCAGTGGAAGAATTAAAAGTTGAAAGGATGAAAGGCCAGATTAGTCCGGAACGTTTCGAGATCTGGATGGTTTTAGAGGGAAGTGGTGAATTAAAGATAAAAACCGATAATTATCGGCTGGCTAAAGGAGAGACATGGGTAATCCCTGCTACTTTGGGAAATTTTGAGCTTACAGGTCAGGTAAAAATCTTAAAAAGCTATATACCAGATCTTGAGCATGAGATTATTACACCTTTGTTAGCTAAGGGTTATAGTAAAGCTGATTTGGGTAAAGTAGGTGGATTAAATGATATGATTAAACTGCAAAAAGCTAATTTTGAGCGCTATTGAAATTTTTCGTCAACTTATCTTAGTGAGATTTCAGTCGAAATAAGGCCTCATATGAGGATATGATGAGCTAATCAAGGGCCTGAAGGGCCCATTGATTAGTGCGCCTTATTTTGATTGAAATCGAACTTTAGATGGTTCGAAAAATTTTTTTTGAAGTGAAAAATTAGCTTTTTGCAGTAAAATCATGGTATTATTTCTGGTCAATTTGTAAAAATTAACAATGAGTATCAAAGTCTGAAAATTAGAGAAAGGGGATGAGCTGGTTTGGATTATATAAAGAAATACAATGAGTGGTTAAACAGTAGCTATATTGATGAAAAGACAAAAGAGGAGCTTTTAAAAATAAAAGATAATGAGGCCGAAATAAAAGAAAGGTTTTACTGTGATCTTGAGTTCGGGACAGGAGGGCTTAGAGGAATAATTGGACCTGGAACAAACCGCATGAATAAATACACTGTACGTAAAGCTACTCAGGGTCTTGCAAATTATATTAAGAAATTAGGTGATGAAGCTCTTAATCGGGGAGTTGCAATTGCCTATGATTCCAGACATTACTCTAGTGAATTTGCTTTAGAAACGGCTTCGGTATTGAATGCCAATGGTATCAAAACATACATATTTGACAAATTAACCCCAACCCCAATGCTTTCTTTTGCGGTAAGAGAATTGAATACTATTGCCGGTGTAGTTATTACGGCTTCACATAATCCGCCTGAATATAATGGCTATAAGGTTTATTGGGAAGATGGCGGTCAGATAGTACCTGATCTTGCTTCTTTAATTATCGAGGAAATAAAGAAGGTAACTGATTTTAGTCAGGTTAAGACTATGTCCAGAGAGAAAGCAGAACAAATGGGGCTCTTTAATATAATTGATAAAAGTGTTGAAGACAAATTTATTGACAAAATAAAAAGTCTTTCCTTTATTGATCCGGGTTTTCAGGATTATGTAGCCAACTTAAAGATTATTTATACACCATTGCATGGTACAGGTAATATCCCGGTTCGACGGGTTTTAGCTGAAAAGGGATTTAATAATGTAAAAGTAGTGCCTGAACAGGAATTGCCGGACCCGGATTTTTCAACTGTAGAATATCCTAACCCTGAGGAGAAAGAAGCCTTTAATCTGGCCATTGAAATGGCTAAAAAAGAAGAGGCTGATCTTATCATTGGAACTGATCCTGATTGTGACCGGATTGGAGTTGTAGAACAGACTGAAGATGGAGATTATGTTGTACTTACGGGAAACCAGGTTGGAGTATTGTTGACTGAATACATTTTATCTCAGCGTTCAAAGAAAGGTAAACTTCCGTCGAATGGCGTTATTATTAAAACAATAGTCACTACTGATATGGTTAAGGAGATTGCAGAAAAATACGGGGTAGGTGTTATTGACACCCTGACAGGTTTTAAATTTATCGGTGAGAAAATTAAGGAGTTTGAAGAGACAGGAGAGCATGAATTTCTTTTTGGTTTTGAAGAAAGTTATGGATATCTGGTAGGAACTCATGCCCGTGATAAAGACGGAGTGGTAGCTGCTGCTATGATCTGTGAAATGGCTGCATATTATAAGGCTCAGGGGATTACCCTTTATGAGCAGTTAATGAAGTTGATGGAAGAATACGGTTACTATATGGAAGATCTGGTTTCCATTAAACTTGAGGGTGTTGAAGGTCAGGAGAAGATTCAAAAAATCATGGAAAAATTGAGAAAAACAACTCCAAAAGAAGTAGGAAGTAGAAAAGTTATCTGGCTGGAAGATTATTTAAATCAGGAGAAATATGACATACCCACTGGAAAAAGAACAGCTCTTGATTTACCCAAATCAAATGTCTTAAAATTCAAATTTGAAGATAAAAGCAGTTTTACTATTCGACCATCCGGAACTGAACCTAAGATTAAAATATATTTTTCCATTATTGGAAAGAGTATGTCCCATGCAAAAGAACTTCTGAAAGAATTAAAAGAGGAAGTTTTAGAGTACATTGGGGTTTAATTTGACTTAAAAAAGGTGAGAAATAAATGGATAAATATAAATTAGTTCTCTGTCTGGTGATTATTTGTATTGTTTTACTTTCCAGTGTAGGAGAAGCAAGTTCTATTATTTTAAATGGAAATAAGATTTTTCTAAAAAACGAGAATGGTTATTTATGGAGAATTGAAATTCTCCCTGTTGATACACAGGGTTTTTATCTGGAGATTTTTAAGATTAGTGATTATTATCAACAGGTGGGAGTGGGTTTTGATTTTCGTCTTTCAGGTCATTCCTACGGGGAAATCTGGAGTCTTGTAGGTTTGGAAGAATATCGACTTCTAAAGACAAATAATTCTTTTTTTAGAAATGGTCTAAGAGCTCAAATTCCGGTTTCTTTTGGTAAAATAATTCTCGGTGCAGATGTGATGATAGATGATCTTGTTGGAAGTTTTTTAAGATATCAACTGGAGGTTAGTTTTTTAAAGAAATGGATCAGGGGTAAAGTGGGAATAGGTAACCTTTTGGGAAATAAAGATGGAATGGCTCTCTGGATCGGATTTGAGCTATAGGAGGTGGCAAAAGTGGCTGGCCATTTTAAAAGAATCTTTACTTTGCTTATTATTATCTGTATTTTCTTAAGCGGTTGCACTTCTTCAGGGATCCACCTCTATACTGTCCGATTCATGGGAGAGGTCCGGGAAAGTTCGGTTCTTCAACAGCCTATCAAAGGTGTAGAAATCTACACAAAAACTGGAGAGTTAGTTGGGAGAACAGGTGCAGATGGGCGATTTTCGGTACAAGTTTCTCCCACTAAGGGTATAGTAAGACTGGTATTTAAGCATTCAGATTACGAGACCTATACTTTAGAACATGCCATTGATGGGCGTTACTCTCAAACGGTGCATCTTCCACCATTATATCTGGCGCCTGCTAGTGAAAAGATTACCGGCAGGATTTATCGGGAATTTAGTCTGCCGGAAATTAATACCGTGAATAATAAAACAGGCCTTTCTGAAGTTAAGCCTTTGGAATTTGAATCCAGAATCGTCGAAGGTGAATTTAATCTGGTAACCCATAGGGGTAAAGAGTGGTTGGTACAAAAATTAAAAGGAAAGGGAGAGATAGTCTATGAGTCGGGTGGTGAATTTTATACCATCCGACTCAAGCCCGGGGTAAATAGTGAAAAATTTATGGCAGAAATTTCTGAAGATGTGGAATTTATTACCCCAAATCGGATGATTCAATCTTTAGGGATAGAGCCAGAAGATGAATATTGGCCTGAGCTCTGGAATATGCAAATGCTCAATGTCAGTTCTGCCTGGAAGTATTCTACCGGTTCTGGGGTTGTGGTAGCTTTATTAGATACCCTTTATACCAGCGCCCATCCTGATCTTTTGCCAAATTTATTACCGGCAATCGATGTAACTGGTAATAATGAGGAGAATCCGGCTTTAAATGCACATGGACTGCATGTGGCGGGGATTATTGGGGCTGTTTCAAATCAATATGGTGTAGTAGGTGTTGCCCCTGATGTATCTATTTTACCAATTCGGGTTTTTACTGAAACTGGTGCGACCATTTATCATATCTTGAAAGGTATTGATGCTGCCATTGAAAATGGTGCTCAGGTGATTAACATGAGTTTTGGAACATATGATCGATATAATCCATCTTATGATTTTCCTGATCTTCATTATGCAATTAAAAAAGCCGCTCAAGCGGGGATTTTATTGGTTGCAGCAGCGGGAAATACTGGAAGTGATTATTTGCTTTATCCAGCAGCTTATCCAGAAGTGATTGCAGTGGGTTCAGTAGGGCCAGATGGAGAACGTACTTATTATTCATCATATGGAAAAGGATTGGAATTGATGGCTCCAGGTGGGAATAGTAGGCTTGGAAGAAAAGCCCAGGTGTTGAGTACTATTTGGGATAGTCTGGTGGGAGATTCTTATGATTATATGGAGGGTACATCTATGGCTGCCCCCCATGTGAGTGGAGTCGCGGCTCTTCTCATTGCCCATGGAATAAAAGACCCGGATTATATTCGTTTGATTTTACGTGAAACTGCTAGAGACCTGGGCCCACCGGGTTATGATGAAGAGACAGGGTATGGTCTGGTAGATGCCTTTGCTGCTTTGAATCGTTTTCAACACACATATGTCTTTTTTGGCTCTATTGAAGGTGGATGGGCTCAATTGAAAAGTCCGGTAGTTCAGGTTGAAGTAAATGGTAGTTTTGAGTTAGCAAAAGTCAGACCCGGGAAGGGCCGGGTTATTGGCTGGATTGACGTAAATCAAAATTTAAAAATTGATGCGGGAGATTATTTAGGCCAGTCAGAAGAATTAGAGATAACCGAAAAAATGGGAGTAGTTTCAGACGTAGAAGTCATTTTAGAATTCATTGAAGGGGATTTTAAAGCCATTGCAATTAATATTGGTTCTTAATGATGTCCAGTATGACAGCTTTTTTAATGTTCAGGGAATTATACTTTTTGCAGGTTGTAGATAACATTTTGTATTAATCTATATTATGGTTAAACTGCAAAAAGCTAATTTTTCGCTTCTTGAGAAATTTTTCGAATCATCTAAAGCTCGATTTCTGCCGAAATAAGGCTTCCTAATCAAAGGGCCCTCCTGGCCCTTGATTAGCTCATCACCTTCTGTGATGAGGCCTTATTTCGTCAGAAATCTCGCTAAGATGATTTGGCGAAAAATTTCTATGTCGCTCAAAATTAGCTTTTTGCAGTTTAATCTTAAGATCTGTTATAATAAAAAACCGTGCCCAATTCAAATAAAAGGCACGGCTTGTTTTATGTCCTGATTTATCAAGGTTATGACAAAATTTTAGTGATAAATATCCAGTGTTTGCCCATGAAGATAATAGAGTCGGTCTTCACTGGCTAAAAGTTGGGTTTTAAGACCGGATCCTTTACTGCTCCAGAGAAGGCTGCCATGTTCTAGATCCAGAATTCGGATTCCACGCCAGGTATTGAGGATAATTAGTCCATTTCCTACACCTGCAATTTCGGTTACAGGTACAGAAAGTTTTTGTTTCCAGTATTGATATCCGGTTTTGGCATCAAGAAGATAAATTATACTTTCTTTTGAATTTATAAAAACAGAGAGAATTTTATCTTGAGCCAAATAAGGAGAAAGAACTAAAGTATTGGTAGAAGAAGGCTGGCCTTTAAAGTCCCAGATTATGGTTCCATCAACAGAGTTTATGGCTGCTATTCTGTCATATTGATCACTCCAACTAAGATAGGTCAAAATCCGAGTGGGCGTGGGAGCTACTTTTAATTTTGGACTGATCAATTTTTTAAAAAGCCGGCTCTGAATACTTAAATCGAAAGCATGAATATAACCATCACCATCTGCAAAATAAAGATAATCTCCAGCAACCTTTGGTGCAGTAAGGAAACTACTCAGAGTCCGATTTTGCCAGAGAAGCTTTCCTTTTTTTAAATCCAGTGCCAAAAGGCTTCCTTTTTGAGTAGTAATATAGATGGTTTCATTTGAAATAGCTGGAGTTTGATAAACAGGTTCTTTTAAAGAATGTCTCCATTTAATCCAGCCGTATTGAAGATTGATACAAATTACCTGGTTTGTTGTAATAGCAATAAGCCATTTTCCATCGGTGACTAGTGGAGTAGTTAATTTATCAGGAAGTTTCTTTTTCCACACAATCTGATTACTCTCTGCATGAATAGCCAATATGTAATAATCTTTACCTTTGACAGGAATTACAATTAGCGGATCAGAGTAGAGAGCACCCAGTTGAATTTGGTCTGGAATGGTATAACTTTCTTGCAAAAGAGGGTCCTTTAAATGAAGACGAATAACATCCATAGTTCCTTCAAACTCAGCCCACCAACTGGCATCGGAACTGACTTCAGCAGAAATGGTGATAAAAAATTTATCTTCAGATTCCCATTCATTAATAATTTCATATGAAAGCAAATGCCCAAAGGTCTGGCTAATTACCAGATCTGAGGTAATGGTTAGATTTTCCATAACAGTAGCTGCTGTAATCCGGATCCCTAATGCCTGTTCTAAAGCATTTCTGAAGGCATCTTTAAGAGCCATTTCCTTTGTTAATCCCCGATCTGATTGGAGGGGAGCCTGACCTGTAGCTTCTACTCGAATCGTTTTTACTTTTTCAGCAGAAAAAACTATAAAAGTGAAGATAGTAAAAATAAAGACTAAAACTAATGTGATGAGTAAACTTATTTTACATTTTTTAATCATTATTCAGCCCCCCCGGTAATTACTACTATTTTTGATAATAAAAATACATCGGTATTTTCGAGAGAAGTTAAAATCAGACGTCCGTCCCCTTCAGAGACGAAAAGGGTTGAGTCATCATAAGAATCAATCTTAATGGCACTGATAATAAGAGGGTTATCACCAATCCGTGGATCGGATAAAGCGTCATTTTTACTCTTTTTAAAGATGGAGTCAGTAGGTTGATAAAGGGCACGATCGGCTGAATAGATTAAATTTCCCTTAAGGTCTCGAATCTTCAATAAGTTGGGAGAAGTAATGTTAAACCCTCTGGCATCAATAATTAGACCGGTATATTCTTCTTTAGGAATAATGGAGAGTTCTGTTTGCGGAGTTGGAGAGATGCTGGAATTAATATCTTTGACATTAATTTTTAGTCTCAGATGGTAAATTCCATTTTGAATATATTCGTTTTCGGGGATAAATTGTGCTCCCTGTAACATTCCTTCTACTTTGGTACGAACTATATCATGGGCTATTAGATTAACCACAGAAGTTTCACTATTCAGTTTAAGACCGGAGATAATCTCTAATAGATTTCTTTGAGCATCTACTTTGGCAGCAAGTCGTGCTAAAGCTATAGCCTGGGCATAATCAGAAACATTTGTGGGTATTACTCCTGTACCTTCAACGATAAGATACCCTTCTTTTAAGTTTGCTTCAGGATGGCCTATCTCTCCATGGACTACACTGGTAAATAAAAAGATGATTAGCAGAAATATCGGAACATGAGATTTCATACCTTATAAGGCCCCCTTTCAATAGTCCGTATAATTAAATTCGGCAGTTTTTCTTTATTTTCCTTCCATGCTTCTATAGATTTTGATATAATAAATATAATTAAACTGCAAAAAGCTAATTTTTCGCTTCTTGAGAAATTTTTTGAACCATCTAAAGCTCGATTTCCGTCGAAATAAGACTTCCTAATCAAAGGGCCCTTCTGGCCCTTGATTAGCTCATCACCTCCTGTGATGAGGTTTTATTTCGTCGGAAATCTCGCTAAGATAGTTTAGCGAAAAATTTCTATGTTGCTCAAAATTAGCTTTTTGCAGTATAATCTTAAATGAATAAAGAAATGGGGGTAAAATAATGAAGCCAGAACTTATTGATTTCACAGATGGGATTCAGAAAATTAAGAAAAAAGAGGTACGAAAACTTTACAAAGAATATCTGAATCCCGGGTTAGGTTTTTTAAAAGGGTTGTTGGGGTTTGACAGAAATTTTGTTAGAGCAGAAGGTGTAAAGGTCTGGGATGACAATGGAGAAGAGTATTTGGATTTTCTTGGCGCTTATGGTGCTTTAAACTTTGGGCATAATCCTCCCCGGATATTGGAGATGGTTAAAGAAGTTATGGGTCGGCCCAATTTGTTACAGGCTTCTGTCAATCCTCTTGAGTGTATTGCAGCTCATAATCTGGCACAGATTACTCCAGGCAATTTAAAGAGAACGTTTTTTTGCAATAGTGGTGCTGAGGCTGTGGAGGGAGCTATAAAACTTGCCAGAGCAGCGACAGCTAAAACTAAAATTATTTCCTGTGAAGGGTCATTCCATGGTAAAACTCTCGGTGCTTTGACAGCTACAGGAAGGGAAAAATATCGTGCTCCTTTTAAGCCCCTCATTCCAGAGTTTGTTCAGATACCTTTTGGTGATACCGATGCATTAGAAATAGAGCTTAAGAAAGGAGATGTAGCTGCTTTTATTGTTGAGCCCATCCAGGGAGAAGGAGGAATTATTTTACCACCTCCGGGATATTTGCGTAAGGTGCGTGAGATTTGTGATCAATATGAAGTACTTTTAATTGTTGATGAAGTTCAGACCGGTTTTGGTCGGACAGGGTTTAACTTTGCTGTTGAGAAAGATGAAGTAGTCCCCGACATTATGTGTTTTGCCAAATCCATCGGTGGTGGTGTAATGCCTGTAGGAGCCTTCCATACATCAGCTGAAGTATGGGATAAGGCCTATGGGGGAGTGGAAAAATGTACCCTTCATACCTCTACATTTTCCGGTAATACATTGGCTATGGCTGCTGTTATTGGTGCAATAAAAGAGTTAGTAGAGAATGATCTGGCTGCTCTTGCACATAAAAAAGGAGCTTATCTATTAAAAGGGTTAAAAACATTACAGGAGAAATATTCTTTGATTAAAGAAGTCAGGGGAGAAGGGTTGATGATTGGTATTGAGTTTGCCGAAGCGAAAGGAGTATTAAATACCTTGACAGGTGGGAAAGTAAATCAGATTTCTAAGGAATATCTGGGCGCAATGGTGGCAGGTGAACTTTTAAATCGCCATAATATCATTACAGCCTATACTTTAAATAATCCCAATGTGATTAGATTGGAACCGCCATTGGTGGTCTCTTATGAAGAGATGGATCGGGTGTTGAATGGGTTGGAGGATATTTTTAGCCGGAAAGGAAGCTTATTGGGGATGGCCCTGGCCAGTACTGGAACTATGGTCAAATCAATTTTTAAATCAAAATAATCCGTACGAAAAAATTGCAAAAAGGAATAGGAGATGTTAAAATAAATTAGAAATTTGACTACAGTAACTGGGGAGGATTTTTGTAGCTATGAAAAATAGTGTTGTAATAGGTATTTCAGGAGGTTCTGGATCAGGGAAAACAACGGTTGCAGAAAATCTGGTAAAGCAGATTGGAGATGAACATATTCTTTTAATTAAACAGGATTATTATTATAAAGATAACAGTCATCTCCCTCTTGAAGAACGGGCCAAACTCAACTATGATTGTCCCGATGCCTTTGATACTGAATTATTGATTGAACATATTAAACAATTAGTAGCGGGAAAGGCTATTGACCAACCTCAATATGATTTTACAGTCCATAACCGTAAGCCTGAGCGGATACGGGTAGAACCAAAGCGAATTATTTTGCTGGAGGGGATTTTAGTTTTACATGATGCCGAGCTCAGGGACCTTATGGATATCAAGGTGTTTGTGGATGCTGATTCAGATATTAGGTTACTTAGGCGTGTTCTAAGAGATACACGAGAAAGGGGGCGGACTTTGGATTCTATTGCTGAGCAGTATCTTAAGACAGTAAGACCCATGTATGAGAAGTATATTCATCCGACAAAGAAATATGCTGATATTATCGTACCTAAAGGTGGGTTTAATCAGGTAGCTATTGATATACTAGTGGCACGGATTAAGAGTTATTTGATGGAGTTAGAAAAGGTTGATGGTTGAAAAGTTTCGGTCAATGCTGACCGGAATTTTTTTTAATAAATAAAACCCTATTCTCGTTAATCAGGCAGGAATATGAAATTTAGTTGGCGAATATATAAAATATCCCGCAAAAGAAGATATAAGGGGTGATTATAGTGCAATTAAAAAATTGTATAGAGTGTGGAAAAGTTTTTGTTCATCCAACTATGAATATTTGTAGTGAGTGCTATGAAGAAGAAGAAAAGGACTTTGAAAAAGTCAAAGAATACCTTTGGGATAAAGCTAGCGCCAGTATAGATGAAATTCATAAAATGACGGGAGTTTCTAAGAAACGGATTATCAAATTTATTAAATCGGGACGTATTACAGCAGGAGAATTAAATTTTGAAAATGTTTTAACCTGTGAAAGTTGTGGTGAACCTATAAAAGAAGGGCGTTATTGTAAAAAATGTAGTGAACGTTTGTTTAAAGGATTAACCGAGGGACTGGAAGAGAAAAAAGTTGAAAAATCTGATACTAGAAAAAGTGCTAAAATGTATACTGCCGAGTGGTTGAGAAAAGAATAAATCAACTGAGGTATAAACATTAGAATATTGTAGGTATAGTTAGCTAACCTGACTTAATTTACAGTCAGGTTTTTTTATTGCCATTAATAATTACAGATCTTTTACCGAAGATAAAAATAGAATTGATTTTAATTTAATGGTGGTGATAAGCTATGAAAATATCAGGTAGCAGATTACAACAGATTGGTAAAATGTATCAAAAGAATAGTTTTCAAAAACTTGGTGGGTCTAATTCTGTTAGAGAGGATAAGGTGAACTTATCCCGTGAAGCCAAAGAACTTAAGCGAATTTATGAGGTTTTGGCTAAGACACCTGATATTCGTACTGAAAAGGTAAATCAGCTTAAACGGGTTATTCAACAAGGGACTTATGAGATTAAGGGTGAAATGATAGCAGAAAAAATGATAGAAGGATATTTTATTGATAAGATTGTTAAATAGATCTATTTTTCAGGAGGATGAGCAATTGAATGGATTATTTAAATGAATTAATACGTGTTTTAAATGAGGAAAAAAAATTATATACTAAACTTACTGATCTGGCGCATGATAAACAACAGGTCATCATTGCTAATGATGTTGAAAAATTGGCTGATTATCTTAGAGAGGAACAGGATTTGATTGATAAAATTGAAGGTATAGAGAAAAAAAGGCGTCAGGTAGTTATTGGTCTCTGTTCTGAATTAGATATTCCCGATAAGGAGCTTTCCTTTAGTAAATTGAGAGATTTTTTAGATGAGGGTTCCAGAATTAAACTGGATCAGCTTAGAACCAGCTTATTAAAAATTCTTGAAGAATTGCACCAAACTAATGAGACCAATCGGGTATTAATTGAAGAAGCATTAAAAATTAATGATTTTACAATTCGTATTTTGACTCAGGCGGTATCACCTTCATCTTCTACTTACACACGGGCCGGGGTCGAAGAAAATAAATCTCAACATTTAATTGATAAGCGTGTGTAGTATAAGGGGGCATGGAAATATGAGCGGTATGATGGGACTGAATATAGGGGTAAGAGCTCTAAAGGCCCAGCAAAGGGCTTTAAATGTGACGGGGCATAATATAGCAAATGCCAATACCGAAGGGTATTCGCGTCAGCGTGCAGAGTTAACAGCAACTACTCCCTATGCAATTCCTTCCCTTCATGACCGTGTTCAAGCAGGTCAGGTAGGGACAGGAGTAAAGGTAAAACAGATTATAAGGTTGCGTAACTTGTTTATAGATGGACGTTTTCGTGAGGAAACTTCCAATCTTGGTAAGTGGGAACAGCTTTCTGATGCATTGCATGAGATTGAATTAATCTTTGGTGAACCTTCTGATCTGGGTCTTAGAAGCGCACTAGATAATTTCTGGAGTTCTCTCCAGGAATTACATAACAATCCTGAAAGTGGGGCGGTAAGAGCTGCTGTACGCCAGAGTGCTGCAGCCCTGGCTGATGTATTTACAGCATTACGCGGTCAGTTACAGGACTTTCAGTGGGCACTGGATGGTTATGTTAAAAATAAAGTGGAAGAAATAAATTCCTATGCGCGACGGATTGCTGACCTGAATAAACAAATTTCTCTAGTTGTGGGTAAAGGTGATAATCCCAATGATTTAATGGACGAGCGGGATTTATTAATTGATAAACTTGCTTCTCTTGTCGATATTGAGCTAAACTACGATTCTACAGGTAAAGTTAATATTACTATTGGTGGTTTTAGTCTGGTAGCTGGAAATCAGAATTTGGAACTTACTTATATTGAAAATCATTCAAAAAATGGTATGGTAGATGTAAAGTGGAAGAGTACTGGTAGTAGTTTATTACTTAAAAGTGGTGAACTTAAAGGGATTTTGGAGGCCAGAGATGAGATCGTTGCAGATTTTATATCTGAGCTGGATACTATGGCAAGCACTTTTATTGTTGAGTTTAACGAGGTTCATCAAAATGGTTATGGTCTGGATAATAGTACCGGAATAAAGTTTTTTGAGGGAACAGATGCTTCCAATATTCGTGTAAGTGATGATATTATGGATGAAATAAATGGTTTGAATCGAATTGCTGCTGCTTTGTCAATGGATAGTCCAGGTGATGGCAGTAATGCCCTCAAATTAAGTGAAGTTATGCAAACAGGACTTTTAAATGGTGAAAAAACAACAATGGCTGATTACTGGGGTGGAATTATCACCAGACTTGGTGTTGATTCTCAGCGCGCATTGCATATGGTGGAAAATCAAAAGGCTTTGACTGAGCAGTTGGATCAACAAAGACAGTCCATCTCAGGTGTCTCTTTGGATGAAGAGATGGCCAATCTGATCAGGTATCAACATGCCTATAATGCCGCAGCAAAACTGATTCAGACCCAGTCTGAAATGTTGGATACATTGGTCAATGGGATTTTGAGATAGGGGGTGGAATAAATGCGCTTGACAAATTCATTGATAGTTAATAATCTGATGAAAGATTTGAACAATAATCTTAAAAAACTGGACCGCTTAAACTATCAACTGGCAACGGGGAAAAAAATTAACACTCCTTCAGATGACCCGATAAGTGCATTGCGTAGTATGCAGTATCAGACTATTTTAAAACAGAATGAACAGTATATAGAAAATATTGATCAGGCGATGGATTGGATCGATACTTCCGAAATGGCTTTAAATGAAATGAATTCTGTTCTTCAAAGGGCTCGTGAGTTAGCTATATATGGTGCTAACGAAACTTTAGATCAATCTCAGCGTGATGCTATTCGTGAAGAAATAATTCAGTTGGCAGAACATCTGGTTCAGATAGCCAATACATCCATTGGTGGTCGATTTATTTTTTCTGGCCATAAAACTACAACCAAACCATATACTGACTATACTACACCTTATCAAGGTGATAGTGAGTATTTATCTGTTGAGATCAGTAAAAACATTGAAATTGAATATAGTGTGCCGGGGAATGTAATTTTTGATAAAGCCTTTGAAGCTTTAAGAGACATGATCAATGATTTATCGACAGGTAATACTAATAACCTTTCTTCTGTAACATTACAAAAATTGGATGATGCGATAAATAACTGTCTTTCTTTTCGTGCCAATTTGGGTTCCAAATTGAAGCGTTTAGAACTGGCCAGACATCGTTTTGAAGATGTAAATATTAAACATACACAGCTTTTATCAGAGATTGAGGATGTGGATATAGCTGAAACCATTATGAATCTTAGAATGCAGGAGAATGTCTATCGTGCTTCTCTTGCCGCTGGTGCAAGAATAATTCAGCCCTCATTGGTAGATTTTATTAAATAAGGTGAGGATTATGGATATTAAAATATATCAACAACCTGCTCTAATTGGCTTGGATATCAAACAGCCTGCAATAAAAATTAAACAAATACCATCTGAAATTCATCGCCAGAGTGGTAAGGTTAAACTGGATATTAAACAAGAATATGGCCAGGTGCAGGTAGATGGTACCCGGTGTAGGGAGAAAATTGGATTTTATGATTATGACCTATTTATGAAAAAGATAGTTAGAGAAGGGTATAAAACTGCTTTAGAAGGGATTCAGCGCCGGGTACAGGAGGGCTTTCAAATGGCTGATGTTCATGAAAATAGAGGAATTGTGGCTAAAATAACTGCCGAAAAAGCCTGGATAAAGCCAGGCCAGATTGAAGTAGGTTTTAAACCAGGGCCAGAAATTACTTACAGAGACGGTTCTTTAGCTTTTGAACCAGAAATTAAACCTGATAAATATGATGTTTCTTTTTATCAAGTTAATGTAAACCTGGATTGGGGTAAAGTTAATATGTATTTAAGACAAAAGAATTATATTGATGTTAAATGGACTGGTAATGTGTTGGATTTTGTCAGGTAAAGTAAAAGTGGAGGTAGATTATGAAAGTTAAGACAGTACGTTTTGGTGAATTGGAATATAAAGAAAAGGATGTATTAACTTTTTCAAAAGGAATAATTGGATTTTCCAGTGAGCATCAATTTATACTTTTAAGTAAAGTAATTGAGGCTCCATTTATGTGGCTTCAATCTTTAAAAACACCGGATTTAGCTTTTGTTGTTTTAGATCCCTGGATTGTATTGCCAGACTATCAGTTTGAGTTAACTGAAGAAGTGAAAAAAAGACTTAAGATTACGAGAAAAGAACAGGTGATGACTTTAGGGATTACAGTAGTATCCGATAATCCCCGAAAAATAACCATAAATTTGAGAGCACCACTTATAATAAATGTAGAAAACAGGTTAGGTGAACAAATTATTTTACCAGATGATAAATACAGTATCCGTCACCCGATATTGACTGGATAGCGGCAAAGGGGTGCATTCCATTGTTGATTTTGACGAGAAAAAAAGATGAAAGTATTTTGATTGGTGATGATATAAAAATTACTGTTGTAGATTTTCAAAAAAATCAAGTAAAACTTGGTATTGAAGCGCCGAAGGATTTGATAATTTTACGCGAAGAATTAATTAAAGAAGTTGAAAAGGAGAATCAAAAGGCAGTTCAGATTGATATGGATACACTAGGTGAGATTTCAAAAATGTTTACCAGGACATATAATAATGAAAATGAGGTATAAAATCAAGTAATTTAGAGAAAAAAGGTGTAAAATAAGTTTAATTGACTTTAATGGTCGGATTCTCTTGTTAAAAGATTATACTATAACGTCGATAATTAAAATGAAATTACTTAGATAAGTGTTTAACATCGATTACTGAATTTAAGTTTTTAAATTCAGTAATGGGTGTTAAACTATCTTACTTAGTGGAGCCGGCCGGCCACTTAGTAAGAAAGACTTTTTGGCAAGGATGCCAAATTAAAAAAATTCTAAGGAGGGGTTTTTAATGAGAATTAATCACAACATTTCTGCATTGAATGCGTGGAAGACTTTGAGAAACACTGATGTTGCAATGGGTAAGTCTTTAGAAAAATTGTCTTCCGGTCTTAGGATTAACCGTGCTGCTGATGATGCTGCAGGTCTGGCAATCTCTGAAAAAATGCGTAGTCAGATCAACGGTTTGAATCAAGCAATTCGGAACGCGCAGGATGGTATTTCTTTAATCCAGACTGCAGAAGGTGCTTTAAATGAAACCCATTCTATCCTTCAGCGGATGAGAGAATTGGCTGTACAGGCTGCTAATGATACTCTTATTACTTCTGACCGTGCAAAGATTCAAGAAGAATTAAAGGCTTTGCAAAGTGAGTTGAGTAGAATTGCAAGTACTACTGAGTTTAACACTAAGAAGCTACTTGATGGTACATTTAATGGTAGACTTCAAGTTGGTGCAAACACTGGTCAATATATAAGTATATCTATTGCTACTATGGGTGCTACAGCATTGGGCATAACTAATGGCGCAATTAACATTTCAAGTGGTATAAGTGCTACTCAACAGGTATCTAACGCAAATGCGCTTATAGGTAAGTTAGACTCAGCTATTTCCAGTGTATCTACTGAGCGTGCTAAACTTGGTGCTTATCAGAACCGTCTGGAGCATACCATTGCTAACCTGGAAACTGCTGCTGAGAACCTGACAGCAGCCGAATCCCGGATTAGAGATGTTGATATGGCTGCTGAGATGATGAACTTTACAAAACAGCAAATTCTCATGCAAGCTGGTACTGCAATGCTTGCTCAGGCTAATATGAAACCACAATCAGTATTACAACTCCTGGGTTAAGATTAAAATTCTACTTATCTCGGCCGACTGGATTTCCAGTCGGTCGAATTTCACCTATTCAGATTTGAATGGAGAAAAATTTATTTTTTCTTCATCCGAGTCTGAATAGGGTTAAGAGGTGAGAAGTATGAATGTTAAAAGTATTCAAAACAGTTCTTCCTTTACAAATTTAAAAACTGCGGAAGTAAAAAAAGATAATCAGGAAATAATGATTACAAATGATAATCAAAAACAGTTAAACTTTACTTTATTTAAAGAAAAGGATAAGGATAGTTTAAAGCAATCTCTTAATGAGATAACAAAAGGTTTGAACGAAATGGTAAAAATCTTCAATAGAAAACTTGATTTTGTCATTCACGAGGATACCAAACGTTTGTTGGTCAAGGTGATCGATACAGAAACAGATAAAGTAATTAGGGAAATACCACCTGAAGAACTTTTAGATCTGGTGGCAAGGATGAGGGAAACTTTTAGTATTTTTATCGATGTTAGGGTTTAATTGTGTTCTGAAAAGGGGGAAAGCCCATGACTTTTCGAATAGGTGGTTTGTCTTCTGGCCTTGATACTTCGGGTCTGATTGAGCAACTGATGCAAATTGAGCGCAGGCCTTTAGTACAACTTCAAAACAAGCAACATTTATTGGAGTTGAAAAAGGATTTGTTTTCTGAAATTAACTCTAGTTTGTCAACATTACAGAGCAAAGTTAAAAACCTGCTTAAAAATTTAACTTTTAACCCTGTTAAAGCTTCTTCAAATAATGAGAATGTAGTTACTATTACAACCGATGAGAATGCAATTGTGGGAACATATGAGTTAAATGTAACCAAGCTTGCTACTGCTACGTCTATTACCAGTATAAATGTTTTGAATTCAGCTGCGGATACGGCAGCTTCAGTTACAAGTTCACAAACAGTGAGTAGTTCAGGTTCCATTGACACTACAAAAAGTTTTTTAAATGCAGGTTTTAAAACTTCTATAGATAATACGCAGATTACTGTTACAATTAATGGTATTAGCTTTTCAATTGACCCGAGTACTACAACTGTTGATCAATTCATGAGTGAAGTAAACGGAAGTGATGCAGGGGTAACAATTAGTTATGATAGTACTACTGATAAGTTTACTATTCAATCTAAGGATGTTGGCTCTGATGCTCAAATTACCATTTCAGATAATGGTAAGAACTTTTTTGAAGCATTTTATATTACGGAGACAACTTATAAAGGGAGTGGAACAGCTGATCCTGATGCAAAACTTATTAATTCCCAAATCGACGGTCTTACCTCTCAAGGAGGAGTTTTTTACTTTAAAATTAATGGTTATGCTTTCAACTTTGATGAAAACACGCATAGTTTAAATGATATAATAAATACTGTAAATAATTCTGATGCGGGAGTTAATATGATCTACGATCCAGTAACAGATAAGATTATCATTTCTAATGTGGAAACGGGCAATAATTATATTCAGTTTGAAGATGTACAGGGAAATTTTCTTCAAGCAATTGGTGTGCATGATCCAAATGATCCTAATTTTGCACAAAATAATCAAATTTTAGGTCAAGAGGCTTCCTTTACTTTAAATGGTGCGTCAATGACCAGGGATTCCAATGAATTTGAGATTAATGGAGTTACCTTTAAATTACAGGGTACTGGTAGTGCGACAGTGGTTGTTGAAAAAGATATAGATGCCATCTATAATTCTATTAAGGAATTTGTTGACCAATATAATTCTACTATTGAACTTTTAAATACACGTCTCTCTGAAGAAAAGGTTGAAGATGCTACTACAGATACTGGATTAAGTAAAGGATTACTCCGTGGAGATTCTACACTTATAGGTTTACGAAGTGCATTAAGACAGATAGTTACAGAGAATGTAAGTGGCCTTACCAATACATATGATTCTCTTATGGATATTGGAATTACTACTACGAGTGATGATTTTGGTAAATCAGGTCTATTGGAGATTGATGAAACTAAATTACGTGATGCATTAGAAAAAAATCCTGATGCTGTTCAGAAGTTATTTTTTGAAGATAAAGATGGTGATGAAACAGTTGATAATGGTGAAACAGGTGTAGCAGCCAAGTTATATAATGAGATTCAACAGTATATCAGTACTTCGACTACTACTTATAATGGACGTTCTTATAAAGTGGGAATCATACCTATGCGAATAGATTCTCTGGCTCAAGAAATTGATAGGTATGATGATCAAATTGAAACTTTTGAAGAGAGGTTAGAACTAGTAGAAGCACGTTATTGGCGGCAATTTACCGCTTTGGAGCAAGCTTTGTCTCAACTTTATAACCAGGGAAATTGGTTAAGTAGTCAATTAAGCACATTACCATCTTATAAAAATGGATGATTTTTAAAATCATCCATTTTTTTCCTTAAATATTATTAAAAAATTACTGGAGGCGGAAAAATGAAAGTATTTGTAAATGGCGAATTATATAAAGCAATTCGATCAATTGAGATGTTGCATGAAGTTTTAGAAGACTTGCGTATTGAATGTAAAAAAGAAAATAAAATATTACAGTTGAAGATAGACGGTAAGTATGTAAATGAAATTTTACCTGGTCAAACAGAAGAAGATATTGATTTAATAGAAATTGAGATCAGGTCTCCTGTAGAATTGGTAATTGAAGGTTTGATTGAGGGTATAAATTATCTTCCCAGGTTGTTAGAAGGCTTAAATGAATCTTCCCTTTCTTTTCGTGAAGGAAAGCAGAATAAAGGGATTAAACTATTTGAACAGAGTATTGATGGACTAAATTGGGTTAATCACATCCTGGTAGGATTGGATGTATATATTTTATCAATGGATCAATTTCAAAAGAATAGTGGGAATTACCATGAGGATAAGGCAGGATTTGAGCAAATCATTAAAGAATTAATGACCGCATGGGAGAATGAAGATTATGTTTTAATTAGTGACCTAATTGAATATGAATTGATTCCAAACTTAGAGAAATGGAATCAACATTTTATGCAAATTTTAGACCAATTAGCAGGAGTGTAATAGTAATGGGAGAGTTTTTTTTAATTGAAACTCGAGAGGGAACTCCTTCACTTGGTTATAGAGAAAATGAGCGGGAGATTCGTCTTCATAGTATTTATGCACCGTTACGTGAAGCAGCTAAATTTATTCATTCGCGTAAAAAGGAGATCGATAAAGCCAAAGCAATATTGGTATATGGTCTGGGAATGGGTTATCACTTAAAAGAATTAGAAAAATATTTAACTCCAAATAAAAAAGTATATGTTCTGGAGATGAATCCTAAAATTTTGAAATATACTAAACAAGTATTTTCAATCTCTGAATACAAAAAAAGAGGTTTTATTTTTTTGGTTTCCGATAACTTAAATAAGGTTAAATCTTTTATCTCAAATCTTATAACTGAATATAATAAAGATGAATTTCTTTTGTTAATTCATCAACCTTCTTTAAAAATAATTCCTGAAAATTGTTTACCTATCAGGCATTTATTAGAAGATTGGGAAATCAAAAGGGAAACTTTTGATCGCTATAGTGAGGTCATGGAAAAGAATTTTGAGGAGAATATCTTAAGAATCAAAGATTATTATTTTATTGAACCCTTTAAAAATAAATTTAAAGATATACCAATTGTGATCGTATCTGCAGGTCCATCTTTAAAATACAACAAACATCACTTACTAGAATTGAAAGGTAAAGCTTTAATTTTTGCTGTAGGAAGTGTAGTTAAACTTCTTGTAAAGATGGGGCTTATACCTGATTGTATGGTTATTACTGATCCCCATCTAAGTGTATGTAGGCAAATAGAAAATCTTGATCTTGAAATTCCGCTTTTTTTCTTTCCGACTATTCAACCTCAGATTGTCCAAAATTACAAGGGGCCTAAAGTTGTTTTATTTCAAAAGGGATTTGAAAAAAGTGAAAATCTGGCCCGTAAATGTTCTTTTACATTGATAGAGACAGGTGGATCGGTAGCGACCACTGCTTTGGAGTTGGCTATTTATTTTGGAGGGAATCCAATTATTTTTGTAGGCCAGGATTTAGCTTACACCGAAGGAAAATCTCATGTTGAGGGTAGTACTTCCTACCAATTCAAACCCAGGTTGAATAGTCGTTGGGTGAAAGGTATAAATGGAGAGTTGATATCAACTGGCAAGAATTTGTCAATATACTTAAAATGGATAGAAAATAAGATTTTTCAAAATCCACATATACAATTTATTGATGCAACTGAAGGTGGAGCTTATATTGAGGGAACACAGATTCTGTCTTTAGAGCAGGTAAAAAATGAATTAGATACACATATTCAAATAGATTCCCTATTACAAGAAGCATTGAAAAAGGAAATGGGGGCTTAAAATGAATTTTTTGGAAAAAAATTTGAATCTTTTAAAGGACTTTGATAAAAGATTATATGAACGGGTTTGTGAATGGCTATCTAAAGAAGATATAGGAAGTAAATTTTCTGTGGTCAAAAGTCGTAATGGTGAACCGACTTTGCAATTTATGGATGGAGATAAAATAAAATTTTTGACCAGTGCATATAATCCTACCCAGGAAGGTAAAAGATGGGCAGAAAAAGTTGAAGAACAGAAATCTTATATTGTCTTTGGTTTTGCATTAGGTTATCATTTATTTGAGTTGAGTAAAAAGAAAGATGTTCAACGCATTCTTGTTATTGAACCTAATAAAGAAATTTTCTGTTTAGCTCTTAAGAATCGAGATTTGGAATGGTTATTTACTAATCCAATTTTTATGTTATCAATTGCTGAAGAGAAAAAAGTAATTGAAACTCAAATTACTATCATCATCCAAAATTATTATGATAACTTTACTTTTGTTTCTTTTAACATTTATAGTACAAATTTTGCAAAAGAATGTGCTGATCTCGAGAAAATTCTTAATGAACTTATTGGATTTTATATTCTTAGAGTCAATACATATACTATATTTGGTAAACAATGGACCGATAATTTTTTTAAAAACTTATATTTTGCAATAACCAATCCAGGTATTAAAGGGTTATTTGATAGATTTAAAGATGTACCAATAATTATTATATCAGCAGGTCCATCTTTGAATAAAAATATTCATCTGCTAAAGGAGTTAAAAGGGAAGGCTGTATTATTATGTGTAGGAACAGCATATAAAGCGTTGAAACGACATGGAATTAAGCCTGATGCAATTACTTCTTTCGATGGATCGGCAATGAATTATGAAATATTTAGGGGCTTAGATGTTCAGGATATACCACTTATTTTTGATCCTGTTATTTATCCTGATATACTAAAAGATTATAAAGGCCCTCTTATTACTGCAAATGTTAGTAATATGTTTTTAAGCTGGTTTGAAAAACAGATGGATATATCTATAGGAAATATTTTGGTTGGAGCTTCTATTGCTAATGTAACTTTTGATATTGCACGTAAACTTGGTGGAAATCCAATTATCTTTGTTGGTCAGGATTTAGCCTATACAGATGGTCGTAGTCATGCACAGGGAACTATATATGAAAAAAGACGTATTGAAGCTAAAGGAGATATTAGCGAAGTCTATGTAGAGGATATTTATGGTAGACAAGTTTTAAGCAGTAGAAGTTTTTTAGTTTTTCTACGCTGGTTTGAAAATCAGATTGCTAAAACGAAAGATCGATTGATAATAGATGCTACTGAGGGAGGAGCAAAAATTCGCGGTACACAAATTATGCCCCTTGCTGAAGTTATAGAAAAATACTGTCAGAAGGAATATCCAATTACCGAAACAATTCAGGAGTTTTTAGAAACTCAAAAACCGTGTGAAGAGGAGATGGTAAATAAAGCTCTAAGGGCTTTAAAAAATCTCAAAGAAGAATTATTGCAGTTTAACCAGAAGGCAAAAAAAGGTTTGAAATTTGTTGACAAGTTACAGGAATTATTCAGATGTCCAGAAACAAATCAAAAAAGAATTCAACAGATTCTCTGTCGGTTAGATGAGATAGATAAAGATATTGTTAAATTTGAGAATGGAAAAGTATTTTTGCAAATTATTTTTCAACCATTGGTTTTACCCATTTTAAATGGGCCAGAATTTAAAGGCAAACCGGGGGAGACTCAAGAAGAGGTAAATACCCGGATTATACGTTCTAATCGAAAACTTTATGATGCTTTAAATGAAATTTCAAAAATTGTACTAGAAATGGTTGAAAAAACAGAAAAAACTTTTTCTGAGAAGATAAGCCAGGTTTCTTAAGGAGGGAAAAGATGAAATGTTGAATAATCCTTATCAAGCATATCAAAAGACCCAGATAGAGACTGCAAGTCAGGGTAAATTAATTCTTATGTTATTTGATGGAGCTATTAAATTTTGCAAGACTGCCTTACAGGGTTTAGAGGAAAAAGATTATGAAAAGGTTAATACTAATATTACCAAAGCCCAGGCAATAATTAATGAACTGATGATTACTTTAGACCGGGAATCAGGAGGAGAAATTGCTCAGAATTTATACCTTCTTTATGATTATATGTTTCGTAGATTAATTACTGCGAATATAAAGAAAAGCAGTGAGATGATCAATGAAGTTTTAAATATGTTAGTTGATTTTCGTCAGACCTGGGAAGAAGTAATTAAACTGGCTAGAAAAGAAAATTATAGGACTGATTAATATTTTCTAGAGAGGGATAAAAAATGAATTTATCTCTGTGTAAATCTTATTTAGAACAAAAACTGGCTCTTTGTGAAAAGCTTTTAAAGATTACTGATGATATTTACAATATGTTGGACAGTGATGATTTAAGGGATTTAGAAGAAAAAATGGGATTTCGTACAAAATTGATTGCAGAAATTAATTATCTTGATTCGATCTATTTGTCTAAATGTGATCTGACTAAGGCTATGTCTACTGAGCATGGAGATGATATCATCCGACTCCGGGAGATTTTTACCACAATTCAAGAAATAGATGAAAAGATAAAAGATAAAATTTCTTCTTTAAAAGAATATCTATCTAAAGAATATAGTCTAGTTAAAAAGGCACGAAAAATCCAATCTGCTTATGACGGTAATGAAGGTAGGCAAGGTTTCTTTTTAAATAGACAGAGGTAAGAAGAAATTCAGACAGTAAAATTGGGGGTAAAGTTAAATGCTACTAAAAAACAAAAAAGTTCTCGTTACCGGCGCAGCCGGTTTTATTGGATCACATTTGACTGAAAGATTAGTTGAGTTAGGAAGCAGGGTTAAAGCGTTTGTTAGATACAACTCTAAGAATAATTGGGGTTGGTTAGAAACATCGCCAGTTAAAGATCAAATAGAGGTCTATCAAGGTGATGTTAGAGACTTTGATGCAGTATATAATGCAATGCTGGATGTAGATGTGGTATTTCATTTAGCAGCTTTAATTGGAATACCCTACTCATATGTATCACCTCTGGCATATATTAAAACAAATGTTGAAGGTACATATAATGTACTCCAGGCTGCAAGACAGCTTAATATTGAGAAAGTAGTCATTACATCTACAAGTGAAACCTATGGTACTGCCCAATATGTTCCCATTGATGAGAAACATCCATTAGTTGGCCAATCTCCATATTCAGCAAGCAAAATTGCAGCAGACCAACTGGCTATCAGTTATTTTCGCAGCTTTAGTCTTCCAGTTACTATAGCCAGGCCATTTAATACGTATGGTCCAAGGCAATCTGCAAGGGCAATTATTCCAACGGTTATAACACAAATTCTGGCAGGTCAAAAGAAGATTAAGTTGGGAAATCTGTATCCCACAAGAGATTTTAATTATGTAAAAGATACAGTTGAGGGATTTATTAAGATTGCTGAAAGTGATAATACTTTAGGTGAAGTGATTAACATTGGCTCAAATTATGAAATCAGTATGCAAAAAACAGTCGATTTAATTATTGAATTGATTGGAGAAGAAGTTGAAATTATTTCGGATAAACAACGAATTAGACCTGAAAAGAGTGAAGTAGAACGGCTATGGTGTGATAATACAAAAATTTTGAAATTAACAGATTGGAGACCCAGATATAATATTCGCGAAGGATTACTCGAAACTATTAATTGGTTTAAAGATAATCTAAAATTTTACAAACCCGAAATCTATAATATTTAAAGGTAGGTATAAAATTATGCGGATACCTCTCTGTGAACCATATATAAAAGGTAATGAGTGGAAATATATTAAGGATTGTCTTGATACCAACTGGGTTTCTTCGGTAGGTACGTATGTAAATAAGTTTGAAGAATTAGTAAGTGATTATATTGGTGTAAATTATGGTGTGGCAACGGTAAATGGAACAGCGGCCATACATACAGCTTTAATGGTATTAGGGGTAGGGCCAGGTGATAAAGTTTTGGTACCTTCCTTAACTTTTATTGCATCTGTGAATCCTATTTGTTATTGTGGTGCAGAACCTGTATTTATTGATTCTGAAGTTAATACTTTCAATATAGATCCTGAAAAAACAATAGATAAAATCGAGCAGATGGTTAAGAAAGGTAATAAACCGAAAGCAGTAATTGTGGTTCATTTGTATGGTCATCCCGCCGATATTGATCCAATAGCTGAAGTTTGTAAAAAGTATGACATAAAATTGATAGAAGATGCCACTGAAGCTTTAGGATCTAAATATAAAGGTAGAATGGTAGGCTCATTAGGTGATATTGCCTGTTTTTCTTTCAATGGTAACAAATTAATTACCACCGGTGGAGGTGGAATGCTAGTTACCAACAATAAGAAGTGGGCTGATCATGCGCGCTATTTGATACAACAGGCGAAAGATGATCCGGAAAACTTTATTCATAACAATATTGGATATAATTATAGATTAACTAATATACAGGCTGCTCTGGGTGTAGCTCAATTTGAGAATATAGAAGAATTTATCGAAAGCAAAAGAACTACTGCTATGACTTATAATAAATTATTAAGCAAGATTCCGGGGATTACAGTCAATCCAGAGATGGAATGGGCATATAACTGTTTTTGGTTATATTCGATTTTAATTGATGAAAAAGAATTTGGAATCAATTCTAAAACTTTGTTAGAAAAACTTAATTTAAGAGGGGTTATGGCCAGACCCTTTTTTAAGCCACTCCATCACATGCCAATGTTTAGAAAATATGATGCAGATATTCATGTGGCAGATTGGCTTTGGGAACGAGGTCTGAATCTTCCGTGTTCTGTTGGAATTACGTTAGAAGAGATACAACAGGTTGTAGATACTATTTGTGAAATTAGGGAGGAAAAATGATATGTCAGCAAATTTTCTGGCCCTTATTTTAGCACGCGGAGGATCTAAAGGAATTCCTAAGAAAAATATAAAAATACTAAATGGTAAGCCATTACTGGCATACACCATCGAAGAGGCTAAAAAATCCAAATTTATAGATCGGGTTGTTTTATCAACAGAAAGTGAGGAGATTGCTGAGGTTGGAAAAAGATATGGTGCTGAAGTTCCTTTTATGAGACCTAAAGAGCTGGCAACTGATGAAGCTTCCAGTATTGATGCTATTATTCATGCTTTAAATTGGCTTAAGATGAATGAGGATTATTGGCCTAAATTCACTGTCTTATTACAACCAACTTCACCTTTAAGAACTGTTAAAGATATCGATGGAGCAATAGAGAAACTATTAGAGCATAATGCCGAATCTTTAGTAAGTTTATGCGAAGTAGATAAGCATCCATTTTGGTTAAAGAAGATTATAGATAACCGGGTAGTTCCTTATACAGAGGAGGGACAGCATATTACACGTCGCCAGGACTTACCTAAAGTTTACAGCTTAAATGGAGCAATTTTTATAGCAGAAAGTATCCTACTGGTAAAGGAACGTTCTTTTTATGTAGGTAGGACAATTCCTTATATTATGCCAAAAGAGAGGTCTGTTGATATTGATAACATCATAGATTGGCATCTTGCAGAAATTTTAATGAAGGAGAGGGACTAGATGGTAAAAAATTATTTTACTGATCTCTCTTCCGTTTTTATTATAGCTGAAGCGGGAGTTAACCATAATGGTGATATTAATATTGCTAAGAAATTAATTGATGTTGCTGCTGAAGCGGGTGTAGATGCAATTAAATTTCAGACTTTCAAAACTGAAAAACTTGTCTCTCAAGGTGCACCGAAGGCGGATTATCAACTGAAAACTACTAAAAAATCAGAGAGTCAATATCAAATGATTAAGAAATTGGAATTGGATAAAACATCTCATGTAGAATTGATGAATTATTGTAAAGAAAAAAAAATTATGTTTTTGTCCAGCCCTTTTGATTTTGAAAGCTGTGATTTATTAGATGAATTAGATATACCATTTTTTAAAGTTCCTTCAGGAGAGATAACCAATCTGCCTTTTTTAAAATATATTGCTGAAAAGCAAAAACCTATAATATTATCTACGGGGATGGCAAATATAGCTGAAATATATGAGGCTTTAGAAACAATTTATTCTACGGGGAATAGAGATGTAGTGGTGCTTCATTGTGTAACTGAGTATCCAGCTCCAATTGAAGAAGTGAATTTAAGTGCTATGTTAACTATAAGGGATGCCTTTAAAGTTCCCGTTGGATATTCAGATCATACTTTAGGTTTAGAAATACCAATAGCAGCAGTAGCTTTGGGTGCAAAGGTTATTGAAAAACATTTTACTTTAGATAAATCTATGGAGGGCCCTGATCATAAGGCTTCTTTAGAACCTGATGAATTAAAATTATTAGTTCAAAGTATTAGAAATGTAGAAAAAGCATTAGGGGATGGTATCAAAAGACCTGCTAAATCTGAAATAAAAAATCTTCCCGTTGCGAGAAAAAGTATTGTTGCTGCCAGGGATATTAAAAAAGGACAGGTATTAAGTAGAGACTTGTTAGAGATTAAAAGACCGGGAGATGGTATTGAACCAAAATTTATAGACAAAATTTTAGGTTTTAAAGTTAACCGGTATATAAGACGTGACGAAGTATTGAAATGGGAGGATTTAAAAAGTGAGTAAAAGAAAAATTTGTGTGGTTACGGGAACAAGGGCGGATTATGGTCATCTATACTGGCTAATGAAAGAAATTCAAAATGATCATAATTTAGAACTTCAAATTCTTGTTACCGGAATGCATTTATCTCCCGAATTTGGTCTTACTTATAGGCAGATTGAGAAAGATGGTTTTAAAATAACAAAAAAAGTGGAAATGTTAATGTCTTCAGATACTGAAGTTGGTATTTCTAAATCTATTGGATTAGGGTGTATTAGTTTTTCTGAAGCATTTAAAGATATAAAGCCAGATATTATTGTTGTTTTGGGAGACCGGTATGAAATTCTGGCTGCTTCAATAGCAGCCATGGTTGCTCAAATTCCCATAGCCCATATTCATGGTGGAGAATTGACCGAAGGAGTTATAGATAATCAGATTCGCCACGCGATTACAAAATTAGCTTCAATTCATTTTCCGGTTACCGAAGAGTATGCTAGACGGGTTATTCAAATGGGGGAAAGACCGGAAACAGTTTTTAATCATGGTGCACCAGGATTAGATAATATTTATAGACTCAAATTACTATCAAAGGAGCAATTGGAAGAAACTTTAAATTTTAAATTCGAAGATACTACGGCTATTTTTACTTATAATCCTGTTACTTTGGAGCCTAATACAACAGAAGAACAGATTCAAACCATTTTAGATGTTCTTGAAAAATTTGATTTTAAAATTATTTTTACTAAAGCTAATTCCGATACTTATGGGCGGATAATTAACGAAAAAATTGAGCAATTTGTAGATAAAAATAGTAATCGGGCTATATTTGTTAGTAACTTAGGACAGTTGAGATACTTATCTGTATTGAAATATGCTGACATCATGATAGGCAATTCGTCAAGTGGAATCATAGAAGGTCCGAGTTTTAAAATTCCAGTTGTAAATATTGGTGATCGACAGAAGGGAAGAATCAGAGCTGAAAATGTAATAGATGTTGGATGTAGTCATGATGAGATTATGAGAGGAATTATGAAAGGGTTATCGCGAGAATTCAAGGATAAAATTAGCAATTGTAAAAATCCGTATGATATAGAGGGTGCAGGTAATATATCTTATAGAATAAAAGAAACGCTTAAAAAAATTGACTTAAACCAAAATTTAATAAAAAAACATTTTTTCGATTTAAAATTTAAAATATAAAAGTATTTTTTTAGGGCGGTGATAGGGTTGGAAAAAGTAATTTTTATTGGAGCTGGAGATCATTGCAAAAACATACTGTCATTTTTTCGATTTAATAAAAATTTTAATATATATGGTATCACTGACCCTAATAGTAAAGTAGATCAAATTTTTAATATACCAATTCTTGGATCAGATGAATTATTAGAAAGCCTTTATAAAGAGAAAAAGGTTAAGTATGCTTTTGTTACTGTCGGGGGTACAGGAGATAATAAATTACGGGCTATTTTGTTCGAAAAAGCAAAAAAGATTGGGTTTGATTTTATTAATATATATCATCCGAATTCTATTGTAAGCCAGGATTTAAAGGTTGGGGTTGGAAACCTTTTTATGGCCGGAAGTATTATTAATAGTAATGTATCTATTGGTGATAACAATATAATTAATACAGGGGCCATTATTGAACACGATGTTCGAATTGGTAACCATACACATATTGCACCTGGTGTAACTCTTGGTGGTGGTGTTGAGGTTGGAGATTTAAGTCATATTGGAATTGGTGCAACTGTTATACAGGGAGTTAAAATTGGTACAAATTCTATTGTTGGGGCAGGAGCAGTTGTTTTAAAAGATGTAGCTGATAACAGTGTGGTTGTCGGTGTTCCTGCAAAGTTACTTAAGTTAAAAGATTGATAGAAAATAGTATGTGAGGTGGCTAAAGTTGAAAAAAAGCCTTAAAGATATATTAGTTTCTCCAGACACTACCATTAAAGAGACAATGGCAGTTATTGATAAAGGTGTAAGGCAGATTGCGTTAGTTGTTGATTCAAATTGTCGTTTATTGGGAACTGTTACTGACGGTGATATTAGAAGAGCTATTCTGAGAGGAATTGATCTTGATAGTCCAGTTAAAGAGGCTATGAATAATAATTTTAAAAGTTTACCAATAGATACCGATAGAAGAGAAATTGAAATATTTCTAAAACTTTCCGAAATCAACCAAATTCCACTCGTAGATGAGGATGGAGTGGTACATGATCTGGTAACTTTAAATGATTTTATCAAAAAGAAAAAGTTAGAAAACTATATTGTGCTTATGGTTGGTGGTTTAGGAACTAGATTATATCCACTAACCCGGGATATACCCAAACCTTTACTCAAAGTTGGTGGCAGACCAATATTAGAGACAATTATAAGACAATTTCGTTCGTATGGTTTTTATAAATTTATTTTATGTGTAAATTATAAAGCTGATCAGATCATAAATTACTTTGGTGATGGTAAAAAATTTGATGTGAATATTGAATATGTTAGAGAAACGAAAAGACTTGGAACTGCTGGCGCTTTAAGTTTGATTGATAAAAAATTTAGTAAACCATTGATAGTGATGAATGGTGATTTACTTACAAAATTAAATTTTAAAAAAATGATTGACTATCATATTGAAGGTAATTATCTGGTGACAATTGGTTCCACTGAGTATGAATTTACAGTTCCCTATGGTGTATTAAATGTTAATGGTCAGATAGTTGAAGATATTGTTGAAAAACCTCGCCAGTCATTTTTTATTAATGCTGGCTTATATGTTTTAAGTCCACAGGTAATTAGACAAATTCCTTATAATACTTTTTTTGATATGACCGATTTAATTAAGAAGATTTTAAACCAAAACGGAAAAGTTGGATGTTTTCCAATCCGGGAGTTTTGGCTGGATATTGGACAACCTGCAGATTATCAAAAGGCAAATGAAGAATATTGGAACTATTTTTTAGATGAAGAAATTGCAGCTGCTGATGAATTTGGGGAATAATTATTTATCTAGGAATTATTACTAAAGATTAAAACTATGATTCTGGAAGATTTAGCAGGAATTCAGCTGGAAAGATTGAATTATTAAAAGATAGATAGGTATTATACTCAATTCTATTTCATCTGTATTTTGTACGAATAATATGTGAAGATGTAGAAAGAGAAGATAGTGCTAATGTTTAGTTTTTGTTGTAATTTGACAAATAGGTCTTAAGAATTATTAAGAAGTTCAACCCAGTTAAAATGCCAGTTAAAATGAAGGAAATCAGTTTATCATGTAGAATATACAATTTACATAAATATTATTGCTGAACATTAGGTTAAAAATGTCGATTTATGTAGATTTTGAGACCTATTTCCTTATGGAATAAAAGGGGGGAGAGCTGTGTGGCATAAACTGGACAAAACCCTTCAGATCCTGGCAAAGGGAATGGATGGAGCTGCACTGCGACAAAAGATATTAGCAAATAATGTTGCCAATGTAGATACTCCCAATTTTAAAAGACAGGATATAAATTTTTACGCACAATTAAAAGCAATGATGAAAGAAAGTAGTCCTGGAGGTTTTTTACCTCTGGCGAGGACAAATATAAAGCATTTAGAGGGACGCCCAGGATCTAATGCAAAAGGTGGATTTAAGGTTATTCAAACAACAGGTCGGGTTCGAGAAGATGGAAATAATGTGAATATAGATGTTGAGATGGCAAAAATTGCAGAAAATAATATCTATTATTCGACTCTGGCATCTTTAGTAGCCAGAAAGTATAAGCTTTTAGAGCGTGTCATCACCAAGGGAGGTGAACGTTAATGTCTTTATTTGATTCCTTTAACATCAGTGCATCAGGGTTAACTGCTCAAAGATTGAGGATGGATATTATTTCTAATAATATTGCAAATGTGAATACTACCCGTACTCCTGAAGGCGGTCCTTATAAAAGACAGATGCCTGTATTTGCTGAGCGTAAGCCAAAGTTTGTTCTTCCAAAAGCTTCTGATGATATTCGAAGCAGGATTGGTCAAGGAGTTAAGGTTGTGGGAATTAAAAAGGACACCTCTCCTCCGAAATTAGTTTATAATCCGGAACATCCAGATGCCAATGAAGATGGTTATGTAGCTATGCCCAATATAGATCTGGTTTCAGAGATGGTGGATATGATTGAAGCGACCCGGGCTTATGAGGCTAATGTAACTGCTTTAAATTCTACAAAGAATATGGCTATGAAAGCATTAGAGATTGGCCGTGGTTAATAATTGAAGGAGGTTTAAGTAATGAAAATTGAAAATTTACAATCCCCTTCTTTTGAAAGGAATGTAGAAAAAACTATAAAGAGTGGAGAAACGGGATTTGCAGATTTACTTAAAAAAGCGATTAATGAGGTAAATCAGTTACAAAAAAGAGCTGATTTGATGGCTGAGAAGTTTGCTGTTGGGGAGATTGATAACATACATAATGTTACGATTGCTTCTGAACAGGCTAAACTAGCTTTAGAGTTAACTCTGGCCGTTAGGAATAAAGTTGTTGAAGCGTATAAGGAAATTATGAGAATGCAGTTTTAAAGGTTAAGGGAAGGTTGGAGTTTATATGGAATGGTTAAAACAACTTATAGATCAGTTCCTGAATTTGTGGAAAAAACTTGATATACAGAAACGACTTTTACTTGGGACTGTAATCTTTGCCGTTATTCTTGGTCTTATTTTTTTGGTCAATTGGGCCGGGAAACCCCAATATGATGTATTATATAGTAATTTAAACGAAAAAGAAGCAAGTAGTATTACAAACTGGTTGAAAGAAAAGGGGATTTTGTATAAACTGGAAGCTGGGGGTTCCAGGATTCTTGTCCCCCGGGATAAAAAATATGATATCCGGCTTGAACTGGCCGGGGAAGGTTTATCTCCCCGGGGTGGGTCTGTTGGTTTTGAGATTTTTGATCAACCCAGATTTGGTATGACGGATAAAGAACGGAGAATTCAATATATTAGAGCAATCGCCGGTGAGATGGAACGTTCGATAGAACTTATAGATGGGGTAGAATATGCAAAAGTAAAAATTTCCCTTCCAGAACCAAGTCTATTTGTCGAAGAAGAGAAGCCTGCTACAGCTTCTGTAATATTAAAGATTTCTCCTGGTGTTAGACTTTCTCAGAAAAATATTATTGCAATTACCCATCTTTTGGCGGGGGGCGTAGAAGGACTTACTCCTGATAATGTTACTGTAGTTGATACTCTGGGCAATATTTATACCCAGACTTTTCAATCAGAGGATGAATTTGATCAAATTACATCAAATCAACTTCAGATCCAGAAAAATATTGAAGAAAAGATTAGACGAAATCTGGAATATTTATTAGGGAAACTCTATGGCCCAAATAATATAGCTGTGGCAGTAACAGCAGAGATTAACTTCGATAAAAAAGAGATTTATGATATTATCTATTCACCTGTAGTTGGTGATGAAGGAATTGTACGAAGTAGTCAAACTTATGAGGAAGAGTATCAAGGAAACGGTACTTATCCGGTAGGAGTACCTGGTAGTGAGTCTAATATTCCGCAATATCAGGGAACTGATGCAACCAATAATTCGAATTATAGTAAAGAAGAGTCTACTATTAATTATGAATTGAATGAGCGTCGGGTGCAGCAACTTGTTGCAAACAATGTTATAAAGAAACTTAGTGTTTCTGTTGTGATAAATAGAGAAATAGATCAAACCGAAGAGGAAAGAATTCAGAATCTTGTTGGAGCAGCAATTGGTTATGATGAGACCCGTGGTGACAAACTGACGGTACTTGGGATGCCTTTTGATAATAGCCTGGAAAAGGAACTTATGGAAGCGGTAAAACTCCGCCAGGCATCCGAAACCCGTCAAATGGTTATTTATGGAGTGGCTGGACTGATTGGATTTATCGTTTTATGGATAATTATTCGTCGCACTAGGAAGAATGCTGCTCAACAGAGTGGAAGGGTTAATGTGTTAATTGGAGATGAAGCAGAGAAGGAAATGGCGGCTACCCTGACGCATGAATTAACTCCTGAAGAAAAAGCCAGACAGGAGATTCGTAAAGAAATAGCTGATTTAATCTCCAAACGACCCGAAGATGTAGCACAACTTTTAAAGACCTGGTTGATGGAGGATTAGTAGAGGTAGGTGAAGTGTATGCATAATCGGGAAAAACTGTCAGGAAGAAAAAAAGCCGCAATACTTATTATGTCTTTGGGTCCGGAGCTTGCGGGCCAAATTTTTAAACATCTTTCTGATGAAGATATAGAACAATTGACCCTTGAAATTGCTAATTTGAATAAGGTTTCTCCTGAAATAAAAGATGAAGTACTGAATGAGTTTCATCAAATGGCTTTGGCCCAGAATTATATTAGTCGCGGTGGAATAGTATATGCCCGGGAACTTTTAGAAAAGGCGTTGGGTCCACAAAAGGCAGTAGCTATAATTAATCGTTTAACTGCTTCATTACAAGTGAGGCCTTTTGATGCCATACGCAAAGCAGATCCTTCTCAGCTTCTAAACTTTATTCAAGGTGAACATCCTCAAACTATTGCTTTGATTATCGCATATTTAAAGCCCAATCAGGCTGCAGCTGTTTTATCCGGTTTAAAACCCGAATTACAGGCTGATGTGGCCAAAAGGGTGGCGACAATGGACAGAACCTCACCAGAGGTTATCAAAGAAGTAGAGCGTATTCTGGAAAAGAAAATGTCCACATTGGTGGTTAATGAATATGCTTCTGCTGGAGGAATTGAATCGATTGTTAATATCTTGAATTTGGTTGATCGCGGAACTGAAAAGACGATTATGGATGAATTGGATGAAACTGATCCTGAATTGGCAGAAGAGATTAGAAAACGGATGTTTGTATTTGAAGATATTGTGCTTCTGGATTCCAGAGCAATTCAGCATGTACTCCGTATTGTTGATATGAAAGATGTAGCTTTAGCTTTAAAGACTGCCAGTGAAGAAGTGAAAAATGTTATTTTCAGCAACCTTTCTAAGCGTGCTGCTCAGATGTTAAAAGAGGATATCGAATTTATGGGACCAGTTCGTTTGCGTGAAGTAGAAGAAGCCCAACAGAGAATTGTTAATGAAATCAGGCGTTTAGAAGAGGCGGGTGAAATTGTAATCGCACGCGGTGGAGAAGGTGATATTGTTGTCTAAGATTATTAAAGCTGAGTGGATTCGTCAAGAAGATAAATTGCGCCAGCTCTTTGTTGAAAAAACTGAAAAAAAAGAGGATATAGACTCTAAAGAACCGGAAATTCTTAAATTGAAAGAAGAGGCTGAAAAAGAAGCCGCTTTAATTATTGAACAGGCCAGAAAGGAAGCAGAAAAGCTCCTTTCCCAGAGTGAAGCCGAGATACAGGAAATGATGGAAACAGGTTATAATGAAGGTTATAAACAGGGTGTTGAAGAGGGCTATCGGGCTGGGATGGAGCAGATTCTTAATGAAATGGGTAAATTAATTCAGAATTTGCAAAAAGAAATAGAACGTACGCAAATGATTATGGAAAGTAAAGTTCAGGGTTTAAGTTCCCGTTTAATCAGACTTAGTATCCAGATTGCTGAGCGAATTATCCGGCGTCAGGTTGAATTAAATCCTGAAATTATTATTGAACAGGTAGAAAGTATTTTAAAAGATATGATGAGGGTTAAGAGTCTGGTCATTCGTGTTAATCCTTCACAGTTTGAGATTGTTAAGGGTGCTCAAGATAGGTTTTTAGCTTTGACTCATGGAATTGATGAGATTGAATTTGTAATCGACCATTCTCTAAAACCGGGAGACTGTATAATTGAAACCGATTCAGGTGGAGTAGACGCTTCAATTGAGACTCAATTGGAGATGATTACGTCTTTGCTCCTTGAAGGGAGCGGGGATGAAGATGCTTGATTTTGATCGGTTAGAGCAAAAATTATCCAGAGCCAACCCGGTATTACGATTTGGTAAGATTACCCGGGTTATTGGATTGATTATAGAATCACAGGGGCCTGATGTAAGTCTTGGGGAAGTTTGCTATATTCAGAACAAAGATGGTCGTAAACTCACCCAGGCTGAAGTTGTTGGTTTTAAAGAAAACCGTGTCCTTTTGATGCCTTTTGGTGAGATGACCGGGATTAATCCCAACTGTCGAGTTATTCCGACTGGGAAAAGTCTTAAAATTAAAGTTGGCCCTGAACTATTAGGACAGGTACTTGATGGATTGGGAAATCCCATTATGGAAGATAAATTAGACTTGAATTTGGAATATCCTGTTCAGAGCCCACCTCCCAACCCTTTGACCAGGAGAAGAATTGATGAACCGATTACTCTGGGGATTCGGGCCATCGATGGCCTTCTTACCTGTGGTAAAGGCCAGCGTATTGGTATTTTTGCTGGAAGCGGTGTGGGGAAAAGTACCCTTTTGGGGATGATTGCCCGTAATACCAATGCTGATGTCAATGTCATAGGACTTATTGGGGAGCGGGGGCGTGAGGTTCGTGAGTTTTTAGAGAGGGATTTGGGCCCTCAAGGGTTGGCCAGATCAGTTGTAGTTGTAGCAACTTCAGATCAACCAGCCTTAATCAGGATGAAAGGAGCCCTTGTTACCACTGCCATTGCCGAATATTTTCGGGATCAGGGTAAGGATGTTTTATTGATGATGGATTCAGTAACCCGGATTGCAACTGCTTTAAGGGAAGTAGGTCTTGCAGTCGGTGAACCGCCTGCAACCCGGGGTTATACCCCTTCTGTATTTGCTACTCTACCCAAACTTCTTGAACGAACAGGAAATAATGAACGCGGAACCTGTACAGCTTTATATACAGTTTTGGTGGAAGGAGATGATTTTAACGAACCGGTAACTGATACTGTGCGCGGTATTCTGGATGGTCATATCCTTCTATCAAGGGAACTGGCGGCACGACATCATTATCCAGCTATCGATATTCTTGGGAGTGTTAGCCGGGTTATGCCTAATATCGTCGATAAAGATCATCTGGCTGCTGCAGGCCGGTTAAAGAAATTAATGGCTGCTTATAGGGAGGCAGAGGATTTGATCAATATCGGGGCTTATCAGAAGGGAAGTAATCCTGATGTTGATGAAGCTCTTCGTAAACTGGATAGGATCAATCAATTTTTGACACAAGGATTAACAGAACAATCTAGTTTTGAGGAGACCAAATCTATGTTAATGGATCTGGTATTCAGTTAAGGAGCTGAAAGAGTTTGAAAGCTTTTCAGTTCAAATTTCAATCTATTTTAAAGATTAAAGAACAGGAAGAGAACCGTTTACAGGAAGAATATGCACTGTTAAAAAAAGCCTACATAGAGGTACAGGAAAACCTTAAAAAGTTAATTTCAATAAAGGAAGATTATCTTTCTGAACTTTATTCAAATGAAGGTGAAGGAAGTCTGGATATTAATAAGGCCCTTCTTTACAGGGATTATCTGGCTCACCTTAGGCGAGAGATTGCTGTAACTAAAGAAGAGGAAAAGCGCAAAAAACAGGAGATGGAAGCAGGTTATAACCGATTGGTGGAAAAGACCAGAGAGCGGAAGATGCTAGAGAAGCTTAAAGAAAAGCATAGAGTCAGTTTTATCTCTGAACAGTTGAGAAAGATACAAAATGAATTAGATGACCTGGCACAGGGTCGTTTCAATCATCAGAAAAGTAAAGATCTGGAGGCGGATAGATGAAAAACTTTATATCTATTGTATTAATTTTAATAATTATAACTTCTATGGTTCTTGCTATTCTCCATGTTACAGGGATTTTTGTGGTTACAGATTATATTTTATCTAAAGCAAAAGAAAATCCGAAATTAGCAGAGTGGTTAAAAACTCATGAAGAAGTAGTGGCGATGTCTACAACTATCAATGAACTGAATAATACTATTGCTGATAAGGATCGAAAAATTGAGGAACTTTTAAATCAGATCAAAAGACTTGAAAAAGAGATCGAAAAAAAGGATGGAGAGATTAAAAAGTTTAAAGAACAACTAACTTCTCTGGAAAATAAGCTAACAGAGCATAATTTAAGGATTAAAGAAATGTCAGATATTTATGGTCAGATGGAACCAAAGAAAGCAGCTGAAATTTTACAGGGATTAGATAATGAGCTGATTGTACAGATTTTAAAGACATTAAAGAAAGATAATGCAGCTGAGATTTTTTCTTTTTTCTCACCATCAAGGGCAGCTGAGATTACAAAAAAATATACCCTTTGGGAGAAGAAATAATATATTTGAATTTTATGAAAGGAGGTGAAAAATGGCATGAACGGGGTGATGGGTCTATCTCAGTTTATGATCAATTTGCCCAATCCGGGTGAAAAGACTTCTAGCAATGCAGAGGTTAAAACTTCTTTTGATCAGATTTTTAAACAACATTTAGAAGAAACAAACGATGAAAAATCCGTTTCTGATAATGAAGAAGCAGAATTTCTTCAAAGTGCTCTGGAATATTTACAGAGATTAAAATTACAGAAACTGATTGAGATGGTGGGGCAGGATGAAGAGTTTCTTGCCATTTTACCGGAGCATTTAAAAGAGCTTATTAAAAAATTGCAAATGACCGGTTCGATAGACTCAGAAATGGTAGCAGTTAAAGAACTGAATCAACTTTGGAAGAAAGATGATAAGGTTTTAGATGAAATAGATAAGCTGATTGCTGCCATTGAAGCAAGATTTAAGCGTGGAACTGATAGAAAATCGGTTAATAGTCAGATGGTTAAAAATGAAAAACTGACTCAATTTTCTAAAAAAGCTCCGGTTCAGACTGAGTCTCTTGCTAAAAGAATTTTTGCATTTCTAAATAAAATAGAAGCATCTGAGGAATCAGCCAGATCTAAAGATTTGATATCCCGTTTTAAGGAGAAGTTAGAAGAGTATTTGAACCGGAAGCAAATAGGAATAATGATGAACACCTATTACCGATTGAATTTAGCTAAAGAGGAGATGACTTTAAATTCCAGTGTTGGGAAGAAGGGCAAAGAAACAGACTTTAACTGGTCTTTGACTGAAAAAAAGGAGCAGAATTCTCAATCTACTTTTGAGATGCTGTTAAACGACGGAATGCAGCGAAGTGACTTTAAAGTTACGGAACATAATCCTACAGTGAAAGAACAGCGTTTTTATCAACCTCAACCTGAAGATATCTTCCGACAGATGGTGGAAAAGTTCCGGCTGGAGTTGAGACAAGGGGTTTCTCAGATGGAGATTAAGCTTCACCCGGAAGAGTTGGGGAGAATGCAGCTTAAGCTGATAGTAGAGGAAGGAGTTGTAACAGCTCGATTTTTAACTGAGACCCTGAAGGTAAAGGAACTGATTGAACAAAATCTTCCTAAATTGAGGGAAACCCTGGCTAAAGAAGGTATCCAGTGGGATAAAATTACTGTTGATGTAAGTCAGGATGAGTTGAGTGAAAACCCCTTCGCATATCAAAATCAGCAGAATTTAAAAGAACATAACCGTGGTCAATTAAAACAGGGAGAAGATTCTTTTACTTTAACAGCTGATGAAACAATAGTAGAGGATGCAGAAGATATTGAAAGAGTGGTTAAAGATTCCAACCGGTTAGTTGATTACCTGGCCTAGGAGGTGAAAAGATGGAGGTAAATCAGATAAATAATGTTTATGGTATAGAAAGTAACATCAGGCGATCTAAAAATGAGAATATTTTGGGTAAAGATGAGTTTTTAAAACTATTGGTAACTCAGCTTAGATATCAGGACCCTTTAAACCCTATGGAAGATAGAGAATTTATCGCCCAGACTGCTCAATTCAGTGCCTTAGAACAGATGTGGAATATTAATCAAAATTTGAGTAAGTTTATGCAGATGCAAGCTATAGTCAATACAGCAGCTTTAATTGGAAAAGAAGTCACCTATCTTTTATCTGCTTCTGCCGATAAAGAAACCCAGGTTTTATCGGGTGTAGTAACAGAAGTTAAGTTTGAGGACGGTTCTACTTATATTAAAGTAAATGGTGAAAATGTTCCGATTGAACATATTCTTTCAGTGAAAGAATATACTTCTCAGGAGGCAGGAGAGGATTCTAAAAATGATCAAACTCAAAAATAGCTTAAGGTGGTGAGACCATGGATCAACGGATCTATATGAATCCTGTTCGACCACTACATAAAACAAACAAATCATTACAGTCAAAATTGAACCAACCTGTGATTTCATTCCAGGAAATTTTAAAGGAGCAGGTCAATCTAAATCAGTCTCCTCCAATTCAATTTTCGAAACATGCAGAAAAGAGACTGGCATCCCGGAATATTCGATTGGATGCAAATAGAATTGAACGTCTGACCAGGGCCGTTGATCAAGCGGCTCAAAAAGGAGCCAGAGAGTCATTGATTCTGATGGATAATGTTGCTTATGTGGTAAGTATCAAAAATAGAACGGTGATTACAGCAGTCGATGACGAAAGTATGCGGGATAATGTTTTTACAAATATTGATAGTGCTGTGATTGTCAGAGGATAACCTTTAAGTCTTGAGCTGGACCTTCTATTAAGGAAGCTCATGTACTGTGGATCGATGGAAGCAGTACAGACTTAAAGGTGGTTAAATTCCAGAGATAGGAGGTCGATTTATAAATGTTACGTGCTATGTATGCTGGTGTTGCAGGTTTACGTGCACACCAGGTTAAACTGGATGTTATTGGTAACAATATTGCCAATGTTAATACTGTCGGTTATAAGAGCAGTCGTGTTACCTTTAAAGAGATGTTAACCCAGACTCTCCGTGGGGCTTCACAACCAACGGCAGGCCGTGGTGGCTTGAATCCGATGCAGGTAGGTTTGGGTGTATCTCTTGGAAGTATAGATAATGATTTAAGTCAAGGGAATTTACAGTCAACGGGGAAAATGACCGATCTTGCAATCCAGGGAAACGGTTTTTTTGTAGTTAGTGATGGAAACCGAAGTTATTATACCAGAGCAGGTTCTTTCACTTTTGATACGGATGGAAACCTGGTTCATGCACCGACCGGTTACAAAGTTCAAGGATGGATGGCAGATGAAAGAGGTAAAATGCCAAACACCAGTCCATCAAATATGACAACCCTTTCTCTAGGTGAGTTGAATATGGCGCCGACCGCTACCAGTTTTATTGCCTATAAAGGTAATTTAGATTCTGATAAAGAAATTGCTGATTTAAGTTATAAGCCAGAGAAAATTACCGTCACTGATTTATCTGGTAAAACAGCTAATTTATATATAAAATTAAATAAGATTGCTGGTGATACGACAGCAGATCGGGGAGATGATAGATGGCAATGGACGGCCTATACAGATATTTCTGTAAAAGATGAAACAATTAATGTTTCAGGTACTGGTACCCCAATCAATCTGAGTGCCTCAACTTCTCCAGATTTTGACCATATTGTTAGTGGTACGGTTGTTGTTACAGATTCAACTGGTACAACAATTTATTCTGAGGGCATTGATTATATAATAGATTATGATAACGGAACCATTGAGATTTTATCTGGAGGTAATATTAGTTCAGGTGATACTATTCTTGTTGATTACATTCACCAGGATCAGGTTACAACTGGAGAAATTGCTCTTGACGCGACCGGTGCTGTATTAGTTAATACTACACCTACTTTTAACCTTACCTTAAGAGATACTAGTGGTGCTACAAGAGATGTTGAGATTAAAGCGCCTCAGGTTGGCCAGGAGAATGGAGGTTACTTTGCTGTTTCTGACACTGTAACTGATGTATCTGCCAGTACTATTGATGGTACATATGGTCCAGTAAAGACCACTTCTACAACGGTATATGACTCTTTGGGCAATAAACATACAATTAATCTGAGTTTTGTAAAAACTGGTCAAAATCGTTGGGACTGGTTTGCTACCGGGCCAGTGGATGAAAATGGGAATCCGCTTAGTCTGTCAGGGAATACCGGTACCATTCAGTTTGATGCTCATGGTAAGATAATGGGTGAGTCAACTGGTGGTCCCATCACTTTCCAGCCTGCTGACGCTGAAAAAGTTGTTATTAATCTCGATTTTTCAGATGTTACCCAGTTTGCTGCTGATGATTCTGTTAATGTGGCCGATGTTGATGGATTTGAAGCAGGTAGTCTGGAATCTTTTTCCATTGATGCTACCGGTACCATTATCGGTTACTACTCCAATGGCTTAAATCAACCTATTGCCAAATTAGCCATTGCTACCTTCAGCAATGCAGCTGGTTTAGAGCGGGTTGGAGATACCGTATTTATGGAATCCAAAAACTCCGGTATGGCAGATATTGGTCTTTCCGGTGTTGGTGGTAAAGGTATGGTTAGTTCCGGTACTCTGGAAATGTCCAATGTGGATTTAGCGGATGAATTTACTGAAATGATTACAACACAAAGAGGTTTTCAAGCCAGTTCCAAAATTATTACAACTGCCGATCAAATATTACAGGATTTGGTAAACTTGAAGCGATAATTCTGTCTGGTTACCAGGGATGCGGTAAAATACCGTTTCCCTGGATACTTTATTAAATTAAAGAGAGAGGCGAGGATGGTGATAAAGTTAACCAAATTGGATGGTTCAAAGTTCACCCTCAATGCAGAATTGATTGTAACAATTGAAGAAACGCCTGATACTGTGGTTAGTTTGACTACCGGACAGAAAATTTTAGTTAAAGAATCTGAATCAGAGATTGTAGAAAAGATTATAGATTATAAACGGAAACTAACTTATATAAATCGCGAATTAGCGTAACTGAAAGAGGTGAGATTAATTGGATCTTTCGACTGTAGTAGGATTGGTTCTTGGCTTGACTCTGATTTTAGGCGCTATAGTTATGAAGGGGAATTGGTTGATATTTATAAGTATTGATTCTGCAATGATTGTATTGGGTGGAACCATTGCAGGGACTCTGGTCAATTATTCTTTTGGAATGTTAAAGAATCTTATTAAGCATACTAAAAAAGTTTTTTCCGATAGTGATCATAACCCTTCAGAAGTTATAGAAATTATGGTTGGATTTGCCGAAAAGGCTAGACGGGAAGGTCTATTAGCATTAGAAGATGAAGCTCAGGAACTTCAAAATGAGTTTTTAAAAAAAGGGATTCAATTGGTTGTTGATGGTACCGATCCCGAATTAGTAAAAAATATTTTGCAGACCAGATTAAGCTTTTTGGAACAGACTGATAAAAAATATCAGGAAATGTATAAAACTATGGCTACACTGGCACCAGCTTTTGGTATGATTGGTACTTTGATTGGTTTGATTCAGATGTTAGCAACTCTGGATAATCCGGATGCCATAGCTAGTGGTATGGCGACTGCTTTGATTACAACCCTATATGGTTCATTTTTGGCTAATTATCTTTTTATTCCTCTGGCCGGGAAATTGAAGGTTAGAAGTGAAGAGGAGATACTTTTAATGGAATTAATGATTGAAGGACTTTTATCAATTCAGGCAGGAGAAAACCCGCGGATTGTTGAAGAGAAACTAAAAGCTTTCTTAATATCAGAAGAACAGGAGCTGGGAGAAGTACCGGATGAAGAATTAGAAATGGCGGTGGGCGAAAATGCGTAAAAAAGTTAAAACAGATGATGAAATGGAAATTAGTGCTCCAGGTTGGATGGTTACTTATGGAGATATGATGACACTGCTTTTGTGTTTCTTCGTTTTGCTCTATTCTTTTTCCACAATTGATGTTGCACGCTTTAAAGATGTAATGAATGCATTAAAGGCAAGACTGGGTGTATTGGATGGAGGTAGAACTTTTAATCCCAGTTATGTAATTGACCGGGGTTTACAGAATGATAATATTAGCGCAAGTTACTATGATAATAGAGAATTTAAGGAATTGATCTCTAAATTGGAAGAATATATTAAAGAAGCTAATCTCCAGGCGAATGTGAGATTGGCTGAAGAAGAAAGGGGCCTTGTTATTCGGCTGACGGGTAAAATTCTTTTCGATCTTGGAAAAGCAGATTTAAAGCCGGATGGGATGAAGACTCTGGCTCAGATTGCAAAATTTTTAGAAGATATTCCGAATTCGATTATGATTGAGGGACATACCGATAACTGGCCGATCCATAATGAGGAATTTCCAAATAACTGGGTTCTCTCAGCAATTCGAGCTACCAATGTTATTGCCTATTTTATGGAGAAAACAAATATAGATCCGAAAAGACTCTCTGTGGCTGCTTATGGTGAGTATCGACCGTTAAAACCGAATACAACCCCTGAAAATCGAGCTTTGAACCGAAGAGTGGATATTGTAGTTTTAAGAACCAGATTGGATGAAAAGAGAATAGCAGGGGAGGGATATGATGAGTGATTCCAAACCTACAGGAATAAGTTGGCCCATTGTATTGGGGATTATCATACTGGTCATTCTAATAACCGCTGGAACATCTTTTCTGATGATGTATCTCTTTAGTAATACACAGGCAAAAGTCGATCTCAATAATGAAAATGCATCTAAAAAGAAGGTTGAAGAAATGGGCCCATCCTATAATTTGGGGGAATTTGTGGTAAATTTATCTGGCAGTCGAGGTTATCGTTTTCTTAAGGTGAACCTGGTTGTTGAAGTAAATAAAGAAAGCGTAATAAAGGAATTGGAGGAGCGGGATCCACAATTAAGAGATGCTATTAATGAAATTTTAAGGAGTCAGACTTCTGAAGATATAGAAGATCCTTCATTAATTAAACTTAAAACTCAAATAATTAATAAACTTAATGAATTTTTAGCTAAAGGGGAAGTCAAAAATGTTTTTATTACTGAGTTTGTAGTTCAATAGAGAGGGAGGTGGTCAAAAATGGCCGAAGTTTTGTCCCAGAGTGAAATTGATGCACTATTAGCTGCTCTGTCTTCTGGTAGTGTTGATGTGGAAGAGATAAAAGGAGAGGAAAAAAAGGAAAAAGTTAGAGTTTATGACTTTAGAACACCAGATAAACTTTCTAAAGATCAGCTTCGAACATTACAGATGCTTCACGAAAACTTCTGTAGGTTACTCACAACTACCCTTTCTGCTCAGATCAGAAGTATGGTTGATGTTCAGGTTGTATCTATTGAACAATTGGCTTATGATGAGTTTATTCGTTCTCTTCCTGAACCTACAATTCTCTCTATTGTAGATATGGCTCCACTGGAAGGCCAGATACTAATTGAGATCGCTCCGGCCATTGGGTTTGCTATTATTGACCGTCTCTTTGGAGGGAAAGGGATTCCCAGTGTTGAAAATCGTCCCTTTAGCGATATAGAGGAGATTGTATTGGAAAAAGTGATTAAATGGTTTTTAAGTTGTATCCCGGAAGCATGGGAGAATGTGGTTCAGCTAACTCCAAAGTTAAAGGAGATTGAATCCAATCCTCAGTTTGTTCAGATTATACCCCATAATGATGTAGTTATTTTGGTTACATTGGAAGCGAGGGTAGCACAGGGTGATGGTTTAATTAACATCTGTATCCCTTATATAACTATCGAACCGATTGTTAATAAATTAAATGCCCAATATTGGTTCTCCAGTATTCGCAAAGAACAGACTGCCCAAAACATTAATGCTTTAAAGCGCCGGATCGGTGCTGCACGATTACCGATTTATGCAATTCTTGGGACTACTGAGATTACGGTGCGGGATTTGATTAATTTACGGCCGGGAGATGTGATTCCTCTGGTTGAAAAGACAAAAGACCCAGTAATAGTTCGGGTAGGTAATAAACCTAAGTTTATTGCCAAACCAGGAACCCGGAATAATAGAATGGCCGTTAAAATACTGGATATCATCAATGGAGAGGAGGAAAGTGATGACTGGTCGTGACATTTTATCTCAGGAAGAAGTTGATGCTTTGCTAAGATATACAGAAGAAGAGGAAAATGATTCCGGGTTAAAATTAACTGATGAAGATAAGGACGTAATAGGTGAAATTGGTAATATATCTATGGGTACTGCTGCCACAGCACTCTCTACCATTTTAAATAGAAAAGTAGAGATTACGACACCCAGAGTTAGTTTAACTACTTTTAATGAACTGGTTAAAGAATTTGATCGTCCATGTGTATTAGTTGAAGTTGAATATGTTGCAGGATTGGAAGGGCGGAATGTTTTGATTGTTAAACAGAAAGATGCAGCTATCATTGCTGATTTAATGATGGGTGGAGATGGTAGTAATCCTCCTGAAGAGTTAAATGATCTTTACATAAGTGCTGTGGGAGAAGCTATGAACCAGATGATGGGTTCAGCATCTACATCTCTTGCTAATATTATCAATCGACCTGTAAATATTTCACCGCCGATAACAGAATTTTTAACTTTAAATTCTGATGCAATTCAGCAGCGTAATTTTGATCCTAATGAGCCAATGGTCAAAATTTCTTTTCAGATGAAAATTGAGCAACTGGTAGATAGCTATATTATGCAGCTTGCTCCAATCTCCTTTGTAAAAGAATTGGTAACCAGTTTGATGGGTGGTGGTGCTGAAGAAGCTGCTGCAGCAACTGCTGAAAAGGAAATGAAGGAACCTGTTCTACAACCTCAAGGGATACCTAAGCCACAGCCACAACCACAAATGCATTCACAACAACCTATTCAGCAACCGCAAATAGGTGCCCAATATCAGAATCAGCAGCAAAGCCAGCAACAATTCCCAGGTGGACCCGGATATCAACAACAACCTTCTTTTCAGCAACCAAACCCGGAGCCTGTTAATGTGGAGAAAGTGGTATTCCCCGAGTTTAGTCATACTGAAGATACAAATGCAGTACCTGGTAATATTAAGTTGATCGAAGACGTACCATTGCAGGTAACTGTTCAATTAGGTAAAACCCAGATGGCTATTAAAGATATTCTGGAATTGGGTAGTGGTTCTATTATTGAATTGGATAAATTGGCCGGTGAACCTGTGGATTTATTAGTTAATGGAAAACTGATTGCAAAAGGTGAAGTTGTAGTTATTGATGAAAACTTTGGGTTTAGGGTCAAAGATATTGTTAGCCCATTGGAACGAATTAAGCAAGTTTAAGGAAAAAAGAAGGAGTATTAAAAAATGGATCAGGTTAATAGTTTAAACTACTCATGGGAAATATTGAAAATATTTTTATATCTAAGTGCTATAATAGTTCTGATTTATGGTTTAAACTATTTTCTTCGTAATTCCCGCCGTTATTTTGGACAACAGGGTTCAGTTATTAAAGTTATTGACAGGGGTTTTTGTCCCAGCATGCGCAGGTGTATATTGTCAAGGTAGCTGATAAATATTATCTTCTGGGTTTAACCGAAGATAAGATTACTTTACTCGATACTTTTGATGAGTTAAGGGTTAGTAAAGAAGAGGTTGTAGCCGATCTCTCTAATTCTATATTTATGGAAATCTTTAAGAAAACCTTAAAGAAGAGGGATGGCAGTGATGAATAAATCAACACTTATCTGGTTATTAATCTTAATTATTATAATGACAGTTTCAGCAAATGCTGCATCCTTTCAGATTCCTACCATTAATTTGGAGATCGGCGAGAGTGATGAATCAGATGATCTGGTTTTAAGTTTAAAAATCCTTCTTTTATTGACGGTTCTGACATTAGCACCTGCGGCCCTGGTTATGATGACAGCCTTTACCAGAATCATTATTGTTCTGGCTCTGATCCGAAATGCGCTGGCAATTCGACAAATGCCCCCAAACCAGGTACTCATAGGACTTGCTTTATTTCTAACAATCTTCATTATGAATCCTATTTTTCAGGAGATTAATGCCAATGCTTTGCAACCTTATCTGGCCGGCGAAATTGGCCAGGAAGAAGCTTTGACAAAGGCTTTAGATCCACTTAGAAATTTTATGTTTAGACAGACAAGAGAAAAGGATCTGGCTTTATTTATTGAATTATCCGGTTCAGAAAGACCTAGAAATAAAGATGATGTTTCGACTCTGGTACTGATTCCTGCTTTTGTACTTAGTGAAATTAAAACGGCTTTTGAGATCGGATTTATAATTTATATACCATTTCTAATCATTGATATGTTTGTTGCTAGTACTTTAATGTCTCTTGGGATGATGATGCTTCCCCCGGTTATGATTTCATTACCGTTTAAATTACTTCTCTTTATTCTGGTTGATGGTTGGTATCTGGTAATCAAGTCATTAATTACCACCTTTAATTAGGAGGCTTAAAGATGACCCAGGAAGTGGTTATATATTTAGGTAAAGAAGCCATGTATACCATTCTTTTAATTGCTGGCCCGGTTTTAGGTGTAGGTCTTTTGGTCGGGTTATTGGTGAGTATTTTTCAGGCGACCACGCATATTCAGGAACAAACATTGGTTTTTATACCAAAGATAGCTGCAGTTTTTGCAACATTGATTATTTTAGGACCATGGATTCTTAATGTATTGGTCGATTATGTTACCCGGCTATTTAATAGTATTCCATCACTAATTGGCTAAATTATGGGGGATATAATGAATGGATGAAGCGGTAATTAACACAGTTTATTCATTTTTTCTCATTACCATTCGCTTTAGTGGCCTATTTTTAACTACACCATTTTTTTCGAGTTTAATGATCCCGATTCAGGTTAAAGCCGGGTTAACATTATTATGCAGTTTGATCCTTTTTCCTATAATCTTTGCTGAGGAATTGATTCCATTTCCAACTTCACTTTTAAAATTGGTTTTTCAGGTGGGAAATGAACTGCTGGTTGGTTTAGTTTTAGGTTTTACTGTGCTTTTGACTTTTACTGCTTTTCAACTGGCTGGACAGTTTCTTGATATACGAATGGGTTTTGCACTGGTAAATATAGTTGATCCTTTAACGGGCAGTAATGCACCTTTAATTGGTCAGTTTAAAAATATATTGGCAATATTGATTCTACTCTTAATTAATGGGCATCATCAGATTATTCGGGCATTGGTAAAGAGTTTTCAGATTTTACCCATTACAAAACCGGTTTTAAGTCATCAGCTATTGGAATACCTTTTCAGAGTTGGTGGAGATATATTTATCATTGCATTTCGTTTGAGCCTGCCAATCATAGCCACATTGTTTGTTGTTGATATTCTCTTTGGTTTCCTTGCCAGAACAGTTCCGCAGATGAATGTATTTATGCTTGGTTTTCCAATTAAGATTTTGGTTGGATTTTTGATGTTGTTTTTGTCCATTCCCTTAATTGTTAATTTATTGATAGAAATAATTGAGATGATGTATCAGCACCTTTATAAAATTTTAGAGTTAATGAAGTAGACTCCTTTAAGGGGAGATAAACATGGCTCAGGAAAAAACTGAAAAAGCGACGCCCAGGCGGAGGAAGAAGGCTAGAAAAGAGGGCCAGGTTGCAAAAAGCAAGGAATTGACCGATGCCATTACTTTATTTGGTGGAATATTTTTGATACAATTTATGATAGAGATAGTCTTTTTAAACTTAAAAGTTATGATGAGGGGAGCTTTAACTTTTGATTATAGAAGTCTGGTAAATACAGAAAATATTATCACATTACTCATCCACTATCTGGTGCTTAATTTAAAATTGGTGGCTCCTTTTCTAGTAGGTACAGCTCTTCTTGGGGGAGTAGCGACATTTTTACAGGTAGGTCCCTTCTTTAGCGTGGAGATATTGAAACCTAAGTTGAACAGGATAAATCCAGTAAAAGGGTTTAAAAATCTATTTAGCTTACGTTCATTGGTAGAATTGTTAAAAGCTTTATTTAAAATCTTTGTCATTAGTTTGACAGCATATTTGATTCTGAAAAATGAGTGGAAAATTTTGTGGGATTGTTCTTTAATGGATTTAGAACAGGCAGTTAGAATAATTGGGAGTTTGATTTTTAAATTGGGGTTGGCTATCAGTATTGTGATGATTGTTTTGGGAATAGCTGATTTTATCTATCAGAAGTATGAGTTTGAAAAGAGTATTAGGATGAGCAAGCAGGAAATCAAGCAGGAATTTAAAGAAATGGAAGGAGATCCTTTGATTGTATCCAAACGAAAAGAGCGGATGCGGCAGATGGCGATGAACCGGATGATTCAGGCTGTACCTGAAGCAGATGTGGTTATTACTAACCCAACCCATATTGCTGTTGCTCTCAAATATGATATTGAAACAATGGAAGCTCCAGTAGTTTTAGCGATGGGAGAAGGTAAGATAGCCGAAAAAATCCGTGAGATTGCTAAAGAACATAAGGTTGAGATTGTTGAAAATAAACCTCTTGCTAGAGCTCTTTACGAAACAGCAGAAGTTGGAAAACCAATTCCTGTCGAATTATATCAGGCTGTTGCAGAAGTATTGGCTTTTGTCTATCGTTTGCAGAAAAGAAAAATTTAGGAGAGGTAAGATATGGCTAATATCAGTGCTTTATCACCACGGTTTATAAATAAATATAGTGATATTCTCTTTGCAATAGCAATTGTTACTGTTGTAATTATGTTTATTATTCCATTACCTACATTTTTGCTGGACTTATTGTTAACTATTAATATTTCATTTGCTTTGACCGTTCTTTTAGTTTCAATCTATATCACTGAGCCATTGCAGTTTTCTGTATTTCCTTCCCTGCTTCTTTTTGCTACATTATTTCGACTGGCCCTAAATGTTTCGACTACCCGTTTGATTTTAGGCCAGGGTTATGCAGGGGAGATTATCCTGAGTTTTGGTAACTTTGTTATTGGTGGTAACTATGTTGTAGGTTTTATCATCTTCTTAATTCTGGTTATTATTCAGTTTGTGGTGATTACTAAAGGTGCGGAAAGGGTTGCTGAAGTTGCTGCTCGATTCACCTTAGATGCTATGCCTGGTAAACAGATGAGTATTGATGCTGATCTTGGTGCAGGATTAATTACAGAAGAAGAAGCCAGATTACAACGTAAAAAAATTCGACAGGAAGCTGATTTTTATGGAGCTATGGATGGTGCCAGTAAGTTTGTCAAAGGTGATGCTATTGCAGGTATTATAATTACCATGATTAACGTTATTGGTGGTTTGATTATTGGGGTTGCCCAGCAGGGAATGAGTTTTCAGGAAGCACTACAGACCTACTCCTTATTAACAGTGGGAGATGGTCTTGTCAGTCAGATTCCTGCTTTATTAATCTCCACCGCTACAGGTATGGTGGTTACCCGGGCAGCTTCTGAAAGCAATTTGGGTCAGGAATTAACAGGTCAAATATCCAGTGAACCCCGCTCGCTTGCAATAGTAGCTGGTATTCTTTTGGTCTTCAGTTTTGTCAGTGGGTTGCCTACGGTGCCATTCCTGGTTCTATCTTTGATATTTGGTTTTCTTGCCTGGGTTCTCTGGCAGTCGCAAAAGGAAGCAAAAGAGCAGGAAGGTGAAGTGGCAGAACAGATAGAAGAGATTCCTGTACCCAGTAAAGTTGAAGATATGACAGAACTACTTCAGATAGATCCGATGGAGATAGAGGTAGGTTATAACCTGATTCCCCTGGTCTTACCTGAGCAGGGAGGAGATTTTTTAGATCGGGTAGCTATGATCCGCCGTCAGTGTGCCCTTGAATTGGGCATGGTCATTCCGCCGATTCGAATTCTTGATAATCTACAGTTAGATCCCAATTCCTACAGAATTAAATTAAGAGGAATAGAGATTGACCGTTATGAGATCAAGCCTAATTACTATCTTGCAATGGATGCTGGACTTGCTACCAAAGAGATTGATGGCATTCCAACTAAAGAACCGGCTTTTGGTTTACCGGCACTCTGGATTAGTGAGTCTTTGCGTGAAGAGGCTGAAATGAATGGTTACACAGTGGTGGATCCACCATCTGTAATGGCAACACATCTGACTGAAATAATCAAAAAACATGCCAGTGAACTTTTGGGACGTCAGGAAGTGAAAGAATTGATCGATGGATTTAAGGAAAAATATCCTGCAGTAGTTGAAGAATTGATTCCAGATCTTCTTACCATCGGGCAGGTACAGAAGGTATTGCAAAATCTTTTACGAGAAGGAATTGCGATTCGAGATATGGTGACCATTCTTGAAACATTGGCTGATTATGCTCCTCATACCAATGATTTACAGATTTTAACTGAATATGTTCGGCAGAGTTTATCGAGACAAATATCGGCCAAATTTAGTGAAAATAATACAATTCATGTGATTACACTTTCACCTAAGTTAGAAGAACTGATTAGCCAATCTATTCAACAAACAGATCAAGGTTCTTACCTGGCTATAGAACCCAAACAGGCCCAGATTATTTTTGAGAATTTAAATGAGGTTATTCAGAGTGTAATGCAGAAAGGTTATCAACCGATCATTCTTACTGCCCCGATGATCAGATATCACTTTAAAAACCTGACTTCCCGGGTTGCACCTGATCTTATTGTTTTATCTTTTAATGAATTAGAACCCACTCTAAATATCCAGACTGTAGGGGTGGTGAAGTATCAATGAAAGTAAAAAGATATTTGGGCGAGACAATGCAGGATGCGGTCTTTAAAGTTAAAGCGGATCTGGGTTCAGATGCTATTATTCTCCATACCCGGAAAATCAGAGAGGGAGGTATATTTGGCCTCTTTGGTAAAAAAATGTTTGAAGTAATTGCTACAGTGGAGGATGATAGAGAAAGTCAGGTAACAAAAGAATTGCGCCAGGAATTGAATATACTACGTGAAAAAATTCAAAAAATGGATCGAGAAAGGAATTTAAATTTAGTTAAAAAGGAGTATTATAATTCCAGATTTTCTTATCAAATGCCCCAACTTATCTTTCCCGGTAAATTGCAAAGATATGCAGAGAAAATGGTCAAAGAAGGTGTAATGATAGAAATAATAAATGATCTCTGTCAAGAGGTTATGGAGCATTTGGAAGTCCATCAACTTCACAGAGATGAAGAGGTCTATCAGGCTCTGGTAAAAGGGATTATGTCCAGAATTAGAATAACTGCACCTATTGATACTTATCAGTCAAGAAAGGTAATAGCTTTTGTAGGTCCTACAGGAGTAGGTAAAACAACTACTATTGCTAAACTGGCAGCTAAGGTTGCCCTTGAAGGAAAAAAGAAAATTGGTTTGGTTACCGCAGATACTTACCGGATTGCTGCTGTTGAACAGCTCAAAACCTATAGTGATATTATCAATGTTCCATTAAAGGTTATCTATAATGAAGATGAGTTGGAACAGGCATTACGAGAATTAAGATTTTGTGATCTGATTTTAATTGATACTGCTGGGAGGAGTCAGAAGAATGTTTCTCAGATGGAGCAGTTAAAAAGACTTCTTCCCAAAGAACTGGTTGATGAGATTCATCTTGTTGTGGCCATGAATACTTGCTTTGATGATTTAATGGAGTCATTGGATAAATTTGGTCAACTTTATCTTTCCAGCTTGATTTTCACTAAAGAGGATGAGACAAATAAAAGGGGAGTTATTTTGAATGTTCTGGAGAAGACCCCGTATAAAATCTCATATATTACATTTGGTCAGGATGTACCTGAAGATATTGAAGAAGCCGATCCGCGGAAAATTGCTGAGATGATATTAAAGGGGTAATGATGATGAGAGATCAAGCTGAACGTTTACGGCAACTTGCGAAAAAAAATATAGATGATTTATCACGTTCGGAGACCCGTGTTATTGCTGTGGCCAGTGGTAAGGGTGGAGTGGGCAAAACCAATTTTACTGTTAATCTGGCCCTGGCTTTACAAAAGGCGGGGAAAAAGATAATTGTTTTTGATGCTGATTTGGGTATGGCTAATATAGACGTAGTATTAGGAGTTGTGCCATCCTTTACCTTAACTCACGTTATTAAGGGACAGAAAACTTTAGAAGAGATTATGCTAGATGGGCCAGAAGGAATTAAGATCTTACCCGGAAGTTCCGGGTCAGAAGAGTTGGTGTATTTGAGTGATCAACAGATTCAGAATTTGATCAGACAGTGGAATAATCTTGAAGGAGAATTTGACTATATTCTGGTAGACACCGGTGCTGGGATTCATTCAAATGTAATTAATTTTTTACTGGCTGCAGATGATGTTGTAGTTATTTTAACACCTGAACCTCCATCTATCACTGATTCTTATGGCTTGATTAAAGTTCTTGTCCAGAGAGGGTCAACTTCGACAATTCGTCTGGTAATTAATCAGGTTTCAAATGAGGAAGAGGGAAGAAAGATTTTTAGACGGGTGGCTAAAGTAGTGGATGAATTTCTCAATGTAAAAATCGATTTGTTAGGGATTATTACTTTTGATGAGAAGGTGAGTGCTGCAGTAAAACGCCAAAAACCTTTTATTCTGGAGTATCCAAACACAAAGGCGTCAAAAGGGATTTACAGTATTGTAGATAATCTTTTAAACCAATCTCCCAAAAAAGCGGGGGGTGGTATGAAAAAATTTTTACTAAAGATGATTAAATTCTTTAACAGTAGTAGCTAGGAGGGGATTAGGATGGTTGCTTTAAGTGAGTTAACAATCAATACTAAAATAGAGATAGAGGTAGAAGACCCCAATTTTGAAGGAAAATATTTTAGCCGGGTAATGGACATAAATGACAAGGAGTTACATATTATGGCCCCTGCTGTTAATGGAGAGCTTATACCTTTTCGATTGAATACTCCTATAATTGTAACATATGTTGGAGAACGTGCCTTATACAGTTTTAAATCTATAATTTTAAGACGTTTTAAAGAACCAATACCTGGATTTGCTTTACGATTGCCTGCAGAGGTTAAACGGATTCAGCGCCGGGAATTTGTAAGATTGGAGATAAACATTCCCTTATATTATCGGCTGATAGATGAATCTGAGAAAATACCCCTTGAATCTGATTCGTCTGGTTCCAGACAATATATCAAGACTTATACTCTTGATATAAGTGGTGGCGGTGTAAGGTTTTATTCAGATGAAATTATGGAAGTAAATTCTAACCTGGAAATTAAGTTAGGGTTAAAGGGAATTGAAGAAGAAGTTATTTTTGGGAAAATAGTCCGAAATCAGGAGAAAGAAGAAGGAGGTTATGAAGTGGGGGTTGCTTTTGAATCTATTTCTTCTTCTGTTCAGGATCGGATTATTGGTTGGATTTTTGATAAACAGCGAGAATTGATTCGTAAAGGTTTAGCATAAAAGGGATGATTTTAATGAAAGGTAACTTTCGGCAGGAGTTGGCAAAACTATTTATGATAGTGGCCTGTGGTCTTGTTTTGGTTATGGGTTTGTTTGTTAAAGTTTCTATCGAGGTTTTAGTTATTCGGATCTTTGTTGGAGGGGGAATCTTTGCAGTAATTGGTTATCTTTTGGGAATAGTAATTGATCAGGAGCAGGAGAGGTTATTAATTGAAGAGCAGAAGAAAAAATTAAAAGCTCGAATGAAGGCAAATTATAAAAAAGCAAGGAATAGTAAAACCAGGGATGAAGGAGACTTTGAACCATTGGATTTAGATAAATTGACAAAAATCGTTGTAGATTCGCTGGAGGATTAAATTGTAGCTGAATTGACCAATGGAGGTGAATTGTTTGGAAAAGAGAAAATCTGACGAAAAAGCTCTGTGGAAGGCTTTCCAGAAAGGAGATCTTCAAGCCAGAAATTTATTAATTGAAAAATACACTCCACTGGTCAAATATGTGGCCGGTCGGGTCAAGTTGGTTGTCCCCCCGCAGATTGAGTTTGACGATCTAGTGAGTTTTGGAATTATAGGTTTGATTCAGGCGATTGATCGTTTTGACCCTGAACGAGGGGTTAAATTTAGTACCTATGCGGCTGTACGAATACGCGGCGCAATTATAGATGAACTTAGAGCCCAGGATTGGATTTCCCGTTCTAGCCGTGAAAAAGCCAAACGATTACATCAGGCTTATAAAAAACTGGAACAGACTTTAGGACGATTACCTGAGGATGAAGAAGTAGCAAGGGAACTGGGATTGGATTTAAAAGAGTATAATAAGTTAGTAATGGAAGCAAATATTCCTGAATTAACTTCCCTGGAATCACTGATTAATCCAGATTCTGGTCTACAATTGATGGATCAGATTCCTGGTGAAAATGAAAGACCGGAAGAGATTGTTTATGATAAAGAAATCAAACGTTTATTGGTTGAGGCTATTGATCGGTTAAAGGAACAGGAAAAGTTGGTACTGGCTTTATACTATTATGAGGAGTTGACTCAGATGGAAATAGCTCAGGTTCTGGATTTATCGCCCGCAAGAGTTTCTCAAATTCATGCCAAAGCAGTTTTAAGATTGCGAGGGATGTTGAGTCGGAAACGGGCATTATTTCTTTAAAAATTGAGGGGGGATTTAGAATGGAAAAAGAAATTAAGATTTTGGCAAAAAATGAATCGGCCGCTTATAAGAAAGCAATTGAAACTTTTTCCAGGCAGTTGCAGAGGGAAGTTAGTGTGGAAGAGATTCAGTTGGTTGAGGTTAAAAAGAAGTCGGGTTTTTTGGGCTTTGGTAAAAAAGGTGAATATATATTCAAATTGATTAAAAAAGAGACCGATGCCGAAAAAGAAATTGAAGGATCTATAGAAAGAGAACAAAATTATAAAGCAAATAATCTGGATGGATATTTTGAGTTAAAGATTAAATCAGATGGAATTTTTCTTAAAGTAGTGGCACCTAAGGGAAATGGAAAACCGGTTAATTTAGATGCTATTAAACAGATGATTGAGAGAAAGGAATTGGTGGATGTAGATTTTGAGTTGGTTGAAAAAACTTATCATGATGCTAAAGGAGAGTTTGTAAAAATTGCAGAACGAAAGCCTGAACTGGATCGGGATGCTGATTTAGAAGTAGAAATTTCCTCTGATGAGATGAGTGCTTTTTGTAGATATATTCCCCCATTAGGAGGTAAATTACTTACTTTAGAAGAGGCAGTTAAAGTTTTAAACAAAAAAGGTGTTACCTTTGGAATTAAGAAGGATAAATTGAAAAAGCTTTTAGAAGATAATGTTAGACAGGGACTGGAAATTGCTACCGGACAACCACCTGAAGATGGAAAGCCTGCAAAATTCCGTTATCATTTCCGGTTACCTGAAGAGAAAAAACATGTTAAAGAGTTGGAAGATGGTAGTGTAGATTTTTATAACCTTGATTTAGTTGTAAATGTTAAAAAGGGTGATTTGTTGGTAACCAAGATACCTCCAACTCAGGGTAAATCTGGATGGACGGTTACTGGTAAAGAAATAAAACCTAAACCTGGGAAAGATTTAAGGCTACCAAAGGGAAAAAATGTTGAGATCAGTGAAGATGGAATGAGTCTTTTAGCCGGTATTGATGGGCAGGTAGTTCTGGAAAGAGATAAGGTTAGCGTTTTGCCCATTTATACTGTTGAAGGTGATGTAGATTTAGAAACGGGAAATATTGAATTTATCGGTAATGTTATTGTCAAAGGGAATGTTCAAGAAGGTTTCAGCATCAAAGCTGGTGGTGATATTGAAGTAATGGGTAATGTGGAAGCTGCTAATCTTGAAGCCAAAGGTAAAGTGATTGTCCACAAAGGATTCAAGGGTAAACAAAAGGGACTGATTAAGGCTGAAAGAGATGTTGAGATTGGATTTATTGAAAATGGTCAGGTTATCACTCACGGTAGTCTAATTGTCAAAGGGGCAATAATGCATAGCACTGTTATGGCCAGTAAGGATGTTATTGTAGAAGGGCGGGGGTTGATTGTTGGTGGAACAGTACAGGCGGGTAATGATATTGTTGCCCGGGTAATTGGTTCTCATCTGGCTACTCCTACACATATAATTGTTGGTGTGGATCCTGGAATACGTCAGCAGTTAGAAGAGGTGGAAGCTGAAATTGCAAGTGTAAAAGAGAATTTAGATAAAGTTACCAGAGAAATTAGTCTTTTAAGAAAAGTTCATCATCGGTTGAGTAAGCTGCCGCCTGAAAAATCTGTCATGTTAAGACAATTTAACGAAACCAGGGAACATCTTGAAGGGCGGATGAAACAATTAACTCAGCAGCATGAAATGTTAATAACCCAATCGAAAGAGCAAAAGAATGGAAGGATAAAAGTTTTAGAACGGGTTTATCCTGGAGTGGTGATAAACATTGGTCAGGTAGGATACCGGGTTAAAGATTCCATAACACGGACAGTCTTTGTATATGAAGAAGGTGAGGTAAGGCCAATACCATTATAAGGTGGTGAAGGGTTATGACCCAACCCATTAACGGGCGCCATTTGCTGTCCAAATCTTTAGAGGTTAATAGGATTGAGCAAATACGGGCTGTGGCTGAACAGCAACAGCAGCAAGAATTGGCAGTCCAGCAGCAAAAAGAGCATGAGATCCGACAAAAACAGGTGACAGAAAGTAACCAATCTGAAGGTAAGCGGGTCCGTTCTGACGAGAAATCTGGAAGAAAAAAAAGGGAAAAAAAAGAGAGGAAAAAGACGAAAAATGAAGAAAAAGATAGTATGGAGGAAAAAAATCCATTTGATGATGATCGAGGTCATATAATTGACATTCGAGTCTAACTAAGGAGGTACGTGTCTTGTTGGTTGCATATCTGATATTGGGTGTCGGAATGTTTTTGATTTTAATCTCATTAATTTCCACATATAGGATAAATAGAAAGATAAATTCTGAAAGGGTCGGTGAAGTAAAAGCAAATTCAATTGAACAGGTTATTGAACTGGTCAAGACAAAAGAAAGTATCAGAAATATTGGAAAAGAACTGGATACATTGATTGAAGAGTTACGGGAAAAAGAATCTGAGATAAAGGCAATTATTAAAAAGGTAAAAGAGTGGAATTTAGAACTCTCTGATCCCGTCTTTTCGGAGATTCTAGCAAAAAAGATAGCTTACCAGGAAGCGGACCGTTTGGTAGACCAGTTATATGAATCTGAACGTTTCAGAAGAAAAGAAGAGGAACTCGATTTAAGAAACAGGTCTGAAGAGCCTTTAATTCCTTCAAAAACCCGGCTTTTGGAAAAAGAAGCCCTTGCTAGATACAATCAGATTGTAAAACTTTCTGAAGAGGGGCTTTCTGTCGAAGAGATTGCCAGAAAGTTAAATTTGGGGTATCGAGAAGTAGAACTGGTAGTCAAATTGCGAAAGAAAGGAGCCGGAATTGGTGTATAAGGGGTTTTATTGGAGTTTGCTGATAACCGGAATTGGAATTGGTTTAGTTATCGCAGCATTAATCTGGGTTTTTTCAGATCAATTTTACCCTGGTGATGGGAAGACTGTAATAAAACCTGAGCGAGAGATTGTGTATTATCAGATATCCCGCTTTAGGTTAGATATTCCTGACTTAAATTATCCAGAACCAATAGAAGAACCTAATCCAGAACCTGAACCGATATCAGATATAAAGACCGAATCAGAACCAGTTGAATTCAATCCAGAATTTATAAAACCGGATATAGAATCGGTTGAAGAACCCGACTTAGAACCTCATCCAATGTCAAATACAGAACCCGTCCCGGAACCGGTAACAAAATCTGTTCAAGTATCAGATGCAAACCCTGTTCCAGAACACACAGAACCAGTTCTAGAACCGATTAGATGGGTGGAGTTTGAGGTAAAACCGGGAGATCTGGCAGTAGATATTGCTCGACGGTTGGCAGAGAAGGAGATTGTAGATGAAAAAGAGTTTTTAAGAATAGTAAAACTTTTGAATCTGGACCGTAAATTAAGGGTAGGTAGATACCAATTTAGAAAAGGTGCAAATATCTATGAGATTATTGCCGAATTGATGCATTTGTAGTATGAGGGGGTGAAAATTATGTTAAATGGATTATATACGGTGGCCCGGGGAATGATTGCTTTCAAAAGAGAAAATGATGTTTTGGCCAATAATCTGGCAAATGTTAATACTACTGGATTTAAAAGTGAACAGGTAGTATATCAATCTTTTCCTGAAATATTAATGAGTCGTCTTGACGAATCAGGAGAGCATTTCATTGGCTCAAAGGGAACAGGAAGTAAAGTGGTTGAAACATTTACTAACTTTCAGCAGGGCCATTTGCAAAAAACAGATAATCCGCTGGATTTAGCTATCGAAGGGCCAGGCTTTTTTGTAGTTCAGACTCCCTGGGGTATTGCTTATACCCGGAGCGGACATTTTACTTTAAATCAATTTGGTCAACTGGTAACAGAAGATGGTTATCCAGTCCTGGGGGAAAATGGACCAATTGAGACTTTTGGAAAACCGATTGCAGTCGGAGAAGATGGTATAATAGAGATTGACGGAGTTCAGAGCGACCGGATAAGGTTGGTGGACTTTGCTGATTTACAGCAGTTAGAAAAGGTAGGTAAAAATCTTTATCGTGCTGGTGGAGGAATAAGGGAAACGAGAGCAGAAGGATTGGTACGTCAGGGATATCTGGAAGGTTCCAATGTAAATGTTATATTGGGAATGACTCAATTAATTACTGCTACCCGTCTCTATGAAGTCAGTCAAAAGATGATTCAATCCCAGGATGAGACTCTGTCAAAAGCAGTCAATGATGTTGGACGTACTAATGGATAATCAGGTTGGATTTAATAATTGTGAGGACGAATATAGATATTGCTGATTGATAGAAGTGATATCTGATTAAATAAAGGAGGGTGTAAAAGATGATTAGATCATTATGGACTGCTGCTTCAGGAATGCAGGCACAGCAATTGAATATAGACAATATTGCCAATAACCTGGCGAACGTAAATACTGCTGGTTTTAAGAAAAGCCGGGTAAATTTTCAGGATTTAATGTATGAAACTATTAAGGAAGCTGGAACACCCAATGCTCAGGGATCCATTTCGCCTAATGGTATTGAGATAGGTAACGGTGTTCGTCCTGCATCTGTGCAGCGTTTGTTCACTCAGGGAAATTTTCAACAGACAGGTAACCCTCTTGATCTAGTAATAGAAGGTGATGGGTTTTTCCAGATACAGTTACCTGATGGTTCTACCGCTTATACCAGAGATGGTTCTTTTAAACAGGATGGAGATGGTCGAATCGTTACTTCTGACGGTTATCCCCTGTTTCCGGAAATATACATACCTGAAGATGCAGTAGGAATTAACATAAATGCTGATGGTACTGTTTCTGTAATGTTGGCTGGTGAAGAGGAGCCTCAGGAAATTGGTCAATTAGAACTGGCTCGCTTTGCTAATCCGGCCGGTTTAAGTAGTTCTGGTCGAAATCTTTTCAAAGCTACTGTAGCTTCAGGGGCTCCAATTATTGGCAATCCTGGAATGGAAGGTTTTGGTACTATTGCCCAGGGTTATCTGGAGATGTCTAATGTTCAGGTGGTAGAGGAAATGGTTAATATGATTACTGCTCAACGTGCTTATGAGATCAATTCCAAGACCATTCAGGCTTCTGAGGAGATGTTGAGAACAGTAAGTAACCTGAAGAGATAGGTGTGATAGTTTATGAAACTTCTTAATTGGAACACTGTTTTTGTATTAATTATCCTATTTCTGTTTTCATTGATGGTTAATGGAGAAGAGAATGTGAAAATCAGTTTTCAACCAGAAGTAGAGGTTTTAAAAGAGCGAATGTATTTAGGTGAGATTGCCATAATCGAAGGTGAAGGAGAATTAGTTGAGAGATTAAAAAACATTGATCTGGGCCCTGCTCCTTTACCTGGTGGACGTTTTACACTGGCTCCAGATACTATTCTGTCGATTCTTAAGCAACATGGGATCGATATAGAAATGATCAATTTTACAAATCTATCTCATAAAGGAATAGTGGTTAAAAGGGCTGCTCAATTATTGGATCAAAAGATGGTTATGCAGTTGGTTGAAGATTATATTTACCGTCAACTTTCCCGGTTTAATGATATAAGAATTAATCTGGTAAGGGGCTTTCCTGAAATCAGGCTTCCTATGGGAGATTATCAGGTTAAAGTTGGGCCGTATCAGGGTGGTGAATTACGGGGATATATTTCATTACCTGTAACGATTTTCATAGATGGGAAGGTATATAAACGTATTTATTTAAACCTGGAAGTTCAGATTTATGAGTCAGTTTTTGTTACTTTAAAACCTATTGAAAGGAAGACAATTATTACTTCTGACATGATTGAATTAAGATATATGGATATTACCCGGATTTCTGGTGAACCAGTCTTTTCAGAAGAAGAGTTAATAGGGAAAGAGACAAAGCGTTCTTTAAGTGAAGGTACGGTCCTTTTAAAAGAATATTTAACAGAACCTGAATTGATACATCGTAATGATCAAGTGCTAATTGTTGCTAATTATGGGGTGATTCATATTCAGACCATCGGTAGAGCTTTAGAAGATGGTGCTAAAGGGGAATGGATCTGGGTAGAAAATATAAGTTCCGGAAAAAAGATTCTGGCAATGGTAACTGATGTTGGACAGGTCCAGGTAAAGGTAGAATGAGGGGTGTCTATTATGAAGAGAGTTATAATTTATGCTCTGTTATTCTGTCTATTATTACCGATATCGGTCTCTGCTACTAGCCTCTGGGATGATAAGGCGGCAGATATTTATAAAGATAAAGTAGCATCTGAGATAGGGGATCTGGTGACCATTATTATCGTTGAAAAGTCTTCTGCTTCCCAGAAGGCCAGTACAGAAACTTCTCAAGATTCGTCATTGGGAGCGGGACCTGGTCTGGGAATTTTTGATTTTATCAAAACTTTTTCATTGAAATATAGTGATAAAAATGAAGCAGATGGAGTAACTGTCCGGCAGGGATTGCTCAATGCCCAAATTACTGCTCGGGTGATCGACAAACAACCTAATGGAAATCTGGTAGTTAGAGGTTTAAAAACTATTAATATTAATGGAGAAAGTCAAGAAATTGAGATTACCGGAGTTATTCGTCAAAGGGATATCAAAGCAGATAATACCATTGAATCGATATATATGTCTGATGTAGAGATCCGTTATACAGGAGAAGGAGTAGTAGGCGACAAACAAAAATCAGGTATATTTGAGAAAATCTTTAATTGGCTCTTTTAAAGGTATAAATGGAGTTGGTTGAGATGAATAAGAAGCTTTTAATAATTTTCATATTAGTAGGATTGATTTTCACCTGTATTCCAGAGATTAATGCAGCAAGTATTGAAGACCCTATGGTCTATATCAGGGATTTGACCAGAATTGATGGGGTCAGGAACAATATGCTGATGGGAATAGGATTGGTTATCGGGCTTGATGGTACAGGTGACAGCAGATTCAGTCCGACTTTTCAGATGCTGAAAAACCTATTAAATCAGTATGGAATAATTACTGATCCATCTCAGGCCAGAGCAAAAAATGTGGCTGCTGTCATGGTTACAGCAACCCTACCTCCCTTTGCAAGAGCAGGTGATCAGTTAGATGTTACTGTTTCCTCGATAGGAGATGCAAAAAGTTTGCAGGGAGGAACTTTGCTCCTTACGGCATTAAAAGCACCTAATGGGCAGATTTATGCTGCAGCTCAAGGACCAATATCCGTAGGTGGTTTTGGAGCCAAAAGTGGAGGAAGCAGTATGCAGCAAAATCATCTACAGGTAGGACGTATACCAAATGGTGCTATTGTTGAACAGACCCTGGAACCTGATTTAAATGATAAAACTGAGATTGATTTTCTCCTTCATGCAGCTAACTTTGAGACAGCTCATCTTATAGCTCAGACGATAAATGAACATTTTAGATTTCTGGATAAAAAGGTTAAATTAGCAAAAGCAATCAATGCCGGTCGGGTCCGGGTAAAGGTTCCTATAGAATACCGAAATGATGTAGTTAATTTTGTAGCTCAGATTCAAGGATTACAGGTACGGGCATCAATGCCTGCAAAGGTTGTAATTAATGAGCGAACCGGAACGATTGTTATAGGTCATAATGTGCGGATTTCCACAGTTGCAGTAGCCCATGGTAACTTGACAGTGACTATTTCGACCCAGGAAGAGACCACTCAGACTATAGATGAAGCAGGAAATACCTGGATTGAGACAGGAACAGGTGTTCAGATTAATGTAGAAGAAAAAGGAGAACAGCTGGTTGAGTTAAAAACAGGAGCTACTATTGGCGATGTAGTCAAAGCATTAAATGCCATTGGCGCATCCCCCCGGGATATTATAGCAATTTTGCAGGCAATGAAAGAAGCAGGAGCATTATATGCTCAGATTGAATTGATTTAGAGAGGATGTGATATTATTGAACACCTTCATTAGAAGTTCCTTCTATCCGGATCAGTTTCGGTTGGAACATATAAAGGGAAAGATGGATCAAATTGAAAAAGGATTGAAGAAGAGTGAGAAAAAAGATAAAGCCCTGTATAAGGCCTGTCAGGATTTTGAAGCTATATTTATGCAAATGGTTTTTAAAGAGATGCGTAAAACCGTTCATAAATCAAAGTTAATTGATGGAGGATTTGCAGAAGAGATATTTGAAGATATGATGGATGAAGAGATTGCTAAAAGAGCTACCAGAAAAGACAGTTCTTTAGCTGACCTTTTATATCAGCAATTGCGATTACAATTAAATCAAAATGAATAACTTTTGATTAAAATTATCCCATCTAAGATTTTACTGCAAAAAGCTAATTTTTCGCTTCAAAAGAAATTTTTCGTTTAACCATCTAAAGTTCGATTTCAGTCGAAATAAGGCACACTAATCAATGGGGTCTCCTGGCCCTTGATTAGCTCATCACAACCTGTGATGAGGTCTTATTTCGACTGAAATCTCACTAAGATGGTTAAACGAAAAATTTCTATGACGCTCAAAATTAGCTTTTTGCAGTTTAATTATCTAAAGATTTGTTTAGATGGGATAATTTTTTTTAAAAAAAAATACCGGTTCATAAGAACCGGAATTAAAGAGGAGAACCAAAAAGGGGAAAGGTGAGGAATCATTATGGTCCTCCATATTGTAGGGGATAGGATGTTAGAGTGAGAAAAACTTTGCAAACTTTATTTTTTAAGCTCATTTTCAATAAATTCCATAATGAGCTCAATACTCGATTCTTTTAGACCCAGATTAGTACATAATTCCCTGATCCGTTCTAAATTATTCTCAACTCCTTTAAAGAGGCGCTCTTTTTTAATATCCAGAGCTTTAGCAACTTTTTCGATCTCTTCAGGGGTTAGTGTTTCAGTACCATTTTCAACCTGGCCAAGTTTAAAAAATGATACACCAGATTTTTCATATAATTCATGAATACTCATTCCCTTTGCTTCACGAATATTTCTTAACTCTTTACCAATGTTAAATTCTTCTTCTGTTTCATTTAAAAGCTCAGCCAGGGAAATATTAAAAGCATCAACAATTCGGGAAAGAATTTCTAAAGAAGGTTTACGCTTATTTTTTTCTATCTGGCTAATGTAACTCCCAGAGACGCCCGTTTTATTGCCAAATTCAGCATAAGTTAGGTTATGAGCTTTTCTTAATTCTTTTATCTTTAAACCTATTTTCTCAATATTTAAAGTCATATCATTTTCCTCCCCGCAGTTTATATTATAACTCAATTGCTTAAAATTGTCAACAGTTGCTTCAAAAGAGTTTTAAAGAAAAATTTTTTTTGGACAATTGCTTGACATAGAGTGAACTATATAGTAAAATTAAATTGAAAAATAGTTAAATTTGTTAATGTTATGCATATATGATAGAAGTAAAAATTTAAAAATTTGCAATATGTTTTGTTTTTTATAAAAAGGAGTGAATAGATGTGAGTTACATTCTTTACTTTATTCGGGGTGGTCGACAGGTAATTGATAATGTAGTAGGAGTTCATCCGCATAGAAGGAAAATTACATTCGTATTTACTAATGGTGCAAAGCTAGAGGTTATAAAAGAATATCTTTTACACTATGAGTTGATAGAAGATGTAGCAGTAGTAAATAAGGAGGATAGACAGGATCTTTTTGATCATTTTGATCATTTTGTTAGCAAATTTATCAATAAAGTTGAAGGTGCGGTAAAAAAAACTCAAGGTACACTATTCCTTTAGATCAAATTAGGAAATTTAAAGAACTAATAGGCAATAGTTAAAAAGAGAAATTACAGGAAGTGATTAGTTTAAAGCCCTAATTATAATTACCAGGGCTTTTTTTTAGTAGAACAGGAAACTAAAAGGGGGTTTTTTCATGAAAAAAATCTCTTTCATCATTTTTTTGGGTATTATCCTTTTTACTTCAGTTTCGTTTTCTTGTATTGCGGGAGATTATAGACCGGTTATATCTGGTAATTATGAAGAGGGCCAGCGATTGTATGAGAGTGAAGAAGGGGTAGGGGATGATTATATCTTCCGGGAAAGCTGGCTTAAATTTAAGCAGAAGCTTTCTCCGAAAAGTTATTATTATTTTAAAGTTCTTTATCATGAGAATGATTTTCTTAAAGAAGATCAATACGATAGTTATACTTTTGATTTTATAGCTAACTATACCTATCAAATCAATAATCCAGTACGTTTAAAAACAGAACTGAGATTGAGGGATAAAAAATATCCCAGTTCTGAAACGAAAAATTATTATTTTTTAGGTACAAATTTAGAATTGTCCATAAGGCTCAAGGATTTAGATAAAATCCAGTGTAGGATGAATTTACAGCAGGAAATCTATCCTTTAACTATTAAAGATAATTTTCTTATGGGATTTGCTTTAAGCTGGGAGAAGGAACTCTGGCAAGGTTTTTCACTTCATAGCCAGTACAAATTCTCTGGACAAAATTATTTTGATGAGCAGGTTATATCAGATAAACTACGACATTCTATTTCTATTGGTTTTGAATACCAGTTGTAGCAGGAAAATTAAGTAGAAACCTCGAATAAATATATTATAGGGTGAATGTGCAAAGGAGGCTATAAAATGAATACTAAGAGGTTAATGGAGATAGCATTAGAATTAGCAGGATTAGACGAGATTCCAGAGGACTCTGGAATTATTGTAGAGGGTGATGGGATTAAAAGGATTTTATTTGGAGTGGATATGGAAACTTCTGAACTTCTCCTTGCCAAACACTTAGATGTAGATTGTGTAATTACCCATCATCCCAAGTCAGGGGACCCGCAGATAAATTTATATCAGGTTATGTCCAATCAGATTAAACGTATGGTAGTTGCGGGTGTTCCTATCAATAAAGCCCAAAAAGCTTTAAAAAAGCAACAGGATAAAATTGAAAGGGCTTTACATTCTTCAAATTATGATCGGGTTGCTTCTGCTGCTAGATTGTTAAATATGCCTTTTGTGGCGATACATACTCCTTGTGATATTCTGGCTGAGACTACAGTTCAGAATCATCTGGATGAAAGATTGAAGAACAAACCTGAAGCTACATTACAGGATGTTGTTGATGCTTTAATGGAATTGCCTGAATATCAAAATACCAGAGCCAAACCTAAAATTCGGGTTGGAAGTAAAGATGACTATGCGGGTAAAGTCTTTGTCACTATGGCCGGTGGTACCGGTGGTGGGCCGGATGTGGCCAAAGCTTATTTTGAAGCTGGTATCGGTACACTGGTGGTAATGCATATGAAAGAAGAGGTACTTAATGCTGTTCGAGAGCAAAATATTGGCAATGTAATTGTTGCTGGACATATGGCCAGCGATTCAGTAGGTATTAATAAGCTGATTGAGAGATATGAAAAGGAAGGGCTAGAAGTAATTCGCTGCAGTGGGATAGTCGAACCAACTATTAAATCATAAGTAAGTGGAGGGAATGCAAAATGAAACGAGTGATTTTCTGGATGACTTTTCTGTTACTCATTGCGGTATTTACAACTGAAGATATTTTTGCTATAGGTAATGGTGAAGTTGTACCTAACCGTCTCACTATTCGTTATAACGTACAGGCTTTTGAAAAGGTTAAAGCTATAGTATTAGAAGGCGAATATGGGTTAACCTCAACCCTGGCTTTGGAGGGACGGTATATCTATACTTCACCGGCTAGTTACCTTGATACGTTTATTAAGTTTAAACTCCACGAAGAACGTAATCTAAATGTAGCAGGACGTGTAGGCTTACATAGTGATTTTGATGATAAGACTCCAGTTAATAAAATTCTTGGTATTGTCTTTTCAAAAGATCATAATAGTTTTATCCAATTACATGGTGGAGTAACTTATTCGATGACAACAGAAAAGATAGGCTATTTTGCTGGTCTAGATTATCAATTATCTGCTCGATCTTATTTTCAGGCTGGTTGGCAGAAATTTGTCGGTCAGAGTGAGACCCAGGGTTGGGTTTTTGGTCTGAGAACAGATATTTAGTTTTAAGTTGGTAGGTAAGAAAGGTGTATGTCAGATCTTGGCATACACCTTTTCAACAGAGAAAGGAAGACAGGATTTGAAAGAAAAAGTTTATCTCTGGTTATTCGTAATTTATCTGGTTGCTATCGGTTTGTACATGATGGACCTCTTTAAATCTTTTGAATATTGGATAATTAATCATCACTTTTTTATAAAATATCTTCTAAGTGAAGAGCAAAAAGAAAGCCCGATAGTAATTGTTGGGATTGATGAAAATTCACTTAAAGAGTTGGGGCGCTGGCCCTGGCCCAGAGAGACCCATATAGCTCTTCTTAAAGAGTTAAAAAAAGCAGGAGCAAAAGTTGTAGGTATGGATCTTATTTTCGATCAACCATATGATGCAATGGTTGACAGGTCTTTAGCAGAAACTATGGAAAAAATAGGGGTTGTATTACCTATAACTTTGGATTTGACAATATACCGGGGTTTTTTAGGTGAGGAAATAGAAGTCAATAAGATTTACAGACCTTTACCTGTTTTTGATCGGGTTTCCAGAGCAGGTCATATTAATTTGATTCCTGACCTGGATGGAGCAATTAGACGAGGTTTTAATTATTTAGATGGAGTACCCTCTTTTGCTCTCCAGATAGCAAAACTTTATCAACCGGAAGTTACTTACCCTGACCAGCCTTTCTGGATTAATTATCCCGGTCCAGCCAGAAGTTATCCTACCTATTCATATGTTGATATTCTTAAGGGAAATTATCCCCGGAATCTTTTTGTTGGAAAGATTGTTCTTGTAGGTGCGCTGGACCCGGCTTTAGGAGATCAGTTTGTCACACCATTCTCCCAATTTGGTTTGATCTCTGGGGTTGAAATTCATGCACATCAGCTCAATACACTTCTTACAGGAGATTATATTAAACCTTTACCCTTACATTACGGACTTATACTTTTAACCATAATTGCACTGATGAGTGGTTATTCAGCTTTTAGATGGAAGCCAATTACTAAATTGTCAGTTTTTATACTTTTTAGTATTGGATATTATTTATGCAGTTTTTATTTTTTCATCAATCACAATTTACTTTTACCTTATTTTCCGATATTATTTTTTCTAGGAGGAAGTCTAATTGTTGGAATGTTGGTTTCATATTTTCTGTCAAATAAAGAGAAAGCCAGACTATACGAAACTTTTCATCGGTATTTGGCACCACAGGTTTTACAGCAGGTACTGGATGGGACTAAGGAGATTGAATTGGGTGGTGAAGAGAAGAAAGCGGCAGTTCTCTTTATCGATATTCGGGGTTTTACTGCCTATGCCCATTCACATCGACCGAAGGAAGTTGTAGATTTATTGAATCAGTATCTTAAGCTCTTTGCAGAGGTGATTTTTGCCTTTGAAGGAACCCTGGATAAATATCTTGGGGATGGATTGATGGCAGTATTTGGCGCTCCAGTGGAAGGTAAGGATGATTTAAAGCGGGCATTTTTTGCTGCTCTAGAAATATTAAAGAAAGTTATCGAAAAAGAACTGCCTTTGCCTGTCGGTATGGGGTTAGCATATGGCCCTGTAATCTCAGGAAATATTGGTTCTTATAAAAGAATGGATTTTACCGTAATTGGAGATACAGTCAATACAGCATCCAGGTTAGAAGAACTGGCAGGGCCAGGGGAATTGGTGATGACTGAGGAAGTGGGAAAACTTTTAGATATTACTGAGGAATTAACTGAAGAGAAAGTTGAGATTAAGGGTATTGAAGGTATGATTACAATCTATCGCTTAAAAAAGGAGTGAGATAGGTAATGGGAAAAAATATCTGGCAAATAGGGTTTATTATCTTTCTGATTTTATTTATTATCTTACCTATTTCATATAATTTTGCTGCAGAAGAGGGAGAAGCTGTAATTGTGAGTTTTTCAGGTAAGGTAAAATTTTTTCGGGCTCCCTGGTGGAAATTTTGGGCATGGGAAGATGTTCAGCCAGGTCAGGAATTGTTAGCCAATGATTGGGTGAAAGTAGGAAATGATAGCTATTTGGAGATTGAGTTTCATAATAAAACCCGGGTTAGAATCCTTGAGAATACAACTATCCGTATTGGAGAAAGTGAATTTTTTTCTAAGGAACGTTCTTCTTCTATTTGGTTAAAAATGGGGCAAATTTGGGTAAAAGTTGAAAAGACTTTATCAAAAATGCTTAAGTTTAAAGTTGAAACCCCCAATGCAGTTGCAGGTGTTAGGGGAACTGTTTTTTATGTAAAAGTGAGCCAGAAAACTACGGAAGTTTTAGTTGGTGAAGGATTGGTAGAAGTAAAACAGAAAAAGGCCAAAGAAAAAGTTTATGTAACAAGTGGATATAAAACTCGGGTTGTTGGTCGAAAAAAACCTGTTAAACCTTTTGAAGTTGATGAGAAAGATCAAAAGATGTTGAAGGATTGGGCTTATGGCGTAGAGAAAATGAAAAAGAAAGAAGAAATTAAAAATATGATTAATTATCAGGATGATGAGGATGAACATGATGTATCTGAAAAAAAAATGAAAGCAAAAAAAGATGTTAAAGATGATGAAGAAACTGAGGAAGTTGAAGATAAAAATTCTGCTTCTGTCAAAAAAGCTATGAATGGACAGGGTAGAGGAGAACATCCTAAAGGTTTTGATGATAAAGATGAAGGTGATGAAGATGAAAAAGATGATGAAGATGAAGAAGATGATGAAGACGAAGAAGAGGATGAGGATTAGAAGTTTGAATTAAAGGGGGTGAGAGTTATTGATATTAAGACCTTTTTAAAAAATGAGACGATCTTTGGGGGATTAACAGATGAAGAACTTACCCGGGTTATTGAGATCATGGTTATCCGTCAATTTGAACGCAATGTGATTATTTTCTTCGAAGGAGAAGTAGGTGATAATTTTTATCTGGTTTTGTCGGGTGAAGTTAGAATATATAAAATCTCCCCGGATGGAAGGGAAAAAAATCTGGCATTGATTGGCCCGGGTGATTTTTTTGGTGAAATGGCTTTAATAGATAAGAAGACACGTTCGGCTACTGCTGAGACAATGTCAAAAACGAGATTAGGTGTAATACATCAAAAACATTTTAGTGATTTGATAGATCAATATCCTGAGATTGCTTTAAAAATGATTGTTCAATTGACAGAGAGATTAAGGAGAGCCAATCAGCAGATTGAATCACTTACTTTTAAAGATGTTCAGGGACGGCTTGTACAATTTTTACTTCAATATGCTGATGAAAATGAAGATGATGATCCAGTTCCTTTAAAAAAAAGGGTTACTCATCAAATCATTGCCAATCAGATAGGCGCTTCCAGGGAAACAGTATCCCGGATTCTAAGTCAATTACAAAAAGAAGGATATATTACAATAAAAAATCGGTTAATATATATTACTAAACGAAAAGAATTAAAAGATAGGTGGGAAAGAAAATGATAAGAAAAGATAAAAAAGAAGAAACCGGAGAGGTGGAAAAAGAGTTTGAAGATTTAAGTCTCTTTGAATATAACTTTTTTTGGGTTTTACACTTATTTATGATTTTTTTAACAGTTCCTCTTGTTGGAGGAAATTTAAGACTTTGTCTGGAAAAGTTTTTTCAAATTATTAATTTACGAAATTGGCTATAGAAATTTTATTAGAAAGGAGTATGAGTAATGAGTAATGAACTTAAGCGTACAGCGGCAGAAATTGAAGATTTAATTCGCAAAATTGCACGAATTATGAACAAACGTCTTCGAGATAGTCTTAAGGAGTCGGCAATTACTCCGCCCCAATTTTTTGCACTGGTAAATATATATAGGGAGGAAGGGATTACTATTGGAGAACTTTGTGACCAGATGTTTCTTGCATGCAGTACAGTTTCTGGATTAATAGATCGTCTGGAGAAAGTTGAATTAGTAGAACGGTATAGAGATGAAGAAGACCGTCGGGTTGTAAGATTGAAATTAACGAAGAAAGGGCGGATCTGTACTGAAACTATTTTAGAAAAAAGACGGGAAAAGTTTGAAAAGGATCTAGAAATGATTGAAATGGAACGTCAGCACGAATTGATCGATAATTTAAATCTTCTTTTGCAGATTATGACCGATGCAGAAAGTGAAAAAATAAATGATTAAACTGTAAAAAGCTAGTTTTAAGTGCCCTAGAAATTTTTCGTTAAACCATCTTAGTGAGATTGAAAAGAATAGCCTTATCACAGATGGTTCGAAAAATTTCTTTTAAAACGAAAAATTAGCTTTTTGCAGTCTGAGATAGTCAAGCCTGGGTAATATTTTTCCCGGGTTTTTTTACTAAAATTTGACACTTGACAAATAATAGCAAAAAGTGTATAATATAAAGGTGTTGTAATCGTTAAAAAATATAATATTTATGTTGAAAAATTCAAATAGAAATTCTAAAGTTGTTAAAAAGGGAAAGGTATATTTTTTAATCAACAAAAATTACAATATACAACAAAAAATTATATAAAAGGTGGTGAGAGAACTATTTTCGACAAATTTTCAGAGGGTCGATTTTTTTAAGTCCGGGGGTACAAAACTGAAATAAAGGTGGGGATTAAATGGGCAAATCCACAAATAAGAAGACTAGTAGGTTTGAGAACATGACAGAGGATGAAGTTATTTTGCTGGCACAGAATGGTGATCGTGAAGCAGAGGAGTATTTAATCAAATCGAATATGGATATTGTTTATTCCAAATCCAGACTGTTTTACATTAAAGGTTTAGATAAAGAGGATGTTATCCAGGAAGGATTGGTGGGACTTTATAAAGCTATTCGTGATTATAAAGTTATGAGAGAAGCATCTTTTCGAGGATTTGCACATTTATGTGTAAATCGCCAACTGATATCAGCTGTTAAGATGGCTAACCGTCAAAAACACCTGCCGCTTAATACATCAACATCTATTGATCGGAATCTTAAATATACAAAAGATGACGGCGGGCGAGGTCGTACCCTATTGGACATACTACCCGATGAAAATATGGATCCTGAAAGGGACTTAATAAATAAAGAAATGCTTGAGGAGATTACTCAGGAACTAAAAAAAGTTCTTACCCCTCTGGAATGGAAGGTCTTTACCAGTTACCTGGAATCTAAATCATATAAAGAAATTTCAGAAGAATTAGACAAAACTATTAAAACTGTGGATAATGCATTACAGCGATCCAGACGAAAGATTCATCAGCTCAGATATAAATTTGAAAATGAAGTTGCTAATTATTAAATGATTAAACTGCAAAAAGTTAATTTTGAGTGCTATAGAAATTTTTCGTTTAACCATCTTAGTGAGATTTCAGTCGAAATAAGGCCTCATATGAGGATTGATGAGCTAATCAAGTCACTGAAATCGAACTTTAGATGGTTCGAAAAATTTTTTTTGAAGCGAAAAATTAGCTTTTTGCAGTAAAATCTTGAATAAAAAAGCTCAAGCTGTTTCTGGTATATGCCAGAAACAGCTCTTTATTTTTTGAGGGAAAAGGTGGTAAAGTGATGAAGTGTTGCCGGGTACAGCTCTATCTGGCGGGGCGGGTAAGGAAAGGTTTTTATCAGGTCAAAAAGGCCATAACTTATGATCTGGCTCTAGATAAGGTAGAACTTATTAAGGAAGGGTATGAATGGTTCTGGCCATTGACAGGCTTTATAAGTCTTTATTCAGCTTATCTGCTTAAGGAAAGATTGGATCGGTTATCCTGGTTAAATAGATGGAATCATAAAAATGAGAAATGGCTGATTAAGAGGATGAAAAAATGGCTTAAAAGAGAGAGTTGGTTTCAAGATAAGGAAGTTGAAATTTTTCCTATGGTCCGGCCGGTATCTTTTAAAAGTATCCCACTGATAAAAGAGACCAGGACAGTCGAGAAAAAAGAAGTTCAGCAGGTGGCAGCAATGCTTAGAGGAAGGAACTTTTACTTTTCTGAAATTGCAGAAGGGTTAAAAGAAATGGGTTTGTACCAGTCGGTTTCAAGGATTAAAAAGAATTTGATTTCATTATTGGTCAGCGGTAAAGTTGAGATGATTCCTGCCAATTTACCTGCAAAATCCATTTGTATAAGGTGCGGTAATGAAGGTTTAAAGCCGACAAAATGCGGAATTTGTGGTCAGATGATCTGGTATTGCCCTCAATGTTTATCTATGGGAGAGAGTTTAACCTGCCGACCCCTTTTCAGGAGAAAAGATGGGGTAAAATTGGGGAAAAAGGAGATTGAAAGCTATAAGCCGCATTACTCTTTTTCCCTCTCATTTTACCAACGGAAACTGGCTCAACAATTAAGTAATGCGTTTGAAGATGAAGAAGTGCAAGACTGGCTTTTATGGGCAGTCTGTGGTGCGGGAAAAACTGAGATAACTTTTGATCTGATTGCCAAAGTTTTGAAACGGGGCGGACGGGTATTGTTTACTTCTCCCAGACGTGAAGTGGTCAGGCAAATGGAAGAGCGATTAAAAGCTGCTTTTCCCGAGGTCAGTCTGGTGGGCTTATATGGCGGTGCGGAGAATAAACTAATACAGGCCCAATTAACTGTAGCTACTGTACATCAGTTGGTTAGATTTTATCAGGCTTTTGATTTAATTATCTTTGATGAAGTGGACGCCTATCCATATCAGGGTGATAAATGGCTAAAAAGGCTTATAGAGCGGAGTAGAAAAAAAGATGGCAGATTGATATATTTAAGTGCAACACCTGGTGAAGATCTTTTACGACAGGTCAGGTCGGGTAAATTACGGGTTCTGAGTCTGCCGGTACGATTTCATAAAAAAGAGGTTCCTGTTCCAATTCTTAAATCTATAAAACTACCAACAGTACCGGAATTTTCCCGGATGCCAGACCAGGTGAATGAATGGATTGTGGAGACGATTTATAAAGATCTGGCCCAGTTATATATTTTTCTACCTACCCGCAGGATGGTAGAGATTTTTGGCAGATCATTACAGGAATTTTATAAAGAGATAGGTTTGGCCTATTGGGTTCAATATACTCATAGTAAAGACCAGGAACGTTTCAGGAAGGTGAAAGAGTTTTTGCAGGGTGATTTTCCTGTTCTGGTTACTACGACTATTCTGGAGCGGGGAGTGACTGTACCAAAAAGTAATGTATTAGTTTTGTATGCAAATCAGGAGGAGATCTTTAATTATCAGAGTTTGATCCAGATGGCCGGGAGAGCAGGACGTTCAATTAAGGCTCCTTATGGAAAGGTCTGGTTTGTGGGACATGTTATCTCCAAAGAGATGAAAAAAGCCAGGGAATGGATTATCAGGATGAATGAGATAGCCAGAGAGAGGGGGCTTTTAGATGAGAAGGTTGATTAATGGCATTTTAAATTTGATCTATCCTGAAAGGGCCAGATGTAGTTTATGTAAAGATGAGCTTATAAGTTGGGAAATTCAGTTAGGAATCTGCCATCAATGTTTAAATGAGATGAATTTTTTTGCGGGAAAAGGTTTAAAAAAGTTACCTGAGCTTTTTGAACAACATATTGACCTGGTGGGTAGTGCAGTTTTATACACAGGTTTGATTAAGGAACTGATATATCGCTTAAAATATTATGGTGAGCGACAATTAATTTATCCTATGGTGGAGTTGATGGTAAGGCAATATTACATTATTTTTAAAGAAGAGAAATGGGATGGATTAATTCCGGTACCCCTGCACGAAAGTCGGTTGCATGAGCGAGGATATAATCAAGCTCTTTTATTGGCGGTTGGTCTGTCGTTTTATTTAAAAATACCCTGCTTTGATTGGGTTGAAAGGGTAAAAGAGACCCACCCTCAAAATCAGCTTACCTTAGACCAACGCCGTAAAAATCTTGAGGGAGCATTTCGTCTTAAAAAGGGAATAGAGATCAAAGGAGGAAGGTGGTTAATTATTGACGATATTTTTACTACCGGTAATACTACAAATGAGATTGCCAAAATTTTAAAAGAAGCAGGAGCAGAAAAGGTCGGGGTTTATACTTTGGCTTCTGGGAGGATGATGTAGAAATAAATTTTATCCATGATTTTACTGCAAAAAGCTAATTTTTCGTTTCTTGAGAAATTTTTTGAATCATCTAAAGCTCGATTTTCGCCGAAATAAGGTTTTCTAATCAAAGGTTCCTTCTGGTCTTTGATTAGCTTATCATCTCCTGTGATGAGGCCTTATTTCGTCGGAAATCTCGCTAAGATGATTTGGCGAAAAATTTCTATGTCGCTCAACACTAGCTTTTTGCAGTATAATCATCCATAGCTTAATCTAATAACGAAAGTTTTCCACACTTTCCACAGTTTTTTTATATCTTTGTCCAAAAATTATCCACTTCAAATTCTTTGATTTTTCAGGTTGTTCACACACTTATCCACATTATCCACATAATTTATACACATTTTGTGGATAAGTTAATCGAAAGGACTTGTATAAGTATTAGCTAAATTGGAATAATTCTTTTTAATACAGGATAGTATAGGGGATAGTAAAGATGTGTTTTAATCTAGAGAAGAACTAATATAAAATGAATTATATGGAAGGAATTAATTCACATTTTGTCGAATACATTTAACAATAAAAGGCGGGAGGAGTGGTATACATGAAAATTTCTATTTACGGGAAAAATCTGGAAGTAACCAATGCGTTAAAAAATTATGTGGAAGAAAAAGTTGGTAAGATTGAAAAGTATTTTAATGATGCTTTTATTGAAGCTCAGGTGGGTTTAGAAGTAGAAAAGGATCGTCATATTGTAGAGGTTACCATAAAAGTTGATGGGCTGCTTTTACGTGGGGAAGAGAGTTCCGGTGATATGTATGCTTCTATCGATGGTGTAATTGATAAGTTAGAACGTCAGGTACATAAATACAAAACCCGGATTAATCGCAAAATCCGTGAAAGAAAGAAAGAGTTTAAACTTAATCTTGCAAATAGTTTTATTGTAGATGATATTGAAGAAGTTGAACCTAAGATTGTAAAAACCAAGCGTTTTGCCATAAAGCCGATGTCCGTTGAAGAAGCTATAATGCAGATGGATTTAATTGGCCATGATTTCTTTGTTTTCGTTAATGCAGCTACAGAAGAAGTGAATGTGGTTTATAAGCGGAAAAATGGTCAATATGGTTTGCTTGAGCCTGAGTTTTAATTAGACAGGATAATGGCCCGGTCGAATTTTTTCGACCGGGTTAAATTTTTTCAAGGAAAATTATACGGGTTTATAGTTCAAAGAAGAGGTTATATTAATCTAAAAAAAGATTTCATATCTCAAATATAGGATTGGTAGTGGAGGTATAAAAAAGTGAGAATCAGAATCGAAAAGGTTTTTTGATTTAGCTCAAAACAGAAATCTATTATATTTTAAATCAGGGATCAGGGCTGATAAGGTTTTAAACAGCAATAAAAAGGAAAAAAGAAGTTGAGTAAAGAATTATAAATTAAGTGGTTGGTATAGTATGTAGACTTAAATCACACCTGGTTCATAATTGGAGCAAATTGTACCATATTGACAGGTAGTGATTTAGAAGTACATTAAAACTTTTAAAAATATCATATTGGAAAGGTGAAGAAGATTATAAAAAACTTAAAGAAAATATCTTATTTAGAAAAAAAGATATAACTATAATGTAATGAATTGTACTAATTTATGGTTTGTTGATTAACTGGTTTATGTTGTGTAACTACCAAAATTTTCTAAATAGTCAATTAAGGATGAAAGGTTTTTTCATTCTATAGTTATCTATAGATAAACGTAGATTGGTGTTGATATTTTTGGGTGGAGTCATGATATCACTTCTAATTGTTTTTAATATCATTTATCCGATCTTAATTAAAAATATAATAGAAAAATTTAAAGAAATAGATTTTAATAATATTATTCTTTTAGCAGTTTTATATGGTTCAGCAATATTATTATCTTATTTAGGTGACATAATATATAATAAAAATAAATATAAGGCAGCCCAGGAAATAAGAGATGAAATATTTAGATATTCGTTTTATTTTCCGGTTAAAAAATTTATAGAAAAAGGGTCTGCTTATTTTGCTAAACTTTTAAATGATCAGGTAAACAATGCTTTTGTAGTTCTTGACTATGTTTTTATTCAAAACATATTTTTAGTGATAAGAACAATAGTAGTTTTATCTATTGTATTTTTGTGGAATAAAGTATTATTTACTGTATATATTACTAATACTCTGCTTGTGTTGCTATTTTCAAAGTTCTTAAATCAATCTACGCGGCCCTATTTTACAGAATGGCAGGAGTTAGGGAGAAGTATTGTGGAAACCTTTGAAAATCTTCATGAAATAATTGCAGGTAAAGCTATAGAAAAAAGAGATAAAAAATATTCTTTAATTTTTACAAAGATGACAAACCTTGCTATAGCTGCAGAGGTTAAGCGTATAAATCTTGATAAAATCTTTACTGAGATTGTGTAGTATATATCAAGAGTTTTTATATTATTTTATTGTTCTCATCTTGTACTGAAAAGCGAGATGACTATTGGAGCAGTGTGGGCATTTTGGACTTATTTTGCTTTTGTAGTTGAACCAATATCCATATTTAAAACATTCAGTCGGGTTATATTGGAGAGCGCTATAACTATTGATAGTGTTTTAGAATATTTCAAAGAAGCTAAAAAAGTTAAAGAATTTTATAAAGACTCAACATTGGATATGAAAAATAGTGAAAAAATTATTACTATAAGAAACCTTTCTTTTGCTCAAAATAATAATCTAATTTTAAAAGATGTCACTTTTTTAATAAAAAAAGTGATCTGGTAGGGTTAATAGGACTTTCTGGGGAAGGAAAATCTACACTGCTTAATATACTTCTTGGGTTTGAAAGAGATTACCATGGTGAAGTAAAATTATTTAGTCAGGAAATTAAAAATATATCACCACATTTGATATTTGATAATATTTCTTATTATTTACAGTCAGTTGGAATATTTAATGATACAACATCTTAGAAACCGACCTTTGGGTAAAGGAGGAAATTTTGTATCAGGTGGAGAGAAACAGAAGATACAATTGGCAAGATTTCTGTATGTAAACAAACCATTTTTCATTTTGGATGAACCATTTACAAATCTAGATGTCTTAAACGAAAAGTATTTGATGGAAATTTTATTAAAACATATAAAGGGCAAATCAGGAATAATTATCTCACATAAACTTAATGTTATAAGATTAGCAAATAGATGTATAGTTTTAAATGAAGGAAAGATAATCGGAGATGGAGATCCATCATATTTAATCGAAAATAATAAACTGAGCAGAGAATTGATAAAGACATATTTAGAAACTGCAAAAAATGGTGGAGAAGGTCTGGAAGATCTGGTTTGATTAAAATACCCAGAAGATGGGTGTTTTTTTTTGCTGTTTTGATTAACCAGACCAATATGGTTATTTTGAAAGAAGAAATTAGATATTTCCAAACCCATTTATCAGTAGATTATTGCTGAGATAAAACATTTTCCAGTCCGGGAAAATTGAAGTTAATTCAGAAAAGCTTTTTAATGAAGTTATGGGGTTAAAATAATAAAAGAGTATAGAAGGAAATATTCATCTTCTGTCTAATCAAGGTGTTGAAGGTAATGTTGAGTGATAGAATTCCTAAGGGACTGACTAGCTCATCACCTCCTGTGATGAGGCCTTATTTCGTTGGAAATCTCGCTAAGATGATTTGACGAAAAATTTCTATGTCGCTCAAAATTAGTTTTTTGCAGTATAATCATTAACAGGAAAGGAGTTTTGCCATGACCAATGTAATCTTACGCAAACGTAAAAATCGCCGTATTGAAAATGGTCATCCCTGGATTTATGATAATGAAATTTTAAAGATCGAAGGAGAAGTAAAACCTGGGGATATTGTAAATGTTTTGAATCATGCTCGAAGCTTTATTGGCCGCGGTTATATAAATCCCAATTCTAAAATCCGGATCCGGCTTTTAACCCGGGAAGATGAAGAGATAGATAGGAATTTTTTTCGCCGCCGTATTACCCGGGCCTGGGAATATAGGAAGCGTTTTTATGATACATCTAGCTGTAGGGTAATCTTTGGAGAAGCTGATTTTCTCCCCGGGCTGATTGTGGATAAATTTGGTGATTATCTGGTCATTCAGACCCTGGCATTGGGGATTGATCAATATAAGGAGATGATTGTGGAACTTTTAGATGAGATTATTCAACCGAAAGGAATTTATGAGCGGAATGATGTCCCGGTGCGGGAATTGGAAGGTTTGCCACAAAAGAAAGGTTTTTTAAAAGGTGAATTTGATACCGTTGTAGAGATAGAGGAGAATGGGATTAGGATGCTGGTAGACCTGGCTGAAGGTCAGAAGACCGGTTATTTTCTCGATCAGAAGGAGAATCGTGCAGCCATAGAGCCTCTGGTAAGAGATGCACTGGTTCTGGATTGTTTTTGCCATACTGGGGCATTTACATTACATGCCCTTCACTATGGAGCAAGAGAAGTAACGGCTGTGGATATTTCTGAACAAGCCATTGATTTTGTCAAAAAAAATGTTGCTTTAAATGGTTATGAGGATAGGGTTAAATATGAGGTAGCCAATGCCTTTGATCTACTCAGGGAATATGCTGACCGGGGAGAGAAGTTTGATGTGGTTATTCTGGATCCTCCTGCTTTTTGCAAATCCCGGAGTGCGATAGAAGGAGCTAAACGGGGGTATAAGGAGATCAATCTAAGGGGAATGAAGATTGTCAAACCAGGTGGTTTTCTCGTTACTGCTTCCTGTTCACATTATATGTACCCTGAAATCTTTACAGAGGTAATTTTGGATGCCGCTGCAGATGCGGGCAAACAGCTCAGGTTGGTTGAATATCGCTATCAATCTAAAGATCATCCAATCCTGATGAGTTACCGGGAGTCTCTGTATCTTAAATTCTTTATCTATCAGGTGTTTTAACATTTGTAAAAAAGCTTACCGACTTTTTTCTATAAAGTCTGGTAAGCTTTTTTATCGAATTTTCCCGGGAAATATTTTTAATTGTCTAAGGCAAGGATAAAAGAAGGAGTTAGGGCGAGGATATTGTAAAGGTATAATAAATACTATGATTAAACTGCAAAAAGCTAATTTTTCGCTTCAAAAGAAATTTTTCGAACTATCTAAAGTTCGATTTCAGGGTAATCCATGGGTCCTCGACTTATGGATTGGTTTATCAGATACTGTGATGAGGCCTTATTTCGACTGAAATCTCACTAAGATGGTTTAACGAAGAATTTCTATGGTGCTCAAAATTAACTTTTTGCAGTTTAATCATACTATAGAATATGGAGGAATTAGAAATGTTTCAACTTTTTTCTCGATTGTTTCCTTACTATTGGAAATTAGATGCGGATGTGAGACATAATTTATGGGTTGATAGTCTATCTGCTGCATTTTTTGGTCTTTTGGCCGGAGCAGTATATCCATTTGTCTCAATTATAGCAATTCGTTTGGGTGCAACTGATCAAATGATAGGACTTTTGAGTACGGCACCGTTTTTTGGTCAAATGTTTGCAATCTATTGGGGCTATAGGAGTGCGCGGAGTGTACGGAAAGTTCCGATTATTTTCTGGTCCTGGTTAATCTCCCGGCTTTTGATTCTTCCTTTAGCCTTTACAAAATCACCAATTGTTTTTGTGATTCTGGTGGTTTTTCATAATATAATTGCTACTATTGCTATCCCTGCTTATAATGGGCTTTTAAAGAAGATTTACCCTGATAGGTATCGGGGGCGACTAATGGGATTGGTTAAATTTCTTTTAGGATTAACTCATGTAAGTGCTACTTATCTTGCTGGGTGGTGGATTGATCATCTGGAATTTAAAAGTCTTTTTCTTCTGGCGGGTCTTGCCGGAGTTATCTCCAGTATGATTTTTCTCAGTATTGATGAAAAACAGAGGGAAAGCAAAGTCGTGGAAAATCAACCTAGGGCATTTTCTATCGGAAAAATTTTTGATATTTTTTCTAGAGATCGAGCAATGGTCTGGTGTATTCTGGGTTTTTCCATCTTTGGCTTTGGAAATCTTTTTGCATATCCAGCCTATCCTATTTATCAGGTGAAAGTCCTTAAATTAACTAGTAGTCAGATTGCCCTATTATCTATTTTCAATTTGCCGGTCTGGTTTTTGACTTACCCCCTCTGGGGTTGGGTACATGATCGTACCCGGAGTATGGTTAATATTTATATAGGAATTATTCTTTACGGATTTACTCCACTGATCTATTTTTTCAGCAAGTCTTATTGGATGCTGATTCTAGCTTCCTGTTTACAGGGAGCAGCGGGAGCAAGTCAGGATGTGGGCTATATAAATCAAATGATCAAAATGGGTGGAGATGATGTTGACCACTATATGGGGATTTATGGAACATTTTTGGGAATTCGAGGGATTTTAAGCCCTATCCTTGGATCTTTTATGATCAGCAAAATAGGTTATCAGGGGGTTTTTCTTTTAGCAGCATTGATGATTTTTTCTGGATTAATTCCAATGAGTAAGGTTGAAAGGAAAATGGATAAAATTAAAGTAAATGATTTTACTGCAAAAAGCTAATTTTTCGCTTTATAAAGAAATTTTTCGAACCATCTAAAGTTCGACTGAAATCTCACTAAGATGGTTTAACGAAGAATTTCAATAGCGCTCAAAACTAGCTTTTTGCAGTTTAATCAGTAAATTACTTAAAAGGAATGAAGGTTAATGACTTTTGAAGAAAGATTGAAAAAATATGCAAAGGAAATTGGAATTGATCTAATAGGAATTACTACTGCTAAACCTTTTTATGAGGCCTATAATCGTTTAGAGAAGATGAAAAGGCTGGGCTATCTTTCTCCCTGGACGGAAATGGATTTTAAAAAGCGCTGTTTTCCAAAACTTTTAATGAAAGATGCTGCTTCATTAATTGCGGTGGGTATATCCTATCTGGTAAAAGAAGACGATGGGGAAGAAGATGATAAAACATTATTTTACGGAAAACTGGCCCGTTTTGCTCAATTTGAGGATTATCATAAAATTTTACGGTCAAAGATGGAGGAACTGGTCTCTTTTATAAAGAAAAAATATCCAGAGGTAAAAGCAAAAATTTTTGTTGATACCGGTCCTTTAATCGATCGGGAGGTGGCCTATCGGGCCGGGTTGGGTTTTTTCGGGAAGAATTCAGCTTTAATTAACCCTGAATATGGTTCATTTTTGGCTTTGGGAGAGATTTTACTCAATATTCCTTTAAAACCAGATAAACCTATGAAGAATGGCTGTGGTGATTGTATCCTCTGTCTTAAGGCCTGTCCCCAACAGGCAATTAAAGCACCGGGAGAGATTCAAACTAATGAATGTCTGTCACATTATACACAGGAGAAAGGCCTGTTTAATGAAAAGATTAGACGTAAATTGGGTTTAAGGCTTTGGGGATGTGATACCTGTCAGGAAGTCTGTCCTTATAATCAGAAAGCCCGTCCGGGAAGTGGTATTTTTAAGGTTCATAAACTTGGGAAAAAACCTGATTTAGAGCAGATTCTAAAGCTATCTAATCGTGAATATCGGAAATTGGTAGGTGAAACGGCTATGGCCTGGCGGGGTAAACGTATCCTGCAGAGGAATGCTCTTATTAATCTGGGGAATTTAAAAGATCCTCATGCAATATCCATTCTTAAAGAGGCTTTAAAAGACCCGCGTCCTATCATCAGAGGGGCTGCGGCCTGGGCCATAGGAGAGATTGGGGGAAAAGAAGCAAAAACAATACTTGCCAGAGCTTTACAAAAAGAAAAGGATGAGCAGGTTAGAGAGGAATTAAGAAAAGGGTTGGAAAAAATTTTATAGAGGGAGATGATAGAAATGAAAAAAGTACTTTTATCAGGTTTTGAACCTTTTGGAGGAGAAAGCATCAATCCTTCCCTTAAGTTGATTAAACGGCTTGAAAATGAGAGATGGGATGATGTAGAAGTCCATCTGGTGCAATTGCCGGTGGTATTTGGTGAGTCGATAAAAAAATTAAAGAAAGTTATTGATGAAGTTGATCCCGACCTGGTAATTGGTATTGGTCAGGCAGGAGGAAGAACCGCTCTCTCCATCGAACGGGTTGCCATTAATGTCGATGATGCAGTAATTGCAGATAATGAGGGAAATCAACCCATTGATCGTCCAATCAATTCTAAGGGACCTGCTGCTTACTTCAGTACTTTACCAATTAAGAGGATGATGAAGGCTGCCCGTGAGGCAGGGGTTCCTGCTATGATTTCTAACAGTGCCGGAACTTATGTCTGCAATCACTTGATGTACGGGATTCTTGATCTTCTGGCAGGTACTGATAAATTGGGAGGATTTATTCACATTCCTTATTTACCGGAGCAGGTGGTTGATAGACCGCTTCAACCCAGTATGGCGTTAGAAACAATGGTCAAAGGAATAAAGGCTATGGTGATGGCTGCTGTTTCTGGAGATAAAGATGATAAGATAGCGGCGGGGGCATTGGATTAGGAAAGCTTAAGGTTTTAAAGTAAGTGTAAATATGATTAAACTGTAAAAAGCTAATTTTTTGCTTTATAAAGAAATTTTTCGAACCATCTAAAGTTCGATTTTAGTGACTTGATTAGCTCATCACATTCTGTGATGAGACCTTATTTCGATTGAAATCTCACTAAGATGGTTTAACGAAAAATTTCTATGGCGCTCAAAATTAGCTTTTTGCAGTTTAATCATTTAATTAGCTTTAAACCCGAATAGCAAATCTGCAATACGGATTTTCTCTAGCTCAGCTATCATTCCCTGATATGCTTTATGAAAGACTCTGTGAATAATGCAGTTTTTACCCATCTTACAATCCCGTTCTTTATCCATACATTGATAGAACTGATCCTCCTTTTCAAAAAGTGCTACCACTTGCGCCAGAGAGATATCTTGTGGGGGTAGAGCCAGACGGTATCCGCCCTTAAAACCTTTGCTTGATTCCACAAAACCGGCTTTTGATAACTTTTGCATCACTTTGGCCAGGTAGGTCAGGGAGATATCCTGCATTTCAGCCAGTTCATCTACACTCATCTCTTCTCCATAGTGAAAAGCTAGAATTATCAGGGAATGGATCGCATATTCACTTTTTCGTGAAATCTGCATAATTTTCCCCCTGTAATCAGATAAATTTTATCTAATTACTGATTTTACTGCAAAAAGCTAATTTTTCGCTTTATAAAGAAATTTTTCGAGCATCTAAAGTTCGATTTCAGTGACTTGATTAGCTTATCAATCCTCATATGAGGCCTTATTTCGACTTAAATCTCACTAAGATGGTTTAACGAAAAATTTCTATGGCGCTCAAAATTAGCTTTTTGCAGTTTAATCATTACTTTAATTATATCATAAAAAAATGGATATAACAACCATATTAGGGCAAAAAAGATTATCCCGATAATATAAAAAGACCAGATGACAGTATTAACTGTTCTGGTCTTTAACTTTAAACCGATCAATTAAAGTTAGCTTATCTTTTGCATCAACATAAAAGATATGTTTATATAAGATTCCTTTTTTATTAAATAACTCCAGGGCTTGATTTAAATTAGTTTGGCGTAATCTTAATCCCATCCCGCAGTCTTTAGAAATCTCCCGGGGGATGGGGTAAACCATTCGGGGAATCTTTGATTCCTCTAAAATCTTATCAGCTTTTATAGTATGATGGGGTGATTCAAAGGAGATTAAAACATAACTCATGATAGGTTAACCACCTTTTGTGCGTTGGAGATGATACTTAAAATCTCACCCATATTGGAGATATAGTCATTTTTGATCTTATCCTGTAAGTTAAAGTAGTTTACACAGGTACCGCAGGCGAGAATTTTAACACCTTTTTCTTCTAAAATATTTAAATTTTCTTGTATTTCGGATTTGGTCAATAGTTGAACACCGGAATTTAAAAAGATGAGAACTTGAGGAGCAGGTTCAACTTTAGTCAGGTTGCTGATTAGCCCCCGCATCAGAATATCTCCAAGATCTTCAGGCCCTTTTCCAAATTTATTAGATGTGAAAACAAATACAGGTCTTTCAGACATTGCTGCTCAACTCCTTTTCTAGTATTAGTTATATTAATATTTTCTATAAACAAATCTAATACCCTTTTTTAATTGGAAAATTTTTTGCAAAAAATTTTTTGTTATAGTATAATAATACTATAATTAAACTGCAAAAAGCTAATTTTTTGCTTCAAGAGAAGTTTTTCGAACCATCTAAAGTTCGATTTCAGTGACTTGATTAGCTCATCAATCCTCAGATGAGGCCCTATTTCGACTGAAATCTTACTAAGATAGTTTAACGAAAAATTTTTATGTTACTTAAAATTAGCTTTTTGCTGTTTAATCATACTATGAAAAATTTGAAAAGAACAAGTTAGTCTTTGGCTCATAATTTTATAAGGAAAGTTTATTGAAACCAGGGGTTGCTTAATTTCCTTAGTATTAATTTAAGAGGGGATTAGAATGATTCTGGTTAGTGCTTGTCTTTTGGGTGTAGAATGTAAATATAATGGTACTTCTAATTATAATCCTGATCTTATTGCATATTTACAGAATAAGAAGTGGATTCCAATTTGTCCTGAACAACTGGGGGGACTGACTACTCCCAGGATTCCAGCAGAAATTCAGGGAGGCGATGGAAAGGATGTGTTAAGCGGAAGGGCCCGGGTAGTAACCAAAGAGGGAAAAGATGTAACTGAAGCTTTTATCAAAGGAGCAAAAGAGGTACTGAAAATTGCCCAATTAGCTAATGTAGAGGAGGCGATTTTAAAAGAACGCAGCCCTTCCTGTGGTAAATGTCAGATTTATGATGGGAGTTTTCAGGGGAAAATAAAACCTGGTCAAGGTGTGACTGCAGCTATATTAAGAGAGTATGGTATTCGAGTTAAAACTGAAGAAGATTTGTATTAGATGAATGTAAAATGGAGATGAATAGGAAAAATCTCCTTGTATAGTCTCCCTTATTTTGGGTAAACAATACTAAAAAAAGGGGAGGCGGTTACAATACGTGAAATATATATGGATGTTGGGGATAATATTGATTTAAATGATGAAAAGCGGTTGGAAGATATTCTAGCTTCAATAGGGCCAGATGAAAAGTTAATTCTTTTAATGAATCGGGCTGATGCACATGAAGCAGATGATTTAATCCGGATTTTGGAAGAGAAAGGTTTTATAATTCAGCCTAAAGGTGGCCATGAAGATGATTACTATCTTCACTGTTGGAGGCGGAATAAGAAATAAACTGACTTTAAAACCACTGATATGATTTAATTCTATCAGTGGTTTTTATTATCTGGAATAACTTGAAAACTTTGTGCTTTTGGTGCTATAATCATATTAAGTTATCGAAGATTAAAAAGGTGGGTGTAGTGCCAATGGTTGTTGGTATTTGCGAAATAGAGCTCAGGATGGCACATGTTAATTCATTAAAGGGTAAACGAAGGATTATAAAAAGTATTATAGGGCGGGTTCAGTCTAAATTTAAAGTTTCCATTGCTGAAGTGGAGTATCAGGATTTACATAAACAGGCCTATCTTGGTATTGCTTATATCAGTAATGACTCTACTCATGTCCATCGGGTTTTAGAGAAAGTAGTTTTATTTATTGAAAATAATTTTGAAGTGGAATTAATAAATTATCAGATTGAAATGGTTTAAATATGCCCTCGATTAGATTTAGAGGGCATATTTCATTTTTATAGCTTTTTTATGGATTAATTGAGGTGAAAATGAGCAAGATAGAGATAAATAGTGAATTAAAATCTCTTTATCAAAAGGAGGTCATCTTAGCAGATTATGAAAAGAAGTATTGCAGCAATTATTTTAATCTCCGTTTTAGTTTTAATTGGTATATCTTTGTGGGAAACGTCCTGGATTGAGGCACAAGCCAGACGAACCCTGTATTGGGGAAGCAGAGGGTCAGATGTAGTTCTTCTTCAGAGGCGTTTAAAACAGTGGGGTTATTATAAAGGAATCGTTGATGGGATTTTTGGAGCAAAAACCTATTCAGCTGTGAAGTTTTTTCAGCGTAAAAATGGATTGACCCCCGATGGAATTGTCGGTTCCAGAACCTGGGCTGCATTAGGTTTAGGGGGTGTTAGAACATCAAAGGTTGCAGCATCTGGGGTTAAAGGTGTTACAAACAATAATGATATTCACCTTTTGGCAAGGATAGTTCACGCTGAAGCCAGAGCAGAACCATATATCGGACAGGTAGCTGTGGCAGCAGTAATTTTAAACCGGGTAAAAAGTCCTGATTTTCCCAATACTATAGCAGGTGTCATCTATCAACCTCTGGCCTTTGAGTCAGTTTCTAATGGCCAGTTTAATTTGCCGCCAAAGGATGAAAATTATCGGGCTGCCAGAGATGCATTAAATGGTTGGGATCCTACATATGGGGCCACATTTTTCTGGAATCCGTCAAAGCCTGTCAGCAAATGGATCTGGTCCAGAAAAATTATTGTCAGATATGGAAATCACGTTTTTGCCAGATAGGAGGTGAAAAAATTGAAAAATAACTGGATAATTCCTGTTGTGCTTATGGCTTTCTTATTATTGGTTACTGGTTTCTGGGGATATGAACAATATAAGGAGCGCCAACAGTTGGAAATTTATCTTGGCAATCAATATAAGGAGTCTTTTTTCAAACTATTAGATAGAATTGAAGATGTAACTGTGCTTTTAGGAAAAAGTATAGTTTCTAACGGTCAGCAACGGTTTGTTACACTTCTTTCTGATATATGGCGGCAGGCTTTTGCAGCTCAGGAACAATTAAATCAACTCCCTATTTCAAATGCTACTCTGATGAAAACATCTAAATTTTTAACTCAGGTGGGAGATTATGCATTAGCTCTGGCTAAAGAGAATTTGCAAGAACGGAAGGTGACAGATGACCAGCGTGCTAAATTGAAATCTCTTCGTGAGCAGGCCGGAAATCTTTCTCAGGCTCTACACAATTTAGAATCACAGATCAACAAGGGTGATATTACCTGGAGTGAAGTAATCCGGGGAACACGTCGGAAGATTGAAAAGGCAGATGAACATCTTCTTTCAAATAATTTTAAAACATTAGTAGAAAAAAATGAACCTTTTCCAACCCTTATTTATGATGGCCCTTTTTCAGACCATATTGAACAGCAGAAACCCAAAGGTTTAACGGGAGATATGATTAGTAAAAAGAAAGCAAGAGAGATTGTTTCAGATTTTGTAGATTATAAGGATAATCCTAATCTAGTTATTAAAGATCTGGCGGAAGTTAAAGGAAAAATCCCGGCATACCAATTTAGTGTCCAACCTGACGATAATGAAAAGAACCATACTACTATAGATGTTTCTAAAAAAGGTGGTCATGTTATCTGGTATATGAATCCAAGAAATGTTGGGAGTAGAAATATTTCACGTATTGAGGCCCTTAACAAAGGAGAGCAATTTCTCAATACACGTGGATATGAAAATATGGTACCAACCTATTCCTGGATAGAGCATAATGTATTAACTGTTTCCTATGCCTATAAACAGGATGATGTAATTATTTATCCGGATTTGATAAAACTTAAAATTGCAATGGATAATGGTCAAGTAATCGGTTTTGAAGCATTAGGTTATCTTATGTCTCACCATAAACGTGAACTTCCCAAACCGGAAATTAAAAAAGAAGAAATCAGAGAGCTTTTAGGTGACCGTTTTGATATAGAATCTATAAGATTGGCTCTGATTCCGACACCTAGTCTTAAAGAAGTTTTAACCTGGGAAGCACGGGTTAGATATGAAGAGGAGACTTATTTGCTCTATTATGATGTAAAATCCGGGAATGAGGTAAATATTTTAAAAGTAATTGATACACCTGAGGGAACATTTACAGACTAAAAGATAAGACTTTTAATTTAAGGCTGTTGACAAAATTAAAAAGATCAACAGCCATTTTTTAAATATTTAGGAAATTGTATTTTTCGTAGATTGAGGATAACATTTGATACAGATAATTTATAAAAACTGCAAAAAAGCTAATTTTGAGCGCTATTTAAATTTTTTATTAAACCATCTTAGTGAGATTTCAGTCGAAATAAGGTCTCATCACAGGATGTGATGAGCTAATCAGGGGCCAGGAGGGCCTGTTGATTGGTGTGCCTTATTTCGACTGAGATCGAACTTTAGATGGTTTGAAAAATTTCACTATGAAGCGAAAAATTAGCTTTTTGTAGTGTTCGAAGGCCATTTTGTTCTTAGCAATATAAAATCGTTTATTTGCACTTTTATAATGATTTAGGAATTAATTGACAGGGAGTTTTTTATTTAAGTTTTTCATCTATGTATTCCATAATTATCTCTATTGAATTATCATCCAGTAATAATGCTTGTAAATATTTGATCACATAACGTTTATATTTTTCTATTTTTGGATGGATATCAGCGAGAGTTAGATTGAGTTTATTAAGAATTTGTTTTAATTCCTGTGGAGTTAGTTTATAATTTCCCTGTAGTGTCTCAGCCAGATGAAAATAATTTACTCCTGTTTCCATAGAAAACTGAATTACTGTTAAATTCCTTTCTTCTATTCCCTTTCTAAGAATGTTCGCTATATTTGTAAAAACTGATTCAGTACCTTCTTCAAGGAGATATTCTAAAGGTACCTGATAAAATTCAGCTAAGTTCATTAATGTTTCCATAGAGGGGTTACGTAGATTTCTTTCTATTAAATTGATTGTTGAAGGTGATTTGCCAATAGCTTCCCCTACCTGTTCATAGGTCAAGCCGCGTTCACTGCGAAGTTCGGAGAGCCTATTAGATAATAAATTTAAGTTTGGCATTATAACCCCCCTTTCTATGGGTAAATTATACTATATAAACAATTTCCAGTCAACCATAAAAATGATTATTTTAACAACAATAGACATATGACAATATAAAAAATTTAAAAAGCCCGAGCAAAATGCTCAGGCTTTTTTAGGTTATTAAAGTTTTTCTATTTATAGTAGTAACTCCCATACCTCCAACAATAGTTATAGCTTTAGTCTGACTTTTGGTAGCAAAAGCGTTCTGTTCTCCCCGGGTTATTTCATATTGCTTGGAAACTGCTTTAATAAAAACTTCCGGTTATCGAGGATTTAGATAGGTTGCTATATTCGTAAAAAAGTGCTATAATAATTCTACAAACATAATAAAATACCATTTTTTTTAAGGAGGCTTAAGAGTATGGCCTGGATTAAGGTAATTAATGAAAATGAGGCGAAAGGTAAACTGAAAAAATTATATGATCGCTTAATGGGGCCGGATAAATCACAGGTAGCTAATATCTTAAAAGTACATAGCTTAAATCCAGACGTTTTAGAAGCTCATTTGAATCTGTATCGGAGAGTAATGTTTGGTCAGTCCGGACTCTCCAGAGCACAGCGGGAAATGATTGCTGTAGTGGTTTCGAGCGTCAATTCTTGCCATTACTGAACTGAGCATCACGGAGCGGCGCTCCGCATGTTAACTGGCGATGATGATTTAGTACAACAGATTACCAGGGATTATTGGCAGGCAAAAATTTCCGATAAAGAACGTTTAATGCTTTCTTATGCTGAGAAGTTAACTAAAGAACCGTTTAACATTAAAGAAGAGGATATTAAAACTTTAAGAGAAGCGGGTTTTAGCGATAGAGATATTTTTGATATAAATCAGGTTGTAGCTTATTTTAATTATGTCAACCGGATTGCTGATGGTCTGGGTGTTACTTTAGAGGAATAAGCACAGTATAGAAATTATAAAGCCCCTAATTTTGGGGTTTTTATTTTTCTGGTACTACTTACCGAAAGGGCTTAATCTATAATCAGGCTGGACAAATCGGCTGTATGTAGTATAATAAAAAGAGGAATCGAAAATAGAATAAAGAAAGAATTATATGGTTTTTTTAAGGACAGTGCATTATCTACAGAAAGGATCAAAATTTTAATAAAGGAAGGAGATTACTTTGAAAAAATATAAAAGAAAATTAAAAACCAAGATTCAAAATATTGTCATTATCTTTGAATCAATTCTTTCTTTATTTATCATTGCGGGAGTTTTAATTGGGATTAGAGATTTGACAAGATATTTAGGTATTATTTATTCTGCTCCTACAGGCATGGCTTATGATGTCCTTAAAAACTTTATAGGACATCTCCTTTTGCTTATTATTGGTCTTGAATTGGTAATTATGCTTGTTAAGCATACACCAGATAGTTTATTGGAGGTATTAGTTTTTGCTATTGCCAGAAAAATGGTTATTTACACAGAATCCTTTCTTGAAATATTAATGGGAGTTTTAGCTGTTGGAGGTATTTTTGCAATTCGTAAATATCTTCACGGCCGGGATCTGGAACGTGAAGCTGAGAAAGGTATTTTGGTGGGTGCTGCTACCAAAGTAAGTTCCTTAAATAAGGCTTTAAATACTTTTATCCCGGAGGATATAGCTGAGACTATCGGAGGGGTAGTTGCACGAATTGCGGCTGAGAAAGGTAAAAAATTAGTTCCTGGGACTACCATCAAAATTGCCGATGTTGGATTAAGTATTTATCGGATGGAAGATGGAGTAATTGAAAAAATAAAAGTAACCCGTTTAAAAGAATTAGAATAAAATAAAAGGTAATTTGATTAATTAATATAATGGTTAAACTGCAAAAAGCTAATTTTTCACTTCTTGAGAAATTTTTCGAATCATCTAAAGCTTGATTTCCGCCAAAATAAGGCTTCCTAATCAAGGGGCTATCCTGGCCCTTGATTAGCTCATCAATCCTCAGATGAGGCCTTATTTCGTCGGAAATCTCACTAAGATGATTTGGTGAAAAATTTCTATGTCGCTCAAAATTAGCTTTTTGCAGTATAATCATATAATATTAGTAAAAAAATATACATGAGTTAAAACCTGATAACCAAAATAATAAGAATGCATGTATTAGCGAAAAAGTTTTGTTTTTCATAGAAGTGGCAAAGAAATTTTTTAAAAAAGTTATTGACATTTCCCCGTAATCTGCTAAAATAAATTTGTTGAACCCCCCAAATATGTTAATCCCCATAGAAAGGATTGATGCTTATGAAGAGCCAATTAGGAGGTGCTCTGGGACGTCACGTTTTACTTGAAGCCTATGGCTGCAATGTAGAGCTCCTGGACAATGTCAAGAGTGTGGAAAAGATTATGATTGATGCGGCATTGTCAGCAGGAGCCGAAATTCGAGAGGTTGCTTTTCATAAGTTCAGCCCCCAAGGTGTGAGTGGTGTTGTTGTTATTTCTGAATCACACCTAACGATCCATACCTGGCCTGAATTAGGTTATGCAGCCATTGATGTTTTTACCTGTGGGGAAAGTGTTAATCCATGGGACGCAGTAGACTATATAATCGAAAAATTCGAAGCCGAATCAGTTACCGCAAATGAAGTGAAAAGGGGTATCTTTCAGTCAGATGCCAAAGTAAAAGTATCATAACAAAAACTAGGAAGGAGTTTATCATTTTTATGAGTTCCGAACCTGGTGATACATTGTAAAACCCTATGATATTTATCTAGAGTAAGTATCATAGGGTTTTAATCTATACATAGCATTGATAACAATGCTTATACTATAAATTACAGGAAGAAATGTAAGGGGGGGATGATATGTTACCAACACCAAAAAAATTCACTATTTGTGCTGGAACGGCAGAAGGTGCTAGTGAGTTAAATGCTTTTGATAATGCATTACTAAATGCAGGAATCGGAAACTTGAATCTGTTAAAAGTTTCGAGTATTTTACCACCGGGGGCTGAATATGCCGAGAATTTGAATATCCCACCTGGTACTTTAACTCCAACAGCATATGGTTCTATTGTGAGTGAAAAACCAGGTGAGTTGATTGCAGCAAGTGTAGGTATCGGATTTTCCGAAAATTCATTTGGAGTGATAATGGAGTATTCCGGAACCTGTTCAGCCAAAGAAGCTGAAGAACAGGTAATAAAAATGGTAGAAGAAGCATTTAAGATTCGCGGATTAAAGCTAACCAGAGTGATGGCAAAAGCTGTTGAACACCGTGTAGAAAAATGCGGTTGTGCTTTTGCAGCCGTTGCCCTCTGGTATTAAAATAAAGGAGGTTATTATTATGGAACTTTGGTTTACCGAATATCAAAATAATAAATTGGCTTATGGTTACAAAATTTCCAAACACCTTCATTCTGAACAGACTAAATTTCAGCGTTTAGACGTAGTTGATACTGAGCAATTTGGTCGTATGTTGATTTTAGATGGAATTGTGATGACTACGATTGAAGACGAATTTGTTTATCATGAAATGATTAGTCATGTACCATTAATTACCCATCCAAATCCAAAAAAGGTTGCTGTAATTGGTGGAGGAGATGGAGGCGCAATCAGGGAGATTATCAAACACCCATCTATAGAAGAAGCTCATTTGATTGAGATTGATGGCCGGGTTATTGAAAACAGTAAAAAGTACCTACCTGAAATTGCCTGTGCTTTAGATGATCCTAAAGTAACTATTTTTGTTGAGGATGGGATTGAATTTATAAAAAAGAATAAAAATACATATGATGTAATTATGGTTGATTCCACTGATCCTATCGGACCTGCGGTAGGTCTTTTTAAGAAAGAGTTTTACCAAAGTGTTTATGATGCATTAAAAGAGGATGGATTATTTGTAGCACAGACAGAGTCACCTTTCTTGAATAAAGATATAATTAAACCAACATATCAAGCAATTAGCGAAGTGTTCCCCATTACCAGATTATATCTGGCAACTATTCCAACTTATCCGGGATTCCTCTGGAGCTTTTCTATGGGTTCTAAGAAATACAAACCGGAAGATGCAGATTTGAGTCGAGCAGAAGCTATTGCTTCTGATACTAAGTATTATAATCCAGAAATTCACCGTTCAGCTTTTGCTTTACCAAATTTTGTTCGTGATTTGATTGCTCAAAAATAATTTTTGTCGAACGTTTTTATTAGAGAAAGAAGGTGTTAACCCTGGACAAGCTTGAGCAAATGACCGGAACTCTTCGTTTCCTGGGCAGTCTAGAAAATCCAGAAGAGGCCAACATTATTATTGTGGGGGCACCTATGGACTTTACTGTCAGTTATCGGCCGGGTTCTCGTTTTGGTCCTGAGGGAATCCGTAATATTTCTTACGGTTTAGAAGAGTTCAGTTTTGAATTGGAAAAGAGTTTAGAAGAAGTGAAGTTTTATGATGCAGGTGATCTGGAGTTACCGTATGGAAATGTCGAAAAGTCTCTGGAGTTAATAGAAAAAGCTGCTGAAATTATTGTAAGTGCCGGTAAAAAGCCAATTTTTCTGGGGGGCGAACATTTAATTACCTGGCCGGTTATAAAGGCAGTTTATCGTTATTACCCTGATCTGGTTATTATCCATTTCGATGCTCATGCTGATTTGAGAGAGGAGTTCTATGGTGAACCCCTTTCCCATGCTACTGTAATGGGGTGTGTTGCCCGTTATATTGGTGGTAAAAATCTCTATCAATTGGGAATTCGTTCCGGTGCTCCAGAAGAGTTAGCTTGGGCCAGAAAAAATACCCATCTTTATCGGGCAAAAGTGATTGAGGCAATACCTGAAGTAATAAAGTCTGTTGGAAATCGCCCTGTTTATGTCAGTATTGATATTGATGTTTTAGATCCGGCTTTTGCTCCGGGTACAGGTACACCTGAACCGGGCGGAATCTCTTCTCGAGAATTGTTTAATACTCTTTATATGATGAAGGATTTAAATTTGGTTGGTTTAGATATTGTAGAAGTAGCTCCAGATTATGACCCTGGTAAAACCACAGTTTTTGTTGCCGGTAAACTTTTGCGTGAGGCACTGCTGATTATGGACAAATAAAATGAAATTAATTTAAAGTCACCTGCCAGGATTTAATGGTTCTTTTTCCTGGCAGGTTTTATTATTTTATTTAAAGGAAAATGGTGAATATAGCTCGAAGTAGTTATAGAAAAAGAAATGGGACTATTTTGGGGATAATGTTTAATTGAATAAAGAGGGGGTAATAGGTGATGCGAATTCGCCTGAAATTAAAAACAGTTGAAGAACAGCTAATTGACTATAATTATAATGCTGATCTGAACAATCTAATTTATGAAGTTGTAAAAGATGCAGATGAGCAAATGGCAGAAAAACTTTTTGGGGAAGGAATACTAATTGGTGATAAGCCTGCTAAACCATATACCTTCTCAAGACTGTTATTCGATAATTATAAAGCTACCCACAAGGGGTTAATTGTTAAGGGAGAAGGGGAATGGTTGATTTCCACTCCTGTAGATGAATTGGCTGAGACATTAATTAATGGGTTGATTGGGCGTTATCAGATAAAGGTTGGTAAAAATAAATTTACCGTTGAGAGGCATCAGATGTTAAAAGATCCAGAAATGCCAGAAGAAATGTCCTGTTTTATGCTTGCACCAGTAGTTACATCGGTATTTCGTCCTGATGGTCGTGAGGTTTTTTGCCATCCTTTACAAAGTGAGTTTTATGACCTTTTAAGGAGTGATCTGATTTTTAAAGTAAAGCAGATCTATGGAGAGGTTTTTGATCCTGCAGATATTCAGTTTACCATCATTGATCCGGAAAAATTTGAGTTGGAAAGGGCAGCTAATTTGATTCATTATAAGGGTAAAAATATTAAGGGTTATCTTTTTAAATTTAAAATGACAGGTCCTGAAAAAGTTCTAAAAATAGCTTTTAGTTGGGGGTTGGGCTCATTTAACTATCAAGGTTTTGGGATGATTGATTTTCTTAGATGAATAACATAATCAAATTATGATTTTACTGCAAAAAGCTAATTTTTCACTTTATAATCAATGGGTCATCCTGGCCCTTGATTAGCTCATCACATCCTGTGATGAGGCCTTATTTCGACTGAAGTCTCACTGAGATGGTTTAGCGAAAAATTTCTATGTCGCTTAAAATTAGCTTTTGGCAGTTTAATCAGTTATTTGTTAAACCATCTTAGTGAAATTGAAAAGAATGGCCTCATATGAAGAAGTGATGAGCTTAGTCAAGGATCAGGAGGATTATATCATTTTCTGGACGAATTATATATAAAAGATCAATTTAAAGAAAATTAAACAAGGGGGAATGATTTAATGAAGGCTTGTGTCAAGGAAAATTCAAAGAACTGTACCTGTACTTATCCAGGTTGTCCACGAAAAGGAGTTTGCTGTGAGTGTATAGCATATCATCGTAAGATGAATCAGCTTCCAGGATGTTTCTTTCCACCTGAAGTAGAGAAGACTTATGACAGATCAATTAAGGCATTTATCAAAGCTTACTCTTAGCTTTCTTTTCAATGGCAAAAAGGATAGGTGGTTGGTTAACCTGATTAATAAATTGATATTGTAATACGTCAAAGTTATATTGATCTAATGTAGAGAGATATTTAACTAGAGCAGATAATTCATTTTTACCACCCGGATGGCCATGATAGGCAACAATAGTGATAAGTCCCCGTGGAAGAAGATGTTTTAAGGCTATTTTGAGAGCCTGAATGGTGGTATCAGGTTTGGTGATGATGGAATGATTACCACCTGGAAGATAACCTAAATTGAACATGACTGCCTTTATAGATTGACCGGGAGCCAGATCCTGATCCATAGTTTCATGGCCCCGGTGGATTAATTTTACCCGCTCGAGGAGTCCGGCTTTTTGGAGGCGGTGACGCGTTTCTTTAAGAGCGCAGGCCTGGATATCATAACTATAGACCTTTCCTTTAGGTCCTACCAGTTGAGCCAATAGTAGGGTATCGTGGCCATTACCTGCTGTGGCATCGACTACCAGGTCCCCGGGTTGAACCCGGGTTTTAATTAATTGATGAGAATATTGTAAGCTGTTATGCATAAAAATTCTCCTTTCTTAAGAATCGTGTATAATCATCATATTTTAGTAATATTATAGTTACACTGCAAAAAGCTAATTTTTCGCTCTTTAAGAAATTTTTCGAACCATCTAAAGCTCGATTTCAATCGAAATAAGGCTTTCCTAATCAAAGGACCCTCCTGGCCCTTAGAACTAGCTCATCACACCCTGTGATGAGGCCTTATTTCGACTGAAATCTCGCTAAGATGGTTTAGCGAAAAATTTCTATGTCGCTCGAAATTAACTTTTTACAGTGTAATCATATTATATCATGATTAAACTGCAAAAAGCTAATTTTTCTCTTCAAAAGAAATTTTTCAAACCATCTGAAGTTCGACGGAAATCTCACTAAGATGGTTTAATAAAAAATTTCTATGGTGCTCAAAATTAGCTTTTTGTAGTAAAATCATCATGTTAAAAAGGGAAAATTATATTAATGAGTAAATATTAATTGATAAAGAGGTGAGTTTATGATTGGTGTTCTTTCAGATACCCATATTCCCCGAAGAGCTGAAGGATTACCTAAGGAGGTAATTCAGGGTTTTAAAGGAGTTGATCTAATATTACATGCAGGTGATATAGTTGAAGAAAGTGTATTAAAAGAGTTGGAGGAGATAGCACCTGTATATGCTGTTTATGGTAATTGTGACCCACCTGAACTTAGAGAAAAATTGCCGGCTAAACGGATTGTGGAATATGCCGGGTTTAAGATCGGATTAGTTCACTACAGCAGTCCATATGGTAATACCCTGGGGCGTTTATTGGAAACCTTTGAAGATGATGAAGTTGATGCTATTGTTTTTGGGCACAGTCATAGACCTTATAATGATCGTGTTAATGGAATTCTGATTTTTAATCCAGGCTCTCCAACTGATAAGCGATTTGAGGTCTTTTACTCTTATGGACTATTGATTCCTCAAGAGAAGAAATTGATTGGTAAAGTAAAATATTTTAAATAAGTTTAGGGGGGATTAATATGTCTGTTTATGACAAAGCGTATGAACTTGCACGGGAGATAAAAAATTCTAATGAGTACCAGGATTATCTTAAGGTTAAAAAAGAGGTTGAAGCAGATGAAACTACTAAAAAGATGCTCCTGGATTATCAACGTAAGCAATTTGAACTCCAATCAAAACAAATGATGGGCCAAAAGCTTGAAGATGCAGAGGTAGAGCAGTTTGAGAAATTAGCTGAAGTAGTTCAAATGAATATAACTATCAGGCGATATTTAGAATTAGAAAGACGGCTTATTGTTATGATGAATGATGTACAGCGGATTATAACAGGAGATTTGGAGATTGGATTTAAAGAAATTTTTGAAAGAGAAGATAAGCAATCTTGAAACTGACTAAAAGGAGTAATTCTAGATGAAGATAACAACAATATTATTTGATTTGGATGGAACATTATTGCCTATGGATTTAGATATTTTCATTGACAGATATTTTAAAGCTTTGACACGACGCTTTGCTGCTATTATAAAACCTGAACAATTTATTAAGGATTTGTATGCATCTACTATGGAAATGATTAAAAATAATGATCCAGAGAAAACTAATCAAGAGGTATTTATTGAAGATTTCTTTAAAAGAGTTCCTTTAAAATTTGAGGAAGCCATGCCTGAGTTTGATGCTTTTTATGAGAAGGATTTTCCAAAGTTAAAAGATGAAATCAATCTTAAACTTGAAGGATGGAAAGCTAAAGAATTGATGGATGTTATTTTTGATGCTGGATATCAAGTGGTTATTGCTACTAATCCTATATTTCCAGAAGCCGCAGTTAAAGAACGGTTACGCTGGGTAGGGTTGGCCGATTATCCATATAAACTAATCACATCTTATGAAATAATGCATTTTTGTAAGCCTAATCCTAACTATTTTAAAGAAATCTGTGAAAAGATAGGTGTTGATCCCCGGGAATGTTTAATGGTGGGTAATGATATGGAAGAAGATCTACCCGCTTCTCTTCTGGGGATGAAGACTTTTATTGTAGAGGATTTTTTAATTGATAGAGGAACGGGACGGTTTACTCCTGATGGTAGGGGAAGTTTAATGGATTTATATCATGAGATTATGGAGAAAAATTTGATTTATAGAAAATAAGGAGGGAGTATAGGAGAATGAAAATTACTTTTTTGGGACATGCTGCATGTTTGATTGAAGAGGGAGGAAAAAAAGTTGTTATTGACCCCTTTTTGACGGGTAATCCGCAAGCTGCTATAAAAGCTTCAGACCTTAAGGTAGATGGAATATTGATTACCCATGGCCATGGTGACCATCTAGGTGATAGTGTGAATATAGCTAAGAATTCTGATGCTCTCATTGTGGCAATCCATGAGTTAGCTTTATATTGCAAGGCCCAGGGAGCTCCTAAAGTGCATGGGATGAATATTGGAGGTTCTTATAATTTTGATTTCGGTCGGGTGAAGATGGTGCCTGCTCTACATAGTTCTGCTATAGTAGAAAATGGTAATTCAATGTATCTGGGGGAACCCTGCGGGTTTGTTATCCAGATGAAAGATTTAACAGTCTATCATGCTGGTGACACTGGACTCTTCCATGATATGGCATTTATTGGAGAAGAGTTTGAGATTGACCTGGCCCTCTTGCCCATTGGTGATAATTATGTTATGGGGCCTGATGATGCTCTTAGGGCAGTTAAAATGTTAAAACCAAAACGGGTGGTACCGATTCATTATAATACTTTCCCAGTGATTGAACAGGATGCAAAGGTTTTCAAATCCCGTATAGAAAAGGAAACAGATGCTAAGTGTATAGTACTTAATCCAGGGGAAAGTGTAGAGATTTAGGGATAGTGTTGAGGGTGTGTAAAAGTACACCCTCTTTTTTATTATTTTTTCTTGACTTTTATAATTATTTTTATTAAAATAAAAATAGATATATAACTCACAATATTCATGCAATTTCAAAATAAATATATATTTTTTTTAAAAGACAAGCGCTTGACTTAATCAAGATAATATTTTCCTAGGTAGATAAGGCAGGTGGGAAAGTTGGCTATTACTTTGAAAGATATAGCCAAAAAAGCTGGTGTTTCGGAATCTACAGTTTCCCGTGTTCTTAACGGTATTCCCAAAGCCAGCAGTGAGACCAGGGATAAGATTTTAAAAATAGCTAAAGAATTAGGTTATTATCCTAATGATGTTGCCAGAAGTTTGGCGAAACAAAAAACCCATATTATTGGCTTGATTGTTAGTGATATTGCTAATCCTTATTTTGCTTCAGTAATAGGAGGGGTAGAGGAGGTAGCCAGTTTAAAAGGTTATAGTCTTATTATTTCTGCTACTGGCGGAAAAGAAAAAGAAGAATTGAAATATATTAAAATTTTAAAAGAGAAAAAGGTTGATGGAATTGTTTTTATGAGTGGTCGAATGCCTGATTCTTGTGAAAAGGCTTTAGTTGAGTCGGAGATACCGACAGTAGTAGTATCCAGAAAAGTCAAAAGCTTTCTCCCATCTATACATATTGATAACATTGGTGAATCATATAAAGCGGTGGAATATTTGATAAAATTGGGTCATCGACGTATTGCCATGATTAGCGGTCCTTGTATAGATAAAGAGTCAGGTTATCATCGCTTACTGGGTTATAAGAATGCTCTGGCTGATTATGATCTACCCTTTGAAGAGGAATTAGTCCAGGAAGGAGATTTTAAAATGGATAGTGGGAGAAAGGCCATGGAGAATTTGCTGAGCTTAAAAAAATTGCCCACTGCTGTTTTTGCTGCCAGTGATGCTATGGGAGTTGGTGCTATCAAGGCGATTAAAAAGGCAGGTTTAAGGGTTCCTGAGGATATTTCAGTAATAGGTTTTGATAATAGTATTATTTCTTTGGCCTGTGATCCAGAATTGACTACTATTGGTCAACCAGTTAAAGATTTGGGTAGAACTGCTATGGAGATGTTGTATAAGATTATTCAAGGAGAAGAATTAGAAAGAAGGACAATTTATTTGCCCTGTGAGTTAATTATTAGAGGTTCTACGAAATCTTTAGGGTAAATGTTTTTTTTAATTTTGGGCAAGGGCTTGACCAAAATCTTTTTAATGCCAGGAAAGTTATATAGCTAATTTTCCTTATAAAAGTGTATTATGGCAAATTTATTTCTAGGGGGTGAGAGGTGAGATCCAAGTAGAGGTGAATTTTAAGTTATTTTTTGTAAAAAAATTAAAAAGGGGGATAAAAATGAAGTATAGACTAAATATAGTAATTGCCAGTGTGTTGGTAATGGTTTTATTGGTTCCTTTTGTAGCTATGGCCGGTGGAAAGACTGAAATTGAGTTCTGGACCACAGAAACAGAAGAAGAAAGAATGGCAGTTATCAAAGACCTGGTTAAAGAATTTGAGAAATTAAATCCTGATATCAAGGTCAATGTTGTAGCGGTTCAGGAAAATGATGTTCCAACCAAATTAGCTGCTGGTATGGCTGCTGGTATGTTACCTGAAGTAGTTGAAATGGGTGCAGAGAACATATTGCGTTTGGGTGCAGAAGGTTTAATGGACGTTGAAGCTGCTGGTCAGATTATTGACGAACTTGGCCGTGAGGACTTCTATAAAGGTGCTCTCAGGATGGTAGCGACTCCTGAAGGCGGTAATTATGCTGTACCTATGCACGGTTGGGTTCAGGGTATCTGGTATAGAACAGATTTATTTGAGGAGAAAGGTTTAGAGCCTCCTATAACCTGGGAAAATATTTTAAAAGCTGCTGAGGCCTTTTATAATCCTGAAGAACAAAAATATGGTATCGTTATCGGTACAGGTAAAGATTCCTATACCCGTCAGACTTTTACACAGTATGCTTTATCTAATAATGCCCGTATCTTTGATGAAAATGGTAATATAATTTTTAATTCTCCTGAGATGATTGAAACTTTGGATTTTTACAAAAAATTGGCTCAATTTACCCCTCCTGGCCCCGATGGCTGGCGTGATGCTAGGGACCTATATTTATCGGGTAGAGTGCCAATGATGATGTATTCCACATATATTATGGATGATATTGGTATTGGTAGAACTGGTTATGAAGGAGCGATTGTTGAGAATCTTGTAGATAAAACTGCTCTGGCTAATGTAATGATTCATAAGTCCCCTGCTACTTATGGACAAATCGTTGCTTTAGGAATTCTTAGAGGTAATAAAAAAGCACAGGTTGAAGCCGCTAAGAAGTTTGTTAAGTATCTGATGTCGGATACTGCTTATATTAAATTCCTTCATATGGCTCCTGGAGGAATGAACCCTGTACGTCGTTCTATTGCTCAGGACCCAAGATATTTAGATAATCCTGTGTTAAAGGTTTATGGAGAAAAGGCTGCTGAAATAGCAGCAGGATTGGATAATATAGGTAAATTCGGATATGTTAATGGAAAAGTTTTCCCTGAGATTGGAAAAATAACGAGCCAATTTATTATAGGACAGGCGATTATGAAGATGACAGAGAATGGTTGGAGTGCTGAAGAAGCAGCCAAATGGGCGCAAAAAGAGATGGAACAGGCAGTTCGTCAGTAAGTATTTAGTTTATCTCCCGCTGGTTTTTACCAGCGGGAGAGTTTTCAAAAGGAGGCTGAGTCTATGAAGAGAAAAGAAGCAATTTTAGGTTATTGGTTAATATTACCAACGGTTCTTTTAATAGTAGGACTTATATTCTATCCTATTTGTTATAATCTCTGGTTAAGCTTACATAAGGTAAATATGAATCCCTTTAAACCGAATACTTTTATAGGGTTAGGTCATTATAAAAAAGTATTAACTGATTTAGATTTCTGGATGTCTTTTAAAACCTCAATAATTTTTACAGTGGCTACTGTTTTAGGTACTACTCTTTTGGGATTAGGAGTTGCTTTACTTTTAAATCGTGAGTTTAAAGGAAGGGCTATTGTTAGGGGGATTATTCTTCTTCCTTATGTGGCTCCGGTTATTTCTCTGGTTTTTGGCTGGAAGTATTTGTTTCACCCTGTCTTTGGAATGGCCAATTATGTACTGGTAGATTTATTACATTTATTACCTAAGCATTTAAACTGGGTTGAATCGCCTCAATTTGCTATTTATGCAGTTATTTTGTTTAATATATGGCGTAACTTCCCTTTTGCATTTTTGATGATTCTTGCTGAATTACAAACAATACCGGTTACCCTTTATGAAGCTGCTGAGGTTGACGGAGCTACTGCCTGGGATAAATTCCGCCATATTACTTTGCCTGAATTAAGATACGTTCTGGGAGCTTTAGTGATTTTAAGAACAATCTGGAATTTTTATAAATTTGATGAGATTTATCTTTTATCCCCATCTGTAGAGACGGTTCCTGTTTATGTTTATGAAAAAGCATTTTCTAATTTTAATTTTGGTGAAGGGGCAGCCATTACTACAATTCTATTTATTTTTGTTCTTAGTTTCATTCTATATTACGTAAGGAAGGTGTTAAAATGGTAAAAAGGAATGTGATAGGTAGAAAGATTGGTTTTGCTGTTTTATTATTTATGGTATTGGCTTTTGTTTTGATTCCTTTTATTATGATGATTACATCTTCTTTTAAACCTCCAGCTGAACAGACTCTTTTCCCGCCGAAAGTATTACCAAAAAAACCAACTTTAGAACATTATAAAGGTGTTTTGAACCCGAATGTCTTTCCCTTTTTAAATTATTTTAAAAATAGTTTAATTATAGCTTTAATATCTGCAGGGATTGGAGTTTTAATTGCTATTTTCGGTTCGTATAGTTTTGCCCGGCTGGAGTATAAAGGACGAGGAATTATTCAAAGAGGGGTTCTTTTGGTCTATATGTTTGGCGGAGTATTATTAGTTGTACCATTATTTCAGATAATAACTAAATTGGGTTTGTTTAATACCAGAGCAGCTTTAATCATAACATATGTTGTTCAGACTTTACCTGTATCTCTATATATGCTGGGAAATTATTTCCGGACCATACCGGAAGCCATTGAGGAGGCAGCATTAATTGATGGATGTAATCGTTTAGAGGTGATTTATAAAATAGTATTGCCTTTGTCTGCCCCAGCTATTGTATCAGTTTTCATCTATGCTTTTATGATTTCCTGGAACGAGTATCTTTTTGCTTCTGTTTTTATCAATTCCGAGGCACTAAGAACATTACCTATTGGATTAAGTCAGTTGTTCTATACCCAACATTATATCTGGGGCCGGATGATGGCAGCTTCCTTATTAACAGCTATTCCAGTAATTGTTCTGTTTTTATCCATTGAGCGGTTTATTACCGGAGGACTGACATTTGGTGGAGTTAAAGGATGATAAGTAAAATAAGTAAGCAGAAAGAGATAAATGTGGCTGGAAAACAATATCAGCTAGGAGGGAAGTAAATGAAAAAAGTAACTATTGTTGTTCCTACTTATTGGACCTGGCCTACAAATGTTAATGGTAGAAAAGTTGAATCTATTTTTGATCATCCTACTCCACTTGATATGGATGGAACATTAGCTAGAACCCTTGAAAGTTTTAAGAAATTAAGTTATCCCAATTTTGATGTGGTAGTAATAAGTGCTGCTACAAATAAGCAGATTAGGGCTGAGGTAGAAAAAAAAGTTAAGGAGATTATTGATAGGTTTAAAAATGATTTTGATATCATTCAATTCTCCTATACTCAATTGGACAGGTTAAAAGAGAGATTATGGGATTTAGGATATGACAAAATTTTAGATGAGATTAATTTAGAAAACTATAATAATATAAGAAATTTGCAATTGATAGTTTCACATTTAAAAGAGAGTGATGTAGTCGTTGGCATTGATGATGATGAAATTATTACTGATAAGGATTATCTTAAAAAAGCTATAGAATATGTTGGAACTGAATATAAGGGAGTGAAAGTAGCCGGTGTTGCTGGCTATTATTTAGATGAAAAAGGTAACCACCGCTTAAACCTTGATGACCATAGTTACAGCGATAATTTATTTGATAAAAAGCATTATTTAATGGACTTAACATTTGAGATGTTAGATAAGTGTGAAGATCGTCTGGTGAGAAGTCCAGTTGTGTTTGGAGGAAATATGGTTATTCCCCGGTCAACTTTCGAAGAAGTATCTTTTGATCCTTATAATACACGGGGAGAAGATATTGATTATTTGATAAATGCCAGGATGGAGGGGATGTATTTCTTTTTAGATAAAGAACTGAATGTAGTTCATTTACCGCCTTCATATGATACTGCTCATAATGGATTTAATTTGTCTAAATTAAAACAAGATATTTTGCGTTTTGTTTATGAAAAAGAAAAATTAGAGCAAGTGAAAAAACATGATGACTTAAATAATATAGATATTGAGGAATTAATGCCTTATCCAGGTAGTTTTTTTGACAATAAACTTTACAAGGATGCAGAGGAAAAATTAATGAAAATGTTAGTTAAAAAAGATGCCAGAAGAGAAGCTGTGGAATTTGTTAAAATGGCAAAAAGAAGAGCTGTTGAACTGGTTCCTAAATATTTTGAATTTCGTTTGTTATGGAAAGATATGATGAAAAATATTAAAGATGATTGTAAGCTAAAAAATTATCTGCAGTGATATATTTTAATTTCTGCCATTAAAGAGGATTGAGTTAGTAGAGGGAATGGAAAAATATCTTAATCTTTTTTCATAACTAACTTCACATAATCAATTATATTTCGAATTTGAGCCCTATCCAGGCCTAAATCTTCTAAAATTCTTTCCAGTAAACTTAATCTTTGATTTGTAGGCATATCGGGAATAGGTAGTCCTAAAATATTAGCAAGAGCGGTAATCTCTTCTTGGGTGGGTTGGATTTTTTCATGGATTATATCCAGCATTTTAAAAATATTTATTCCTGTTTTTTTAGATAAAGTTTCCAGTGACCAATTTAAAGTTTTCATTTTATCTTTAACTGATGTGATGAAATTGGTAAAATCTACACAATTACCGAAATCTAGAAAAAGGTAATAGAGAGGGACATTCATCAGTTGAGATAAATTTATCATTACATCAAAGGAAGGTTTAGCAGTTCCTTTTTCGATACGACATACATGAGCAGCAGATAAACCAAGGGCATTGGCGATGGCCTGGTATGAAAGATTGTTTTTCTTTCTAAAATGATATAAGTTTCGCCCTAATATTTTTAACTCTTTCATTTTAAGAACTCCCTTTCTTATATATAATTTTACTGCAAAAAGCTAATTTTTCGCTTCGAGAGAAATTTTTCGAACCATCTAAAGTTCGATTTCAGTCGAAATAAGGCATACTAATCAATGAGCCCTCCTGGCCCTTGATTAGCTCATCACATCCTGTGATGAGGCCTTATTTCGACTGAAATCTTACTAAGATGGTTTAACGAAAAATTTCTATGGCGCTCAAAATTAGCTTTTTGCAGTTTAATCATATATTTATTTTTTATTATTGTATCGTAATTTTTTGTAATAGTCAAATATAAGATTTAATTTATTACATTGAATGTAACATTAATAAAAAACGTTGACATTAAGTCAAAACAATGCTATAATATGCACATAGGAAGATTCTATCCCCGCATTTGCCTTTTATTAATAAATGTGGAGTGGTCAGTTGGGAGTTTTCCGCTTTTCTTTAAAGTTAGTTCCCTGACTGGCCACTCCGTTTTTATAGTTTTCATCTTTTTGAATCCTGGTGGGATCCAAAAATCTGAAAATCTTTGATATTTTCGGGATTTATATTTGTGAAATAGCTTAAATGATTAAACTGCAAAAAGTTAGTTTTTTATGAAGCTAAAAATTGGCTTTTTGCAGTAAAATCTTAAATAAAAAACACCTTTGTAAAGTAGTAGATTTACAAAGGTGTTTTTTATTATTTATACGTTTTCAACCCGTTTAACCTCAGGAATTTCTTCCTTTAAAGTTTTTTCAATTCCATTTTTTAATGTCATCTGAGCCATGGGGCAGCCACCACATGCTCCCTGAAGTCTTACCTTAACTACACCATCCTCTGTAACATCGATCAATTCTACATCGCCGCCATCGGCCTGAAGACCTGGTCTAATTTTATTTAAAACTTCCTGAACTCTCTCTTTCATTATAGCACCTCCTTTGTTGATAATAAAAATAAATTTAATACTTACAGGCAATGATATTAGTCTTTGTAATAAGTTCGAGATTCATTCTTAAAATCCTTCTTTTATTGTAGGAAAAAGTTTTAAAGAGAAAAAGGAGTGTATATTATGCTATTTAGCACTACAAATTTTGGCGTCTAATTCCATTTTGGCTTTCTTTAATTGATCAGGATTATAAAGAAGATCGAGGACAGTCATAGCCAGAGCTTTAGCTGCAATTTTTAAAGTATTGAGCCCCTCTGGGGATATAGTAGCATCAGCAAATTCCCGCGAATGACCTCTAAGCTTTTTGCTGCCGATAGCTAGATACGGATGAATAGAAGGGACTATTTGACTTACATTGCCCATATCAGTTGAACCGCTGCCTTCGTGAAATGGCAGGATATCTGTAATTCCTAAAGTACGCAAATTCTTTTCAAAAAAGTTACCGATTACTTTATTAGAGATCAGGTTGTCATTAGAGTTTTCGAATTTACGGATTTCAAAGGTAGCTCCAGTCATCATGGCTGCACCTTTGCAAATATTTTTAAATTTTTGCACAACCTCATCAAGATAGCTTCTTTCTTTTGCCCTTAAGTAAAATCTGGCCTGGGCCCGGTCTGGAACTATATTGGGGGCTTTTCCACCATCGGTGATAATACCGTGAATCCGGACATCGTCTTTTAAGTGCTGCCTGAGAGCATTAATTCCATTGAAAGTTTGAATAACTGCGTCCAGGGCGTTGATTCCCAGATGTGGTGCTCCAGCAGCATGGGCTGTCTTACCAAAAAAGGTAACTTCCAGGGCGTCAATAGCCAGGGAACTGGAAAGAATTCGATTTTCGGTACTTGGATGAAACATCATGGCTGCATCGATATCGTCAAAGTAATGTTTATCTACGAGTATAACTTTGCCGCCACCAGTTTCTTCACCGGGAGTACCAAAAATTAAGATAGTTCCTGGTAGTTCTATATCGAGTTGGGATAGAGCAGCACCTGCCCAAACACTAGCAGTAGCTATAAGGTTATGACCACATCCGTGTCCGATTTCAGGAAGAGCATCATATTCGCAGATAAGGGCTATTTTTGGCTTATTTGAACTCCCGGGCAAAGTGGCACGAAATGCTGTTTTTAGATCAGCAATTCCCATTTCTATAATATATCCATATTTCTCCAAGATCTCAGTTAACCATTGAGCTGCTTTTACTTCCTCAAAGCCCAATTCGGGCTCTTCATAGATTTTTTTCGCAAGGGAGGTGAATTTATCGTATGATTTATCAATCCAGTGGCAGACGGTATTTTTTAATTTTTCTAGATTCTGAGGCATGATATTTCCTCCTTTTTATACAATATTTTACTGCAAAAAGCTAATTTTTCGCTTCAAAAGAAATTTTTCAAACCATTTAAAGTTAGATTCCAGTTGAAATAATATAAAAAAGGAACTTGTTAACAAACCTTTCTTTTTTAGAGACTTGCCCATACACTGCTATAAAAACTAAATATAATTTCTGAAGCGTATAAGTCAAGGCTTAAAGCAAGGAGGGCGGAAGCCTTGACTTTTAAGGACGTGCAGCCAGGATGGTGGAGTGCCCGGTAGTGGAAGAGGGAGCAAGTTATGTGCACCTACCTTTTTTCAACAGTCTGAAGTTTTATAAAACTCTTTGAATATCAACTCCATCTTCCTGAGATAAATCTACTAGTACATTTTCAATTTTAACAATTGGATGGGCCAGGTCATTGGGGTTAATAAAGACAATTTGGCCGATTTCACCCGTAGTTAATTCAACCCATTCATTTTGATAATATCTGGCAATTCTTTTCAGGAAAATAGAAACAAATTGAATATCAAATTTATCATATTTAATCCTTTCTAGTAATTTGATGACCTTAAAGGGATTAATATCTGTTCGGGTATTTCCAGAAAAGGTCATATGGTCATAAAAATTGGCAATAGCGATAATTTTGGCAAATTCATGGATTTGATTCCATTTAGCACCAGTCGGAAAACCTGTTCCCTTTTCGGTTTCGTGGTGCATCAATACACCTACGCAGATATTTTTTGGTAAACCTTTTTCGGTCAAGATACGGTAACTTAGAGTAGAGTGTTTTTTATAAACTTCTAAAATACCAGGCTCCAGACTTTCCATGTTTAAGGTGTTGTATTCAATATCGATTCCTAATTCGGCTTTACCAATATCGTGAAGTAACCCTGCCAGGGTAAGTTCATTTTTCTTCTTTTCAGGATAGTCCAGTAATGTGGCAAAAAGGTTGCAGAGAATAGAGACATTAATACTATGAGTATAAATTGAAGGAGTAGTTTTCTTCATTTTGTGAATATATTTCAAGATATCTTCCTGGTTGTCAATAGTTCCTATTATATCATTGGTAATTTCTGAGATACTATTGTCGAGATGTACATTTGAATCATGATTAACAATCTGGTTAAAAACATTTTTCACTTCATTAGTTTTTTCATTATAGGTCTCGGTGAATTTAACTAAAACTTCTGGATTTACAGTCTGATCTTGTTGAATTGTAGTAGAGGAGTTTGTATCAGCTTCATCGATAATTTTGACATACTCTACTTTATGTAATTTCAATTTTTCCAGCATTTTTTCATCCAGGCGGTCACCTGCATTAACAAGTATACTACCATAGGTTGAAAAAATATCTTCTGCTACTAACATTCCAACTTTTAAATTTTCAAATCGAACCACTGTCATAATGTTCACCTCAGAATTTTAAAATCTCTATATAGTATTTATTTTTTAAGGATTTGAAAGTTCCTGCTTAGAATCGGTATTTTTAGTTTTAAGTTTTAATTTTAAGGCAGGTGTAGATTATCGAAAGTTTAGCTTAACCATTTTTAATCCATATCGTATCGGTCTTGGGTTGAATTTATTAAAATTAACTATAATACCTTATTCTGGTAACAAAGATATTTTTAAACCCTGCAGCTAACCACTGCAGGGTTTTTGTGCATTATTTGAAAGGCTTCCAGCCTTTCTAACAAGGACCTGCTCAAGTAAAAGGCCTATGGACATTAGAAGTTTTAGTTGATTTGAAGGATAAACTTGTTCCATATCCGCTATAATCTTCTTTTAAATTGGTAGATTTACATTCGGGACAGACCAGATTTTTCTTTTCAGCATAGGATATCCGGACTGAAAATTGATGTTGACAATCAGTGCAGATAAAATCATAAATTGGCATGATAACACCTCCCAGTCAAAAATATACTATCCCGGGGTATATGGGGCTTGCTTAAATTTTAACAGACTTGAGTGATAAAGTCAAGGGAATAAAATAAATTAGCCAACAGAATTTTCTGTTGGCTACTAATTTTTTAACAGTATGACCCGGGGCTTTTTTTATTAGTACATTTCTATATCAAATTTTATTTGTTGAATAATAGCTTCGATACTTTCATCAGAAACTCCTATTTTTACACAGAGTTTTTTTATTTCTTCAATGCAACTTTCAAAATCGATGGTTAATTCATCAACAGTTAAATTTAACTCTTCGGCGATTTTTTCAAGTTCTTCAGCTTTAGCTTTTATAATTCCCCTTTCAATCTGTGATAACCTGATTGGTGCAATTCCAGTCTTTTTTGCCAGGTCAATATATTGCATATTCTTTAATTTTCTGGCCTTAGCGATTTTCTTTCCAATTTTTTGCCAATGGTTTTCAATATCTTCTCCCATTAGATAGGAGACTGGTACACCGAAGTATTCACTAATTTTATGTATATATAGGGTAGGGATTAAACGATGACCATTTTTCCATGCTGAAATATAGGATTCTGATACGTTGAGTATTTTTGCCAATTCTTTATTTTTTATATTATGCTCTTTTAAGAGAAAAGCAAGCCGTTCTCCCATTAGTTTTTTCTTATCTTTAAGATTGTCATAATCCATTTGTTTAAAGCCTCCTTCTCTATATGTAAATTATATAAAACTTTTTAACCAGGGTCAATAAAAATTTAACATATATTAATTTAAAGTCTAGTTGTATAATATTTTATGTAAATGATTTTTGTAATATTTTACATAATATAGTATAAATTAATCATAAAATAGCAATAAAACTAAATGAATAATTAACTTTATAAATATTAACAAATTAATACAGAAGCAAAATTTATTGACATCATACAATAATTATGATATTATATGGAAAGGGAAGGTATAATTTAAAAAAGGGGTAGAATGGAATGGGAGGACTGGAAGATGTGTAGTGATGAACTGGTTTTAGCTAAAGAAGCTTTTGAAGCCAGGAATTATTATGATTCCCTTGAAAATTCGATTATTGCATTTGCTAAAACGCAAAATCCTGAAGCGGCAAAGTTAATAGCGTTATCATATTATCAATTAAATTTATTGGAAAGAGCGATAATAAAACTGAAGTGGGCAAGAACTATTAATGAGGGAGATAATTATGCTGAATTGACTCAATTTTTAGGAAATAGCTATGGGAAGATGGGGAAGAATAAACAAGCTATTTCCTGTTATAATGAATTAATTCAGATGAATAATCCGCAGTGGGTATATGCGGGACATTTGGGGAGAGGTATAATTTATAGTAGAATAGGGAAAATGAATGATAACAAAAAATTTCTTGAAAAAGCATTAAAGGAATTTGAAGAAGCAAATGTTAGAGGATTATCTTTAATTGATATAGCAAAATTGAACAATAGTATTGCAGAAGTTTATCAGGCTTTAAATGATCATTATAGAGCAATAGAATTTTATCAAAAAGCAATAGATGTGTTTGAAGGACAATTGAAATCCTGTTCATTAAATGGTATAGCTTTGTCATTAGTAAAGGTCGGTAATTTTAAGGAGGCACATGAACGACTGGATGAATCATATAAGATAATTTTAGAGGGAAATCATGAGATTGAATTAGGAGAAAATTTAAAGGTACGGGGCATATGTTACAAAGAACAGGGGGATTATCATAAAGCTTATTTTTATCTTAAACAGGCAAGGTCAATTTTTAAAGAAAAGGATTTACTTCTTGAATTAGCAGAGGTAGCGTATATATTGGGGGATTTGGAGACAGATATTGAAAGAGCAGCAAAATATAAAGCTGAACATGATCTTTATGTAAGTTCAATGATGGAGGAGGTTAAGGAAATATGAAAAAATATATATTGTTATTTTTAATTATACTTATTGGAGTATTCGGAATAATAAATTTCTCTTTCTGGTCAACTGATATTATAAATAACAATTCACAAATGATTAGTGAACTGAGTTATTCTGAAAAAAATATTTTAAATGGTCCAACCTGGCCTGGAGATTCATAGAGATACACATCCACCTGTTAGGGGTGGTTTTTTTTTACTTCCTCAAATCATATTTAATTTGCTGAATAATAGCTTCAATACTCTCGTCAGAAACACCCATCTTTAAACAGAGTTTTTTTATTTTCTCAATACAACTTTCAAAATCAATGGTTAATTCATCGACAGTTAGATTTAATTCTTTGGCTATTTTTTCAAGTTCTTCAGCTTTAGCTTTTATAATTCCTCTCTCAATCTGTGATAACCTGATTGGTGCAATTCCTGTCCTTTTTGCCAGGTCAATATATTGCATACCTTTTAATTTTCTGGCCTGAGCAATTTTCTTTCCTGCTTTTTGACAATGATCTTCAATATCTTCCCCCATTATATAAGAGACTGGTACACCGAAGTATTCACTAATTTTATGTACATATAGGGTAGGGATTAAACGATGACCATTTTTCCATGCTGAAATATAGGATTCTGATACATTAAGTATTTCTGCAAGATCTTTGTTCTTCAGATCATGTTCTTTTAAAAGAGCGGCCAGACGCTTTCCCATTAGTATTTTTTTATTCTCAAAATTGTTGAAATCCATTGCTCAAGTCACCCTTAATTAATTATATAGTAATATTAAATTAATGTCAATAAAAATATAAAATATGTAAATTTTCCTTGACAAATTATCCAGATAGTGTTACAATAAAAACACAATATGTAAATAATATTTACTAATATAAAAATTATCAAACCCCGGGCCCTCCTCATGACCCCTAATTGCCAGACCCGGGGCCTTCTATATCCTATCAATCTTTGTTTTTTCAACAACATTGGGTAATTAAGTTGATGGTGGTTTGGTCAGTCAAGGAAAGAATAAATAGTAAAAGAAATTACAAATAGTAAATTATCTTTGTAGGGGGGCGATTTATGAAGCTAGATATTAATAAGATCAAGGAATTGATAAAAGAACGGGGGTGGAATGAGGTCATCTTTGCCAGGAATCTTAATCTTGATTATTCATATGTATATAGAGTAATGCGTGGGCAGCGAGGTATTGGTGTAAAATTTATAAGTGAATTGATGAAATTTTGTGAGAGGGAGAAGTTGAATTTTAAAGATTATATTATTCTAAGGTAATTTGTATATGTTTAAGAAATTATACTTTTTTGCAGTATAATCATAATATTGTTTCAATATACTAATGGTTATTAAAATAAAAATTGTTCGTCCATTTTTCAATGGACGATTTTTTATTGGAATAAAATAAAAAAACCTTTGTGGTTAAGCCACAAAGGTATAATTTACAAAATTGGTGCAGAAGGCGGGATTTGAACCCGCACGGGCTTAAGCGCCCACTAGCCCCTCAAGCTAGCGTGTCTGCCATTCCACCACTTCTGCAAGTATGGTGCCGAAGGTGGGATTCGAACCCACACCTGGTTTAACCCAGACCGGATTTTGAGTCCGGCGCGTCTGCCAATTCCACCACTTCGGCATCTTTCCGTACGGCTCGCTTATTATATTAACATATTTGTGTTCGAAATGCAAGGTTTTTTTAAAAATTTTTATTGCAAATTTTAGGCTACATCTATACCTGATTAGTTCCTAAAAGGAGAAAATACCCTTCCTGAATCAGGAAGGGTTAAATTATTTTGCAGGGATAGTATTACAAAAGGGGAGAGGGTTTTTTAAGTTGGATTGATAACATTTTGGCCGCGTAAACTTTCCAGTTCCAGATGTTTATGAGTGGGGAGTTTCCGCTTTTCCATCATTTCCAGAGCCATTTTCGATTCAGCATATTTTATCATGTTGGCCACCAGTTCACCATATCGACCAGCGGTGACATTGGCATTACCTTTTAATTTGCGCTCCTTAGAGATTTCTTCTACAGTACGAATGGCCTCTTTATATTGTTGTTTTAAAAAATCCTGTTCATCTTTCATTAATTCACCTCCCTTGTTTTACCGCTACCTTAAGTTTTTCTTTACCGTTAGTTTACCAAAGAACTGCCTATGCTATTTTGACAGTTAATGTGATGAATACTTCTTTTATGAAGTGTAAAACTAGTTTAGAGTACGTTTTTTAAAAAAAGGGGGAATAAGATGAAAACCATTAAATTCAAGAAGTGGATTGTATTGATTTTTGTATTTATTTTTATTTTAACTTTTACTTTTACTTATATTTTTTATCTGGACAAGAAACCGCTCGTTTCCGATGATCAAAAGAATCGAAATAAAATAATTGAAGAATCTGCAATTGATCAGATGGATATTCAATTTAAAAAACAGAATCAAAATCTATCATTAGAGCCAGCCGCAAATCTTGAGGATATAATAAAAGCCAGTAAAGATTTATTTCTCTTAAAACATATGATCGAGAATGGTCAAGAATGGATTAAAGGTGAATTAGAGAATTATCCGGTGCTTAAATATTCTGAACCAATGCTGCGTAATGATGATGTTAAAGGTGTTCAGGCAATTTTAAAAAAGCTTGATTTTTATTACGGTGCTATTGACGGAATCTATGGTCCGAAAACATTGGCTGCTGTTAAGAAATTGCAAAAAAGATACGGCTTAAAACCGACGGGGATTATGGATTTAGATGACTATAACCTGCTGGCCCGGGTCTATGAAGAGAACATTGAAGAGAACATTCCTGTTGTCGGGAAATCTAAACCCGAAGGAAAGGTGAGCATATTAATTGTTCTGGATGAAAGAACACTGTATGTTTTTGAGGATAATAAAATATTTGCAAAATTTCCTGTGGCCATTGGAAAAAGGGATACTCCGAGTCCCATCGGAAATTGGAAAATTATATCAAAAGATAGTTGGGGCGGAGGATTTGGAACGCACTGGCTCGGTCTTAATGTTCCATACGGTAAATATGGAATTCACGGAACCAATAAGCCCTGGTCTATTGGAACAGCAGCAAGTCATGGCTGTTTTAGAATGTTCAATCGGGATATAGAGACCCTTTATAAATGGGTAACCTGGGGAACCCGGGTTTTTGTAGTTGGAGGTAATTTTCCCTATAACCTACCCTGGCGGACCATTAATGATGGAGATAGGGGTTCAGATGTCTGGATGGTACAAAATCGTTTAAGAGAATTGGGTTACTATAAATGGCGTCCTGATGGAATATTTGGTTATAGAACTAAAAAAGCTGTCCAGAGATTTCAAAAAGATTATGGCTTGCCAGCAGATGGAGAAGTGGGTTGGTCAACTCTCCAAAAATTGGGTTTTTACCTCTTTCAGTAGTTTTGATGTGATATTTTTTTCGTTATTAGATTAAAATATTATATATATATAATTACATTAGTTGGAGAGGATTTTTATGAGAAGGCTGGTCTTTTTTATTCTGTTTTTGATTTTTTTTTGTCCAATTGGAATTGCCAATTCACCAGAGTTAGAAATCCGAATCAATATTCCTGAGTTTATTTTGCGAGTATATCAATCAGAAGAGATTATATATGAAGCACCGGTTGGAGTTGGACGTCCAGGCCATGAGACCCCGATTGGAGAGTTTATAATTATAAATAAAATAAAGGACCCTACCTGGTATCCAAAAAATAGAGAACCTATTCCGCCTGGACAAACTAATCCTTTGGGAAGTTACTGGTTGGGATTGAGCAAAAAAGGATATGGAATTCATGGAAATATTAATTCTACCTCAATCGGAAGCTCCGTTTCTTTAGGGTGTATCAGGATGTATAATAATGATATAGAATTGATTTATCATCTGGTTGAAAAAGGGACCAGGGTAAAGATATATTACCAGACGATTTTTCTTATAAAAGAGGGAGAGGATCTTAAATTTCGTCTCCTTGAAGATATTTACGGATATGGAACAAACAATATTTTCACATTTCTTAATCTCATAAAGGATAAGGAAATCAAAGATAAGATATTTATACCATATTTAATTTATCTCTTAAAAACTAAAGAAGCAGGAATCTATCCAGTTCCACATAAGGTTTCCTTTATCTATCAAAATTATTTCTATAAGAATATCGGATTCAGGTTTGGGAATGTTATTTACATTGATCCTAGAGCGATACCAAAACTTATGCAAAAGGAAAAAGAGTTAAAAATTTTTCTTAAGAATAAAGAACGTTATATTACTCTGGATGAATTGGAGTCAAAACTTATAAATCACCGGATAATTAGCCATAACAAGGAATTGATTCAAATTTACTCCAAAAATGACTTCAAAGTCAGAGGAGAATAATATTTTTTGGTGAAATACTGAATTAAAGAAGAGAGATGAGAGTACTGAATTTGGAATATAAATTTAAGGAGGAGTTCAAATGTTTAAAATAAAAAAGAAGCCCACCTGAAAGTTTGGTGAGCTTCTTTAGAAAAAACCGGTTATGAGAGGAGGTCATAACGCATCATTTCTTGAACGAGTCTGTGAATGACTTCAACTTTAGCTAAAGCTTTTACTTTTTCCCAGTCCTGTTCCATGATGGCTTTCACCATGTCCAGAGGTAGACCGGTTTCTAAAGAAATGGCTTCACTTAAGCGAATTTTACCGTATTCTTCAAGAGTGTTCCAATCTGTATTCAATATAGCTTCAACTTCATCAGGAGTCAATCCTGAATCTAAAAGCCGAGTCCTGATTTGGTTTATTAGTTTAGGTTTGATGGCATTGAAATCACCCTTGGCAATAGCTTCAACTTCAAATGGTTCCAGAATATAATCTGTCATTTGACTTACCTTTTCGGTTAAGTCAGCTTTAGTAATCAGGCCGTATGCTTTTACATAGCGTGCCTGATTACTTTCATCAGTAATGATAAAAACTCTATCTGTTTTTAAAAATTCGGTAATTGGAACAAGACGGTTATTTCGCCCAATCAGAGCAGTATCAGAAAGACTTAGAACAATACGTTCACCATTCAAACTGGTGATAGCCAATTTATTGGATGCTGGATAAACCTCGGCAACAAAACCTGTCATAGTCTTGTAGTTTTTAAAAATTTTAAGCATCTTGGCAGCCTGAGCCCGGGTAGTCAATTCATTGGGGCGGAAGGTACCATCAGGGTAACCGTTCAGAATATCCAGCTCAGTTGCCAGTTTAACATATATATTTGCCCAATGGTCTTCACTCATATCCAGATAGGATTGAAAGTGAGACATATTAATCTGATTCTGCTTTTCTTCAAGTCCCAATGCCCGAATTAGCATAGTAACTACCTGTGCTCTGGTCAGTTTTTCTTCAGGGCGGAATGTCTTATCAGGAAAACCGGTTACAATTCCTTCGTTTACCAGAGCAGCAATATAACCTCTGGCAGGATGGGAATCAATATCAGTTAATTCTGTGGTATACATTTGGTCCAGGTAAAGAGATCTGGCCAGAGCTTCTGCAAATTCTGCTCTGGTGATGGGCTGGTTCGGTTTAAATTTCCCATCATCGTAAACCTTCATTATATTTTGATCCAATAAGCTTGTAATATAATCTTCTGCCCAATGCCCTTTGATATCAGACGGATTAGCCAGTGTTGTGGAAGTAATTACAAAGACGAGTACAACACTTAGTAGGAATAGTGTTGCGATTTTCTTCAAGGCAGATGCTCCTTTCTCTATAATGATTGGGGTATGACCTCCTCAACTTTAACTCTGGAACATGGCTATACTAAATAATATCATATTTGTTTGCAAAATTCCATAAAATCTGTAGATGTAAATTATGGTTATTTAGGAAATAAATTTTTAATGGAACAAAATTAATATTTGCACGTCTAAAGGTTTAGAAAGGAGTGAAAATGGTGGCAGTATCGGATAAGGAATTGATAGAAATGTTTAAAAAAGGAGAAGAAAAGGCTTTTGAAGAAATTGTAAGGCGTTATCAAAAGAAAGTTTATAATACCATTTATAGGATATTAGGGAACCCGGAAGATGCTAATGATCTAGCCCAGGAAGTGTTTATTCGGGTCTATCGAAAACTTCATCTATTCCAGGGAAAGGCCAGTTTTTCTACCTGGCTTTTTACTATTACGTCCAATCTCTGCCGTGATGAGCTGAGGAAACGTCAAAGGCGTTTAAAGATTCGGAGTCTATCTGAACCGATTCGGTATAAAGATGGTGAAATTGAGCAGGAAATTTTAGATGAGAGTATGACACCGGAAAGAATATCAATTAACCGGGAATTAAGAGATGAAATTCAGGCAGTAATTGATAAACTACCGGATGAACAGAAAGAAGCGATTGTTTTAAGAGAATTTCAGGGATTTAGTTATGAGGAAATAGCTGAAATTGTTGGAGTTGCTCTCGGTACTGTTAAATCCCGGATCAGTCGAGCGAGGCGAAATATACGTGAGGAGTTGAGTAATCTGAGATCATCAGTAAGTTCATGAATAAAGGGGGGAAAAGGATGAAACATGAGGAATTGAAAGAATTATTACCACTATATGTTGATGGTGGCCTGGATAAAGATGAAAAAGAACTTGTTAAAATGCATCTTGATAGTTGTAAGGAATGTCAAAATGAAGTGGAGATTTATAAGAAAAATTATGATTTTCTTTCATCAGTTGAAGCAGTTGCACTACCTGATAATTTCTTATCTTCCGTTCTAAAAAAGATAGAAAAAGAGAGAAGGGATAAGTTAGGGGAATCTACTTTACTTAATCGCATAAGGGAATTACTCAAATTTAAACTGAGTGTTCCTGTTAGTGTTGTAGGTGTGGTAACTGTTATGGTGCTTTTAGTTGTAATGGCAGGTCTTTTTCCAGATATTCAGTATCAAAAAGAAACTCCTGAAATGCCCAAATATGACCTTAGAGGTGAGATCAGGTATTTTAAACCTGAGGCAATGAAGACTCCGTTGAAAATGGGTCAACCGGAGATGTCTTTAACAGCTAAAAAAGCACCATCCCAGGATCAAATAGAGCGAAAGATCATTAAAAAGGCCAGTTTGCAAATAGAAGTAAAGGATATAAAAGAAGTTGATAATGTAATTATAGAGATTGTCGAAAACTATGGAGGTTTTATTTCTGGTTCCCGGAGCTGGATTTCTGAAGTTAATAGGTATTATAGTTGGTATGAATTACGAATTCCAACAGATCAGTTTTATCAGGTTATCAGTCGGGTTGAAGAGTTAGGCAAAGTGCTATCTCGCTCTATACGGGGTGAGGATGTAACAGAAGAATATATTGATTTGGAAACCAGATTGAAGAATCTCAAACTTCAGGAAGAGCGATATCGTCAGTTATTGATTAAAGCTGTTAAAGTTGATGATATCTTAAAAATAGAACGGGAGTTAGAACGAGTTCGGAGCACAATTGAAAGTTTACAGGGAAAATTAAATTATTATGATGATAAAGTTAGTTTAAGTACCATTGATGTAGAGTTCAGGGAACCAGAACCTATCACTTCTTCTCAATGGGGGATTGTAAAAGCATTAAAACAGGCAGTACGGGAAATGACCAATACTTTTTATAATCTGATTGTTCGTCTAGGTGCATTGCTACCATATCTGGTATTAATTTTAATTGGATATGTAATTTTTCGGGTTAAAAGATTGAAGAGATAAGCCAGTTACTTCTCAGTAACTGGTTTTTTTAACTAAATTATGGTTAAACTGCAAAAAGCTAATTTTTCGCTTCTTGAGAAATTTTTCGAATCATCTAAAGCTCGATTTCTGCCGAAATAAGGTTTCCTAATCAAAGGGCCCTCCTGGCCCTTGATTGGCTTATCACTTCCTGTGATGAGGCCTTATTTCGTCGGAAATCTCGCTAAGATGATTTGACGAAAAATTTCTATGTCGCTCAAAATTAGCTTTTTGCAGTTTAAAATACTTTTGTAACATTTATGTCATACTTTTGTAACATTTATACTATAGACTTAAGTCAGAAAATAAAAAAAGTAAGGAGTGATGGGAATGAAGAAGGTGTCTTTGATTCTTGTAGTTTTGGCTCTTTTAGGTCTGATTACTGTACCTGCCTTTGCCTTTGGTGGTTGGGGATTTGGTTTAAGGGGTTTTATTAATTCGCTTTCGGAAGAAGATTATGCTAGATGGCTTAAAGATCAGGTTGAAGATGGCTGGTTGACCCAGAAGCAGGCTGATTATATGTTAGAGATGTATAAAAGAAGAACTCAGGGTTGGACAGAAGAAGAGTATAATGCCTGGGTTGATCAGCAATTAAATGATGGTTGGATTACTAAAGAACAGGCAGAGTATCTTAAGGAAAGATATAAGGTATATAAAGAAAGATTTGGAGATTCGGTTCCTTTTATATGGCGAGGCGGTTATTATGGTTGTCCCTATTGGTTCAAGGCTGATGGGCCAGGATTTGGAGGTTGGGGTCACTGGGGTTATGGACCAGGTATGATGGGTAGAAGATGGGGATGGTAAGATCTTAAATATAAAAGCAAAAATAGCCCAATATCTCTTTCCCAGAGATATTGGGCTATTTTTAAAGAATTTTTTCCAGGGTTTTCTATGGAGTTACTTAAGGAAGTTAGTATTATATATAAATTATTGTTCCACTAGGTGGGCTCGCATTAGGTTTGTTGACATGGGATTCGCGTTTTATAGTTACCAGCTTGGTTGTTTATAGATTACTTAATGCTGTTGGAGATCTAGTAGTTCAATTTAGGTTTTAGCAAATATGAGGATTTATAGTTTGTTCTTTAATTAAAAAATTTAATTCTTTAGGAATTACCTATTGCCTTTTCAAAAACCATATGCTATAATTAAAAATGTAAAAGGATGCGGGCGTAGCTCAGTTGGCAGAGCATTAGCTTCCCAAGCTAAGGGTCGCGAGTTCGAATCTCGTCGCCCGCTCCAAAATTTTTTATCCGTATTACAGTAAAAATTTATAAAAAATTAAAAGTTATTACTGAAAGTCCCTTTATTTTAAGGGACTTTTTCTTATTTCAGGGTTAATTTTTTATTAACCAAATCTGGATGGATTACATATATTGATAGTAGTTATAACCATTTGTTTGAAGATAGAGCTGAAATGGGAGTGGTGGTGTATGAAAATAGGGATAGACGGAAGAGCAGCAAAGTGGTATCGTGGAACCGGAATTGGTACATATACCTATCAGCTATTAAAAAATCTTAAACTGGTAGATGCTTCAAATGAATATTATTTTTTCTGGCCTGGGGATGATTATGATTTTTTACAGAGGGGTCCACTGATTAAAGTTGAAGAAATTAGTCATAAAAAAGATTTATTCTGGGAGGAAGTCCATATCCCTATCCGTTTATCTGAAGAGAGGATCGAAATTTATCATGTTCCTCAGAACGGTATTGGTTTACCGCGGTGTAAGGAAAGTAAATATGTAGTTACTATCCATGACTTAATCCCTTATACAATGCCGGAAACTGTAGGAAAAGGTTATTTAAGGATATTTTTAAATCAAGTACCCCGGATTATGGAGGAAGCAGATTTAATCATTACCGTTTCAGAATATTCGAAAAAAGATATTATTCGTTATTTTAACCTTACTCCGGATAGAATTGTGGTCACACATCTAGCCCCAGAAGACTTTTATCGGCCTTTACCCTCTGATCAGCTCAAACCTTTTTTAAAAAAGTATAACTTACTACCCGGTTATATTCTCTATGTTGGAGGGTTTAGTCATCGGAAAAATATTAAGGCAATTATAAGAGCTTTTGCACTTATTAAAGATCAGCTTCCTGAAAATTATAGATTAGTCATTGCCGGAAGTCCCGGCCGTTCTTATGAGGATTTAATGAAACTGATTCGCCAAAAAGGCTTAGAAGAGCGAGTGGACTTACCGGGTTTTATCCCGGTTAAAGAGATGGTTTATCTTTATAATGCTGCTAAACTATTTGTTTATCCATCTTATTATGAAGGATTTGGTTTACCACCACTAGAAGCTATGGCCTGCGGTATTCCAGTTATCACTTCCAATGTTACTTCTATTCCGGAAGTGGTTGGCGACGGGGCAGAAACAGTAAACCCCAGTGATGAAGTAAGTCTGGCAGAGTTGATGTATCGAGTCCTTAGTGACAGGGAGTTCTGGTTTGATTTACATAAAAGAGGTATGAAACGGGTGGCTCAGTTCGATTGGCGAAAAACAGCTGCCCAAACATTACAGGCATATTATAAACTCTATCAGTCTGAATGTATGTAAACTCTGATGATTAGGAGGGAGGTTAATGGTTTCAGCAGTTATCATGGCCGGCGGGTTGGGAACCCGATTCTGGCCGAAAAGTCGAATAGATAATCCGAAGCAGTTTTTAAAATTCTTTGAAGATATAACCATGATTCAAGCAACTGTCAGAAGGGTTGCTAAAATCTTTCCAGCTGAGAAAATCTACATTGTGACAAACTCAGAGTTTGCTCCCCGAATTTATAATGAAATACCTGAAATTCCAAAAGAGAATGTGTTAATTGAACCATTTAGACGGGATACAGCTGCCTGTGTAGGCCTGGCTGCAGTAAAAATTAGTTTGAGCGACCCCGAAGAAGTAATGGTTGTTTTGCCGTCAGATCATTATATCGGTGATGAGACTGAGTTTGCTAAAACCCTGGAAATTGCCGTTGAACTGGCAAAAGAGAAAGATTGTCTGACCACTCTGGGTATTAAACCAACTCGCCCTGAAACCGGATATGGATATATAAAGATTGGCGAACGGTTGAGTTTAGATGTAGATAAGCCCATTTATCGAGTGAAAGAGTTTACTGAGAAACCTGATCTTAAACTGGCCAGAGAGTTTTATACCCGAAGTGATTATTTCTGGAATAGTGGGATTTTTATATGGAAAATAAATGTAATTTTGGACCATATCTCATCCTTTTTGCCCCATCTATACCAGGGATTAATGAAAATTAAAAATGCTATGGGAACAAAAAAAGAAGAAGAGGTACTTAAAGAAGAGTACAGCACATTTATTCCCATTTCCATAGATTATGGAATTATGGAAAAAGCCTCGGAAGTATATATGGTTTTGGCTTCTTTTGTCTGGGATGATATGGGAAATTGGGCTGCACTTGAAAGAATTATGAAGAGTGATAAAGATGGTAATATTGTTATGGGTTTTCATTTAGGCTATGATACTAAAAATTGCATTATAAGCAATAATGACAAATTCATTGCTACCCTGGGAATTGAAAATCTGATTATTATTGAAACAGAAGATGTAATTTTAATCTGTAATAAAAATCGAGCACAGGAAGTTAAAGATTTGCGGGAATTAATTAAATCAAAAAGTCTGGATAAGTTTTTGTAAGTTAGAGAGGATATGTTGGAACAAAATTTTAATTTGTCAGGAGGGATTTTTATGAAATATAAACATAGATGTAGTAGCACTAAAGAATTAATACAGAAATTAGAAGAAGTGGTAAAACAGATTAGGGATCATCATACTATTCTGGTAGATTGGCAGGAAGTAGAGATTCCTGAAGAGACAGTCTTTAAAGTCAGGTTTAAGGATAAGGGGACTTCTCGACAGTTAAAATTAAAAATTGAGTGGGAATGTACAGATTTGGCAGAAAATAATGAGCTTTCGGGTGAATAGCCCTGAAAGCTCTTTTTTCACTATTCAACCTATTAAATTTTATCTGGGTGGAATTGTGACCCCAATTGGTGTAGCAATCTGATTTGTTTCCGGGTCGAGATAGCAAAGCCAATAGCCCATTGCGCCAATGCGTTCTTCAATCCCATAGTAGGGATGCCAGTAAAGATAACCTGTTCGACCCTGATCTGGCTGTTCACTGCGCAAGAATCGGCCGGGAATTCCGTGCACAAAATATTGAATGTTTCCATTTCCATCTGTTTTAAGCCCAATGATATGGGGTAAATCAAGACCCTGATTGACTGGGGTTGGAATAGGCGGCCAGAGAAATTGTTGCCAGTTAGGACAAAACAAACAGTGGTTTGTATCTGCTTTTTTTATTTTCCACCATTTGTGATTAGGTAAAGGAGGGCTAAAAGGTTCAAACTTTTTTAAGGGTTGGGTTTTAGAACCTTTTAAATAACCAATTAATAGAATTAGATCTCCTGGGTGTTTTACAGAATCAGGTTCGGCAGTAATGATGATTTCTGAAAATCCTTCCTGCCATTGTATTGAAATATCGTAAAGTATGTATAAACCCTCTCCCGTAGGAGTCAAAGTGCCAATAAGAAATGACTGATTAGTTTCAGGATTAAAGAGCCAACCTTTATAGCAAGTATATTCCCGCTCTGTAGTAGAAAAATAGCCAGGTTCGGGTAAGTTATAAATATTCAAAGAGATTTGTTTGCTTTTATTAGAAAAATTAGCAGTACCAATGACATTTTGAAAATGTTTTTTGATAAAGCGTGTAGGAAAGAGGGTGATTTTTTTAATTTCTTGCATTTTTCAACCTCCTTTCGTGAAAATATACTTTTATCTTATCATATGAATTAAAATAACGGAGAATGACTCACATTTGCTATAAGTTACTCATAGAATAGTTTAGGCCCTCAAAGTAGGGTTAATATTTATGAAAGGATGATGAGGATGGTAGAGAAACTGTGGAATATGCTCAAACTTATTCCGAGTATCGCAGCTAGCCGGAAAAATTCAATGATCACCGGACTTGCCCGGATTGAAGAGAATTCAGATGAACTGATCATCTCTGTATATCATTTACCAGATCCGATGGAATTTCTAGGTGGCAGAGAAGCTACATATTACGCCTGGTCCTATGATAGCAAAAATAATAAATGGAATAAAATTGGTAAATTGCAGCGAAGAAATAAATTGACCTTTAGCTTTAAAAAAAAGCTGAGTCCAGAAGGAGATGGGATTTTTGTTACTGTTGAGGCAAAAGATATGGAGCCAAATCGGCCTGGCCAGGTGATTATATCCAGTAATCCCGAATTATTCTATCAGGATTTAACCGGTGAGAGTATTGAGAAAATTCCTGCCAGAAAAGAAGAGAAAAATGATGAGGAGATTAAGCCAGCTGTTAATGCAGAAGAATCTATCGAGATGGATTTAAAGGAAGAAAGTTATCAAAAAGAACGCGTAGAAGAAAATTATGAAGAAGAATCTGTACATTTTGGGTTAGAAATGAGTGAAGGTAAGGCAGAAGAAGATTTAGTAGAGGAATCTGTTACTTTGGATTCTAAAGAAGAATTAAAATATCCTGAGCCAGAAAGAGCGGTAAATGAGTCAGAGATAGATGAGGAAAAGGCGATGCTAACAAATCAGTTTGGCGAGGTTTTATCTGATTTTCACCGTGATTTGTCTGTAGATGAGGTAATTAAGATTTTAAAAAAACGTTTAAAATTCTGGAAAAAAGAGATTGATTTTGTGGAGTATTGGGAGAAATGTAAAGAATACTGCTGTGAATTTTATGAAGAAACAAAACTTAAGGAACTGTTAATGCAGATTAATGAAGATGTGAAAGATATTCTGGATAGGATTGATTTAGATGATCTGTGGGATAGAATTGAAGATTTTATCAAAGAAATAATGGAACTGCTCAATTCTAAAGAATGGATTGAAAAATCTAAGTGTTGGCTTAAAGAAGCTGATATAAAAGAATGGTTTTATAAAATCAGAGCATATCTGGATGCGATTTTGGATGAGATTAATCCAGAAGAACTATGGTGCAAGATCAAGGACTGGCTGGAAAGTATTTTAGAAAAGATGGATATAGATGAAATTTTGATCTGGATTAAGTTAAAAATTCGCAAGATGCGGGAAATGGATGTAGATGAATTCAAAAAGGAATGTAAAAGACTATTTAAGCAATTTGTGGATGGTCTAAAAATGCCGGAGTTAAAAGTGGCCATCTTTAAAGTTGCAGTTAAAGATAAGGTAAATAGGGTTGAAAAATTTATTCAAAAGATCAAAGATCGGGATGGCTTTAAGAAGTTAGGTCAAAAATCCAGGCCGCCGAAGAGTAAAGATAAAAGAACTAATCAGAAAAAAAAGAATCAATTTTTAGATTATACTACCCACATTAATTTTTATGATAACCCTTACATTTTTAAGCCGATTCCGGACTATGGCTCAGAAGAGATACCTTTCGTTCAACCATATTTATTCTATAGTTATCCGTGCATGGGATATATGAACGGTATGTGTCCCTATATTCAAACTCCCTATCAAAGTTTTTTTCGAGTAGGTTATGATGCTATGGGAGAGCCACGGTATTTTTATGATATAAAGGATGAAGAGTATTATTTTATTACTCCTGATGGCGAGATTGAGAAAAGATGAAAGGAGGAATCAGCTATGGGTAGACGTACCAGGTTAATCATAAAACGAATTGGGCATCTAGAAAAGCTCAATCGCTATTATGATCTGGATATTCAGAATATTCATCGTGGCAGAGAAAGACTGATACTGGATACTCCAAAGGGCCAATTTCAACTGATTCCCACAGACTGTGATGAAGGTTTTTTAATCTTTCTTTTTTCTGCCCAGCAGCATTTAAAGGCCAATGGATTTGAGAAGTTTTTATCCCTTTATCAGTCCAAAGAAGCCTATCCATATATTAAATACCGGGATCAGTTGCTGGTCCTGATGGATAGAATGGACGGAGAAAAATTTACCTATACTCCTATAAATATTACCAGAGGAATGGAGACTTTGGCGGAGTTTCATAGAGCAGCCCGGGGGTTAAACCCCATGCCAGGTAGTGAATTTAAAGTTTCCTGGGGTAAATGGCCAGATCGGTGTTTTGAAGAGATAAATGAATTGGTAAAATATAAGTTAATAATCAAAGATAAAAAGCAGAACTCTTTTGATGAAAAGTTCTATGAACAGGTAGATCGCCTTATTGAAAGAGGACTTATGGCCTGGCAGAGATTTAATCATGAAGATTACCGTAAGCTGTTGAAGCGAGAGATGGAAGCCAGGGCCTTTAATCTGCATAGTTATAAAGATTCTAAGTTGCAGTTAGTAGATGATCAAGTGATTATTAAAAATATGCTGAGAATTAGGTACGAGGTTCAGGTCTATGATCTGGCTGTCTATCTTGATGAGATTCTAAAAGCGACAGAATTACCGGTCAAAGAAGTAGCTGAATTTATAGATCATTATACAAAAATTCGTCCTTTAAGATCTGAAGAGTGGGATGCTTTGATTGCTTTTTTACTTTATCCTAAAGGATTGTATCGGTTGATCCGGCATTATTATAAAAAGCGGAAGGTAAAGGATAGTTTGGAACGTTTTGATGATTTGTTAAATCTTATTGACCGGGAAGATGAGTTGATTACCTACCTTGAACAAAAAAAGGTAGAATAGAGGTGTTCTAGGGATGACTGAAAAGAGTGAAATTGCTCATTCTCTTCATCAGGTTGCGCTAACCCGGTATAGCATTACTTTTGAAAGTGCTATTCAAACTGAAGATGGGTTGCTCTTAAAAGATGATAATGATGAATACTATCATTTAAAAAAATATTCAGGTGAAAGACAGGAATTACTGGCCTCTTTAGAGGCTGAGGAGTATCTTCTCAAAAATGGTTTCAAATGGGCAGTACCCAGTATTCCGATGATTGGTGGAGAGACCAATCTTAAGTATGATGGACAGGATTTTTACCTGAAAAAGTGGCAGCCAGGAGGGGTGGATTTTCCCTTTCGCTGGCATTACCAATTAGGAAGTGAAATACTGGCCTGGATTCATCAGGCTGGTGAAGGTTTTCAACCCGGTATAAAAGAAGGGTGGGAATGGCCGGATTGGGTTCAATTATTTGAAATGGCCAGAGATACCATCTACGAATTACATACAACTATAATCGATGAAAAGGAAGAAAAACTGGCTAAATACTTTGATAAGACAGTATCGGATGCTTTTCGTGCTATGCAGGAAGCTATTATTCATCTTAAAAAGGCGGGATATTATGAACAGCGTCTTGAAGGAATGAGTAGAGGTTATATAAGTTTAAGTCAAGTTCCGGCTCCCACTTTAGGTATGGAATTTGACTTGCTCAATCTAATTATACCTGATTTGCCCGCTTGTGGTCTGGGAGCATATCTAGGCCAGTTGGGACATTGGCGAAAGGTAAGGGTGATTAATGATGTAATTGATCTTATTACTGCTTATAACCATATCCGTCCTCTTAAAAGTGAGGAGATTGATTTGATCAAAGGATTTTTAAAATTCCCCTGGCATTTCTGGTGGGTTACAGAGAAGTACTTTCTTAGAGAGAAAGAGAAGAAAAGAAATAAAAAATATGCAAAAGCTCTTAGAAAAATCTCTCAAGCTACCACAAAAGAGATTTATTCTGCTTTATTAGAATTATAAAATATTTCCTTAAAGATTTAAAAGGACTGATAAATTTGGTTTCAGTCCTTTTTATTATTTTAGGTGCTTATTTGATAAAAGTTATTTTTTTTGGGTCTATAATTAATGTTGTGAAGAAAAAATTATAAAAAATAAAAAGGCATTTGCTGGCTCCGTTGAATTAATTAGTTGCGAACTAAAAACCAAAGAAAGGAGTCCAGCAAATGCAATATAATAATATCATAAAATTTCTTGATTTGCCAGACATTATTGCAACTGAAATTATTTCAACAGAGGACAGATATATTTTTATCGCTGAAGCAAAGAAAAATCACATTGTGTGTCCTCAGTGTGGTAATATCACTAATAAAATCCATGATACAAAATGGCAAAATATTAGAGACATCCCCATAAGAGGTAAACTAGTAATCATTAGACTTCTAAAGAAAAGATATCGTTGTCCTTATTGTCATAAGAGGGGTATCCCTGAAAAATATGAAAGTATTGATAAATATGCCCGTAAAACCAAACGCTTTGATAAATATCTTGCTAAAGAAACTGTCAGCAAGGATTATTCTAAAGTTGCTAGAGAAAACGGGTTAAGTTATACAGCTGTTAATAATGCAGTTAAAAAAGTAGTTGACCCTCTCATTAAACAACAAGTTTCAAAACTTAGTCAATTAAAAGCCATCAGTATCGATGAATTTGCAGTTTTAAAACGCCATAAATATGGAGTTAGCATTACAGATCCAATTAATCGGGAGTTAATTGACATTTTACCTACTCGCAAAAAGGATGATTTAATTGACTACTTTAATTGTTGGGAAGATGAACAAAGACGACAGATTCAATCGATCTCTATGGATATGTGGCGGCCGTTCAAAGCAGTAGCAAATGCAGCATTTACTCATGCAAAAATTGTTATAGATAAATTTCATCTTGTAACTTTAATGAACAGAGCCCTTGATGAAGTTAGAAAACAAGTTCAACAAACAGTAAATAATCATCAGAGAAGAAAGTTTTTTCAAAGTCGTTTATTACTCCAAAAACGAGCTGAAGAATTGACAGATGAAGAACATGAAAAGCTCATCAAATTATTTGAACTCAGTCCAGCTCTAGAAAAGGCCTGGGAATTAAAAGAGGAATTCAGAGACCTATTGCAGCTAGATGATGTGAAAGAAGCCACCAGAGCTCTAAAAAGGTGGTATAAAGAAGTAATAAAAAACAAGCTGATGCCTTTTTACCAGGTAAAAAAGATAATACAAAGATGGGAAGAAAAAATACTAAATTATTTTAAGACTAAGATAACCAATGGCTTTGCTGAGGGTATCAATAACAAGATTAAATTGATCAAAAGGATTGGATATGGTGTTCCAAATGTTATGAATCTAAGGAGAAGAGTATTTAATGCAATGTTAAGTTATTAAATTTAAATGTTTATTTCAAAATCAATTTACCAATCAATTCAACGGAGCCAACTTATCTTTCACAACATTTGACGGAGAGCCTTTTTTTTTTAAAAATGATTGAAAACTTTTTAAATCAGATTAAAAAAAAAATATTAACTTTGGCAGGAAATAACTTTGGTCTTGTCAAATTAATAAAATAGCTTTTAAATATTTTCTGGTAAGGTATAACCGTTTATTTAGGAGGGATGAATAATTGAAAATTAGTATTAAAATAAAAATTATTACATTTTTTACTATAGCCTTGCTGGTTATTACTGGTTTTTATTTCTATAATTTTCAGGTAACAATGAAGGGAGTACTGGAAAAATCGGTGCAGCTTCAGCTCCAGAGTAATGCAGTTAACGGAAAGAAAATATTGGAGAGTAAATATTTAGGTTCCTGGAAAGTAAAAAATGGTCGGTTATATAAGGGTTATATAGATGTGAGTGAAAACCGTAGTTTTGTCGAAGAGTTTGGTAAAATAAGTAATAGTATTGTCAGTTTCTCAGTTGGTGCAAAGATAGTCAGTACCAATTTAAAAAAGGATGGAAAGATGACTTTGGAATTGAGTCCTGAGGTACAGCAAAAGGTTTTAGAAAACGGAGAGGTGTATTTAGGACCAGTAGAGATTGATGGAGAATCATGTTACGCCTATTATGAGCCATTGAAAAATTCCCAGGGGCAGATTATTGGAACATTTGGGATTGCTGTTTTAGAAAAAGATGCTTTCAAGATTTATCACGAGGTCCGGAACCGTACTTTATTGGTAACTTTGGCCTTATTTATTCTGGGAGAGATACTGCTGTATGTTATGATAAGTAGAATGCTTAACCGTTTGGATAAGACGGTTAACAATATTAAAGTAGTTGCAGAGGGTAAACTATATGAAGAATTGTTTAATGACCGGGGTTCAGACGAGCTTTACATATTGGCTTTATCCTGTAAACAGATGGTTCGTCAGTTCCGTGAAGTAATATATGAGATAAGTAGATCTTTCAACCAACTGAACCGGGCCAGTGAAGAATTGAACGAATCTGCTATGAGTTCCAGTCGTGCTTCTGAGGAAGTGGCTAGGTCAATAGAAGAGGTGGCAATACGAAGCCAGGAGCAGGCAAATTATATTCAGCAGATTCTAAAATTATTGGGTGAGATATTAGAGCATATGCAGCTTGCTTTGGAAATGGGTGAGCGTTCCAGTAATCAGTCTCGACAGGCTTTAGAAGCGGTAAATCAGGGCCAGTTAATTATTGAAAAAATGGCTGATCAGATAAGTTCCATTCAAAAGGCCATTCAGGATAATGCCAGCGTAGCTGAAAAATTGGTTCAGAGGACGTCGGAAATTGAAGAAATTTTAAACTTCATTAATTCCATAGCAAATCAGACCCAACTTCTAGCTTTAAATGCAGCCATAGAAGCTGCCCGGGCAGGAGATGTGGGACGCGGTTTTTCTGTTGTTGCAGAGGAGATTAAGTCTCTTGCAGAAGAGGTTTCTGAGTCAGCTGGTCAGATTCAAAAGTTGATTAAAGAAACCCAGAATGAATCAGAAAAGTCTCAGCAATTGATGGACCGGAGCAAATCTGAAGCGGAGAAAGGATTTGGTCTGGTAGAGCAGTCGAAGGAAATTTTTAATACTATTCAAAAGGGGATAACAGAGACAAATAAGGTAGCTAATCAGACCAGAGAGAGTATTATATCTGTAATGGATTTGAGTCAAAATGCAGCTAAAAAGATGGATGAAGTAGCTATGATCACTAAAGAAACCTCTTCAAATGCAGAAGAGGTAGCAGCGGCTACAGAAGAGCAGTCTGTTACTGCCGAAGAGGTAGCAGATATGGCTGAGAAATTAAAAGAGATTGGTGAAAAAATCGGAGATTTGATTAAAAAATTTGATCTGGGAGAAGAGTGATAGTTTTATGACGCAGGTGAACCTGCGTCTTTTTTAATGTATGATTAAACTGCAAAAAGCTAATTTTGAGCGACATAGAAATTTTTTGAAAATCATCTTAGCGAGATTTCCGACGAAATAAGGCCTCATCACAGGAGGTGATGAGCTAATCAAGGGCCAGGAGGGCCCTTTGATTAGGAAGCCTTATTTCGGCGGAAATCGAGCTTTAGATAATTCGAAAAATTTCTCAAGAAGCGAAAAATTAGCTTTTTGCAGCATAATCATTAAATAATAGTTATCTGATTCTCATCAATTGAAAAGGTTTGTTGAATACCAGGTTTTATCTTAGTTTGTACATCAACTGTTATTTTGAAATTGGTGGTTGCTCCTTGTGGTGAAAATAATTTTACTATACATTCATAACTTTCTCCTTTAAATTGAACGTCTTCTATTTTTCCTTTAATCAAACCATTCGGATCGGGTTTTAAACCTCGAGGACGAATAATAACATTTACCTTCTTTCCATTATTTTTGTGAATATTATTTACTTTAAGTGAGAAGTATTCTGTTTTGATTGTATTACCAGAACAAATTCCTTCCAAAATATTTCCTTGACTTACAAATTTAGCAACAAATAAACTTTTTGGGTGAAAATAAATTTCTTCAGGGGTTCCTATCTGTTCAATTTTCCCCTGGTTCAGGACGATTATTCTATCCGAGATGGTTAATGCCTCTTCTTGATTATGGGTAACAAAAAGACAGGTGGTTTCAGTTTGCTTTAAAATTGATTTAATTTCAACTCTCAGCTGTTCTCTTAAACTGGCATCAAGATTACTGAAGGGTTCATCCATTAGAACAATACAGGGTTGACGCATAAGAGCCCGAATAAGAGCTACTCTTTGCTGCTGACCACCGGAAAGCTCTGAGGGTAATTTTGACTCTAAGCCATCTAAATTTGCTAATTTAAGTAAATCTTTTGCTCTTTGATTCAAATCTCTGGTTCGCTTTAAGCCAAAGGTAATATTTTTAATCACATTTAAGTGAGGAAAAAGAGCATAATCCTGGAAAACCATACCAACATCCCGGTGTTCTGGAGGAACCCATATCCCTTTACCATAAACCTGTTTACCTGCCAGAATGATCTCTCCTTCATCAGGGACTTCAAATCCAGCAATTATTCGTAAAGTTGTACTTTTACCGCAACCACTTGGACCAAGTAAACTAACAATTTCACCTTCATTAATGGTTATATTTAAATTTTGTACTGCCGGTTGTGCTGTACCGGGATATTTTTTGCTAATATTTTTACATTGAATAATCACTCTTTATACCTCCTATTTTTGTTTAAGTAAATATTTTAGCGGTATTACTGAAATAAGGATTATGATTAATGCCGCTGGAGCAGCTAATTCATAAAACCCTTCACTGGCTTCTAACCATACCCGAACTGCTAAAGTATCAAAGCCTGCTGGTCTAAGTATAAGGGTGGCTGGTAATTCTTTAATAGAGCTTACAAAGACCAGAGCACCTCCTGCCATTAATCCCGGGAAAATGAGGGGTAAAATCACCTGAAAAATCATTTTTAATGGTGAAACTCCCATACTTTTTGCAGCCTCATCTATACGTGGTGAAATTAGAGCAAGGCTTGATTCAATAGAGCGTAGACTTAAAGGTAAAAACCGTATAATATAAGCAATTAATAACATTAAAGGCGTTCCATAAAAATAAGGTAGATATTGATTAAAAATAAAGATAATTCCCAGAGCAACGATGACTCCCGGCAAGATATACCCTGTATAGGCAAATCTGGTAACACTGCTACTTAGAGGTGATGGATATCGGGATTTGAGAAAGGAGACAGGAATTGCTGCAACTGTCGAAATAAGGGCAGCAGATCCGGCTACAAGAAAAGTATTAAAAATATAAGAGAAGAATCGGCTGTTTAAGATGCCTGCTTTTATTCCTGAAATGGACCAATAGGTCAAAATGCTAAGGGGTATTCCTACTCCCAAAAAAGCAACTGATCCGACAAGAAATAATGCAATTATTTTCCATTTACCAAGATCAAAAGGTTTAAATTTACGGTAAGTACCCTGATTCTGGAAAAATTTTTGTCCTTTCCGGCTCCGATTTTCCAGATATAAAAATATCATTGTAAAAAAAATTAGAACTGTACTTAAAATTGCCGCTCCAGACCGGTCAAATTTGCCTGTAAGCTGATAGTAGATAGCGCTGGAAAAAGTTTTATATCGCAACATAGCAACAGCTCCAAAATCAGAAAGAACATATAAAGCAATAAGAAATCCACCTGCTCCAATAGCTGGTTTTATTAAGGGTAAAATAATCTTTAAAAAAATAGTGAAAGGTTTCATCCCAAAACTTCTACCAACTTCAATATAACTCTGGTTAATCTTTTTAAGAGAAGAAGATGTAATTATATAAACGTATGGATAAGTGAATATAGTTAAAACAATTACAGCACCCCAAAATGAGTAAATCGGTAAAATGGAGTGTCCAATTAGTTGATATATCCAACCGCGTGGCCTGAAAAGGATAATATAACTCAATGCTCCTACATAAGGCGGAATTACAAGAGGTAAAGCTAAAATCCATTGCCAGATTTTTCGTCCCGGCAAATTGGTTCCTACTACTAACCAGCTCATTAGTACTCCAATAGAAATAGCTAATACACTTACTACCAAAGTTAAGGTAATTGTATTTATTATAAGTTCTGATAGATATGAAGAAATCAACTTAAACCAAAGTTTAGGTCCAGCCTGAAGACTGCGTAAAAATACATATACCAGGGGGATTAACATTAAAATCCCCAACAATAGATTTAAAAGTATTAAACTTATAGCAGGTCGTGGGTTGCCCCAGACCTGCTTTACTATCGATTTAATTTTATCAATTTTATTCACTGAAACCTGCCTCTTCCATTAGTTTAATTGTATCATTCCAGACTGGACCTAATTTACTCAGAGGTAATTCAAAGACTTTATACTCATTTATTTTCTTTGCATATTCTAAGGTTTCTATTTCAGGTAAAATTGGAGTCTCTTTACTGATCCATGCAAACATTTTTTGTTGTTCAGGTTGTAAGAGGAAACGGATAAATTTTTTGGCTTCTTTTTGATGTGGGGCATTTTTTATTAAAGCGACTCCTGCAACGTTTACGAAGACACCCATTTGATCAGGACCCTGGTCTGGGTAGATTGCCTTTACATCATTATTTGTTTTTTCCTCTAACTGGAGGTGGAAATAATAATTGTTGACCAATCCAAAGGCAATTTCACCGGCTCCAACTGCTTTTCGAATATCGGTATGTCCATGAGTAATGATTGGCTCATTGGCCATAATACCCCTTATTAATTCTTTAGTCTTCTCATCTCCCGCATAGGCACGAATGGCAGCAAAATGTGATATTACCGATTCATTACCTGCACGGGCAATGGCAAATTTACCCTTATACTTAGGATCAGCTAAATCAAAGATAGAGTGGGGCATTTCTTCTTCACTGATTAATTTAGGATTGTACATAAATATTCTAGCTCTTGCAGAAAGTCCTACCCAGGAGCCATCTACAGCTTTAAAATTAGCAGGAATCTGGTTCAGAATTGGGTCATTATTTGGAGCTAAAACCCCCTGAAGACGAAGATATTCCATGACACCAGCATCATTGGCCAATAGAAGGTCAGCCTGAGGACGTTTTTGTTCTTCAATAATTCTGTGTGCATACTGAGTGGCTTTACCGCTTAATAATTTAACCTTGATTCCGGTTTCTTGTTCAAATTTTTCAATGAGGGGAAGTACAAATTTTTCTTTTCTACCAGAATAGATAACCAATTCACCTTCATTACCCCAGGCCTGTGTTTCCGTCCAAATACTTGCTACCATTAAAATTAGCAAAAATAACAACATAGTTTTTCTCATAATATGTAACCTCCTTTTGTATATTTTTGATTATGAAAATCATTATCATTACTTATGTAAAAAATAAATTCGATTGATAATGATTTTCATTTACATTTATATTCTATCGTCTTTTTCAACCAGGGGCAAATGAGGTAGAGGTTAATTTGGTAAAATTATCTCCTAATACCTAGTTAAACGGTAGTTTTTCTTGAGTTTTTAAAGTAAAAGATAAGAATATAAAAATTTATCGAGGAAATACTGGCGTGCCTTTTCATTTTTAGTTTTTCTGATTAGTTCCTTTATATAATAAGTTAAAGGCCAGGGTTTTTTTTCAATATAGCGGGCTCGTGCCAAAAGCCAGATATCATAGGGATAAGTCATAAAGGCATGGATAACTGCAAATTCTTCCGGGGTTATAGGTTTTATCTCTTGATAAGCCTTTATGAGAAATTCACAGCGCTTAAGGTTCCAGGTAGAAGCCTTTCCATTTCTGATAATCAGACTTGCCAGATCATGAAGATGAAGATCCCGAATGAGATAGTCAAAGTCAATAAGAAAAGCTTTATTGGTGGATGTAATCAGAATATTATGGTGGGCCGGATCATGGTGGCAGAAAGGTAATTCTCTCTTTCCAGCCTTACTTAATAGGACATAATCAGTCTTATCCAATAGCTCAATGGCTTTTTCCGCCTGTTCAATATAATAGTCGATATGTTTAAAAAATAGATTCTCAAAAGGGGTTGGCCGGGGATATTTTTGAGCGTTTTTACGGCATTTTTTAAGTTCAAGGGTACGTTTTTTAAACATTAGGGGCCATTTTCCCAGAAAATCAGGGATTTCTATAGGAGGTGCAAATCCTTTTGCTGCCTTGTGAAATCTGGCAAAGAGATGCACAGCTTTTCGTAATTCAAAGGGATTGTCATAATTAGAAGGATGCCCATCTATCCATCTGGTTAAATAGAATAACTGTTTTTTATAACAGTAATAGGGTTTCCCATTTAAGGTGGGAATAAATGGGATGAATCTGGTAAAACCTTGTTTTTTTAAATGTTCCTGAGCTTTAACGATTAATTGTAATTTAGCTTCTTTTGAGTGGAATGGTTTAAAAAAAAGGGTTCCCAGATTTGTTTCCAGGCGGTAGATGTGCCGATATGGGATAATTTTCTGAACCCTGATTCCATATCCCCGGCGAACAATTCGAATTATCTCAGTTTTGTCAAAAGTGGGTAAATCCCTCATATGGTAACATCTCCTGTATAGAGATAGAGCCCATCGGGCAGTGGTTTAGGGATGGTGAAACCGATAGAACGTTCTTTTCTATCCAGTATTCCGTGATAATCGCTTCCAGCTGTAACAGCCAGACTCAACTTTTTGGCCCAGTTCAGATAAGGTAGTGGGTCTTGATCTGGATAGAAAGCTTCGATTCCCTTTAATCCTCTGGCATAGAGACGCAGTAGTTCAGCAAAGGTCACTCTCTGAGATTGGGGATGTGCCAATACCGGAAAACCATGGGCATTACGGATAATCTGAACTACATTTTCTGCTAGGGGAAGATAGGATAGATAACCCTTTTCAAAGGCTCTTACCGATGGCTCGAAAAGCAGGTATATATCTTTGATCCTTTCAGGAAATTCATCGGGATTAATTTGACCTGTTTCTAAAAGCCAATAAGCCAGGCGAATGGGTGTCACATTTCCTTTTTTAGGAATTTTTGAGAGATCAATTGTATGCCCAAATTTTTTCTCAAAATTACGGATTCGCTTAAGATTGAGCATTGCTTGAAGTTTATTAAAATTCTGTACCAGCTGAAGGATTTCATAATTTTCAGGATCAAAGTTATAGGCAAGGATATGCAAAACCCGGCCATTCATTCGACAGGTGAATTCAATACCACATATAGCTGGGATATTTTGTTTTTTTGCTTCTTTTAAAAGTTCAGGAATTCCATCCAAAGTATCATGATCTGTGAGAGCAATTACCTGAATTTTTTTCTGTTTGGCCTGGGTTACAATTTCTGTTGGAGTTAATATTCCGTCAGAGAAATTAGAATGGATATGCAAGTCAATTTTAATTTTTTTCATAGCGCAAAATCTCCTTAACCAGTGATCTTTGATATCGATAACGCCTGACAGCGCGCTTTAGATGGGAGTGAAATTTCTCATCACTCCAATCGCATTTTTGATGATAATAGCGGTCAGCTATTCTCCAGAAACGCTGGGGAAATTGTAAAAATGCTGCAAGAACCGGATATTCTTCTTTTAACAGAGGGTATTCGGAGTTATAAGAATAGAGAATTATATCCAGCAAATCTTCTTTAAATTCTTTGTCTTTTATTATACGCCGTATCAAACGGGCAATATCATAGATACGTAAATCAAATCGGCAGTAATCAAAATCAATGATATAAGCAGCAGGTATAGAATCATCAATGAGCACATTATGGTAAACAAAATCATTATGACAAAAACTTCCATCTTTTTTTGCCTGTTTTACCAGTTCATTGTAGGCTGATTTTTCAAGAAGTTGAAGTGCCTTCTCTCCTTCTTGAATAATTTTGTCTACGTGTTTTAGGTAATATTTATCAAAAGTTGAAGGTTCAACTTTTTGTAAAGCTATCTCTTTAAATTTCTTTAAATCGGAGATCCGTTTATGAAAACGCTTTGGCCAGATACCAAGTCTGCTTTTGACTTTAACATGGGATGGAGGACGGAACCCAATTGATGCTCGATGCATTTTGGCTAAAGTTATGAGAGCCAGATCCAGATCAGCCGGATTTTTAAAATCAGATTCGCGTCCATCGATCCATTCTGAGATAAAAAAGATTCGATCATTATAAGAAAAATAAGGATCCCCTGTCAGGGTATGAACAAATGCAGGAAGCTGATGAAAACCCCGGTTGATTAAATGTTCCATGGCATAGTATATAAATAAAAATTTTTTAAGCTTATAATCTATTTCCTTTAAACAAAGCTTTCCCTGATCTGTTTTCAAGCGGTAAATATCCCTGATTGGCTGTATTGAAAATATATGTATTCCGTAAATTTTTTCGATTTTTTGTAGTATTCCATCATCCATTTTCTCCACTCCTTCCTTAACTTCAATCATTATATGGTTAAACTGCAAAAAGCTAATTTTTCACTTCTTGAGAAATTTTTCGAATCATCTAAAGCTCGATTTCCGCCGAAATAAGGCTTCCTAATCAAAGGGCCCTCCTGGCCCTTAGAACTAGCTCATCACCTCCTGTGATGAGGCCTTATTTCGTCGGAAATCTCGTGAAGATTTGGCAAAAAAATTCTATGTCGCTCAAAATTAGCTTTTTGTAGTATAATCATTATATTATATTATTTTAAAACCAGGGAAGTGCACGTAGATTCAAAAACTATTTTAAGGAATGTTTAGATTTTCAATATATTTGACACGTGCCTTTTCATATTTGGTTTTACGGGAGATATCATTTATAAACCTTTCTAAAGGCCAGGGTTGGTTTTCAAAATAGCGAGCAAAAGCGACCTGCCAATATACCTGAGGGAATAGCATCATAGCCTGGATTATAGGAATCTCTTCTGGGTGGATGGGATATATCTGGTGATAGGCACGGATTACTAATTCCCGTTTTTTCTCATCCCATTTGGATCGCCTGCCCGCTCTAATTAATAGACTGGCCAGATCATGGAGATGGGTATCACAGAGAAGATAGTCAAAATCGATTACATAATAATGGTTTTCAGGAGTGATCAGCAGATTGTGATATTCATAGTCGTGGTGACAGAAGGAGTGGAATCGCTGTTCATTAAACATAAGACGCTGATAGTCGCTTTTTAAAAGCTGATCTAAAGCCTGATGTGCCTTTTGAAAATAGTAGGAAAATTTTTCTATAAAAATTTGATCAAATTGATCTAAGTTGGCTTTTTTTTCGAGGTTGTTTTTGAAAGTGTATAGATGCTGGATTTTTTCTTTAAAGCGCCTGGGCCAGAGCCCCCAGAAGTATTGAGGGTTTAAGTCCGGCGAAGGTCGGTAACCGAAAGAGGCGAGATGAAGCTCGGCAAGAAGTGAAGCGGCCTTAGAAAGTTCATCCGGATTGTTATAATTACACTGTCGGGCTTTGATATATGGAGTCATAAAGTAAATTTCTTTTGCATAGGAGATATATGGGTCGCCTTTTTTTGTCCGTTTAAAGGGAATGATATGGTTAAAGCCGCGTTTTATAAGATGCCGCATGGCACCATCGATGAATTGAAGTCTAGGTCCATCCCGAAAGACAAAGGATTTAAGAAAAAAGGGGCCCCGGTTGGTTTGTAATACCCAGGCCTTTTTTAAGGGATGATAATCATTGATACGGATTTGATATTCTTTTTCGATAAGATGAATTAAATCTTTGTTCATGGCTTCCACTCCGTTAAAATACACTATATAAAAGAGTATGAGGTTAAATGAAGAAAAATTACTGGATGATTTTACTACAAAAAGTTAATTTTTTGCTTCAAGAGAAATTTTATCCTGTGATGAGGTCTTATTTCGACTGAAATCTCACTAAGATGGTGAAGCGAAAAATTTCTATGTCACTTAAAATTAGCTTTTTGCAGTTTACTCATTGAATAAAAATTACTAACAAAAGGCACGGGAAATGAATATAGTATATAGAGTATGGATTGGAATGGGAGGAGATGGTAGTGAAATTCAAAATTTATTGTCACTCCTGTGAAGAACTGGCCCGTTATTTAGATGAACTTGTTACATATTTTAATAAATTCGGATTAATACCCAGAGAAAGAGATTATGTTGCCTTACCGGGAGATGGGATTCTTAGAATCAGGTTTGATAAGAATGAAAAAAAAGCTAAGATAATAATTACATTGGATTGGGATACTGCAAGGAGGTGAAGAAAAATGTTTAATTTAGACCAATTAAAAGAGGTTATTGAAAAGAATTATCCTTTTAAAGTTATAGGAATAACACCCGTAAAAGGTGATCAGTATCGGGTTGAGACTGATCAGGGGTATCGGCGGCTGGCCCGGGTTCAAATCAAATCTTCAAAGTTAATATTTGTCTATTCTGTTGTTACCGAATTACGGGAACGGGGTATGAATCAGGTTCCGGTTATTTATCAGACAAATGAGGGCCGTCCAAATATTCAGACTGAACACAGTAATTGGGTTCTAATGGATTGGGTCAATGGTCGGACTCCAGAGTTGAATGTTATAAGTGATGTTAAACAGATTACCCAGGATCTGGCCCTTTTACATAAGTACATGTCTGGTATATCTCTGGAGAGTAATGGAAAAGGAAAGGAAGATTGGAGTAAATGGCCTGAGAGGTTGATTGAAGGCCGTAGAATTTTTAATTTTTATATGGAAAAAATTAAATCTAAATCCGGGTCTCTATCGGATTTTGATCAAATGTTTTTAAAAGAGAGTTTATTACTTAAAGAAAGGATCGAAAAGGCTATGGAATTGGCCCTTTCTTTAAGCTGTCAGCACTTGATTCAAAAGGAGAAAAATGAGCGATCCGTTACCTATCATCAGATGAAGGAGAAGGAATTTTTAATTGGGTTAGATAGTCGAACATATTTTATCAATCCGCTGAAAGTTCATTATGATCTGCGGGTAAAGGATCTTGGGAAATGGATTAAACGCCTGGTTAAAAAAGTTTCTTCTAAGAGAGTACTTAAAAGAGTAATACCCCAGGTAATCAACTGGTATGAAGAGGAGCGTTCTTTGAGCCGGGGCGAAAAAGTCTGGCTTTTATCATATTTACTATATCCTTCCAAAGTGGTCAAGATGATCGATAGATATCAGTTAAGGAAAAAGAACTGGTCTGAAGAAGGTTATGTTCGGAAATTACGCAAGGCTTTAGAAGGGGCGGCGCGAGAGATGAAAGTTTATCAGGAGATATTAAAAATGTTTAAAGGAATGGAGGAACGGTGATGGAGAGAAGAGAGGTCTTTAAAGCACTTGAAACCTGGGGAATTAGGCCTGAGAAAGTACGCCGAGTTAGAGGTGTTTTTAAAGTCTGGACTGACCGGGAGATTTATTGTCTAAAGCCGGTTAAGGATAGCAAAAAAAGGCTACTCTTTTTTGATTCGGTGATTAGATATGTCAAGAGCCGTGGTTTTCAGGTTCTGGCTTCATATATACATACACCTGAAGGAGAACCTTTTGGTAATTATGATGGTCAGAATCTAATTTTAACTCCCTGGATTGAAGGAAAGGAGATTAGATATCGCTCAATAAAAGAGATGATCGGCGCTGCCAAGGTTTTGGCAGAGTTTCATAAGGCAGCTGAAGGTTATAAACCGGAGCCTGGTATTAAAGTTAAAGATAAATTAGGTAAATGGCCTGAGAAGCTGGCTCGTCGGGTAGGGGATATTGAATTTTACATTGAGTTAGCAGAAAAAGAAGGGTCAGATTTTGACTGGTATTTTCTTAAAAATGCAGACAGGATTTTAAAAGATACTAAGGAAGCTTTTATAGCCCTAAGGGATTCGGTCTATTATAAAAAAGTAGAAGAAAGCAGAAATCTTACTCAAATTTGTCATGGTGATCCAGCCAGGCGAAATTTTCTTATAGACAAAAAGGGCCAGATTCATTTAATTGATTATGACTCAATGAAGTTAGATTTGCCTATAACTGATCTCTGGCGTTTGCTCAGGCGGACTTTAAATCGTGATCAGTGGGATATAGATGTGATACGAAGGATTCTTGATGGATATACGGAGGTACGTCCTTTAGATCAGGAGGACTATCAATTACTTGCCATCTTTTTAACCTTCCCTGAAAAGGTCTGGCGCATTTTACGTAAATATTATGAGAAACGGGGACGGGATGGCTGGTCTTATAAACGATTATTTAGAAAATTACGCAAATTTCTGGCTCAGCAAGAGAACAGAGCCAGATTTCTATCAGAATTTAAAATGATTTATTGTGAAGAATAGATGAAAAGGGGAGAATAAAAATGAGAATTGGTGTAATTGCAGATACCCATATTCCAGATAAGTATCATAAACTGAGTTCCCGGATTATAGAAGCCTTTTCCGGGGTTGATTTGATACTCCATTGCGGAGATATAATAGAAATGAAGATTCTGGATCAGTTAAAGGAGATAGCTCCTGTAGAGGCTGTTGCAGGAAACCATGATTTAGAACGTAATTTAGATTTGCCCCGCAAAAAAGTTCTTGATCTTAATGGATATCGGATTGGTATGATTCATGGTGATGAGCTAAATGGTCTTTATGTAAACAAAACTCAACTTAAAGAATGGCTCTATCAGGTTTTAGTTGAACCCTTCATCAATGAAAAGGGTCTGGATATAATTGTCTTTGGCCATTATCACCAACCATTACTGGAGAGCTTCCGGGTAGAATTTTATCCAGAAAATCAACCTTTTAAAAAACTGAAAAAAGATGTTTTAGTCTTTAACCCAGGTATGCCGATAAGAAATCGCCATTTGTCCAGTGTTGGCTTTATTGAATTGGGTCGGGATGAGATATGTATTGATTTGAAGGTTTTTACTTATCCGCGGAATAGGTAGGGATTGCCCACCTTAAATCTTTAAGGTGGGCTAATCTTCAATGTAATTTTTAGCAATTATAGTCCGATACCAGTAAGCACTATCTTTTAAAATCCGTTGCTGATTGTCATAGTTAATATAAATTAGACCAAATCTCTTACTATAACCAAATGCCCATTCAAAATTGTCCATCAATGACCAGATATAATATCCTTTTACGGGAACTCCTGCCTCTATAGCTCGATGTGCGTTTTTGAGATGTGCTTTTAAATAAGCAATCCTCTTTTGATCATGAACTCTACCATCAGCATCTATCTGATCCTGATATGCGGCACCATTTTCTGTAATATAGAGGGCTTCAGGAGCGTAATCTTTATGTAACCTGATCAATAGATCATACAGGCCTTCTGGATAGACTTCCCAGCCCATCTCGGTGTATTCCCGTCCTTCGGGTTTTACTGTTTCGACTCCAAAGATATTATAATCTGGATTGTGTTTTACTACCAACCTTAAATAATAATTAATTCCAAGAAAGTCGATCTTTTGATTAATAATTTCCAGATCGTCATTTTTTATTATAAATTCACCAACTTTTTTACGATAAATTTGATGGAGTTCTTCTGGATAACTTCCTTCAAAGATCGGGTCTAAAAACCAGCGATTGATAAAAGCATCCTGTAAATCACAGGCTTTTTGATCTGCCTCATTATCTGAAAAAGGATAAACAGGAGTCAGGTTTAAAGTGATACCAATCTTTCCGGGTAAACCCAACTGACGAAAACTTTGAACTGCCATTCCGTGGGAAAGTAATAAATTATGGGCTACCTGAAGAGCAGTTTGATAATTTTTTATTCCCGGAGCATGTTCACCAAAAGCGTGGCCTGGAAAAGAGACAACCCAGGGTTCATTGTGGGTAATCCAGAGGGGTACTACATCTCCTAATTCTTTAAAAATTAAATTGGCATATTCGACGAAATATTTTGCAGTATCACGATTTGCCCAACCTCCTTTTTCCTGTAAAGCCTGTGGCAGATCCCAATGGTAAAGGGTGATAGCTGGGTCAATTCCGGCTTTTAAAAGCTGATCTACCAACTGCTTATAAAAATCCAGCCCTTTTTCATTTACCTGACCTTTACCTTCCGGTAATACTCTGGGCCAGGAGATGGAAAAACGGTAAGAGTCGAGGCCTAATTCTTTCATTAATTTTACATCTTCTCTAAATCGGTGATAGTGATCACAGGCAACATCTCCGGTATCTCCATTTAATATTTTGCCAGGAGTATGGCTAAAGCGATCCCAGATGGATTCTCCTTTTCCATCTTCATTATAAGCTCCTTCAATTTGATATGAAGCAGTAGCAGCTCCCCAGATAAAATCTTCAGGGAAATATCTCCTATGCATTTTTTTTCTCCTTTCTTTAAATTTTAAATGGTTATACTGCAAAAAGCTAATTTTTCGCTTTGTGAGAAATTTTTCGAAAAAGAATAATTCAGAAAAATGGGTATTGACAAAAAAGAGTTTAAGAAGTTATAATTAAGTTAACCGGTTAAGTTTATTTTAATACAAATCGTAAATATTGTAAAGGTTTTTGGGAGTGATTTTATGCCTGTTACCATTAATGACATCGCTAAAGCAGCAAATGTCTCTAAAGCTACTGTATCATATGTAATTAATAATAAACCTGGTGTTAGTGAGGTAACACGTCAAAAAATACTCCAGATAATGAAGGAAATGAACTATCGACCCAATGCTGTTGCTCGTGGTCTAGCCGGGCAAAAAACAGAGATGTTGGGTTTAGTGATACCTGATATCACTGATATGTTTTATGCAGATATTATCAGAGGTGTTGAAAATACTGCTAATAGGTTCAATTATACCTTAAATTTATGCACCACCCATGCAGAACCGCAAAAAGAGAAGGATGTGGTTGATTCATTTACCAGTGGACGTGTTGATGGTGTGATTCTGATGACCTATCATTTAAATATTGATTATATTTATGAATTAAAAAAGCGAGGAATCCCGTTTGTATTTATTGACTGCCCTATAGATGATGAGTCTATCTATTCAATTATTGTAGATAATGAAGAAGGTGGATATAAGGCCACTGAATATTTAATAAAGTTGGGACATAAAGAGATTGCTTTTATCCACGGTTCCCGGGACTCATGGGATAATGAATCCAGATTTAAGGGTTACTGTAGGGCTTTGAAAGATTATGGTTTAAAATTTCAAGAGGAGTTTATCAAGCATGGTGAATTTCAAAAAATAGGCGGATATCAGGTTACTAAAGAATTGCTTAAGTTAGAAAAAAAACCAACTGCCATTTTTGCTGCCAATGACCAGATGGCCCTTGGGGCTTTAAGTGCTATTTTAGAAGCAGGTCTTAAAGTACCTGATGATATTTCCATTATTGGTTTTGACGATATTGAAGCAGCAGCATTGGTGGATCCACCTTTGACTACTATTAGTCAGCCTACTGCTAAAATGGGACAAAAAGCCGTCGAACTTCTTATGGATTTAATTAGGGGAGAAGAACCTGAGCCAAGGAAAATTTTATTAAAAACAGTCCTTGTTGAAAGGGGTTCCTGTGCTTAATTATATTTTTTTACCTTTTACTTAACCGGTTAAGAATTTTAAAAATGGAGGGTTGATGATGACAGTTTTTCAAAATAAATACGGTTATTTTGATGAAGAAGGGAAAGAGTATGTTATTACCAGACCGGATACACCCAGGCCCTGGGTTAATGTGATCTGTCCGGGAGATTATGGACTTGTTATTTCTCAGACTGGTGGAGGTTATAGCTGGAAAACTCACGCATCATTAAATCGGATAACCCGTTGGGAACAGGATCTAATCAGGGATGATTGGGGTAAATATGTTTACCTCAGAGATGATAATACAGGATACTTCTGGTCTCTAACATGGAAACCTGTCTGTCAAAATCCCGAATTCTATCAGGTTCATCATGGTATAGGCTATTCAAAATTCATTTCTAGAAATTATGGTATTCGTAGTCAGTTGACAATATTTATTCCCAAAGATGATCCGGTAGAAATCTGGTGGGTTGAGCTTACTAATGAATCAAATCAGGAAAAAACCCTTTCTCTCTTTACTTATCTGGAATGGGGACTTGGAGTTGCACCCGATTCTCACCGTGAATTCCATAAAATTTTTATTGAAACTGAATTCGACGGGAAATTAAATACCCTTTTGAGCAGAAAAAGATTCTGGGAACTTCCAAATGAAAAGGGCCAGCACTGGAATCGAGACTGGGAATATGTGGCATTTCATAGTGTTAACGAGCCTGTCGTTAGTTTTGAAGGTGATAAAGAAAATTTTCTGGGTATGTATGGTTCTTTACAAGCTCCTGCTGCTATCAAAAAAGGTAGATTAACTAATTCCTGTGGTAAATGGGGAGATGCTATTGGAAGTCTACACAATCAGGTAAAAATAAGTCCCGGTGAAAGTATTCAACTTGTTTATCTACTTGGGGCTGTTAAAAAAGAAGAGATGACCCGGCTTGAAGAGTTAATTCTGAAATATCAAAATCTTAAGACAGTTGAAAAGGCTTTTACTGAGGTTAAGAGATTCTGGAATCAGCTGTTATCAACTTTGGAAGTTAAAACTCCAGATGTGGGTTTTAATCTGATGAACAACGTCTGGTTAAAATATCAAGCTATTTCGGGCAGGATCTGGGGTAGAACTGGATATTACCAGGCCGGAGGAGCTTACGGTTTTAGGGATCAACTTCAGGATAGCCAGATCTTTCTTCTAATAGACCCGGATAAAACTGCTGAACAGATCAAACTGCATGCAGCCCATCAATTTCCAGAAGGAAGGGTTAACCATTGGTGGCATCCTCTCTCAGAGATTGGAGCAGAGAATAATATCTCAGACAATCTCCTCTGGTTACCCTTTGTTACAATAAAATATCTTAAAGAAACCGGTAATTTTGATTTTCTCGATGAAAAGGTTCCATATAAAAATGGCGAGGAAGCTACTATTTATCAACACTGCTGTCAGGCTATTGAATACAGCCTATCTAAAAGGAGTAAAAGAGGTCTTCCTTTAATAGGTGATGGTGATTGGAATGATGGCATGAATGCAGTAGGTTTTGCAGGAAAGGGTGAAAGTATCTGGTTGGGCCATTTTCTATATGGTATTTTAAAAGATTTTACAATAGTTGCTGAAAAGTATGATGACGTAAATAGGGCTGCGAGATATCGAAAAGAAGCTAAGAATTTGAAAAAGGCCATCAATGACTATGGCTGGAATGGAGAATGGTATATCAGAGCTGTTTGTGATGATGGATATGTTATGGGGAGCAAAGAGTGTAAAGAAGGTAAAATCTTTCTTAATGCTCAGACCTGGGCCATTCTTAACGATGTGGCCGATGAAGAGCGTGCAAAAAAAGTTTTCAGGTCTGTGGAGAAATATTTGATAAGGGAGTACGGACCTATTCTCTTTTACCCAGCATATAAAAAGCCTTATCCCAATATTGGTTATCTGAGCCGATATGCACCAGGGGTAAGGGAGAATGGAGGTTTATATACCCATGCTGCTACCTGGGCTGTTCTGGCGGCCTGTAAACTTGGATATGGTGAAAAGGCCTACCGGATATTAAAAAGTTTTTTACCACCATATAGAGGTCAGAATCCCGATTTATATAAAGTAGAACCTTATGTAACTCCGGGTAATGTGGACGGACCTGATTCTCCCAACTTTGGTAGAGGAGGTTGGAGTTGGTACACTGGTTCAGCAGCCTGGACTTTCCTGGTAGCAATAGAGGGAATTTTAGGAATTAAAGCTGAATGGGATGGATTGCGAATCGAACCAGCCATTCCTACAGAATGGGAAGAATTTTTCGTTTCCCGTCAATACCGGGGAGCAACTTATCAGATTTATTTTAAAAAGATTCAGAAAGAAGAGGCCGGGATCTATATAGATGGTGAAAGATTAAAAGGAAATGTAATTTTTCCACATGGTGATGGGAAGATACATAAGGTAGAGGTGTTTTTTAAATAAAAAGTTCATAAGAAATTTGTAGTGGTTAAGCTATTTTATAAAAAAAAAGGGGGAATTTAGATGTGATTATGGAAGCATATGGCAGTTGAAAAAGCTGGTATTTAACCTTCGAATTTAATAAAATGATTCTAAGGAGGTAAAGATTAATGCGAAAATCAATAGGCCTATTGGGATTTTTAATCATAACCATTGTTTTGTCTGCTGTGGCAATGGCAGGTACAGAGGGAGAAAACGGGTATATCTGGTCTATGGAGACTCAAAAAGAGGTAGCCGGTTATGGTAATGATAATACTGGTGCTAAGTTTGTCTTAAACTCAAAGATTGTTTATCAGGGCCAGAGTTCTGTTGAAGTGATACCCAGTGGAGAAGCAATAGAAACTAAACTTGATCTTAATCTGTCTGGAGATAAGCTTAAAATTTGGAACAATGGTGATGTAGTGGTTTTGAATGTGTACTTACCTGAGAAAAATTCATTAAATCCTACCAGTTTCTTTCTAGGTATGGCTGATGTGACTGGTGAGTGGAAATGGATAGATGGTGTATTCTCTGAAACAGAAGTACAGCCTGGTTGGAATGAGATTCGTTATCATCTTTCTGAAAATATGAAAAATCTAAAAATGAATCATAAATATAAGCTATATTTTGCGTTTATTGGGTTTGACGAAAATAATGTCAAGGTTCCCTTAACTGAAAGTTTCTATATTGACGGGATAAGGGTAGAACCATTACAGATTTCATCTACTGTCAAATATATCTGGACAATGGATAGTGAAAAAGAAATTAACAATTTTGATGATGATAATACAGGAACCAGATTTGCATTAAATAGTGAGATAGTTTATCAAGGGCAGCATTCTTTGGCAGTCATCCCCAGTGGAGAAGCTGTTGAAACAAAGATTGCTTTAGATCTGGTTGGGGAAAAAATAAATCTCTGGGCTGGTAATGATGAGGTTATCATAAACATCTATTTGCCTGAGGATAATGAGCTAAATCCTCAAATGTTCTTTTTGGGGATGGCTGATGTAACTGAGGAATGGTCCTGGATTGGCGGTGTTTTTTCTAAGACAGAAGTTAAGCCGGGTTGGAATCAGGTCCGTTATCCATTGGCAGATGTGATGAAAAAACTTGATTCTTCAAGGAAATATAAAATTTATCTTGCTTTTGCTGGATTTGATAAAGCCAATAATAAGATTCCTTTGACAGAAAAATTTTATATTGACGGAATTTATGTAGAGCAAAAGAAAGCTCTAAGCTTAGAAGAACGATTGAACCTTGTCCCTGAGGAGATAAAAAAGGAAGTTGCTTCACTTTTAAAGATGGATACTGAAGATTTGCTGAACGCTGTTTCAAAAAAGACCTTTGACTATTTCTGGTTGGAGGCAAATCCTGAAAATGGCTTGATCAAAGACAGAAGCACAGAAGATTCTCCGTGTAGTATCGCTGCAGTCGGTTTTGGATTGACTGCTATACCTGTGGGAATTGAAAGAGGTTGGATTTCCAGGGTAGAAGGTTTTGAGCGAATTTTAACTACCCTCCGTACTTTTGCAGAAGGGGGCGTAGAGGGCAAGAATGGTTTCTTTTATCACTTTGTGGATATGAAAACAGGAAGAAGAGTCGGTAATAGTGAGTTGTCTTCTATTGATACAGCCATCTTTATTGCCGGTGCCCTCTTTGCGGGTGAATATTTTAAAGGCACAATTATTGAGAGATTAGCTCAACAGCTTTATGAAGATGTAAACTGGCAGTGGATGATGAATGATGGTGATACTCTGGCAATGGGCTGGAAACCAGAAGCTGGTTTTTTGAATGCACGTTGGGATTCATTTAACGAAGGTCTTCTGGCATATATCCTGGCAATAGGTTCACCAACTTATCCTATTCCAGCAGAGTCCTGGGATGCAATTTATCGGCCTGTAAATGACAATTACATCAATCTGCCCATGGAAGTATTGTTTGTTTACCAGTATCCCCATATCTGGATTGATTTCAGAGATAAAGAAGATAAATATGCTAACTACTGGAATAACTCTGTAATTGCTACCAGAATAAATCGCTTATTTGCCGTTTTGAACCGGTATAATTATAAGTCCTATGATTTGAATATCTGGGGAATCAGTGCTTCTGACGGTCCTGCAGGATATAAAGCCTATGGTGCTTCTGAGGGAAACCATGATGGTACTATTGCTCCTTATGCTTCCATAGCATCCATGCCCTTTACTCCGGAGCTTTCAATTGCTGCTATGAAAGAGATGCTTAAAAAATATGGTCCTCTTATCTGGGGTAAATATGGTTTTGTTAGTGCATTTAATGTAGACCAGAACTGGTTTTCTGATCAACATATCGGTATTGATCAGGGTGACATTCTGCTGATGATCGAGAATTATAGAACCGGTTTTGTCTGGAAGTATTTTATGCAGAATGAAAGTATTCAGAGGGCTCTGGATAAAATCGGATTTGTTGAGAAAAAAGCTGACTATGCTGTTACTCCAGGTTATCAGGCAGAATTTGAAAAGATGCGGCTTGCTCCAAAAGACAAAAAAGCAGTAGCCCATAGATTGGAAGGTACGATTCAGGTAGATGGTGATCTCTCAGAGTGGCAGGGCCAGAAATACTATGTTGTCGATGAAGATATGAATGTTCCTGCAGGAGGATTACAGAAGGTTGATAAGAGGAAGCAGATTCTTCATAGCAAGTTTTATATCCAGTGGGATGATAAATATCTCTATCTGGCAGCTGATGTTTCTGATGAGGTGGTAGTTAGCAATATTGCACCAGAAGATAAAGGTGGTTATTACCGTACTGATTCTATTGAGTTTTACCTTGATCCAGGAAGGGCTGGCTCAGATGCAGGAATCATGAAACTTGCAATTCTTCCATTTGATACTGAAGGTAATGTTCAGGCAGTACGCCATGAGGATGCTAAGCCAGGGCCAATTGCTGAAGTGGGGCCAGATATCAAAGTAGCTTCAAAACGAACCGAATCGGGATATGCTATTGAGGTAGCCATTCCCTTTGCCGATCTGGGTATAAAACCTAAGTCAGGTACTATTTTAGGTTTCTGCCATACCATCCATAATAGTAACAAAGAAGATGCAAAAATTGGGGAGTATGTAAGAACCAATATGTTAGCCTGGAATAACCTTCCTGAAATCTGGGCCAATCCTGAATTATGGGGTCAATTGATTTTGGAGTAAAATAAAAATCACTATCCAGGAGGGATATGCATGAAAAAAGCCTTAATTTTAATACTGTTATTGGGCATTATCCTGTTCAGTACATTATCAGCCTTTGCAGCTGAGACCATTACGGTCTGGGCGATGGGGGCGGAAGCTAAAAAGATTGGTGCGATGGTAGAGAAATTTGAAAAAGCGTATCCGGGGTTAAAAGTAAAGGTTCAGGCTATACCCTGGAGCAGTGCTCATGATAAGTTAATTACAGCTATTGCAGGTGGTACTGTACCTGATGTTGCTCAGATGGGGACAACCTGGATGGCTGAATTTGGATCAATTGGAGTTTTTGAAGATGTCAGTAACTATCTTAAAAACTCAAAGGTAATCAAAGAGGATGATTTCTTTGAGGGTTCTTTAAATACCAATATTGTTGATGGGAAGCTTTATGGTATTCCCTGGTATGTAGATACCCGTGTCTTATTTTATCGTACAGATTTGTTGGCTGAAGTAGGTTATGATCATCCTCCGCGGACCTGGGAGGAACTAGAAGATGTGGCACGTAAATTGGCTGCAGATGGTGGTTATGGTCTAGCATTATCTACCAATAATTATCAAGAGTTTATGCCATTTGTCTGGCAAAATGGTGGTCGGATTCTTGACGAAAATGGTGAAGTTGCTGTGACTGAACCGGCCTTTGTGGAAGCTTTGGAATTCTATGTCAAACTATTTAAAGAAGGTCTAGCACCTATTGATGCTCAGGGTACTAATTTATTTCAGGAATTTGCAGCTGGAAGGATGCCTATGTATTTCAGTGGACCCTGGATGGTAAATCTTACTCATGAGCAGGTACCGGAAATTGATGGTAAATGGTCAGTTGCTTTGATGCCGGAAAAGAAAAGCCGTACTTCCTTTATTGGTGGATGCAATCTGGTTATCTTTAAAGATTCAAAACATAAGGAAGCAGCCTGGAAATTTATTGAATTTATGACCGAGGCACAAAATCAGGTTGAGTGGTTTAAAATCTCCGGCTGTTTACCTGCCAATAAGTGGGCCTGGGAAGATACCTATTTTAATAATTTAGAAATGATGCAAGTTTTCGGAGAACAATTAAAGGATGCCAAGGCGCCTATTAATATTCCTCAATGGGCTCAGATTGAATCATTCATCCAACGGCGTGTTCAGGAGGCATGTTATGGAGAAAAGACTCCAAAAGAAGCAGCAGAGGCTTTAGCCAGAGATATTGAGGGAGTACTCTGATAGGTATAGATTCTGGTTAATCCTGACTGGCCCCTCCTAAAAGGAGGGGTCAGAAGCTCATTATATTAGGTGGGAGATGTATAAAATGAAAAAGGATATAAAAGTACCATTATTATTTTTAGCACCAGCATTGGTTTTGATGTTGATTTTTATGATACTTCCGATTTTTGTTTCCTTTTATCTCAGTCTGACCGATTTTAATGTTTTTGCTCTGGTAGATTGGAGCAAAGCTAAATTTATAGGTCTGGAAAATTACCGAAAATTATTAAATGATGAACTTTTCTGGAAAGCTTTAAAAAACACCTTGTATTTTGTAGCAATTGGGGTTCCCTGTGCAATTATATTTTCCTTATCATTTGCTATTTTATTAAATAGGCCGGATATTATTGGAAGGAATCTATTCCGGGTTGGTTTTTATCTGCCCCATATTACCACAACAGTAGCTATTGCTGTTGTCTGGAAATGGGTTTTAAATCCCCGTTATGGAATTTTAAACTGGGCATTAAGTCTTTTTGGAATTACTGGTCCTAGCTGGTTGGGAGACCCCAGATGGGCAATGCCAGCTATAATTATGTTAGTTGTCTGGAAGGGTTTGGGTTATAACATCATTATCTTTCTTGCTGGATTACAAAATATCCCGGAACATCTTTATGAAGCTGCTCAAATTGATGGTGCCAATCGCTGGCAGCAGTTATTTCATATCACTATTCCATTATTACGACCCACTACTTTTTTTGTTACCGTTATGACTTTGATTGGTTATCTTCAGCTCTTTGCAGAACCGTATATGTTAACTGATGGTGGACCGTTAAATTCAACTTTATCTATAGTTCTCTATATGTATAGACAGGGATTTAAGTTTTTCAATCTGGGTTATGCTTCTGCAATTGCCTATGTTCTTTTTGGTATCATATTTGTGGCTACATTGATTCAGATGAAATTTAGAGATGAGGAAATTCAATACTAGTGATTTTAATAATTATGGAGGTGAAAAATTGCCTGTTAACCTTATAAAAGGTTTAAGGCGAGAAATTTATGAAAGAAAAAATTTTTTTAATAGAAAAGATAATTGTTCATCTGGTGGTATTGTTGGGTTTGATTGTTATGATTGCCCCATTTCTATGGATGTTGTCCACATCTTTTAAAAGTACAAAGGCGATTTTTCGTTTTCCGCCCGATTGGATTCCTAATAATCCAACCCTGATCAATTACACCAAACTATTTCAGACATTAGATTTTTTGACACCTTTTAAGAATACGATTATTGTGGCTTTTTCAATTACTACCCTCTCTTTATTGATCTGTTCAATGGCTGGCTATGCTTTTGCCAAGTTTCAGTTTCCAGGGAGGGATAAATTATTTTTGGGGTTGTTGGGAACCTTGATGATACCAGGCCAGATTACAATGATTCCGGTGTTTTTGTTGCTAAAAAAATTGGGATTGCTAAACTCCTATCTGGGATTGATTTTACCCGGGTTAGCAAGTGCTTTTAGTATCTTCTTTATGCGGCAATTTATAAGGACTATTCCAGACGAGCTATTAGAAGCGGCCAGGATTGATGGGGCAAGTGAGTTATATATCTTTTTCAAGATTATTTTACCACTTTGCAAACCTGCCCTGGCAACTTTAGGAATCTTTAACTTTACGGGTTCGTGGAATTCATTTTTATGGCCATTGATTATTGCAACAGATGAAAAGATGTACACTCTTCCAGTAGCTATTGCTAATTTGGGAGGTCAGTATCAAACTGAATATGGATTACAGATGGCAGGAGCGGTGATTGTTGTCTTGCCCGTAATTATTGTCTTTCTTATGGCACAAAAATATTTTATTCGTGGGATAACTTTATCGGGATTAAAGGGTTAGCTATACCGGAACAGCAAAGGAGGAAACAGAATGGTAACAAATAGAGTAGAATTTGAAGATGGATATTTTAAAATAGATGGAAAGCCGGAATTTTTGTACGGCGCAGAAGTACATTACTTTAGGATTCCAAAAGGGGAATGGCAGGATCGCTTACAAAAGGTAAAAGAAGCGGGGTGTAATCTGGTAAGCACATACATTCCCTGGATCTGGCATGAGCCTTATGAGGGAAAGGTTGATTTAACCGGAAAAACCCATCATCAGCGGGATGTAGTTGGTTTTCTCGATCTCTGTCATGAGATGGGTTTTTATACAATTGTTCGGCCTGGCCCTTATGTAATGGCTGAATTGGTCAATTATGGACTTCCCGGGTGGTTATTAAAAAATTATCCCGAAATTATTGCCAGAGATAAAAATGGTTCTCTCCATCCTCTTGCGGTTGTATCATATTTACATCCTACTTACCTTAATAAGGTGAGAGATTGGTATAGAATGGTTATGCCTATTATAAAGGAAAGATTGATTTCCAGAAACGGAAATATTATAATGGTTCAATTATGTAATGAAATTGGTATGCTTAATTGGGTTTCCGGGAAATCGGATTACTCACATATAACCTGGACGTATTTTCTCAAATTTCTCCAAAACAAATATGGAAATATGGAACAATTAAATAAAACTTATGGAACTAATCTTGAAGATTATAAAGAAATTTCTCCGGAAGCAATCTGTAATCAATCTATTTTTAGCCGGGATTGGGGTTTATTCTGGCGCTGGTATATAAAGAAGTATGTAGAAGAGCTGACTGCTTATGCAAAAAAAGAGGGTATTGATGTACCAATTTTAATTAATGTTCATGGCTTCAAAGACTATTCATTATATAGCCGGGGAATCGATTATCCTATAGGATTATCTCAATTATATTCCATATCTGAGCTTCCCCAAACAGTACTGGCAGGAGATTTTTATCCTGGTAGAATTGGTTATGATACCTTTCATGATCTGGTTATTGCTTCAGAATTTACAAAGGCAATTCAGAATATAGAAATTCCTCTCTTTTCAGCAGAGTTTCAAGCAGGGAGACTTGCTGATAGACCCCGTATTTATCCTCAGGATTTAGAACTCAATACCAGAACCTGTGTTGCCCACGGTATGAATGCTTTAAATTATTATATGTTTGCTGGCGGGGTTAATTTAGAGGGTATTGGTGAATTTGGTAGATACCATGAGTGGCAGGCTCCTCTTGCTTCAAATGGAGATAAGAGACCCAGCTTTTTTAATGCACGTCGGATGGGGAGGTTTTTCAAAACTTTTGGACGACAGTTTGTCAGGACTAGAAAGAAGGTTGTAACACATGTAGGTTTTTATCCAGATTATTATATGACTGAGACTGAAGAACTTAATAAAGGAGAAGAAGTCTCTAAATTAATTCATGAACGGGAAAATTTCTTCTTTGACGGAATAATTCGCCTTCTTATCTGTGCTAACCTTCATTTTCAAGCCCATGATCTATTAAAAGTCAGCTTAGAAGAATTGATGGAGTGTAAGACCTTATGGGTTTTTGCTCAAGAGATGATGGTAGAGGATATCCAACAAAAGTTGGTACAATATGTGCAAAATGGTGGTAAATTAATCCTTTTTCCGCATGTACCTGTTAAAAATATGGTAGGAAAGCGGGCGACAATTCTAAAAGATGCTTTGCAAATCAAAGTGGAAGATAGATTGAATGGGCGTTATCTGGCCTCTTATAAAGGATATAGGAGTTTTTCGGTTATGAATCCGTACCTTTTTAAAGAAGATGAAAACACTATTTCACTGGTTTGTCTGGATAAGTCTAGGGGTATTTGCGGAATCAGAAAAACTGTTGGTAAAGGGGAAGTAGTAGTTTTGGGTTTTGGCTTTAATCATATGTACAATTATCAGATTGGAATTATAAAAGACCTGGCTTTAGAATTGGGGATCGAACAGGAATTTTTAACTGATAATGATAATATCTCGATAGTTGCCAGAGTGGAAAATGAGAAAGGATTTATATCAGTGCTGAATTATGATGACATTCCCCAAAAGTTTAAGATATTAAGGAAAAATAAAGAACTATTTGATGGTCATGAAATAACACTAAATCCGCGCAGTGGACTAATTCTACCCTGGAATATTCCCCTTACAGATGATTTAATTATTGAATATTCTACTGTAGAGATTCTGTCTATTGATTGTAATCAAAATGGTTTTTCTCTGGCTGTTGCTGGTAATGGATCTACTCAGGGGATCATTAAATTAACCGGGAAATCAACTACTCGAATAGAAATAGATGGTAGGCGAGTGTTAAAAGTTGAAGGTCAGGGTGATGATATATTCATCAATCTGGATCTGGATTCAAATCAGGAGGAAGTGCTTGTAGATGTTTTTATTGATATTGATTAAATCTCCCTATTCAGGGAGATTTTTTCATTTTCTAATGAGTAAATTTAAAAAGTCAGTAAATGCTCTAGAAAAGATGCGGCGAGACAGTTATGCGACTTCTTTAATTGATGTAATATAAATAGTATGTTAAAATAATTTTTAAGCACAATACTTTGTTGATTTTATAAAACTAATTCGTGATAGAAATGATTGAAAATACCAGAATGCATATTATAGCCAGAATTGGCAAATTGGAACTGATGATCATAAAAATCTAAACCTGACATTAGACGACAGGGTGAGATTATTGAATTAAAAACTGATTTTTCAGAGTTGGAAATTAATATAAAGATAAAAGGGATTGTAAAAAAGAGGCTGAAAAGAGTGTTGATCTGGAAGAAGCTAAGATCATTTTCTCCGGTGGTCGTGGTTTAGGAAGCCCTGAAGGTTTTAAGTTTATTAAAAAGTTAGTTGACGTTCTGGGTGGTGAAGTCGTTTCTCACCGTGCCTGTGTCGATTGTGGTTGGATTGGTCACGAGCATCAGGTAGGACAGACAGGGAAGACGGTTCAACCTGATCTTTATATAGCCTGCGGAATTTCTGGAGCTATTCAGCATCTAGCAGGTATGAGCAATTCCAAAATAATTGTAATACAAACGTGCTAGTCTTTAAGTAGCTGATTATGGTATTGTTGGTGATGTATATCAGGTAGTTCAAAAAGTAATTGGAGCTTTAAAAGAGCAATGAAAAAACCTGGAGCAGTTTGCTTCAGGTTTTTTTTAGTTTAATTTTTAAAGGACTATTAAATTTAAAGCGTCAGATTTTACTATCTGGTCGGGTGAATATTTATTATATTTCAGAAATAGACATAGAAAAAGGGGGATTAAGATGGAGGTTGAGAGAATGGGGAAAGTCTGGACGTTGGGTTTATCTTGGGGTTTACTGGCCTGGATACCCTATTTTATGAATCTACCCTTTGTTTTTGGGATAACTTTAGGGCTACCTGTTTTTCTTGCTGGTTATATGATTTGTTTTTTCGAAATCTTTATCGACTCAATCCCGGACGGTTTGTTTTTTTGTCTAAGCCTTCCTATCGGAGTGGTATTATGCTGGGTAATACGAAGTATTATTTCTATAGGTGGTAAAAATAAAGGGGTAGAGTGTGAAAAAGAGAGGTGGTTTAATTGTTCTGGAAAACATTATTAACAACATTTGGCTTGGTCTTTCTGGCAGAGTTGGGAGACAAAACCCAATTGGCCACCATGCTTTTAGTATCCCAAAATAAATCTCCAAAAGCCGTTTTTTTCGGTGCGGCTTTGGCTCTTGTTTGTTCAACTTTTTTAGGGGTGGCCCTGGGTTTTCTTTTAAATAAAATAATCCCCGCTAACTATATTCAGGTAGCTGCAGGGATTGCTTTTATTGCTATTGGCTGTTTACTTCTTTTTGGTAAGATTTGACTTGATGGGGATCTACGTGGATGAAAACTTCTTTAATCTGATGATTATCAATATTAGAGATGATCTGATCTTTCACCAGATGTGCAATTCTATCGCCTTCATCAACACTTAAACTGGGGTTTACTGTAATGGTCATTTCAATAATTTCAGAACCAGCATGTTTTCTTACTTTTAGGTCAGTTATATCCTTCACTTTTTTGATGGATTGAGCAATCTTAGTAATCTGAGTCAGATAGGTGGAATCCGGTGAGGCTTCCATTAGTTCGTGGATGGTATCGATAAGAATTTCTCCGCCCATGTGGATAATCATTCCTGCAACTATAATTCCAGCAATGGGATCCAAGATAGGTAATCCGTTTCGTGCTGCTATAATTCCGAAAATAGCTGCAATTGAAGAAATAGCATCTGAGCGGTGGTGCATGGCATCGGCAATAATTGCAGGACTGTTAATCTTTCGGCCAACATATAACGCATAGCGATAAGTACCTTCTTGAGCTATAATAGAAATGATTCCGGCATAGATATTTATTGTTTCTGGATAAAAGAAGTTTTGTGTAAATATACTTGCCATATTATCTTTTATAATTATTATGCCGCTTATGATCAAACTCAAAGCTAAGATATTTGCAGCCAGGGTTTCAGAACGTTCATGACCGTAGGGATGGCAGGAGTCAGGAGGTTTACTGGCCACTCTAAGACTGAAAAGCACAATAATTGTAGAAAAAGAGTCAGAAGCAGAGTGAATACCATCAGCAATCATGGCCCGGCTATGAGCCAGGTATCCGACACTTATTTTAAAGATGGCAAGAAAACTGTTGATGAAGAGAGCAAAGAGTGATACTTTTTTTCCTTCATAGAATCGGGAATTTATCTTCAACATTAACCCACTCCTTTGTAATGCAGGGAGGGTTAGCCCTACAGAATAAAAGTCCCTCTACCACTATACGTAGGGTCAGGCCAGGGTGTGCAAAAAAAATGGAGGGGGCTATCAAATTATTAGACCCCTCCATTATTCTGATGATTACCCTCTTGGAATGAAAGTACTACATTGGGTTTCTTGTGAGGTGTTGGCTGCATTTTGGCCGGCAAGTACCCCAATTTCCATATAGGTATTGTTGTACCTTTCATTTAAGTTGACCTGAATTTCATCAGCAGTACAAATGTCATTTTGCCAATACTTGCAATTCTGTACCGAGCAACCGATTTTGGCCATTTAGCTGTCACCTCCAGTTTTTATCATTATATATGTTTACCCCCATTTACAGATTTTATACACTTAAAAAAAAGAATTAAAAAAAGTTTGAGAAGAGTTGTTCATGGTTATACTAAAAGAAAAAAATGGGGGGAGGAAAAGATATATGTTATTATGTTTACCGTGTAAAAAAATTTTGTTAATTAGACTTAAACAGAAGAAAAGTTTTTGGATGGATCTATGTCCTGAGTGCCGTGTTAAAGTTCTAGAGTCTTTAAAAATATTAAAGACCGGGTAGTTTTTTAAAAATAATTTAGGAAGATTTTAATATTAAAAACCCACGCCTGTGGGTTTATTTATATTTATTATTGATCTTATTATAAATATTCAGAACTAAAAAAATATTGGTGTAATTAAAGGATTTTAAAATTATATGTCGAAAAAATATAACGATAACAATATAAAAAAAAAAGTTGAAAGGGGTTGAACAAATGTTCAAGAGAAATCTTACTTCAAGAATTTTATTACTGGTTCTTATAGTACTGCTTGGCTTTAATGCTTTTGTTTTTGCAAGCAGTCAAAAAGCTCCTAAGTATGTGTTTTACTTCATTGGTGATGGTCTGGGGTCTTCTCAAAGACAGGCAGCCGAATATTTTCTCCAGGTGAAAACTGGTGATAATACTGTAAAACTGGTTATGAATCAATTTCCTGTTGCGGGTATTAACACAACCCATTCTTTAGATTCTCTGGTAACTGATTCTGCCGCTGCTGGTACTGCTTTAGCTACCGGTTTTAAAACTGATAATGGTATGATTGCCCAATTACCGGATGGAACAAATGTTAAAACTCTTGTTGAGGCTGCTGAGGAAAAGGGTATGGCAACCGGTATCATTACTACTATGAGATTAACCCATGCAACTCCAGCGGTCTTTGCAGCTCATAATCAAAGCAGAGGTAATGAAAATGAAATTGCTGTTGATTATCTGGACAGCGGTGTCGAGTTCTTTGCAGGTGGTGGATATAGACACTTTGTTCCACAGAATGGAGAATTGAAGTCAAAGAGAAAAGATGACAGAAATCTTATTGAAGAGTTTGAAAAGTTGGGATATAAAATATTTGTAACAGAGAATGATACTGAGAAATTTAGAAATTATAAGCCTGTAGGAAAGGAGAAAGTATTTGCTGTATTTACTTACAGTCATTTGCCGTACGAAATTGATAGAAATGATAATGTACCATCATTAGCTGAGCTTACTCAAAAAGGTATTGAAGTTTTATCTAAATATGAGAATGGTTTCTTTATGATGGTTGAAGGTGGAAAAATCGACTATGCTTCTCATGCAAATGACCCAGCTGGTGTAATTCATGATGTTTTAGCATTTGATAAAGCCATTGCAAAAGCTTATGAGTTTTACAAGCAACATCCTGAAGAGACTCTGATCGTAATTATTGGAGACCACGAAACTGGTGGTTTTGGACTGGGATTTGGAGATAATTATTTCTTAAAACTCCAGGAGTTAATGGATGTTAAGGCTTCTGTAGATAGTATCCGTTATAAAGGAGATAGAGAAGCATTGTATAAGTACTTAGCAGAGAATTTTGGTCTGGATGACCTGACAGATAAAGAAAAAGCTGAGCTTGAAAGGGCAATGGATATGGCAGATGCCGGTGAAAAAATTGAAAATGGTCCTTCCTGGTTAAGTCCGGTTAATGCAGCAGTTGCTCATATTGTATCTGAAAGAGCCAATTTATTCTGGACTACATATGCTCACACCGGAACTGCTATTCCAATGTCAGCTATAGGAGTTGGTGCAGCTAACTTTGGTGGTTTTAAGGATAATAGTGAGATTGCCAAAACTATGGCAGATTTGATGGGCTTTAAATTAACTGAACTCAAATAATTAATGATAATTGATAAGGGCTTGAAAAATAGCCGGGATTTTCCCGGCTATTTTTCAAATTTTAAATGATTAAACTGCAAAAAGCTAATTTTTCGCTTCTTGAGAAATTTTTCGAATCATCTAAAGCTTGATTTCCGCCGAAATAAGGCTTCCTAATCAAAGGGCCCTCCTGGCTCTTGATTAGCTCATCACCTTCTGTGATGAGGCCTCATTTCGTCGGAAATCTCGTTAAGATGATTTAGCGAAAAATTTCTATGTGGCTCAAAATTAGCTTTTTGCAGTATAATCTTAAATAAAATATTTCTGATGGCAGTTATTGAATAGTTTTGAGGTGAAAAATTATGAAAAAGTTTATGCCTGTATTTTTTATAATAGGATTAACTCTATTATTGATCGGATTATTGGTTATAGATAATTCGGAAAAAATTAAGAGTAAGAATGTTTTAGAAGTTAGAGCTATTGTATTAGAAACAGATGATAGTGAAATGATTAAGTCAGGGATATCAATGATTGGTAACCAGTTTCTTGTTATAAGAATTTTAGAAGGTAAATATAAGGGTCAGAAGATCAATGCTGTCAATCATTTGATGGGTAAATTACAGCTAGATCATTATTATAAACCGGGAGATAAAATTGTTGTTGCTATTACAGAGAAAGATAATCGGGTAATAGGTGCAAAAGCTATAGATCTATACCGACAGAATTGGGAGTTAGTACTTTTTGGGTTTTTTGTTTTATGTTTAATATTATATGCCGGTTATACAGGCTTAAAGGCACTATTTTCTTTTGTGGCTAGCCTCTATATAATCTGGACTTTTCTCATACCTGGACTATTGGAAGGAAAGGACCCGTTATTATTGGCTTTATTTGTATTGATATTGTTGTCAGCTATAATCCTTTTTTCTGTGGCCGGGTTTACTAGGAAGGGATTGGCAGCTTTTTTGGGAACAATGTGTGGTCTATTTGTTACCATCGGTATAACAATATTTTTTGGTAACAAATTAGTTCTGGCTGGTATGACAGCACCTTTTGCAGAGACTTTACTTTATAGTGGACATCTTGGTTTAAATATGAAACATATCTTTTATGCAGCTATAATAATAGGTGCATCAGGTGCGGCAATGGATATTGCGATAGATATTGCTGCATCTATGGAAGAAGTGAAAATGAAAAAACCTGATATAACAGTTAAAGAATTAATTCAATCAGGTTTTAATGTTGGTAGATCAGTTATAGGAACAATGACCACAACACTGTTATTGGCTTATTCTGGTGGGTATTTAACTTTATTGATGCTGTTTATGACAAAGAATACGAGTTTTATGCGGATTGTAAATTTTAAGTTAGTAGCAGCGGAAATACTCAGAACTATAACTGGAAGTATAGGACTTGTTTTGGTGGCACCTATTACTGCTATTTTTGCAGGTTGGATATACTGTATGGAGCCCAGAAAATTCTTTCAAAAAGTGATGAGGAAGTGATTTTATTTTAAGGACAGGATTTAGAGCAAATCAAAGCCCCTACCTGTAAAGTAAACAGGTAGGGGCTCATTTTTTAGTGTTTAGGAAATTATACTTTTTGCAGGTTGTGGATAACATTATGATCAAACTGCACAAAGCTAATTTTGAGCGATATTGAAATTTTTCGTTAAACCATCTTAGTGAGATCGAACTTTAGATGGTTCGAAAAACTTCACTGTGAAGCGAAAAATTAGCTTTGTGCAATACCTGAAGGGCATTTTGTTCTTTAAATTTACAAGAGGAGGGGATATGGTGCAGAGTTAAGAATTAAATTTAACTCTATCAAATGCTCCCTCTGAATTACCAATAACAATTGTGGCTACTGCATCTCCAGTAATATTGACTACGGTTCTGGTCATATCCAGAATTCGGTCAACACCAATAATTAGAGCAATACCTTCAACAGGTAATCCTACCGATTGTAGTACCATAGAAAGGGTTATTAATCCTACCCCAGGTACACCAGCAGTACCAATGGAAGCAAGGGTAGCAGTTAAGATAACCATTAAAAGAGCCTGGAAGCTCAAATCAATGCCAAACACCTGAGCTATGAAAATAGTAGCCACACCTTGCATAATTGAGGTACCATCCATATTAATGGTAGCACCCAATGGAAGAGTAAAACTACAGATCTCATTGGAAACACCTAATTTACTTTCTACTGTCTCTATTGTGACCGGTAAAGTAGCATTACTACTACTTGTGCTGAAAGCTACCATCATTGTAGGAGAGAATTTTTTAAAGAAAGTTAGTGGATTAACCCGGGCCAGCAGGGTAAGAGCGCTGGAATAAGTGATAGTAGTGTGCAGTAACAATGCTAAGAGAACGGTACTCATATATTTAATAAGTGGAAGAATTATTTCCAATCCCTGTGAAGCGATTACTTTGGCAATAAGAGCAAAGACTCCGTATGGTGCAAAAACTAGAACTATACTAACCATTTTTATCATTACTTCATTTAATATATTTGCTAGTTCAAGGATTGGTTGTGCTTTTTCCCCAACATAAGCTATAGCAATACCGGTCAAAATGGCAAATAAAATAATTTGCAACATATTACCTTCTGTCATTGCTGCAAATGGATTGGTTGGGATGATATCAGTCAAAACATCCATAATAAATGGTGGGGTTTTAGACTGAAAGGCAGCTTCTGAAGATAAGTTAATTCCTATACCGGGATTTATAATATATGCAAGAATCAAACCAATAGTAATTGCAATAGCTGTAGTGGACATATAAAATATCAATGTTTTCCCACCAATACGTCCTAACTTTTTTAAGTCACCAATTCCTGCAGCGCCACAGGCAAGAGAAATAAGTACTAAAGGTACAACCATCATTCTAATTCCACGTATGAAAATATTTCCTACAGGTGTTAAAATCCACTTCTCCAATGCTTGATATACTTCCTGAGATAGGAAAAGATTAGCAATAACTCCAAAAACTACTCCTGCCAGTAAAGCTATAAATATTTGTGTCGTCAACGTCATCTGTTTCTTCATTTACTCCACCCTCTCTTCAAAATATTTTGACGTGATGTAGATAATTATACAATGATTCTTATAAATATCCAAGTGGCATGAGGAAAGTTTAAATATTCTGACAAAAAAAGTTTGTGGAAATATATTAGAACCAATAAAGTAAATTTTAACCAGAGTTCAATTTATCGAATAAAAAATTTTTTAATTTAATTAGGTAAAACAATAAAATATTAATAAACTTAAAGTTATTTTCACCAGAAAGGAGGTCTTTTTTATGTTTGAAGTTGAAATTATCTATACGATTCAATGAACTACGAAATTCAAACTCTTTTTACTTATTACTAGTCATATAGTTTAAATTTTCAAAAAAATAATAAAATGAGAGCAAAGTATAAATCTAATGATGAAATGTGAAGCTATTTAACCATATTAAAAAAAATATAATGAATTTTCGGATTTGTCTGATGTTAAAAAATTGTATATAATTGTTATTGAAAACGTTAACGGTAACGTTAACGGTAACGTTAACAGTAAATTTCTACTATATATTTTACATAAAGTGAGGGTTAACAAAGATGAGTGTAACAATTAAAGATATTGCTAAAGAAGCAAATGTTTCCACCACTACTGTATCAAGAGTATTAAATAATAAACCTGATGTTAGTGATAAAACTAAAAAAAAGGTTTTAGAGGTTATAAATAAGTTAGGGTATAATCCCAATGGTATTGCCAGAGGGCTTGTTTTACAGAAAACATATACCATTGGTCTAATTATACCTGATATTTGCAATCCTTTCTTTCCAGAGGTGGCCAGAGGGATACAGGATAAAGCCAGACAATTGGGTTATTCTGTAATTTTTTATAACACGGATAATAATAAGCAAAGAGAAAAAGAGGCTATTGATTTGCTGAAAAGTAAACAGGTGGATGGTATAATTTTATCCTTATCAATGAGCAATAAGGAAGAGCTGGATAAATTAGAAGAAGAAAATTTTCCTGTTGTACAGATTGATAGAAAAATTCCAGGTTCAATATTTCCAACGGTAACTATTGATAATATTTTATCAGCATATAATGCTACGAAATATTTAATAGAATTGGGGCATAAATATCTGGCTCATATTACTGGAAATCTTGGAACTAAAACTGGTCAGGATAGATTAGAGGGTTTTAAACAGGCTTTAAAGGAATTTAATCTTGATTATAAAGATGAATATATTTTAGAGGGAGATTATAGTAAAGAGTCTGGATATAAGCAGATGAAAACTTTACTTACTCAAAAGAAAAGGCCTACTGCTGTATTTGCTGCTAATGATTTGATGGCGATCGGTGCATATGAAGCAATTTTTGATTATGGATTAAAAATACCTGAGGATATATCTATTATAGGCCATGATGATATAGATATAGCTTCCATAATTAGACCTGGTTTAACTACTATGACTCAACCTAAGTATAAATTAGGACAAATAGCGGCAGAAATGTTAATTAAAAGGATTGAGGGATTGGAATCTGATAATCAGCAAGAAGTAGTTTTAAATACTGAATTAATTGTAAGAGATTCAACAGGAGGGTGGAATGATGAAGAATGATATTTTAGTAGTAGGTAGTATGAATATGGATCTGGTAGTCCAAACAGATCGTTATCCAAAAAAAGGTGAGACTATTATTGGAAATGACTTTAAGCTAGTACCGGGAGGAAAGGGATCAAATCAAGCTTTAACCATTGGAAAATTGGGTGGCAATGTTAGTTTTATTGGAGCATGTGGAAAGGATTATTTTGGTGATATATTGTTATCCAGTTTAAAAAAGGGTGGAGTTAATACAGACGCAGTATATAGGTTGGAAGAGTCTACAGGGATAGCAGCTATCACAATAGAAAAAAATGGAGATAATCGAATAATTATAGTTCAAGGGGCTAATAGTAAGTTGACTCCGGAAATGATTGATACATTAAAGAATAAGATAAGTAGAGCAAAAATTGTATTGCTTCAGTTAGAAGTACCTCTAGAAACTGTTATACATACTATAGAGTTGGCTCATCAATATAATACCAAAGTAATACTTGATCCTGCTCCTGCCAGAAAATTACCAGAAAATATTTATCATAAGATAGATTATCTTTTGCCAAATGAAGGTGAATTAGATTTATTGCTAAAAGATTATAATTTACCAACTCTGGAAGACAAAGTAGCTCAACTTTTGGACTGGGGAGTTGGGGCAGTCTTAGTGACTAGAGGAGAGAAGGGAATATCTTTATATACAAAAGGTATGCAGAAAACATTTGAAGCAATTAAGGTGGAAGTTGTCGATACAACAGCAGCAGGAGATGCTTTTGCAGGGGCTTTTTCTTTAGGTTTGTACCGAAATTGGTCTATTGAAGAGTCTATAAATTATGCTAGAATCGTTGCAGCTTTAACAGTTACAAAATTAGGTGCGCAAAGTTCTTTACCTGACATTTCTGAAGTAGAGAAATTTAAAAAAGAAAAGGGGTTATAGTAATGAAAAAACATGGTGTTTTAAATGCTGATCTTTCAAAATTATTAGCTGAGATGGGACATACAGATAAGTTAGTAATTTGTGACTGTGGTTTGCCAATACCAAAAACAGCTAATTGTATTGATTTAGCTTTGACCAAAGGTATTCCTAAATTTCTAGAGGTATTACAGGTAGTTTTGGATGACCTGGTGGTTGAAAAAGCAATTATAGCCAATGAAATGAAGGAAGTAAGTCCAGACCTCTATCAAAAGACACTGGAGATTTTAGGAGATATTCCAGTTGAATATTGTTCACATCAGGAATTTAAAGATATGACTCATGAAGCAAAAGGTATTGTACGAAGTGGTGAAATAATACCTTATGCAAATATAATCCTGGTATCAGGGGTTGATTTCTAGTGGAAAATAAAGAAATAGTTTTAGAGATGAAAAATATTATTAAGACTTTTCCTGGAGTTAACGCTCTTAATAAGGTTAATTTGAAACTTTATAAGGGTGAGGTTCATGCATTATTAGGAGAAAATGGAGCAGGTAAATCTACATTAATGAAAATTTTAAGTGGAATTTATAAAAAAGACGGCGGTTCTATATATTTAAATGGAGAAGAAGTTGAATTTAATAATCCTAAAGAAGCACAGAACGCAGGTATAGCTATAATTCATCAGGAATTAGAATTGATTCCGGAGTTAACTGTAGCGGAAAATATTTTTCTAGGTCGGGAACCTAAAAAGGGTATTTTTATTGATTTTAAAAAGTTGATTCAAAAGGCAGAAGAAATAATAAATAAGTTAGGGGTTAATATTGATCCCAGAAGTAAAGTGAAAGATTTAAATATTGGTAATCAGCAGATGGTTGAGATAGCAAAAGCATTGTCTCAAAATGCAAATATTTTAGTTATGGATGAACCTACTTCTTCTTTAACTCAAAAGGAAATAGATATTTTGTTTTCTTTGATAGAAAGATTAAAAGATAGTATTTCAATAATTTATATTTCTCATAGGATGGAAGAAATTTTTAGGATTTGTGATAGAGTTACTGTTTTAAGGGACGGAAAAAATGTAGGGGAAGTAAAGGTTAAAGGTACATCTCATGAAGAATTGATAAGTATGATGGTTGGACGTAAGATCGAAAATAGATTTCCGAAAATTAAGAATAATAAATCGAAAAAGATTTTAGAAATTAAAAATATCACTGTTCCAGGAAAAATATATGATGTCTCTTTAGATGTTTATAAAGGTGAAGTTTTGGGAATAGCAGGATTAATGGGATCAGGAAGAACAGAATTAGCTAAATGTATATTTGGAGTTTATCCTCCACAAAAGGGAGAGATTTATTTTAAAGGTAAAAGAGTAAATATTAACTCTCCAAAAAAAGCAATAAAATTGGGAATCAATTATTTAAGTGAAGATCGAAAAGGTGAAGGCTTAATTTTAAATATGTCTGTTCAAAAAAATATCACTTTATCTGAGCTTAAACAGATATTAAAATTTGGATTTATTATGGACAAAAAAGAGAAAAGGATGGCTATGAAATATATTGATGATTTAAAAATTAAGACACCACATGCTCAGCAAATAGTAGAAAACCTAAGTGGGGGCAACCAACAGAAAGTAGTGATTTCAAAAGTATTATCTACTAAACCTGAGGTAGTAATATTGGATGAACCTACTCGTGGTATTGATGTTGGAGCTAAAAAAGAAATCTATGATCTAATAAATTTATTAATTGAAAAAGGAGTAGCAATAATTTTAATTTCATCTGAATTACCTGAGATATTAAATTTAAGTCATAGAATAGTAGTTATGCATGAACATCGTCTGGTTGGTTCATTAATGGCAGAAAATGCAAACCAGGAAGAAATAATGAAATTGGCTATGGGAGGGAAATAGATTGAATTTAGTAAAAAAAGAAAACCCAATTAATCAATACTTGTCGCAGGCTTTAAAATTCGCTGGAAAATTTAAATCAGGTATTGGATTGATAGGATTAATAATAGTTCTATCTTTTTTAAGCGAATATTTCTTAACTTTACCTAATCTACTTAATGTAACCAGGCAGGTATCAATTAATGCTATTTTAGCGTTTGGAATGACTTTTGTTATTCTCACAGGTGGTATTGATTTATCGGTAGGATCTATTTTAGCTTTAACATCAGCAATTACAGCTGGATTATTATCTACTGGCTATGATGTCGTTATTGCTATATTAGCAGGATTGTTATTGGGTGCTATATTAGGATTATTCAGCGGTATATTAGTGGCTAAAGCAAAAATGCCCCCTTTTATAGTTACATTGGGAATGATGACTATAGCCCGGGGTTTTACCTTAATTTACTCAGGAGGTAGACCTATTTCTGGCTTCAATAAAACCTTTAGATTTTTAGGGGCTGGGTATTTGGGGATTATACCATTTCCTGTAGTGATCATGATAATAATTTTGTTAATTTGTTATATTGTACTGAGAAAAACTTCATTTGGCCGTTATGTCTATGCTGTAGGTGGAAATGAAAAAGCAACAAAACTTTCTGGAATAAATACCGATGCTATTAAGATGAGTGTTTATGCAATTAGCGGTTTTCTGGCTGCTGTTAGTGGTATAATTCTTACTTCCAGATTGAACTCTGCCCAGCCAACTGCAGGTACGGGTTATGAGTTGGATGCTATAGCAGCAGTTGTTTTAGGGGGTACAAGCTTAGCTGGAGGACAGGGTGGAGTTATAGGTACAATTATGGGTGCCTTAATTATTGGTGTCTTAAATAATGGTTTGAATTTATTAAATGTATCTTCATTTTATCAATTAGTTGCTAAGGGAGCAGTAATCCTTATTGCTGTCTTCCTGGATAGAAGAAGTCAACAGGCTGAATAAAACTTATTAAGGAGGTGAAGCTTTAAACTTTAATTAGAGTTTGGTGAGGAAAGTGAAGAGGAAGGGGACCAAATATAATAAAAAAGGAGGAAGATTTATGCTAAAAAGTAGATTTGCGAGTATTATGATAATTTTTGTATTGTCAATTATTTTAGTCTTGAGCGGTACTGTTATGGCTAAAGGCGTAAAAGTAGGGCTTGCAATTTCTACACTTAACAATCCATTTTTTGTTGATTTAAAAAATGGTGCTGAAGAAGAAGCAAACAAATTGGGTATAGAGTTATTGGTCGTTGATGCACAGGATGATGCAGCTAAACAATTAAGCAGTATTGAGGATTTAATTATGAAACGGGTAGATGTATTGATAATTAACCCTGTAGATGGCGATGCTATAGTTTCAGCGATTGAATTAGCTAATCAAGCTAAAATACCTGTTATAACTGTTGATAGAGGTGCTAATGGTGGTAAAGTTGCATGTCATATAGCATCTGATAATGTAGCTGGAGGTAAAATGGTTGCAGAATTTATAGCCAAAAAACTTAACGGAAAAGGTAATGTTGTAGAATTACAAGGTATTCCGGGTACTTCAGCTGCACGGGATAGAGGTAAAGGCTTCCATGAAGGGTTAAAAAATTATTCTGATATAAAAATTATTGCTAGTCAACCAGCCAATTTTAATAGAGCAGAAGGTATGGCAGTAATGGAGAATATTTTACAGGCTCATCGTAATATTGATGCTGTTTTTGCTCATAATGACTCTATGGCTCTTGGAGCGCTAGAAGCTATTGAAGCTTCAGGACGATTAGATGAAATCATAGTTGTTGGATTTGATGCTATTAATGATGCCTTAAAGGCTATTAAAGAGGGTAAATTGGCTGCAACTATTGCTCAAAAGCCAGCTTTAATGGGTCAAATGGCTGTAGAAACTGCTCAAAAGATTATTAATGGTGGAAAAGTGGAAGAATATATACCAGTACCTTTGATGCTAGTTGTAGAGTGAAATCAAGATAGGATATTTTAGATCTGATAACATAACACGTTTTCTAAGGCTCTCCTTATATTGGAGAGCCTGATTTTTTAAAATGAACTTGAAACAAGAAGAATAAAGATGTATGGACATTAAAACTAAAAAAATATATAATATATAGCAAAGAAAAATTTGAACTAATAATAAAATTTATAAGAAGAATAATTGTTTTTTAGTATATTATTTACGAATTTCTTTTATTGTTCTTTTTATCCAGTTGATGCTGTAAATTACTTTCCAAATTGTAGCTGGATATTTATAAAATGTTAATAGTTTGTCTTTATCTTTCCGCTAACTTTATGTAATTTTTAGAACTATAAATTATGTAAGGGGGGGTTCAAATTGTGGTAATAAAGGTTGAAAGAGTAAGTAAAGAGTATCGGATTAAACAAACAGAACCTGGAATTAAAGGTGCATTAAAAGGATTATTTTATTCAAACACAAAAACAATCCAGGCTGTAAAAGACATAAGTTTAACAGTAAATGAGAAAGAAATTGTTGGATTACTTGGGGCTAATGGTGCTGGCAAAACTACTTTATTAAAACTTTTGACAGGTTTGCTTTATCCAACGTGTGGAACAATTAGTGTTTTAGGTTATCGACCTTTTGAACGTTTACCGGAATTTAAAAAACAGATTACGATGGTTATGGGAAATAAAAATCAATTGTGGTGGGATTTGCCGCCCATTGAGTCATTTAACTTAACTAAGGAAATATATCAGATTAGTAATAAAGAGTATAAGCATAATTTGGAGTACTTAGTTAATCTTTTTAATATTGAGGATTTGCTAAATACTCAGGTGCGAAATCTTTCTCTTGGTCAGAGGATGAAATGTGAACTGATAAATTCTTTATTACATTTTCCAAAAGTTATTTTTCTGGATGAACCGACATTAGGATTGGATATAATTTCACAGAAAATGATACGTCAATTTATTAAAAAATATGTGCAGGAAAATAATGCAACAGTAATAATTACCAGTCACTATATTCAGGACATAACTAATCTGGCTGACCGGATTGTTATTCTTAATCAAGGTGAAAAAATATACGACAATTCACTGAGTGAATTTATAAAGGAGCATCAATTATATAAAAAGGTAACTGTTTTTGCAAAAAAATTAAGAATATTACCAGATACATGGAATGAAATGTTGTTAGAATCTGATGTATTTAAAGCAACATATAAAATTCCTAATCAGTTAATTAGTAGATTTTTGCAGGAAATTTCTGCGGTAAATACTCAAATAGAAAATTTGGTGGTAGAAGATGTACCTATAGATAATATTCTCGAGGAATATTTAGGAAGAGCTTATAATTGAGGGGTTGACAGGTATGAGAAAATATATAGCATTATTTTTGATTAAAATTAGAAATTTGTTGCAATATCGGCTTAATTTCTTTTTGACTCTTTTATCAGGAATTTTACCTCTATTTGCTCTGTTTTTTTTATGGAAAGAGATTTATTCAAAACATTCTATTATAAATGGTATGAGTTTTAATCAGATTTTTACATATTATATTTTAGCTTATTTATTATCTACATTACTTCATTCTGAAATATCGTGGGTAGTTTCAGAAGAGATTAGAGATGGTAAAATTAATAGTCATGTCCTGAAACCTATCAAATACATGTGGCTTCACTTATCCTTTCATTTATCTGATAAAGTGGTATTAATTACATTGATTTTGATAATATTTTCGATGATGTTTATATTTTTGCCTGGTCTTTTGCTACCTGTGTTTTCAATTTTAAATTTGCTTATTTTTTTGATAAGTTTATTTTTGGCCAGTATAATGGGTTTTTATTTTTCCTTTTTATTAGGTCTTATTGCTTTTTGGTGGGAACATACTGAAGGGTTATTTTATTTTCAGGCTTTAGTTTTACAGCTTTTTTCAGGTAGTATTATTCCTTTAGATTGGTATCCGGGCCAGCTGAAATATTTATTACAATTTACTCCTTTTTCTTATATGGTATATTTTCCTATTAAAATTTACCTGGGCCAGGTAACAACAGTAAACTTAGCTCAACATTTTGTAGTTTTGCTAATGTGGATATTGATTTTTCATCTGATATGTAAACTAATTTGGAAAAAAGGGATTAGAATTTATAGAGCAATTGGAGGGTAAGAAGATGCAATATATCCGGTTATACTGGTGTTTTTTAAAAAACAATTTAACCCGCGATATTTATTTTAAAGAAAATTTTCTGGTTACTTTAGGTGAAGGACTTTTATTTTTTTTAATTAATTTGACACTGTATAATGCTATTTTTGCTAATGTTAATGCCATTGGAGATTGGAATAAATTTCAGGTAATTGTTTTAATAGCAACAAATCAAATTTTCACAGGTCTTTTTTACGGATTATTTGCAAACAATTTGCCGGGTTTACAACATTATGTAAATAAGGGAGATCTGGATTATATTTTGTTAAAGCCAATTAGTACACAATTTTATATATCAACCCGATATATTAATTTTGGACATATTTTAAGTAGTTTTGCAGCTTTACCACTTTTATTTCATGCTTTAAAACAATTAAATATTCACCCGGGTTTTTTTGATTATGCTGTTTATATAATTTTGCTAATTAATGGTCTTTTGCTTGGGTATGCATTATTATTGATTTTTATGAGTGTGGTAATCTGGACAATAAAAGTAGAAGGGCTTTATTTTATTATAATGGAAATAATTTCATATGGTAAATATCCAGCTTCGGTTTTTAAAGGTGGAATCAAATTTATTTTCAGTTTTGTGATACCTATCATTATAATTATAAATTATCCTGCCCAAATACTTATAGAAGGTATTAAAGTTAAGTATGTTTTCATCAGTGTTGTTTTAACAATTTTACTTTTTGGGGTTTCTAAATGGTTCTGGAATTTGGCTTTGAGATTTTATACAAGTGCAAGTAGTTAATTAGAGGTTGTAAACTTATTATTACCTTTTTCATGTCCCCAATATACCATTTCGTATCCACACCCTTACACATTGGTATTCCATCAAAATTGTAAAATCCTTTGTGATTTCACTTTATGCCGACTTTTGGTTTGGTTACTAATATATGCGACATAATATGGGTGAAGTTTTTCTTTTGTTTTGAAAAATGTTGATATATTAAGTTTTGTTTTTAAGAAATTCACTTATATATATATAAATAAAATAATTGACAAATTAAAATTTAACTGCTATAATTTTATGCAGATGAATTCTCAAGAAACATAACGCTCTTTGAAAATCCATCACCTGCAATAAGTTCACACAGTCACTCTTTAATCTGTTCATCGGGAACTTTTATCCCTTTATTTGTTAAGGAATAACCAGGTATAGGCCTTCCTGAAGATTTTGAGTTATTAGCCTGTTTTTTCAGTTTTTTAAAATATTTTCATAATAAGTTGATGGGGATAAAGTTAAGAATAAGACAGGCTTTATATCCCTGTTCTATCCATTTTTTAGCTATTATGACTTTGTCGGTAATTGAGGGTTTACCATATCTCTGAGATCTCTAAGAACAGCCAACTCCAATTCTTTTTCAGTAAGAAGCTTTTTTAACATATCATTTTCAGTACTTACCTTTTCCAATCTTTTAACTATTTCTTGATATTGTTTTTTATCTCTGGGAAAAGATTTAGTAGAACCTTTTTTACGATTGGCTTTAATTCAGGTATATATTGTATTCTTAGAAATTTCATGACGACGAGCAATCAAAGCAACATTACTTATTAATCTACATTCTTCAGGAATTTGTTGTTTAAATTCATCAGAATACTTTTTACGTTTCATAATTAAAACCCCCTTTAAGTTAATTATGTCATTTAAACACAGTTTCTCCAAATTTATTAGGGGGGCTATATAATCTTTGCTTCAGCAATAAAAATATACCTGTCCGTCGTTGAAATAATTTCGGTTGCGATAATGTCTGGCAAATCAAGAAATTTTATGATATTATTATTTTGCATTTGCTGGACTCCTTTCTTTGGTTTTTAGTTCGCAACTAATTCAACAGAGCTAGAAAATGCTTTTTTTACAATATTAATTATAGATTCAATAAATATAAATTAAATATTTTGAATATTGTTAAAATTTCAAAATTGGAAAGGAGGATCTTGTTTAAACTATATATATAAGAAAAGATTATATTTTTTATAATCTTTTCTTATTTTCAACTTAAAAAAGGAGGTGTTTTAAATGAGGAAATATGAAAAACCAATAATTGAATACGAATCCCCAACTGTTGCTTTTACCACTATGTGGGATAAAGAGTCTGATTTAACATAAACTATGATATTTAAATTTTTAACTAGAATTTGATCTATAGAGACCGTAATTTGTACAAGATCCTTCTTTCCAATTAAATTATAATTAAAATAAAAAATTGGAGCTGATAGTATGTTAAATCAGAACAACTGTTCAGCAGGAGCTAAACCTGGGGAAATTGATGTTTTTACTTTTAATGAAACTATAACTTGTGTCGGTCCTCCGGCGGAAGTTGAACTTTTAGTAACACGACGTTGTAACTTAAAATGTCCGCATTGCTGTGCAAAAGCTCTTGAAGATGATTTGAAAGAACTGACTACTGATCAGTGGTTGTCGATTGTAGAACAGCTTGCTGATCTTGGATGTTTGACAATTGCTTTAACTGGTGGTGAACCTACTTTAAGACCAGATTTGCTTACTATAGTTGACCGAATCATTAATTTGGGTATGCCATGTTCAATAGCATCAAATGGTGCCAATATTACAGAAGAGTTTGCAGAACAATTATCAAACTATGGCAAAGAAATAAGTGTTCATATTAGTGTTGATGGTCCTCGTGATAAACACGATCACTTTAGAGGTGTTCCCGGTGCTTTTGATACTGCTATTGGTGCAATCCGTATTTTAAGTAAAGCTGGTGTTCCTGTTAAAGCTAACTTTATGGTGACAACCGAATCTATCAACTGGTTTATGGAGACCGCTGAGATTGTAGTGGAAGCAGGTGCTTCCGGTATTACAGTAGGGCAACTTGCTCCAGTGGGACGTAGTCCTGAATCAGCAATAATATCTTATCCTTTATGGACTAAATTTGTTCGGGAAGTTACTGATAAAATGAAACAGGGGAAAATACAATTCAATGTTCGAGGTATGTGGCATGGTGGATGGCAAACCTATCTTCCATTACTGGATAGGATAGAAGATGCATATCATCCTCGTTTATGGGGAAAAATGCCGGAAATAACTCCAGAATGTGGAACTTGCATAGCCGGAGTACATACTGCTGCAATTGATTCTGAAGGTTGGCTTTATCCATGTGATCTGATGTCTTCTTTCCCGGAATTACGTTGTGGAAATGTTATCGAACACGGAGTGGCTGATGTTTGGCAACGTTCTCTTCTTTTGACATATCTCAGGCAAATCAAAACTGATGACATTTCTCCATGCAAAAGTTGTCCTATTAAACCAATCTGCTTGTCGGGTTGTAGAAGTTCAGTTTATGGATTAACAAAATCTCTTGCTGCACCTGATATTCGCTGTCCTCTTGTTACAAAATGGTTAGAACGTCAAGAAAAAATAAGTTGGCCGTTAGTTCCGAATATTGCGAATAAGTTATATTCACAATTTCCGGAAAATGCATCAGAAGTTGGAGCGGAACAACTTAAGATATTTGGGGTAATTAGAAAGTTTATTCGTTATTCTCTCTGCGTCCTAGGTAAACATCCGAATCCCGGAAATACTTTTGTAATAATAAATCAGATGGGGTATCTAATGTTAAAAGAAATTGCTCAGGGTTTAACTATAAATCAAATTGGAACCAAATTTGCAAAACAGTATAATGTAGAATTCCAGCGGATAATCAGGGATTTGGTATCATTACTTAAGAAATTAGTTAACTTTAAGTTTTTACCAGAGGAAAATGTTAGAAACTATATTGCAGAAGTAGATAATTTTTTTGAAAATGATGAATCAGATAATCTTTCACCATTAATAGTTAAGGAAGTTGGTGAAAAATATCTAGTTTATTCAAGTAGGAAAAGTCAAGTAGTATTATGCAACTATACTTCATTATTTATTATGCGTTGTATAGCAGAAGGTAAAACTTTTGAAGAAACCATTCAGGAAATGATGAAATCTTTTGAGATAAATGATAAGGAACAAGTAGTTCAGGATGTAAACGAATTCTGGACAAAGGCAAAAGAATTTAGTATTATTGGGGGGGATAAATAGTGGAAGAAAAGTGGAGGGGATTCTGTGATCCTAAGCAGATGTGGCCGAATCATGAAGACTGGTTAAATTCAATGGCTCGAGTATATAAGGATTCAGTTCATATAAATATACGAATTGTGGATACTGATTTAACATGTTATTACATTAATAGATTTTTAAATAGTTCTGGGAAAAAAACCAGTATATTGGATGCTGGTGGTGGTTGGGGTAGAATAGCCTTTTCTCTAGCTGCATATGACTACAGTATAAAAGTTGTTGATATGTCTGAGAAATATTTGGAAATGGGAAAAAATATTGCAATCAAACTAGGATTAGAAGATCTTGTAAAGTTTGAATATGGAGATTTAACGAACTATATGCCAGAGAAAAATCAATATGATGCGATAATGCTATTAGAAACAATTGAGTATTTATCTGATGCAGAAAGGCGTGAACTTTTAGGGCGACTAATAGATGCATTAAAACCGGGGAGTTTGTTATTTATTACTGCAGTTGATAAGTTGGCAATGCTCAATTTTCAGGTACGGAGATTTTTATTTGTACCAGAAATTACAAAAATGATGGAAACTGATAATTTTCTGGATTTGGCAGGAAATGTCTTTCATCCTGTTACACCTGGAGAATTTGATCAATTAATACAGTCAGCAGAAAAAGCAGAAATAGTGGATAGGCGAACATTATTTCATCTTGATTCTTTTCTAATGAGTATGGGTTGGTATTTCCAGAGCTTGTATTATTATTCACCTAATCTTCCTCAAAAACTTGTTGAAGCTAATATTAAATTAATGGATGACCCATATTACAAAAATCGTGGATTCTTCCATGTTGCAGTTTTAAGGCGAAAGGATTAGTGATAATGCCTGAGTTAAATCTTTGGAACCATACAATTCGTTTCATTAGGGAAGGAAATGGTAGTTGGATATTTTATAATGGTAAACAAGTTTTTGTAAATGAAGTAGGGGCTCGAATCATTGAACTTGCTTCAAAGGGATTTTTAGATGAAGAAATTGCCAAGCAGATAATGTTAGAATTTCATGTTGATGAAGATAAGGTTAAGGCTGACATCACTTTTCTCAAAAATAAACTATTTTCCTCAGTTTCTGATAAAATGGGTGATAACAAAAGTGATGTTGATCTATCAGAGGATTCAATTGGTGTAGTGGTTATTGGAGCAGGCCCGGCAGGAATTATTGCCGCAGGAACTGCGGCAAATTATATCCAAACATCTGGTTCTGCAAAAAAGGTTATTTTACTTGACCCAGCTCCAGGAGGTCTATTAACTGCAGTACCTTCTATTACAATGTCTTTATTACCGGGGATGGCCTTTCGTTCAGATGTCTTATTAGATCGGTTATGGCAGGTCATTAACGATACAGGAGTAACTTTAATTAGAGAAGAAGTTGTTGAAATTATTAAATCTAAAGATAGCTTTACAATTGTTTCAACTTATAACTCTTTTAAAACGGATGCTTTGATTTTTGCTATTGGTATGACAGATAAATTTTACAGATCCGTTATTGGTATGCCCAATGTGTTTGATTCTTTAATGTTGCGTAGCCCAAAGGCTTTTGAACGCTTTAAAGATTCTCGGGTAACAGTGTATGGGGCATGGCCAGGGTTGAAACCTTTAATAGAGTATTTAAAAAGATTTATTACAGAATTGAATATTGTTATATTGCCAGATTATACTGGACAACCACCTTCAGAGGCAATTATTGGGGAAGTAGTTGATTGGGAAGTAAAAGGGGGTTTTTTAAGCCAGGTTACAATTCTAACTGAAAAAGTTTACTGTAAGATACCAGTATATAATTACAGCATTTTTGATATATCATATTTTAGACCTCGCTTACCGAAAATTGTTGGAGAACTTAATATATATAAGCAGGGTTTTCTGATTATTGGAGTCTGGGGTGAATGTCAAGTGCCTGGTGTTTTTGGCTGTGGTGATTGTTGTGTCGGAACATTTGGAGTTAATTCTGCTATAACATTTGGGCAGCGTGCAGGATTGATGGCAGCTCGATATGTTGTTGGTCAGAATTTGAAGGCAGAGCTATGTATATTACCGTTTCAGCAGAGAGATCATTTTATTTTTTAAATTTACAAAAAATTGAAAGATAATAATTTATAGGTGTTTGCAAGATATTTAGTGACTAAAATGCATTAAGTACTATTAAAAGGAATTTAAGGTGTAATTTGAATGAATTCAAGAAAGAAAGTAAATGTTTTAAATTCTATAGTAATTAATATCAGAAAAATGGGCATGCCAAATAGACTTCGTGATTCGAAGTTAAAAAGTGTTATTGAGATATAGAATTTATCTTTTCGGGTTTCTACCCTTTCCATTGTAATGCCCATTATAATCATAGGTTTACAGTTGTCAGGAGGACAAAAAGCAATTATATCCTAAATTAATGTATTTTACCATATTGGTAGCATAAATCCCTTACTCACTTCAATTGTTAAGAGTAATAGGGTTTAGTTTGAAATTTCTCAGTAGGTCTTGATTACTTACCTAAAAAATGTTATTTTTACGGTAAGTGAAGACCTACGTGTTGATTGCGTAAATTAATGTATGTTCCAGCTTAAGCTGAGTTCTTGCGGATTTTGCAGCAACACTTAGTGTCTTCACTTTTTTTGTTGAGTTTTTTGTGATATGTCTTGTACTTTAGATTTTTCCGCTACTATTTCAGGAATTTAACTATCAGTCATCTCCTTTTGTTTAAGTTTACGCTCTTTTCTTTCTTCCGGCGAAGGGTAGAGTTGTTTTTTGGATAATAGAGTGGAAACTAAACGTACCAGTTTACGAGCAGTGAGTGTCAGTGCTCTTTTATGAGAATGGCGAGGTGTTTCTTTAAATTTATGTTTATAGTATTCACAATATTCAGAATTATAATTTATCATAGATTGAGTGTCTTGAATAAAGTAATAGCGAAGATAAGCATTCCCTGTTCTGGTCAAGGGAGTAACATCATCAGTAAAGTTTTCCTCTTTGATAAGAAAATTTATTTGTTCAGCTAAGATGTTAGGGATAGAGAATAAGTATTTTGCTGTTTGATTAACCAGAATTGATTTTTGGTCAATATTGCGGAAGTAATTTTTGCTGGATGAAGCAAGCAAATTTTTAAGTTCTTCGATAGGTATTTCGGCCAGTTCTTTTGCAGAGTGGAATTTTTTCAATAGATTTCTGGCTGTGGTACCAAACATATTAGTTAGAAAAAGGTTTAACCCGATTCCATTCACTGAAGGTCAGAAATAAAAGGGAACTGGCGTGGTTTTTTAATAGTGTTTTCATTTGGCATAAGTGAAAGCGAAATCTGGTAAGACGTTGTAGAGCAAGACACTTAACATCAGTAGTTTATGATTCAGGCAGTCTACCAAAACAGAGTCGGTCGTCAATGACAAAAGAATCTTTAAGGTCGGTTTTATCCATATCGGTATAGGCCTTACGAAAATTACTAATAAGTTCAGGATTTAAGTTTAGTACTTCGACTGAATAATCTTTAAGATCTTTTGAGGAACTAAGAGTATTGCACAGGGGAAACCAATAAAGAGATGTAGCTTCCATGCCAATGGTTAGTGATTCAAAATTTTCATTGTCCATGATGGATTTAAGATAGTTGATCATATCTATAGTATCTGGCAAATTATTAACAAAACGTTTTGATTTGCTAATAAAATTATCATCAGCATTCAGGCATTGTAACTGGTTTTCTTTTAAGTTTACATCAATACCGACAAAGAGTTTGTTAGACAATATCATCACCACCCGTGAAAGTATTTTGTTGAATTAGGGGTCCCAGCATTTCTGATAAGTTCAACAACCTCCCCAGAATTAGAATTAAAAGAAACAAACTGTGAGTTAAGAGTACCGGTAAGGGGAGGGGATACACTCTTAATTAAGAAGTCACCTGGAAGAGATGCAACAAGGGGAGTATTATTTTCCCTGATTTCTATTGAGAATTATGCCTGATAAACCCCAATTTGTAAAGATTAGTTTAAAATTGCCTGGATAAAAATTTGAACTTTTTTAGAAATAGGAAAACATTTGATTTACAAGGCTTTATACTATAGAACTTTATTTAATTTAAATTATATACGAGGGGGAGTATCTTTGATAACTAAGGAATTTCATCTGACTTTAGAAGAGGCTAGAGCTTTAGCAATCTGCAGTCAACATTTATCAGAGAATAGTAAGTTGAAAGATCCTGTAGAAGTTGTTCGTGCTCTCGCAGGAGTTCAATATGATCCCAATCCGGTGGTAAGTCAGAATCACTATCTAGTCTTATGGAATAGAATTCCCGAATTTAAAGAAGAGGATCTTGACCGCGCAGCTTATCATGAACGTACGTTAATTGAGGTTTATGCCATGAGACGTAATAAATTTTTTGTACCAACAGATGAATTTATACTTTACCGTAAAGCAACCCGTCAAATACGCCGATGGGGTGGATCAGATGCAGATAGGGAGGCAAAGGAATGCACTAGTGAAGATAAAAGAGCTGAAGATATGGTTGTTCAGGCCTTTGCAAAGAATGGACCAATGGTACAGGAACAGCTATGGACTAATTTGAGGCACTATGAAGAATGGAAAGATTATGTAAAAAGAACTCGTTCGGGCCAGAAGGTAAAAGCTCCCCCATTAATATCAGCTTTTTATCGTATGTTACGGCGAGGAGATGTCATTGTTGCTGACCGTTTGCCTGGAACTTTTCGCCAACCAGTTTTTGGATTAAAAGATCTTTTAATACCCGGGCCCTGGCCTAATGAGAATGTGACAGAAGAAGAGGCTACACGCTGGCTTGTTTTACGTATATTGAAAGCTTATGGTATTACAGACCGTAGTCATATTGCTTATATTACAGGACTTCCTTCCAAAAAGGTAGAGGAAGCTTTAGAATATCATAGAAAGCAGGGACTAGCTGCAACAGCCTCAATCGAAGGTATACGAGGTCAATGGTGGGTTATACCAGATTGGCAGATGGTTATTGAGAAAAATAATAATCACCGAAAAATATCACTACTCTCTCCTTTAGATAATTTTGTTCGAAATAGAAAATGGCTGAATAAGTTATTTAATTATACTTTTACTATGGAGTATTTTCAGAAAAAGAATATGAAATGGCAACTTTCAATTCTCTTTGGCAGTGATTTTGTTGGGTATGTTGATTGTAAAGCTGATCGTAAAAAGAATCAGTTTCTTGTTAAATCTGCTGAAATTAAATGTAAATCGAAGTGTTTAAGTGCTGCCCTTGATAATAGTTTATTAAATCTGGCTAAATTTCATGGGTTGTCTAAGATAATATATCTTTAGAAGGAGTGAAATTAATGGGATATGACGTTCTTTTGCTAAATGCACCACTGACCAAGTGGAAGCCGGAGTGGATTGCTCCACCTCTTGGTCTAATGTATATCGGTGGGGCTTTAGAAAGTGTAGGTGCGAAAGTTAAAATTGTTGATATGAATTTCCCAGGAATCAGGCTTGAAGAGATTTTGAAAGATTTAGAACCAGGAGGATTATTAGGTATTTCTTGTTTTACCCCGGGTTATCGCTCTTCAACCAGACTGGCAGCTCTAACCAAGGCATTAAGGCCTGATGTATTTGTGGTTTTAGGTGGATACCATGCTAGTTTTTGTACTGATCAGGTGGTAGGTGGACAAGCTCCCTTTGATGCAGCTATAATTGGTCCGGGTGAAGAACCTATAATAGAATTATATAAATGTCTAGGTGCAAAAAAAATCCCCGAGTCTTTACCTAATGTAATTTTTCGAGAAAATTATGTAGACCAATGTATTAATACAGTTCAATGTCATTTAGAGATGAATAAGGAGAAAAATAGTCCTTTAGCCAAATTGACCAAAAGATTTAGTCCAGCCCGTCATCTAATTAGAATGGAGGACTATATTCAGGTGGGTAGCAGGTTTGCGGGTTCAGTTCAATTTAGCAGAGGATGTCTTTATCAGTGCTATTTTTGCCAGGTAAGATTCATGGAAGGTAAATGGATGCCGGGAGATATAGAGGAAACTGTAGAAGAAATTAAATACTTATGGAAAAAATATTCTCTATCATCTATAGTTCTGGTAGACAATCTTTTTACTGGATCTCCTGATATTGTCTATAGTTTTTGTAAAACTTTACGAAAAAAGGTTCCAGATGTACTTTGGTCCTGCGATGCGCGGGTTGAAAATCTAGACAGAAACCTTGTAAAAGAAATGGCTGCTTCTGGTTGTCGTTCTATTTTTATGGGTTTAGAATCTGGGGATCCTGATACATTGAGAAGGATTGGTAAAAATCCAGATATTAATATTGTAAAGGAAAAATTGAAGATGTTAGCAGAAGAAGGGATTAAGGCCTTCGGTTCTTTTATTATCGGTTTTCCATGGGAAAAGGAATCCCATATTCAAAAAACCATTTCTTTTGCAACTGAATTACCGCTTGCATGGATGGAGTTTTCATTTGCAACTCCATTACCCGGAACCAGACTACAGTCTGAGCTTAAACAATATGGGGCAAAGATAGTTGAAACCAATATGGAAAAATGGGATGGTCAGACTCCTGTTATGAAGATTCCATATATAAGTAGAACCAGACTGGTAGATTTATATTTGGAAGCCATAAAAGCAGGTTATTTGCGGGGGCAATCGGTTAAGCCTTTAACAGAATAATTTTATTCATGGTCTACATCTTTCTTGAGTAAAATGATTTGAATATATTATGAGGAGATGTGTTGCTATTGATAAAAAGTTTTTTTAGATAATAAAATGTATTAAGTAATTTTATAACTGATTAGGAGGTTCAATTAAATATGATTGAAATTAGAGCAGTTAGCAAGAGTTTTGAAACTGGAAAAAATGTTACCCAGGCATTATCTGGAGTGGATTTAATGATTGAAAAAGGGAGTTTTCATGGGTTACTTGGAGTTAATGGAGCTGGAAAGACAACTTTAATCAAAATTATTTGCGGTTTGTTATCATTGGATTCAGGACAAGTAAGGATAAATGGAATTGATATAACCAAAAATCCTAAAGCTGTACGTCGTATTTTGGGTTTTTGTAATCCGGACAATATGGGTTTATATTTAAGATTAAATGCTGAGGAAAATCTAAAATTTTTCTCTTCATTATATGGTGTTTCACCCAGAGTGGCTTACAGGAGAATTAACGCATTACTCGGGTTTTTTGGTCTTGAAAAATCGAGAAAAAAATTAGTTAAGGATTTTTCTACTGGTATGAAGGCAAAACTTCGTTTGGCAAAAGCCTTAATTCATAATCCTGATGTTCTGTTATTGGATGAACCAACATCAGGTATAGATTATTTTTCAGCACAGGATATTTATATTCTGCTTAAAGGAATAAATGAAGAACTTGGTACTACTATTCTTTATACCTCACATCATTTAAAAGAAATAGAAGAATTATGCCAAAAAGTTTCCATTATTCATAAAGGGAAAATACTGCTGGAAGGTTCAATAAGTGAGCTCAATCGTCAAATAAGAAAAACAGAGGTTGTTAAAATTAAACTGAAAGGGGATTCAGTTCATTTTAAAAAACAAATAAGACCATTACCATATATTCTTGATATTCAAGAAGAGATTACAAATTCTGATAATTCAGATGATATAGTATCATTTAAGTTATTAGTACCTGATGCATCAAGTGCCATATCACAGATAATCGAAAAGTTTGGTAAAGAAGAACTGGTAGGGATCTGGCCTGAAGAATGTGGTCTTGAGGATGTCTTAAAAATTACAATGGGATGGGGGGATCTTTGTGCATCATAAGGTTACACCTAATATTACTCCTAATATTACTGGAGTAAATGAAGTTATAAATTCTTTGAAAGAAACTTATGAACCTGTAGGTGTGCTTTATATTATAAAAAGATTTTTTCTAAAAGAATTTAAAATATGGACAGGTTATGGTTCCCTGGTCCTTCTAGATTTTATTCAAATTTTTCTTCCAATACTTACATACTTTTTTTTAGATAGCTTGATAAGTAATAAAAATGTAGGAGGTTTTTCAGGAGGTTATTTTTCTTTTGTTATTGTAGGTATTAGTTTTCAACATTTTGTATATGAGATATTTATGGCTATTGACTGGAATACCAGACGTGAACAGAATTGGGGAACAGTTGAAGCGGTTTTGGTTACTCCAATAAATCCAATAACTTATGCTTTAGGAAATTATTCTTGCTATTTCTGTTACTCTTGGTTTTATGTGATTTTAACTTTAGGAACAGGTATGTTATTGCTTGGTTTTCGTCCTGTATTAAATTTAACTACTGTACTTTCTACGATTGTTGTTTCATGTTTGCTTGTGACATCTCATTTAGGTTTTGGTCTTGCATCGATGGGAGCAATACTTGTAACTAAGGCCGCAAATCCTGCAGCTACCGTTTTTGATTGGATTAGTCGTCTTTTATGTGGAATGTTTTATCCAATAGCAATTTTGCCTATTGGTTTACGTATAATAGCCTTTATGTTACCTCTGACATATTCGCTTGATGCTTTACGGCATATTTTACTCAATGGAGAATCCCTATGGTCAATACCTGTATTGAAAGATGTAGCCACACTGTTGGTTATATCAGTTTTATTCATTCCTCTTGGAATATTGGTTTTAAATATGGGATATCGTAAAGCATTACGTGATGGTACACTTGGACATTATTAAGGAGTAGTGAGTTAAATGAATAATTTTTATAAAGAAATATTTACCGAGTATAAAACTATTTATGGTCTATCTCTGATTAATAATAAATTTGAATTTGGGGATAATATGCAGCAAAGTGGTAAAGGGATAAGAATTTATAGTAATTGTTATGAAAAATATTATTTTCAGTCGATTGATTCTGAATTTAAAAGCTTAATATCTTTTACTGATTGGGTGAATCAGACTATTGAAATACTTACTATTGCTCAAAAAGAAATTAGTTCCCTAATGGGAAGAAATTCACGATTATATTTGAATTTAAATGTTTGGTACACAGATCAATTTGTTAAAATTAAACGGGTTGAGAATGGAAATAAGACTGATAGGCGGGTTTACTCAACTATAAGATTAAGACTTCGGATACAACGAAAAAAGTCAGAGTATAGTTTGGATGAAGTATTTAATCTTCCCTACTCTAGAAAAGAGTTTAGTCAACAATTGTTGGACTACCTTCGATATGCTCTGGAAGGTTGTTGTCAAATGGTTGGTGCTAAATATTATCCAGATATATCTACTGAGAATGTTCTTTTTTCCCGTGAAGCAGCCGCCTTTTTTATCCATGAAGCATGCAGTCACCATTTTGAAGCAGATGCATTGCTTGGGGGGGCCAGTGTTTTTTCCAATATTCATGAGGGAGAATATGTAGCTAATAGTATATTCAGTCTAGCAGATATAAGTAATTATCCAGGATGTGCACTTTCATTAAAGGTTGATGATGAAGGAACTGAATGTATTCCGATACCGTTAATTTCTCAGGGAATTTTGTCTGGAGGTTTGTATGATTTTCGTAGAGCAAAGCTTCTGGGAAAAAAAGCAGGTGGAAATGGACGAAGGCATGATTATCGTTATCCTTCTCTTCCTAGAATACGAATTTCAATGGTATCACCCGGGACCTCCAAGTTAGATGATGTAATATCAGATATAAAGAAAGGGGTGTTTATCTCACGGATAAGAAGTGGTAAAGTGAACATAGTAACAGGTAAGTTTTCTTTAGCAGTTTCGGAGGTTTATCTAATCAGAAATGGAAAAATAGCTTATCCAATTGCACCATTTACTATTACTGGTTTTACAACATCTGCATTAAAAAACATTGAGGCAGTATGTGACGATCTTTATGTAACTTCACATCCCTGTGGAAAAGGTGATCAGGTAGTACCTGTTGGAATAGTTTGTCCTAGTTTGTTTGTAAAGAATCTTAAAATGGGGTGATAATAATGAATAAAGTTTATTTTGGAGATGGGGAGGTTAATCTGCCATCAGTCTTATTAGATGCAAAAAAATTTGTTGCAGGGGATGTGGAGGTTTATTTACAGGAGAAGATATCATTAAAGGCCCGAGTGGCTAAAGGTGTAGTAATAAATCAAGTAAGCGGTATTGATCGTTTTGTAGCAGTACGTTCTTGGCTTTCTAAAAAAAAGCGTGTAGGGTTTGCTGCATGTGGTGTTGGAAATAGTTGGAATGAAATGGTAATAAATGCTACTAAAAATGCTGTCCAGGCAGCAACATTACTGGGTTCAGAATTTCCGTTTTTTCCAGCTAAATTAATACCTTTAGCCGAAAGCGAGTTGGATAATGAAAGGAATAGAATGTTAAATGAGTTGTTTCAAGATGAGCAGGCAATTAAAGATCTAACTTCTACTAAAGCTTTAGAATTATACTCTATAGCAAAAGATGAGGGAAAAGTGCTTCAGGCAGAATGTTTTCTTCAAATAATAAGATTTTGGATAGTCAATTCCTGTGGGGTTCTGGTAAAAGATTGGCGAAGTGAAGTAATACTTTTATGTCAGGTTTTAAGAGAACCAGCTCGGACAGGTGTGGCTATGATCAGAGGAACTATAGGTAATCCTCCTAACCCATTATCAGTTGTAAAAAAAGCAGCAAAAAGATGTTGTCTGGTAAATAATTTAGATTCTTTGCCTACAGGTATGGTAACTGTACTTCTCCAACCTCAAGCAGTTGCCAAGCTAATAGTTATGATTGGACGGGCATTATCTGGTGAGTTGATTCAGACAAATATGTCTATGTTTTCTAATAAGATTAGTAAAAAAGTAGCATCTTCTGCTTTTAGTTTATATGATTCCCCGGATTCTTTATTACCAGATAGTGGGAAATATGATATGGAAGGGGTCCCGATGAGTATACTTAGTTTAATTAAAGACGGTGTGTTATTAAATACTCTTGATAATCTTGCTACAAGTGATGTCAGAAATCCTAATATGCAATATAGAGGAGGACGTGCACACCGTATTTTTCCATGGAGTATTCCCTCTCCACAAGCGACAGTTTTAAAAGTTGTTGCTCCATCTGTAAAACTTGATGATTTTAAAACCCAATTGATAATTTTAAATTTTGGTGGGTTAAGGACGATTAATGTTGGTGGAGGTATTTTTCATGTGACTGCTCAGGTTATATTACCTGAACAGATAGCAGATTTTAATAATGGGTTAAATTACAATGTTGGAACTGTTTTTGTAACACTAAATATACCTGATATATTAAAAAATGTTTGTGGGTCATGGGGTGACTCACAGGTTGTTTCAGAGAAAAGGGTTGTTGTAACTCCTGCTTTGGTTTTAGAAAATATTAATATTACAAAATAAAAGTAAACTTTAAGCTGGATTTTATTATGAGAGCATAATGATGAGGTATTAAGTTGCCAAATAGCTGGGTTTTGATCCGAAGCCTATTTTGATTTGGGAATGAGGAGAGGAGATAAGAGACTCCGTTTGGTTGCCATATCAGTGGAAATTGACTTTAAATAGTTAATAATATTATAAAGTATGATATGATAATTATGGTTTTCTTTTAATAGGAGGATTTTTACTTATTTTAGTTGAAATAATAAATTTTTAAGAAGGGATGGTTTAGATAATTTTGGCATGTCCATTCCTTTTACTATACACCTTTTTCTTAATGCATTTTTTTAGAACTCTACAAGCATATTTTGCTTTACAAGATAATCCCAAATGATAATCTATTATTGAACAGTCGAAAACGTCTATTAGTGATAGTTGAAAGAAAATTGATCATTTTTACAAATATATCCATATTTTATATCCATTTCCCATAGTTGATTTGGTGAATGTATTTTTTCTTTTTTTGCTAATCGACGAGGATGTTTTTGTTTAATTTTCCTCTGTTGCCTCAAGATATTCAACTATTTACATAACCTATAAACCTTTTTGTGATTAATTTGAAGATCATAGTCTTTCTGAAGACATACCGTCAGTTTGCGATATCCATAAGGAAACATATCTTCAGCAACCAACTTACATAATCATTTCTTAATTTGCTCATCAGAGATTTTTACACCTTTACTGGTAAAGGAGTAACCAGGAATTGGTCTTCCTGAAGGTTTTCTAATACCAACCTGTTTTTCTGGTTTTCTTGCTATGTTCTCATAATATGTAGATGAAGATAAGCCGATAAAGCTTAAAACCAGGCTGGTCTTATATCCAGGTTCTATCTATTTCTCTATATATTATTGAGGGTTTACCTTGTCTCTAAGTTCTCTAAAAAAATTGCTAGTTCTAATTCTTTTTCAGCAAGAACAAGAAGTTTTTTAGCATATCATTCTAAGTACTTGAATCCGTAATTTGTAAGATTAAAAAAGGGAAAAAACGGGCGAAAATAGAAGTATTATTAAGGAAAATATATTTATTTCGGATTCTTAATAATTTTTATGGCTATGCAGTTAATTCAGCATAGGTAATCGTAGGAGTTGAAGTGCCTGCTACTAGAAGCCTGTCAAACAGTCAGTTCTGCATCCAGCGAGGATTAAAACGATAACAAGAATTCTTCCAATAAGACTGAAGATGCTTTCTGCCTAATTCATGATAAGTACCTTCTATAAAAGCACTGGCATTACCAATACAGTATGCAGTCATTTGAGAAACTGGGAATTCTCAGCCATTTTCAAATACTTAGGGCGGCCTTCTTCATAAAGGAATATAGTACATATAACTTTAGTTTTTTCTGTTTCACGACCATGTTTACCGCTCTAGATGGGACTCCCAAAAAAGTATCATCAATCTCCATAATACCTAATAACATATATCTAGCGTTACGGTCCTTCATAGCTTTTTTGATCTTATATTTGTAGAGTTGTGTTCTTGAAAGGATCACTTTCAAAATGGTACTACCGAATTTCTGGCTAATGCTATTCACCGTGTTAAAAAAGTTATTTCACTCCCCCTGCTGGTTAGTATGGATTTGGGCTATGATAGCATTGAAAATAGAAAGATTTGTTTAAAACCTGAAACTAACGTTGACTTTATCATAAAACGCAACTTGCTTAACAAAATGGAACTATGATAAAAGAGCGTGAAGGTAAAATAGTTTATTTAGGTTCGCAGAAAGTCCACTTTAAAGAAAAGTTATAAGAAATAGACACATACTGGAGGTATGTTGCATGAAAGCAATAGTAAAAAAGGTAATTAATTATACAGAATTGATAACTATTCCGCTGACGGAATTTTTAGCTCTTGATAATTCTATAATTAAATACATGGTTATGCATTGGTTTGGCGGAATTTTATTAATCTATACAGTACTCCTACCAATATTCATGAATAAATTAGGCATTAATATAATAACTGCGGGAGCAATTTTTAGTATCACAGCATTAGTTGATGTAATATTAACATTTATCTTGAGCAGATTTTTGGACAAAATATCTCCCAATATAGGAATGAGTCTGGATTGGCTTACAGAAAGTTTACCTCCATTAATTTATAGTTTGGCATCTACTCCCTTTCATTTTGTGTTGGGATCAATAGCTGGTAGGATTACAAATATACTGAATCCTGTTTATAAGGTTTATGAAAATGAAATTTTTTCAAAGGATAAGCAAAGTTTAATTTATACATATCATCTGATTACACCGGAAGTTTTTACTTTGATTTTTTATTCTTTTATAGGTTATTTATTGACATATAAATTTACTTCGATTTTTGCTTTTCGAGTTGTTTTTTTGATTTGTGGTATCGGATTTTTATTTGTTGCATTGATTCCATATAAATTTTTGAAATGGGTTGAACTGATAGAGATTACAAAACATAAGGCTGCAATTAATTTCCCGCGCGAATTATATTTAGTGGCCTTAGCACAAATTTTAATTTTTGTTGGACTTAATTTTGCTTCAATGTTAGTGACAAGTTACTACATTTTAGATAAAATGCAGGGAACAGTCATGGATGTTTTGGTTTTAAAGATTGTTTCATCTCTGGTTGTAATTTTTACCGGGTTATATAGTAAAAATTTAGGGTCAAAAATTTCTGAGGTTAGAATTGCCCAATAATATGGGATTGTATTATTTGCAGGTTTAATGAGTCTGGCTAAAAGTTATTGGATGATCATTGCTGCTTTCATTTTTTATTCGATTGGCAATACAGTCTGGTTCCTGCATCATTATTCATTTCTGATGAAATTAGTTCCTCGTGAGAAAAGGGGGAAGTTTTTTGGGAGTGTTAGTTCTTTGGAAAAATTGATTGGAATGGGTATTCCTCTCTTATCTGGTGTTTTGGTCAATCGATATGGGTTTTTTATTCCTTTTAGTCTTTCGTTTTTGGCTTTTTTACAGTATTTTTAATCTATCAATTTTTAGCCAAAAAAGGTAATAACTGTATTACAAAAAGCTAAAAAGCTAATTTTAAGAAGCATAGAAATTTTTTGCCAAATCATCTTAGCGAGATTTCCGACAAAATAAGGCCTCATTAGAGGAGATGATGAGCTAATCAAGGGCCAGGAGGGCCCTTGGATTAGGAAGCCTTATTTCGGCGGAAATCGAGCTTTAGATGATTCGAAAAATTTCTTTTGAAGCGAAAAATTAGCTTTTTGCAGTAAAATCATTGATCTAATATACCATTTTATATCTACCTCTGCACATTGGTATTCCTTCAAAATCGTAAAATCTTTTGTGACTTCACCCCTGTCGGTTTTTAGTTTGGTCATCAATATATGCGACATAATAGGGGTGAAGTCTTTCTTTTATTTCTGAAAATGTTGATAATAAAGCCTCATTTTATAAAAAAGTATAAATGGTTAGACTAAGATAAACCTAAAAACAGAAAAAAAAATGAAGGGTTTTTAACTTTGTTCATGAATTATTTTAATTATGGTTATTATAACCATAGTAATTTTGAAGGAGGAACTAATAATAATGGCTCAACAAAGAAAACGTCTGTTTTTATTGGATGGGAACAGTTTAACCCATCGTGCGTTTTATGCATTGCCTCCAATGAGTACTTCAGATGGAAAGCCGACCAATGCAGTATTTGGTTTTACAAAGATGTTGCTAAAGCTAATCAAAGAGGAAAAACCTGATTTTCTTGCAGTTGCTTTTGACTTAAAAGCTCCGACATTTCGTCACAAAGAATTTGCCGATTACAAAGGTCATCGGGAAAAAACACCTGATGAATTAATCCCACAATTTGAAATGGTAAAAGAAATATTACGTGCTTTTGATATTCCAATTTATGAAATTGAAGGATATGAAGCTGATGATATTTTGGGAACTCTAGCTAAGGAAGGAGAAAAACAGGGCCATTCTGTAACCATTGTGACAGGGGACCGTGATGCCCTACAGCTTGTGTCGGAAAATATTCGGGTAATGTATAACAAAAAAGGTATAACTGAGATTGAAGATTACACTCTGGAAAATGTTCGTAAAAAATATCAAGTGGAACCTGAACAACTAATTGATATTAAGGCATTGACAGGTGATAAATCAGATAATATTCCAGGAGTTCCGGGAATTGGCGAAAAGACAGCTATTGCTCTAATTAAAGAATTCGGTTCATTAGAAGAGGTATTGGCCAACATTGATAAGGTCAGTGGGAAAAAACGAAAAGAGAACCTTACGAAACACAAAGAAGATGCTGTCTTGAGCAAACGATTGGCTACTATTATTACCGATGTTCCCATTGAGATCGATTTTGATAGTTGTAAAATGGGAGAAGTAGACCAAAAGAGAGTTTTAGAAATCTTTGCAAAGTTGGAGTTTCGCAGTTTGATGAATGAAATTACCTTAAAAAAGGAGATTGAGCCAATTAAGGCTGAATACCAGACCATCTCTGATGAAAAAGAACTTAAAAAGATTGTAGATACTTTTTCAAAGAAAAAAATAAAGCTGGATCTTATTCTTTCAGAAGAAGACCCCATGCGTGCTGAAATTTTGGGTCTTATCTTAAAAGGGGATGGGGAAGATACCTATTATATACCTCTTGATCTTTTTGATAATCAGATTCCCGATCTTTTAAAGAATCTCCTCTCTGATGAAAATATTTCCAAGTCACTCTATCAGGCTAAGTGTAAAATGGTGGCCCTGCGCAGATATGGAGTGGAACTTAAGGGGTTAAAATTTGACCCAGATCTGGCGGTATATCTTCTTAGACCCTCAGAGAAAAATCCTACCTGGAAGGAGATTGTCAGTGAGCATTTAATGATTACCCTTCCTGAAGAAGATGATGCTATAGGATATGCTGCCATGCGTGTAGAACTGCTGGAACGGTTGGAAGAAGTACTGACTGCAAGGTTAGAGGAAAATGAGCTGACCCATCTTTTCAATGATATAGAAATTCCCTTAGAAGAAGTACTAGCGGAAATGGAGTTTAATGGAATAGATGTGGATGAAGAGTATCTCCATCAATTGTCTGAAGAGTTTGGTCAGAGAATTGATCAGATAGCTGAGGAGATCTATGAGATTGCAGATTATGAATTTAATATTAATTCACCCAAACAATTAGGAGAGGTTCTTTTTGAAAAACTTGGACTGCCAGTAATTAAAAAGACAAAGACCGGTTATTCAACTGATGCTGAAGTTTTAGATGAATTAAAAAATCATGATACCACAGGTATTATTCGTCTGATTCAGGAATATCGGGAATTAACAAAATTGAAATCTACCTATGTAGATGCTCTTCCACCAATGGTTCATCCTGAGACAGGGCGAATTCATACCTATTTCAACCAGACTGTGACTGCAACAGGTAGATTAAGCAGTACTGAACCCAATTTGCAAAATATTCCCATAAGAACAGAGGAAGGGCGTAAGATCAGGGCAGCTTTTGTGGCAGGTGAAGAAGAAACCCTTCTCCTTACTGCTGACTATTCACAGGTGGAGTTGAGGATTCTGGCTCATATTTCTAAAGATCCTGGGTTGATCGAGGCATTTAATGAAAATGCAGATATTCATACAAGAACCGCTGCTGAGGTCTTTGATATACCGCCTGAAAAAGTGGATAAAGAGCTTCGCCGACGTGCAAAGGCCATCAATTTTGGTATTGCCTATGGTTTAAGTCCCTATGGCCTCTCGAAAGATCTAGGAATTCCGCGTAAGGAAGCAGAAGAATATATTTTAAAATACTTTACCCGGTATCGGGGGTAAAAGAATATATTGATTCTACCATTCAACTGGCTAAAAAACAGGGGTATGTAACCACTTTAGAAAAACGCCGCCGCTATCTCCCTGACATTAATAGTCGTAATTACCATAGGCGAAGTTTTGCTGAACGGATGGCTATTAATACACCTATTCAGGGAACTGCCGCTGATATAATGAAGATTGCTATGAATAAAGTTTATCAGGCTTTGAAAAAGGGTGGATATCGCTCCAGATTACTCCTACAGGTTCATGACGAACTGGTATTGGAAGTCTATAAAGATGAATTAGATCAGATCATCCAACTTGTACGATCAGAAATGGAAGGGGCATATAAATTATCTGTACCACTGATTGTTGATATTGAAATTGGTCAAAACTGGCGTGATCAATCACCTATTTCATAAATATTTACTGCAAAAAGCTAATTTTGAGTGTCATAGAAATTTTTTGTTAAACCATCTTAGTGAGATTTCAGTCGAAATAAGGCCTCATATGAGGATTGATGAGCTAATCAAGGGCCAGGAGGGCCCATTGATTAGTGTATCTTATTTCGACTGAAATCGAACTTTAGATGGTTCGAAAAATTTCTTTTGAAGTGAAAAATTTGCTTTTTGCAGTTTAATCAAAATTTGAGGAGGAGTGAACAATGCTGGATAAAGAGTTAATGGAAAAGGTACTTAAAAAAGCCCTGGAGTATGGAGGTGATTTTGCTGAAATATTTTTTGAAGATAAGCGTACAAATAATATTGTTGCTGAAGGTGGAGTAATAGAAAAGGTAAAGAGCGGTTTTGATATGGGGGTAGGTATCCGGGTTATTTATGGGGAAAAAGTATCTTATGCTTTTACTGATGATTTAAGTCCGAAGGAGTTAATGGAAGCTGCCCGGAGTGCAGCGGCAGCTGCTAAAGGTTCGGGTAAAGATGTGATTGTCATTGATCTGACCCGTAAATCTGTCCCCAACCTTCATCCGGTTAAGATTGAACCTACTGGGTATAACAAAAATGCCAAAGTAGAGATTATCATGAAAGCTGACGAGGCAGCGCGGGTTTCGGATCTGATAAAACAGGTTACTATCAGTTTTATGGATCAGTTCCGGAAAATTATGATTGCTAATAGTGAGGGACTCTGGGTTGAAGATGAACAGGTGTTTATCCGTTTTACCGTAAGTACTGTAGCCCAACGAGGAGATTTAATTCAAACCGGTTCAGTCTCTAAAGGTAAGGCTATGGGTATTGAACTCTTTGATTTATATGACCCAGAGATTTTAGCGCGTACTGCGGGTGAACAGGCTATAACCATGTTAAATGCCAGACCTGCGCCGTCAGGAAAAATGGATGTGATTATCAATAATGGTTTTGGTGGAGTTCTCTTCCATGAAGCCTGTGGTCATGGTTTAGAAGCAGACGCTATAGTTAAAGGTTCATCGGTTTTTGCTGGAAAGGTGGGCCAAAAGGTAGCATCATCCATTGTAACTGCCATTGATGATCCTACTATACCAAATGAGTGGGGATCTTATAATATTGATGATGAAGGAACCCCTGCACAGCGTACCGTCCTGATTGAGAATGGAATTTTAAGAGAATATATGTGGGATCGGGTAAATGCTAAAAAAGCTGGTCGTTTAAGATCTACAGGTAACGGACGCCGCATGTCCTACCGTCATTTACCGATTCCTCGAATGACCAATACTTTTATCGCCAATGGTGAAAGTAAATATGAGGAACTCTTTAAAAATGTCCAGAGGGGTCTTTTTGCTAAAGCTTTAGGTGGTGGTCAGGTGAATACTTCCACTGGTGATTTTGTTTTTGCCGTAAGAGAGGGTTATCTGATTGAAAATGGACAGATTACAGAGCCGGTCCGGGGTGCGACTTTAGTCGGTAATGGCCCTGAGGTATTACATAAAATTGAGATGATAGCTGATAATTTGGATTTTGAACCCGGTATGTGTGGTAAACAGTTTCAGTCTGTCAATGCTGCTGTTGGTCAGCCTACACTTTTAATCAGTGATATTACGGTTGGTGGAACCGAGAGAAAGGGGGAGAAGTGAGATGAATTTCGAAAAGTTAATTGATTTTGGTCTGGGTCAGGGTGCTCAGGAAATAGAGATATACCTTCAACAGATTAAATCAGATCAGATACAGATCTTTAAAGGTGAAGTAGAATCACTCCTTTCTTCTAAAGGTCAGGGTATAGGAGTCAGAGCCTTTATTGATGGAAGGATGGGTTTTGCCTATACTTCTAATTTCAATGATGAGGGGCTTAAGAAAGTTATTAGTGAAGCTATTGCCAATGCCGGTTTGATGGGAGATACAACAGAAAAAAGAAAGCTTCCAGAACTCTTCAGCCAATACCCGGAAGTAGATATTTACGATCCAGGGCTTTTTGACATAGAGATTGATGAAAAAATAAATTTAGCAGTTGCCATTGAAAAAGCTGCATTGGATTATGATCCGCGGATTGTCATGGTTCCATCGGTGACCTATCAGGATAAAGATATAGAAATCCATCTTATCAATTCTAAGGGATTAAATCTTAAATATCGTAAAACCCAGGTTGTGGCCTATCTTTTTGCTCTTGCCAGAGAGGATGGTCATAACCAGACAGGAATAGGGATTGGCTTTGGGAAAGGTTTTAGTGATCTAAATCCTGAGATAATTGGTGAAAAAGCAGCTAAAGAAGCTATTTCCATGCTTGGTGGTAAACCTGTCCCGTCCCAGGAAGTACCGGTACTTTTTAATTCTTATTCCGGTTCAATGATATTTTATCCATTTGTTCCCGGTTTTCTTGCAGAAAAAGTTCAGAAAGGTAAATCTCTCTTTAAAGGTAAATTAGGCCGGGAGATTGCCAATCCATTGGTTACATTAATAGATGATGGTCTTAAAAAAGAAGGACTTATGACTGCTCCTTTTGATGATGAGGGAATCCCTTCTAAAGAAACTGTTGTAGTTGAAAATGGAGTCTTAAAAAACTATCTTTACGATTCCCATACAGCCAGAATTGACGGTGTTATTTCTACCGGTAATTCTAGAAGAAAAAGTTATAGAGATTTTCCGGAAGCTTCTCCGACCAATTTCTATTTAAAACCGGGTAATGATAGTTTAGAAGAGATGATTGCTGGAATTGAAGAAGGTTTTCTTGTTTTGCAATTATCTGGAGTACATAGTGGAGCTAACCCTATTTCGGGCGATTTTTCCATTGGAGCTTCCGGAATCTGGATTAAAGATGGAAAACTGGCTCAACCAGTTAGAAAAGTTACTATCGCAGGCAATTTTAGTCAGCTGTTAAAAGATATTATTAAGATAGGTAATGATCTGACATTTAATCCATTAACAGGATTTATGGGAACCCCATCATTTCTGGTGCGTAAATTAGCAGTAAGTGGTACGTAAAACTAAAGAATTTACCATTCATAGTTGACTTCCTTTAAGTCCATCCTAATACTAGAATCATAAATAAAGGGGAGACGTTGATGGACTTTTGGGGAGTGGAATATCAACCTGCTTATAACAATGAAGATGGTTTGAATTATGGGTTGTACTATTGTCCTATCTGTGATGCAGATACTTTACATCAGGTATTGGATGTAGATTTTGATAATTATGATGTAAAATGTAGCCGGTGTGGTACCATTTCCGTAACACGGGCCGATTTTTTTGACTCCTATGAAGAAGAAGTTATGAATTTAGGACAGAAGATTGCTGAGTTTTTTCCTGATGGAGAAAGTTTAATATGATACCAGAGGTGCTGAAAGTCAGTACCTTCTTTTTTTTATTATATGATTAAATTACAAAAAGCTAATTTTGAGTGCCATAGAAATTTTTCGTTAAACCATCTTAGTGAGATTTCAGTCGAAATAAGTCCTCATCACAGGATGTGATGAGCTAATCAAGGGTCAGGAGGATCCATTGATTAGTGTGCCTTATTTTGACTGAAATCGAACTTTAGATGGTTCGAAAAGTTTCTTTATGAAGCGAAAAGTTAGCTTTTTGCAGAAACTAACTTAAGCGTCCAAGAAAAAAACCTAAAAAAGTTGCTTTAGTTGTAATTTTATTTACTCTTTTTTGAATGATTTTGTCAAGACATTTGAGTAATTCTAAAACTTTTGTCCAATACTTCTCATCGCCATGAATCACCACATCTTTTTTGCAAACACTGAATTGATCAAATTCTGTATTGATTAATAAGTTATGTTCGTCTTCATTGATTGAAAGAAAATGATTAATAGTTTTTATGGCCCCATTTGACATCATTAAGTAATATTTACTCATTTATAATTTCCTCCTTTGAAGTGAATTTGAAAACCAAATAATTCACAATTTAGGATCATTTTCATTATATCTCGAAAATGCCAAATTGTCAACATTATGATATTTTTAACTTTTTGTCACTGAAAATGTTTGTTTATATTGACTATTTATACCAAATATATTATAATTAATATGAAGGAGGGTTAAAATATGCCAAAACAGACAGAAAAGATATTAAAAAAGATAGAATTTTTAAAAAGGAGAGCCGGGTATTCTGACCGTGATATAGCAAAGGCATTACAAATATCTCCATCCGGTTATTCCCGTATCAAAAATAATCAGCGAAGATTAACTATAGAACATCTTGAAAAGCTTGCAGATTTTTTTAAAGTGCCGTTCTTTTATTTGTTTTTCACTGAAGGCGATCTGGAAAGTCTCTCCTTTGCTGGGAATTTGAAAACATATCTAAAAGAGAAAAATTGGACTTATGAAGAGCTGGCTAAACATATAGGATTAAATGTTTTGAGGGTTATAGAACTTTCCCAGGGGGCAACTCCTACCAAAGAGGAGGTCAGGAGAATTATTTCTACATTAGGTATTAAATTAACCGGGCATAATACAATAGATGGACGAGTTGAATTAATTAAGCTTTTATTAGAGGAGTTGGAACTTGATGAATCCAGGATTGCAGTTATTCTGGAGTATATAGAGCAAAATTGAACTTAAATCATAACTTATTAAAGGATTATAAACGGCATAGAAATTTTTCGCCAAATCTTCACGAGATTTCCGACGAAATAAGGCCTCATCACAGGAGGTGATGAGCTAATCAAGGACCAGGAGGCTCCTTTGAGTCAGGAAGCCTTATTTCGGCGGAAATCGAGCTTTAGATGATTCGAGAAATTTCTCAAGAAGTGAAAAATTAACTTTTTGCAGTTTAACCATTAAAGTTGATTATCCTTGTCTTGAGATAATTAATTTTGTTTAAATCAATAAAATTATGAATGTCTGAGACATTTCAAACAATATAGATTAAAAATAGTAAAATAATGAATTTTATTCTTGCAGAATGACAAATCTGATGATATAATAATGATGTAACTTATACAAAAATAGGGGATAGAAAGAATATCTGGGGGTGTTGGCATGGAAAATATTGAACCCTATTTGGAAAAAGCTAAACAGAGTTTAGAAGAAAAAGATTTTAAAAGATTTATAGAAAATATAGTTATAGCAAAACATTTGACAAAATCTTATACAGAATATAGACCAGAAGTTCTTTATCAATATGCAATTGGATTATATAAATTGGGTGATTATAAAGGGGCTTATGAGGAGATAGAAGAAGCAATTGTAGTTCAAGAACCGGAAAAAAAATATAACTTAATAAAAATTAAAGGTATTATTTTAGGTAAATTGGGGGCATTAGAAGATGCTGTACAAATATTTGAAAGATTATCGAAGTTAGATGAATATCCCCGCATAAAAATTGGAGCTATAAATAATCTTGCATGGGTTTATGTTTATTTGTTTAAACAGAAATCAGATTCTGAATTTTTAAAGAAGGCTATTGAAAAATGTAATAGCCTTATAACTCAGTTTAATTTATTTGATGATAATGATCTAAGGGGGAAAGTTTTAATAAATTTAGGAACAGTTTATTGGTATCAGAAAAATTTTAAAGAGTCTTTAGATGTATTTAATGAAGCACTAAAATATGTTAAAGACCATCCCAGATTGTTCAATAATCTTGCGTCAGTTTATGTTCAGTTAGGAGAGACCGAAAAAGCATATGAATTTATTGATAAAGCAGAACTTATTGCAGATAGAACTAAAAATTATTTTGAAAAAGCACAGTCCTATGTTATTTTAGCTGAGTTGTCCGAATATAATGAAGATTACCTAAGAGCTATAGATTATTATCAAGTTGCATTAGATCATTTTATTTCTGTTCAGGCCCCATTAGAGATTTATGAATGTTTTGACAATATTTTGAGGTTACAGGCTAAGATTAATCGGGAATCAATAAAACTTATGAAGGAGAATTTTAAAAATAAGGTTTTGAATAGCTTAGGTGAAGAGATTCATTTAAAATTAGATTTTGAAAAGGAGGTTATATAATGAAGAAGATTATTGGCTTGTTTTTGATTTTGTTTTTGACTTTTTCCATATCTTTTACTGTTTTAGCTAATGATTTACAGTTAATGAGTGATTATAGCATAGTTACGACTAACGGCCCATTACCCATTGCTGATGAGGATTAAAATTAAATAAACTTTAAAATTATTATGCTGATTTTAACAATTAATCCCAGCTAAATTCTTATTATTTAACTGGAAAGAGAAGCTATTTTGGAAAGTATAATTAGGGTCAGGCATTGAAGGAGAACAAAAGATAAAAATTGTTGTAGTCTTAGTGTTTTTTTTTTGATTAATTTTTTTCAATGGATGGGGATTTAAATTTATATTACCTGCTAAAATGCGAAGGAATTCATAAAAAAGAAGGATTCTTTTTTTGTTTTATGATTATACTGCAAAAAGCTAATTTTGAACGACATAGAAATTTTTTGTCAAATCATCTTAGCGAGATTTCCGACGAAATAAGGCCTCATTACAGGAGGTGATGAGCTAATCAAGGGCCAGGAGAGCCCTTTGATTAGAAAGCCTTATTTCGGCGGAAATGGAGCTTTAGATGATTTGAAAAATTTCTCAAGAAGCGAAAAATTAGTTTTTTGCAGTTTAACCATTTTATGAGATCTTACGAAAGTTATTTACACATATAAAAATGGTCACCAGGAGGAGGTGGCAATCTTGAAAAAATATTTTAGTGTATTAAAAGAAAAGAATTTTGCATTATTTTGGCTAGGACTTTTAATATCTAATTTTGGAGATATTTTTACATATTTAAGTTTAACATGGCTTATTCTTGAAATAAATGGATCTGCCTTTTCTTTGGGGTTGACACTCTTAGCCTATGAGTTACCACCAGTTTTTATGGCACCAATTGCAGGATATTATCTTGATCAATACCGGGTAGAAAAAGTAATAATAGTAGAATCTTTATTAAGGGCATTGTTTATAAGCGCTATTCCCATCACATATAAGTTAAATATACTTAACTTATGGATATTAATGTTATTAATTGCACTCTCTTCTGGATTATCAGCAATCAGTAGGGCAGGAAATAATATTATGATTCCACATTTAATATCTTCTGAAAATTTAGTGACGGCGAATTCCTTAAAATCAATTCAATATAGAATTGCCCGTTTAATTGCACCAGCTGTCGCTGGAATTTTGATCGATATTATAGGTTCAGCAAATCTAATGTTTGTTGATTCTGCAACTTTTTTGTTAATTGCTTTTATTTTTTATTTAATAATGGTGAATAGCAAAAGATTTGTTCCGGATATTGAGAAAAAAGATAATATTATGAATATATGGAAAAATAACAGGGAAGGTTTAGCATATATTTATAAAAATAAGGCTCTTCTAATAATAATTTTTATATTTTTTATCTGGAACTTTACTCTCTGGGGAACTCTTGCTGTAGGTTTTCCTGTATTTATTAAACAGGAGTTGCTGTTAGGAGCTAAGAATTTAGGATTAATTATGTCATTAAGTTCAGGAGCATTATTAATAGGGTCTTTCATTATAGGTGCAGTTGAATGGAAAGTGAATTTGGGAAAAGTTCTGGTGGGTATAATTATGATTCATGGTTTGCTTTATATCGGAGTTGGATTGTCATCAAATATTTTACAAATGGCTGTATTTGTTGTATTAGCAGGGTTAATATTATCACCTGTTGATATTCTGTATTCTACGTTTTTACAGACTAGTGTACCTGAAAAACTACAGGGACGGGTATTTTCAATATGTGGATCTGCTTCTGTTGTTGGAGAATCATCCGGCTTAGTGGTTGCTGGTTTTCTGGTAGGATTATTTGGGGCAGGAAAAATGATTGTAATATCTGCTTTATGTGCAGTACTATGTGGGTTTGTTTTCATATGGCATCCAACTATTAGGATGGAAAATAAGGTATATAAAGATGTCACAGTTCAGTAAAGTAAAAATTTTTTCTGCCCCTAAAAAAGGATATAAAAAACCAGGCCATTAAAAAACATTAACAATGGCTTTACCAGGTGGATTCTATCTATTGAAGAATATTTTAAGTTGCCATGAGTTGATGTTCAACGTGCGCTAAAAGAGGTAATACTTTGAGGAGAACTTTTTTTCGTTTTGATATATAATTTGATAAGTAAAGGAGTACAAACTCCATTTAAGATTCACTTTGCACTATGTAATCTAATATACTTTCAATCCTGGATTGGTCAAGTCCTAATTCTTCTAACAAAAGTTTGATTAATTCAATACGTCCATCCAGAGTTTTGCCAAAGGAAAGTTTTTTTAAATCGTCTTCAGTAAAAAATAAATAAAAGAATGGTACATTAAAAAATGAAGCAATTTTTTCAAGTTGATCTACAGTCAATCTACGTTGTTGGTTTTTAATTCGGGAGTAACCAGAAGGTGTAATTCCAAGAGCATGTGCAATGTCGCGGTCAGAATGGCCGCTTTTTTCTTTTAAAAATTCTATCTTATTAAATATTTTTTTTGTTTGTTTTGACATATTTATACCTCCTTTTCTTTGATTATAATATATATGGAATAAATAGTCAATAAAAACAAACAATTCAATGACGAAAAAACAAAAAATTAATTATATTGACAAAATGTCATTTTTAATATATAATGAAATTGAGCCTATTTTTGAAATTTTTTATGTATTTCTAGTGTTACCTATATTTTACATTTAAGATTAAACTGCAAAAAGCTAATTTTGAGCGTCATAGAAATTTTTCGTTTACGACTAAAACTAAACTTTAGATAGTTCGAAAAATTTCTTTTGAAGCGAAAAATTAGCTTTTTGCAGTAGTATTTGTCAAATATTATGAATTGACATAACATTAAGGGAGGGGCGGTAATGAGGTTGAATTTGGAAAAAATAAAAAGTTTTTTAGAGGAACGTGGTTGGAATGAAGTTCTATTTGCCAGAAAATTGAATTTAGATTATTCTTATGTTTATAGAGTAATGCGGGGCCAACGGGGTATTGGAAATAAATTTATAGCAGGATTGTTGAAGTTTTGTGAACAGGAAAATTTAGACTTCAGGAAATTTATTCTTTTAGATTAAGAATAGATCTTTAAGATTTTTTTAATATAATGAGTGATCAGGTTTTATTGAAATTCAAACCCCACCTTTTATAAAACCTGATCATTCTTTTTTGTTTGATTCTAATTCTGATGAACCTTCAAGAATAAATAATCTTGTTTGTGATCTAATCCTCTTTACCCAAAATATATTTGGTTAAACTGTAAAAAGCTAATTTTTCGCTTCTTGAGAATCTAAAGCTCGATTTCTGCCGAAATAAGGCTTCCTAATCAATGAGGCCTTATTTCGTCGGAAATTTCGCTAAGATGATTTGGCGAAAAATTTCTATGTCGTTCAAAATTAGCTTTTTGCAGTTTAATCATATTTTAATTCTCTCTTTGATATGATAAACTAGTAGTATGAACAAAGTTGAGATGGAGGAGTTAAAATGCCAGAATTACCGGAAGTGGAAACTATCGTCCGTTCTCTTCGCCCAATGATTACCGGCAAAAAAGTCGTTGGTGTAGATGTAAGATATGCTCCTATCATTGGCTATCCGGCTGCCGAAACTTTTGCTAATAAATTGGTTGGTAAAAAGATAGAAGAAATAAGGCGGAGAGGAAAATATATCGTAATGGAGGTTACGGGGGGAGAATTACTTATAACTCATCTCAAAATGTCAGGACGGCTGATTTATGTTCCCCAAGAAACAAAGGTAGAAAAACACACACATGTAATCATTTCATTAAATGATAATCATGAACTGCGTTTTATAGAAGTTCGTAAATTTGGTCGGATGTTTTTGATTCCGGAGAATCAGTTGGAGAAAGCAGGGGGATTTGCTACATTAGGTCCTGAACCCCTTAAGATGACTATGGATGAGTTTAAAGCCGGGCTTAAAAATAGAAAAGGAAAGATTAAATCACTCCTTTTAAATCAGGAGTTTATTGCTGGTGTGGGAAATATTTATGCTGATGAGGCCCTATTTTTAAGTAAGATTCATCCCGAACGGACTGTTGATACTTTAAGTGAAGAAGAGAAAGAACTACTCTTTTCTGCTATCCAGCAGGTATTAAATATTGGAATAGAGAATAGAGGAACTACAAAAAGAGATTATGTGGATGCTTTCGGTCAGGCTGGTAAAAATCAGAACTATTTAAAGGTCTATGGTCGGGAAGGAGAGAAGTGTTATACCTGTGGTACGGAGATTTTAAGAATTAAAGTAGGGGGACGGAGTAGTCACTATTGCCCCAATTGCCAGCCGCCAAAATGAGCACTTTAAGAAAAAGGAAGGGATAAAAGATGGCGTTATTGGAGTTACGTAATGCCTATAAGTCATTTATTAATCAGGAAATTTTAGTCGATGTGAGTTTTCAGATTCAGCCAAAAGAACGGGTTGGTTTGATTGGACCTAATGGCGCAGGAAAGAGTACCCTCTTTAAAATTCTTATGGGTATAGAAGAGTTGGATCAGGGTGAGCTGATTAAAAGTAGTAAAGCCACCATTGGCTATCTTCCGCAGGATTTTGAATGGGAGTCTGATGTTAGTCTTTTTTCTGCCATGTTGGAGGTATTTTCAGAAGTTTTTTCTATCAACGACCGGCTCAGGGAATTGGAAGTAGAGATGGGAAAAAAAGAAGTACAGGAAGATTTAAAACTCTATTCTAAGGTGATGGATGAATATTCACTCCTTATGCAGCGTTATGAGGAACTGGATGGTTACTCTGTTGAAAGCCGGGTTAAAGGTGTATTGAAAGGATTGGGGTTTGAAGAGAGAGACTATCAATTAAAGATAAGCCAGTTAAGCGGTGGACAAAAGACCAGGGCCGGATTGGCCAGGCTTCTATTGACCAGTCCGGATTTGCTATTATTAGATGAGCCTACTAACCATCTGGATTTAAGTGCCCGGGAATGGCTGGAAGGCTTTTTGAAGGATTATCCAGGAGCTATGATTATCATCTCACATGACCGGTATTTTTTGGATCAAATTGTTACCCGGATTTTGGATCTTAGAGATGGTGAACTGGAGCATTATCCGGGCAATTACAGTTTTTATTTAAAAGAGCGTAAACGCCGTCTTTTGGAATGGCAGCGAGAATATCAAAAACAGCAGGAAAAGATTGCTGCTATGGAAGAGTATATTAGGCGGAATATTGCCGGTGTTAACTCAAAGCAAGCACGGGGGCGGCGCAAACAGCTGGCCCGGATGGAACGGATCAAACGTCCACCTATGGAACCGAATATACCTAAAATTTATTTTACTTTTAATCGCCGGAGTGGAAAAGAAGTACTAAAAATTGAGAATTTAAGTAAAAGCTATTCTGGATTAACTTTGTTCAAGAATGTAAATCTAAATTTATATAGAGGTGATAAAGTCGGAATTGTTGGTCCTAATGGGACAGGTAAGACTACCTTTTTAAAAATAATTTTGGGCCAGATTGAACCTGATTCCGGCCAGGTTATCCAGGGAACAGGAGTTGAGATCTCTTACTTTTCTCAGGAACATGAAAATCTCGATTATGAGAGTACAATTATTGATTTTATCAGATACAAATATCGCCTTCCGGAAAAGGAGGCCCGAAGTCTTCTAGCAAGGTTTTTATTCACTGAGGATGATGTTTATAAAAAGATAGGTGATTTAAGTGGTGGAGAGAGGAGTCGACTGATTTTAGCTGAACTTTCTTTAAAGAAGGGGAATCTATTAATTCTCGATGAGCCTACCAATCATCTGGATATTACCTCAATGGAAGTTTTGGAGGAAGCATTGGTTAATTTTCCTGGAACCATTCTTATGGTTTCCCATGATCGTTTTTTTATGGAGCGGATTACCAACAAGATCTGGGAGTTGGAGAATGGGCGATTTAAAGAATATCTGGGTAGTTATTCAGATTATAAGTGTAAAAAAACAGAACAGATTAAAATAGTTGAAGTGAATAAAAATTCAGAAACAAAAGAGGATTATTTGAGGCGTCAGAGAAAACGGAATGAGGAACAGAGTTTAAAGCGTCGACTTAAAGAAGTGGAAAAAGAGATTTATCAATTAGAAGAGGCTAAAGAGATTTTAGCTGAAGAATTGGCTAACCCAGCTCTTTATAAACGATCGGAGGAAGAGTTTTTAAAGATAAATGAGGAATATCAACAGATTTGCAGTAAGTTAGAAAAGCTTTATGAAGAGTGGGAATCCCTTGTCTTATAATTGTCTTAAAGACAGGCACCATACTTTCTCCTTTAGAATATGATGAATTGTGAATTGATTTGAAGGGGGAGAAGGTATGGATCTGTTGTACATAGTCTTTCTTGCAATCGCAATAAGTCTTGACGGATTTTTTGTTGGAATTACATATGGGTTCCGCAAAATTAAGGTCTCTTTCATACCACTTTTGATCATCAGTGCCACATCCAGTTTGATAATCATGGTTGCTATGGTAATTGGGTGTAGTATATTGGATTTTATCTCTCCAGGGTTGGCTGAAATGATTGGAGCAGTCATTCTAATTGGTGTAGGGGTGATGGTTATTTATGAGACCTATAAATCCCTTCTGGTGCAAAAAGAAGTTAATGAGGGTTATTCGATAATGTATGTAGATGAAACAAAAGATGAGGAACCCCATCAATTGTTTACCTGGAAGATTAAACCTTTAGGAATTATTATTAATATTTTGCGTGAACCTACAGAAGCTGATTTTGATGCGTCAGGTTCTATCAGCAATTATGAAGCAATTTTTCTGGGGCTGGCCCTGGCTTTAGATGCTTTGGGTGCTGGATTTGGGGCAGCCTTAACAGGTTTTAATCCTATTTTAATACCCCTTTGTGTGGGTTTGACCAAATTTGTCTTCTTATATTCGGGAAATTTTTTTGGTGCCCGTTTTAGCAATTTATTTAATAACCGGTTAGTATATCTATCGGGGGTTATTTTAATTTTACTGGGTGTAATGAAATTGTTTTAGTTAGTCTAGGAGGTGCAACAATGTACCGTATTGGTTTAACTGGTGGAATAGCCAGCGGAAAAAGTACAGTGGCAAAATTTTTGGCTGAAATGGGGTTAGCGGTGATTAATCTTGATTTAATCAGTCGTGAAATATTGGATAAAGGAACTCCCGGTTACCGGGAGGTCTTAGCGACTTTTGGACAAACAATCCTTAACTCAGAAAAAGAAATTGATCGTAAAGCATTGGGTGAGATTGTCTTTAATGATCCAGCATTAAGAAAAAAGCTTGAATCTATTACCCATCCGCTGATTCTTGAAAAAATGGAGGAAAGAATTCAAAAATTAAAAGAAGCAGGAAAGCGGGTGGTAGTGGTTGAGGTACCACTTCTTTTTGAGGCAGGACTTGAGAATAAGTTTGACCAGATCTGGCTTGTTTATGTGGATCAAGAGACCCAGATAAAACGTTTAATGGCTAGAAATGGTCTGAATCGAGAAGAAGCTCTAATGAGGCTTAAAGCCCAGATGCCTCTGGATATAAAAAAGACTTTAGCAGATCATATTATTTACAACACAGGAGATTTAGAAGATTTAAAAGAACATTTACAACAATTATGGAGGGATATCAAGTGCAAAGAATTGCTTTAATCGCTCATGATAAGAAAAAAAGTGATATGATTAATTTTGCCAGGCGCCATAAAGAAGTTTTATCCAAATGTCAATTATGGGCTACTGGTACTACCGGACGGTTGTTGATGGAGGAAGTAGGATTAGCGATTACCCGACTTCAATCAGGGCCAATTGGTGGTGATCAGCAGATTGGTGCAATGGTTGCTACAGAACAGTTAGATGCGGTTATTTTTTTGCGTGATCCACTGACTGCTCAACCTCATGAGCCTGATGTCTCTGCTCTGCTCAGAGTATGTGATGTTCATAATGTTCCTCTAGCTACCAATCTGGCAACAGGAGAAATTATAATCCAGGCTATCAAAGCGCATTTGGAGGAATTAGAGTGATGCTGCAAAGTAAAGAAGAACTATTTCTTATCAATACTCCCTTTCTCCCATGAGTTTGGCTCTCATTTATTGAGGAAATAATTCGATCTATCAGGAATCAAATATAAAATGAAATAATATACTGATTTATAAGAGAGCTAAATAAGGGAGTGGGAGGAATGGGTAAAGGGCAGATCACCCTTCTGATTTTTATGACTTTTATAGTACTTGTGGCTATTATTATTTATTTAAATCTGGACTTAATTTGGAAAATGTTATATCCACTTAAATATGAAGACCTGGTTTTTAAATATGCCGATTTTTTCGATAATGACCCATATTTGGTAACAGCAATTATTTATAGGGAGAGTAGATTTAATCCTAAAGCTATTTCTTCTAAAGGAGCAATGGGTTTGATGCAAATTATGCCTGATACAGCCAGGTGGATTGCTAAAAACCTTCGAATTGAGAATTTTAAGTTAGAAGACCTCTACAAACCTGAAATAAATATTTACTTTGGTAATTGGTATCTTGCAAATTTATCGGAGGAATTTGAGGGTAATTTGATTTTAATATTGGCTGCATATAATGCTGGTCGCGGTAATGTAAAAAAGTGGTTAAAAAATAATGAATGGTCAGGAAAGGTTCACCAAATTGATCAGATTCCCTTTCCTGAGACAAAAAAATTTGTCAGCAGTGTTCTAAATCTTTATCAAAGATATTTACAGTTATATGAAAGGGAATAAGTCAAATAATTATTTTTTATGACAATTTGCTAAATTGTTTTGCAATTCAGAAGACATATTTGCAATTTACCCCTCATTTTTTGCTGTTTAGTTTATAATTATTTCCTTTTTATTTTATTAAGGGTATAATTAAAACAGCAAAAGTGTAGGGGTTTTCTTTTTGATTGACAAAAGATTCTGACTTATAATAAAATTGATAAAAAGGAGGGATTTTAAAAAATATATTTAACGATTTTACTGCAAAAAGCTAATTTTTCGCTTCAAAAGAAATTTTTCGAACCATCTAAAGTTCGATTTCAGCCGTAAATGAAAAATTTCTATGATGCTCAAAATTAGCTTTTTGCAGTTTAATCATTTAACTTTCTAAAATTTTTACCTGAAATCTGGTCGGACAAAGAAACTTAAAAAAAGGGGGGTTTAATTAAATTATGAATTCTGCTTTAATAATTATTTTCTCTGTCGTCTGGTTTGCTATAGCTTATAAATGGTATGGTAAAAAGCTGGAAAACAAATTGGTTCTTCCTGATGATAGCAGACCAACTCCTGCAATGGAGTTAAATGATGGAGTTGACTTTTATCCTGCCAAACCAATGATTTTATTTGGACATCATTTCTCATCTATTGCAGGTGCAGGACCAATATTGGGGCCAATCGCAGCAGTAGCAGCATTTGGATGGGGAGGATCTATTCTCTGGATTCTTTTAGGTTCTGTATTTATTGGAGCAGTTCATGATTATCTCTCTCTTATGATTTCTGTAAAGTATAAAGGAAATTCCATTCCTGAAATTGCTCAACAGGTAATCGGTCGCAGAGCAAGAAATCTGTTCTCGATTTTTGTTCTGATTACTCTTATACTCATTGTAGCTGTTTTTGGTTTTGTAGCAGCTAAAACATTAAACTCTACTCCAGAAGTTGTTATTCCAACTTTTGGGATTATACCAGTAGCCATGCTTTTTGGTTTCCTTGTATATCGGTCTAATTTTTCAACTACTCTTGGAACAATTATTGCTCTAGGTCTATTGTTCTTCTTAATCTGGTTAGGATACATGGTTCCAGTTTCCCTGCCATTCTCTGATAAGGTGAATTTTGCAATCTGGTTCATTTTACTCATGGGTTATGGATTAATTGCATCAGTTATGCCGGTCTGGTTGTTATTACAGCCCAGAGATTATATCTCTAACTGGGTTCTCATTATCGGTATGGTTGTAGGATTGATAGGAACCTTTATTACCCATCCAACAATTAATGCTCCAGTATTTGTTGGATTTAATTCAGCAAAAGGACCTATGTGGCCTATGTTGTTTATAATGGTAGCCTGTGGTGCTATTTCCGGATTCCATTCTCTGGTTGGTGGTGGAACAACCTCCAAACAGTTGGCAAAAGAATCTGACGGTCGTTTGGTGGGCTATGGAGCAATGCTGGTTGAAGGTGTTCTGGCAATTCTTGCTTTATTAACAGTTAGTGCCGGTCTCTTCTGGAAGGCGCCTGCTGGTATGGAGAATTTCTCCTTTTTTGATATACTGGCATCTGGTGGACCAATCAAAGCCTTTGGTGTAGGATATGGCCGTCTTGTTGAGCCTTTATTAGGGACATTTGGTATGATTTTTGGTATTACAATGTTAAAGACTTTTGTTATGACAACACTGGATACAACTATACGACTTGGTAGATTTATAACTTCAGAGCTTTTAGGACCAACTATTCCTATTTTGAAGAATAGATTAGCAGGTTCACTTTTCATTACTATTCCTGCTTTCTATCTGGGTTATACCGGAACTTATAATATTATCTGGCCAATGTTTGGTGCATCTAACCAGTTAGTAGCTGCTCTTGCATTGTTAGTAATTACAGCCTATCTTGTAGGTGTTAAAAGGCCGACTAAATATACTCTATATCCTGCTATATTTATGATCATTACAACTTTAGGTGCCCTGGTATATCAGGGATATAATTTCCTATTTAGTGATAAACCTAACTTTATTCTTGGCTTTACTTCGATATTGTTAATAATTCTGGCAGTTATAGTTGCTGGTGAAGCTAGAAAGATTCTGACGAAAGAAATAGATGTAGAATCCAATATTCCAGCTTAATATTAAAATCTCTTTTTGATTATTTCATCAAAGGTCGAGAAAGCCTGGTAGTAAATCAGAGCTTGCTCGACCTTTTTTCATTTTTAAGAGAAAACCTTATTGGTTAAACTGCAAAAAGCAAATTTTTCGCTTCATAAAGAAATTTTTCGAATTAGAATTAGTTCATCACATTCTGTGATGAGACTTTATTTCTCCTTAAATCTCACTAAGATGGTTTAACGAAAAATTTTAATATCGCTCAAAATTAGTTTTTTGCAGTTTAATCTTACTATAAGTTTCCTTTGACAATAAAAAAGCGATCATATATAATGAGAGTGAAATTACGGAAAATAGAAATATTGTAATTAAAATTCCAGAAAAATTATCCATATTCGTGGAGAGGAGTGGGATTTCAGTAGGGGGCGCCATGTGATTTTATATAAGATTTTTAAAAAATACGAGAAGGGAGAGAAGTAGATGAAGAAGTGGATGTCGCTGTTGGTTTTTGTATTAATTATCGGTTTAGTTCTTTCTGGTTGTGTGGGACGTAAAAAAGAGCCGGAAAAAGGAGCACCTGGCCAGGTTCAGAAACAGGATAAGTATGGTGGTACCTTTAAAGGACGTCTGGCAGCAGATCCTCCAACTTTAGATCCGGCATATATCACAGATACCACTTCCAGTCAGGTAGCTAATAACATCTTTGATGGTCTGGTCCAATATGATGAGAATTTAAATGTAGTTGGCGCCATTGCTAAAGACTGGGATATTAGTGATGATGGTTTGGTCTGGAAATTTTATTTGCGGAAAGGTGTCAAATTCCACAATGGTCGTGAAGTAAAAGCTGAAGATGTGGAATATTCATTTACACGTCTTTTGGATCCAAAAACCAAATCACCACGTGCCTGGTTATTTGACAATGTTAAAGGAGCAAAAGCATTTCAAAATGGTGAAGCTGACAGAGTGGAAGGTTTTAAAGTGATTGATGATTATACTTTCCAGATTACACTTGAAGAACCTTTTACACCATTTTTATCTGTATTGGCGATGACTAATGCGTCTATTGTACCAAAAGAGGAAGTAGAAAAGTATGGTGAAGATTTTACTTCCCATCCTGTGGGTACAGGTGCATTTAAATTTGTTGAGTGGATGCATGATGACCATGTAACCCTTGAAGCGTTTGAAGATTATTTTGAAGGACGTCCATATTTGGACAAAATCGTATTTAGAATTATACCCGAAGATTCATCAGCTTTTGCTGAGTATGAGCAGGGTAATATCTATGATCTAACTACTATACCTGATGGACAGATAGAAAGGGTTTTAAATAGTGATGAGTTTAAAGATGAATTGATCAAAAAACCCCAGCTTGGTGTTTATTATATCGGTCTGAACACTACAAAACCACCATTGAATAACAAAAAAGTTCGTCAGGCAATAAACCACGCGATAAATAAAGAATTGATCGCAGAAGTGCTTCGTCACGGTACTGTTATTCCAGCTAAAGGGATTTTACCACCAGGTATGCCAGGTTATAACAAAGATTTGAAAGCTCTGGAATATAATGTTGAAAAAGCTAAAAAACTTTTAGCTGAAGCTGGATATCCTAATGGTATTCCCGGTGAGATTGAGCTTGCTTATAATACCAGTAAGGGACATCAAATGATTGCTGAAGCGGTTCAATCTGACCTGAAGAAAATTGGTATTAATGTCAAGTTAGTGAATATGGACTGGGGTGCTTATATTACTAAAGTGGATAATGGAGATACTCAGATGTTCCGTTTAGGTTGGATTGGAGACTATCCAGATCCAGATAATTTCCTCTATGTTCTGCTTCATTCAAGTAATGCTGGCCCTGGAGGAAATGGATCATTTTACAGTAATCCTGAATTTGACCGTTTAACCGAAAAGGCTAGAGGTATGAAACCTGGGCCAGAGAGAATTAAACTCTATCAACAGGCAGAACAGATTGCTGTCAATGATGCACCCTGGGTTCCGATTTACTATTATACAAACCTGATTCTCCGCAAGCCGTTTGTACACGGTTATATGGTGACTCCATTAGGTGTTATGCCATTGAAGACAGTCTGGTTAAGTGAAAATAAGTAAATTGTTAAACTGCGAAAAGCTAGTTTTTTGCTTAAGGAGAACTTTTTCGAACATCTAAAGCTCGATTTCAGTCGAAATAAGGCCACACTAATCAAAGGGTCGTCCTGTCCCATGATTAGTCCATCACATTCTGTGATGAGGCCTTATTTCGATTTCAATTTTGCTAAGATGGTTTATCGAAAAATTTCTATGTTACTCAAAATTAGTTTTTTGCAGTATAATCATAAATTATTAAAATAAAATTTTGCGTGACTTTCGGGTTACGTAAAATTTTGTATTTATTTTAATTGAAAGGTGGGATTTGAAAAATGATGACTTATATTATTCGGCGTTCGATAATGGCTGTTCCAATCTTGATAGGTGTAGCAACGATTACCTTTCTTTTGACTTTTGTTTTTGTGCCGGGAGATCCGGTCAGAATGATTATGGGGCAAAATGCTGATGAAGAAACGGTTGCAATGATTCGACATGAGTTGGGCTTAGATCAGCCTTTAACTATTCAATATATAAAATTTATTACTCAAATCTTTAAAGGTGATTTGGGGAGGTCTTTTAAGACTAGAAGACCTGTAATTGATAGTATTACAGAAAGATTTCCTGCAACCCTCCGCCTTGGATTAAGTGCTATGGGTGTAGCTATTGTGATTGGAATTATAGCAGGAATTATCTCAGCGACAAAACCCTATTCTATTTGGGATAATCTCTTTATGGGCTTGGCTTTATTGGGGATTTCTATTCCTGTTTTCTATTTGGGTTTACTCTTAATTGTTGTTTTTGCAGTTAAATTGAATTGGTTACCGGTAGGCGGTTATGGTGGTGGTTCTATTAGGTATTTAATTTTACCAGCAATTTCACTGGGTACAATGCAGGCTGCCCGGATTGCTAGAATGACCCGTTCCAGTTTGATGGAAGTTGTCAGGATGGATTATATCCGTACTGCCCGTGCTAAGGGTTTGAGTGAACGTGTGGTTATCTTTAAACACGCTTTAAGAAATGCTCTAATTCCAGTTATTACTGTTATCGGTACTCAATTAGGCTATCTTTTGGGTGGTACGGTATTGACAGAAACTACCTTCTCCTGGCCTGGAATAGGTCGTCTAGCAGTTGATGCAGTACAATACAGAGATTTTCCTATGATTCAGGGAACAGTATTATTTTTAGCTGTAATCTTTATCGTCATTAATCTGCTTGTTGACTTATCCTATGGATGGCTAGATCCACGGATTCGATATGAGTAGAGGGAGGAGGAGAACCATGAGTCAAAATACTATACAAGGCAATGAAGTCTGGAAACGTTTACGCAAAAATAAAATGGCTATTTTGGGACTTTTTATTACGGTAGGTTTAATCATTGTGGCACTGTTAGCACCAATTATTGCACCATATGACCCATATGAAGTGGATTTGAGTAGAGCTTTAAAAGCTCCCATGGAAGATGGTCATATTTTAGGAACAGACCAATTGGGCCGTGATCAATTCAGTCGTCTTCTCTATGGAGCCCGGATCTCTTTACGGGTAGGAATAATCACTCAGGCTATTTCTTTAGTAATTGGGATTATTATGGGGGCTTTAGCTGGTTATTACGGTGGCAGAGTAGATGATGTGATTTCTTATCTGATAAATATCTTTTTTGCTTTCCCATCTTTACTTTTTGCCATTGCTATTATGGCTACTTTAGGGCCCGGTTTAAATAATGTTTTTATTGCTCTAGGTGCGGTTAGTTGGCCTGGATTGGCCAGAATTGTTCGAGGACAGGTACTCCAGTTAAAAGAACAGGAATATATTGAAGCTATTCGCGCATTAGGCGGCAATGATTTAAGAATTATATTAAAGCATATTATTCCTAATTGTCTTGCTCCTGTAATTGTAACAGCAACTTTGGGAGTGGCAGGTGCCATTCTCTCTGAGGCGGGTTTGAGTTTCTTAGGTCTGGGTGCACAACCTCCCGAACCTAGTTGGGGACTAATGTTAGCTATGGGACGGACCTATGTGACCAGCAAAACATGGTTGACAATTTATCCCGGTTTAGCTATTATGATAACTATTTTGGGTCTTAATCTTTTGGGAGATGGGTTACGTGATGCTTTAGACCCAAGGTTGAAGCAGTAGGAAAGGAGGAAGCAGTATGAGACAGCCAATTCTTGAAGTAAAAGATTTAAAAACTTATTTCTTTGTTGATGATGGAGTAGTTAAAGCAGTAGATGGAGTAAATTTTGAGATTTATGAAGGTGAAACCCTGGGTATTGTAGGTGAATCAGGATGTGGAAAGAGTGTAACCTCCATATCCATTATGCGTCTGGTACCCAATCCTCCCGGAAAAATTGTTGGCGGTCAGATTCTCTTTAAAGGAAAAGATCTGGTGCAAAAATCTGAAGAAGAGATGCGTAAAATTCGAGGTAATGAGATCAGTATGATTTTCCAGGAACCCATGACTTCTTTAAATCCTGTTTATACTGTAGGTGATCAAATAGCTGAAGCAGTGATACTACACCAGAAAGTTTCAAAAAAAGAAGCGATGGAACGGGCAGTGGAAATGCTTAGAAAGGTAGGTATTCCAGCGCCGGAAAAGCGGGTTTATGAATACCCACACCAACTTTCGGGTGGAATGAGACAGAGAGTAATGATTGCTATGGCACTTTCCTGTAATCCGTCTCTGCTTATTGCAGATGAGCCAACCACTGCTCTGGATGTAACTATTCAGGCCCAGATTCTGGAACTAATGAAACAGTTACGCGATGAATTTAATACAGCAATTATGCTTATTACGCATGATCTGGGTGTAGTTGCTGAGGTTTGTGATCGGGTAGCTGTAATGTATTCAGGTAAAGTTGTAGAATACACTGATGTTAAGCGTATCTTTCTTTCACCTAGACATCCTTATACTATTGGACTTTTAAATTCGATACCCAAATTAAATGGTGGGAAGAAGCGTCTAGAACCGATAAAAGGAGTTGTACCAAATCCATTAAATCTTCCAAAAGGCTGCAAATTTAATAATCGCTGTCCTTATGCTAAAGATCTATGCTTTGAAAAAGAGCCGGAAATTAAAGAAATTGATACAGGACATTTTGTCAGATGCTGGTTTTATGATCAAATAGGGGGCCTGGGAGGTGAAGCTGATGAAAAAATTACTTGAAGTAAAAAATCTAAAGAAGCATTTCCCGATTAAGGGTGGTATTTTTGGTAAACAGGTGGGTTCTGTTAAAGCGGTAGATGGTGTAAGTTTTTATATTAAAGATGGGGAGACTCTGGGAATGGTTGGTGAATCCGGATGTGGTAAATCTACTACTGGTCGTCTGATCCTACGGTTAATTGAACCTACTGAAGGAGAAGTAATATTTGAGGGAAAAAATATTTTAACTTTTAATAAAAAGCAGATGCGTGAAATGCGCAGAAAAATGCAGATTATTTTTCAAGACCCATATGCTTCTTTGAATCCGCGGATGACGGTAGGTAATATTATAGGTGAAGCCATTGAGATTCACAAGTTAGCTAAAACAAAGCAAGAAAAAGAAGAACGGGTTCAACAACTTTTAGAACAGGTTGGTTTGACCAGAGCTCATGCTAACCGTTATCCGCACGAATTTAGTGGTGGACAAAGGCAGCGGATTGGTATTGCCCGGGCCTTAGCAGTAAATCCAAAACTGATCATTTGTGATGAGCCTGTATCTGCGCTGGATGTATCAATTCAGGCCCAGGTGATTAACTTAATGCAGGATCTGCAACAAAAATTGGGCCTAACTTACCTTTTTATTGCCCACGATTTGAGTGTTGTTAAACACATCAGTGATCGAGTTGCAGTTATGTATCTGGGTAAAATAGTAGAACTGGCAGAGACGAACGAGCTTTATGATAATCCGAAACATCCCTACACCCAGGCCCTTTTATCTGCTATTCCTATCCCGGATCCAACTATTAAGCGAGAAAGAATTCTTTTAGAGGGAGATGTACCAAGTCCAATTAACCCACCTGGTGGATGTCGGTTTCATACCAGATGCCCCTATGCAAAAGATATATGCAAAGAAGAAGAACCAGTATTTAAAGATAAGGGAAATCAACACTTTGTTGCATGTCATTTGGTTTGAGAAATTCAAGGTCCAACAGTTAAGTTGGGCCTTTTTTTATATTATATGATTACACTGTAAAAAGCTAATTTTGAGTGTTATAGAAATTTTTCGTTTAACCATTTTAGTGAGATTGAAAAGAATAGCCTCATATGAGGATGTGATGGTCATAAGGACCTATTGATTAGTGTGCCTTATTTTGATTGAAATCGAATATTAGTTGGTTCAAAAAATTTCTATCTGAAGCAAAAAAAATAGCTTTTTGTAATAAAATCTTTATATGTAAACTATACCTTCCATTTTATGAAAAAGAATTTATCATTGAAATATATTGACTTTTCTCTAAAAAGGGCATATAATACAATTAATAAAGTTTAGTTAAATATTAATTATATTAACGTAAGAATTAATAAAATAAATTTATAGGAAGGGTGTGAATATGAAAAAAAAGGAAGGTGCATTTTATAATTTTATGCGAATAGTAAAAATTTTTCCACAAAGTTGGCTCTTGTACATTACTATTATTGTTGTAATCATTTTATCTGGAATAACAATTTTTTATTCTTATTTGATGAAGGGATTAATTGATGCAGCTTTATCTAAAAATTTAAGTGTTTTTTTTCGCTTTCTGTATTGGGTAATTGGGTCTATCATATGTGAATTAATTTTAACTTATCTGAAAATAAAATTGAGTGGCAAATATGCAGAACTGGGTGTTGCTAGATTACGAAAGCTTATTGCTGAACATTTAAGTTTATTACCACTTTCAAAATTGGAAAACAATCATTCAGGTGATTATATTTCCAGATTAACTAATGATGTTAATCGAATTCAGACATTTGCTTCTGAGACGATTATCGAGATTATTTATAGACCTTTGGCAGCTTTGGGAGCTTTTTGTTATCTTACTTTTTTAAGTTGGAAGCTCACTCTTTTAACAACTTTACTTGTTCCGATTTTGTTTTTAGGTGCTGTTATTTTAAGCAATCCAATGACTAAATATAGTAAACAATTGCAAGAGCGTCTTGGTGTAGTTAATTCTATAGTACAGGAAACAATTTTTGGAATAGAAATATCAAAAGCATTTAATTTAAAGGAAAGATTAGAAAGAAAATATAATAGTGCAGTTGATAATACAGTAAAAAGTGCTAAAGCTTTAGCAAAAAGAAATGCTTTGCTGAATAGTTTTTCTCATTTAATTAGTCTTGTCCCTTTTTTAATCTGTTTCTGCATTGGTGGTTATTGGGTAGTAAGGGGCGAAATGACTCCTGGTAGTTTAATTGCATTTATTAATCTCTTGAATCATTTAACATTTCCTATAAGTGTTTTGCCCACATTGTTAGGACAGGTGAAAACTGATATGGTAGCTGCGGGAAGGCTTTTTGAGATTTTGGATATAAAGGTTGAAAGAGAAGGAGGCCAGGTATTTAGGGCTGATGGTAAAGATGTTGTTGTTCAATTTAATAATGTTAGTTTTGCTTATGAGGGACAGGGTGAAAAGGTTTTAAATAATTTAAGTTTTAAAATTAACCGTGGAGAGGTTGTTGCTTTAGTTGGCCCGAGTGGTAGTGGCAAGAGTACAATTGTTAAACTTTTATTAGGATATTATGAAGATTTTACTGGAGAGATAAAAGTATTTGAAGAATCACTGCATGAATGGAATTTAACAGCACTTCGTGAACAAATATCCTTTGTTTCACAGGATACATACCTTTTTCCGGAAAGTATAAGAGAAAATATCAATTATGGTAAACTTAAAGCAACCTTTGAGGAAATTGTTTCTGCTGCTAAAGTAGCTAATGCTCATGAATTTATTATGAATTTACGAGATGGTTATGATACAAAAGTGGGGGAACTGGGTGGTAAACTATCTGGTGGTCAAAAACAAAGAATTTCCATTGCCAGGGCAGTTCTTAAAAATGCTCCCTTACTTTTACTTGATGAACCAACTTCCGCTCTGGATACAGATTCTGAAGCATTGGTACAAGAAGCATTAGACCGATTTATGAAAGAGCGGACTGTACTTATTATTGCCCATCGACTTTCTACTATAAAAAATGCGGATCGAATTCTGGTTATTGATCAAGGTAGAATTGTTGAAGAAGGAACACATGATCAACTTTTAAAAAAAGGTGGGTTATATAGTCAATTGTATTATCGGCAGATGGCAAATGAAGAAATTATAGAAAGGAAGGAGGTTATGTAATGAGAAAAGATAGTTTTTTAAGACTTTTTGGATTTATGAAAAAGTTATTGCCAATATATATTATTAGTTTATTAATATTATCTTTATTAAGTTTGGGGTCACAGATTTTATTGGCTAACTTATTTAAAGATATGTTTGATGCTATTGCTCTAAAAAACTTTACTTTAATGTTAAATGTTGTTAAATATTTTGGTCTTATTATTTTAGTAGTTTTTGCAATATTTCCTTTATTTTATTACATATTGGATTCAACAGTGGCTACAACCACCGGCAATATTAGAAAGGCAGTTTTTCAGCATTTACAGAGTTTGGCTGTAGAATATTTTAAAAAGGGCCATAGTGGGAATTTAATATCCAGATTGACCAATGATATTGCTGAAACAGAAAAAGCTTATTCAAAAATTTTTATGGATTTTGTTATTCAAATTGTTACTGGTATAGGTACAGCATTTTATATGTTTGTTCTTGAATGGAGGCTTGCGATTATTTCCATTATGTCTGGATTTTTAACTTTGATTGTTAATATTTGGTTTGCAAGATCATTAAAAAGAATAAGTGATAAAGTTCAACAGTGTTTAAGCAATTTGACAGAAAAGCTTTCAGATTTATTAAATGGTATCCATGTCATACGAAATTTTAATTTACATAAAATTATTTTGACTAAGTATAATAGTGCAACTGAATCAGTTTATGAAGCTTCATATGAAAGGGTTAATAAAAAAGCTATACTTTCTGTCTTAAACAGTATTGTTGGAATTATTAGTTTTATTGGTCTTGTTACTATGGGTTCTTATCTATCAATAAAAGGCTATATATCTATAGGAATTGTTGTGGCAGTAGTACAATTACAGAATGGAATAAATCAACTGGTCAAATTTTTAGGAAGTTTTAATTCTCAATTACAAAGTTCTTTAGCCGCAGCAGAAAGACTATTTGAGATTTTAGATACAGAAGCAGAACCAATAAATTATTCTTTTAGAATTTTTAAAAATGAGAGTGATTATATCATTTCTTTTAATAATGTCACTTTTGGTTATGATCAGAATATAAAGGTTTTGGATCATTTAAATTTTTCTGTTCCTGAAGGTAAAATTATAGCTTTAGTTGGACCAAGTGGTGGAGGAAAAAGTACTGTATTTAAATTAATATTGGGTTTTTATCAACCACAAAAGGGTGATATTATCCTTGCAGGTAAATTCATTGAAAAATTAACACTGGATGAAATCAGGTCAAAAATAGCTTATGTACCTCAGGATGCATATCTTTTTTCAGGTACCATATCTGAAAATATTGGTTATGGTAAAAATGGAGCAACAATGGAAGAAATTATTGAAGCTGCTAAAATAGCCAATGCCCATGATTTTATCACCAGGTTGGAGAAGGGTTATGATACATTGGTTGGAGAGAGAGGAACATATCTTTCAGGTGGACAGAGGCAGAGAATTGCTATTGCCCGTGCAGTTTTAAAAAATGCTCCAATACTTCTATTAGATGAAGCTACATCAGCTCTTGATACGGAATCTGAGTATCTCGTTCAGGAAGCATTGAGCAGGTTGATGATAGGCCGGACAACTTTAGTTATTGCCCATAGATTATCTACAGTTCAAAATGCAGATAAAATTCTGGTTCTTAAAGATGGAAAGATTGTAGAAGAAGGTACTCATGAAGAGTTATTACAAGTAAATGGTGGTGTATATCGGAAATTATATTATCAGCAATTTATTGCTGTGGATAATTCAGATACAGTTGCAGTTAATTAAGTATGTGATTAAACTGCAAAAAGCTAATTTTGAGTGCTATTGAAATTTTTCGTTAAACTCTCTTAGTAGATTGAAGGAGAAATAAGGCCTCGTTACAGGGTGTGATGAGTTAATCAAAGGTCATAAGAACCCATTGATGATTAGTGTGCTTTATTTCTACTAAAATCGAACTTTTAGATGGTTCGAAAAATTTCTTTATGAAGCGAAAAATTAGATTTTTGCAGTAAAATCAGTATATTGTTTTTAAATTCAGGTGTCTGGTGGCACCTTTTTTTAAGCTATTTTAACCTTGTTTTAATACCTAGGAATTACAAAAAAATTTGTAACCAGTATTGACAAAAAATATCAATTGAGGTATAATAATGATATAATAAGCATATATAGATAAATTTATAGAAAGGAGGGGAATTAGATGAAAAAATTTGACATTCTTGAGGAGCCTGTATTAGAGAACATGGAATTTGAGGCTGATATAAAGATTGCAGATGGTGGGGTTATTTGCTAAAGTTACTTAAAAAAATTCAAAACCTAAAAAGTGTTGGATTTATTCCAACACTTTTTAGGTTTATCTGGTATGTTTGCTAAACCAATGGGTTGAAAGAAGTCTTGTTACCTAATTAGCGAAGTGGCAACCCGTATGCAAGAAGGTCACTGGTAACGGTGAGATCTGAAGGAAGCTTAAGAGAATGAGAGGGATAAGCCGAAGCTGATCACTTCGTTGTTATCTTATTTGATTTACTTTCTTTTGTTTACGAAATTATTCTTTAGCTGAAAGAAGGGAATTATATGCATAGTTTAACATTGATAATTACAGAAAAATGTAATTCACAATGTAAATATTGTTATGAGTCTAATAAACGTGCCCAGGGATTAAAAAGAGATATGGTATTAGATGATTTTATAACAGGATTTAGTAAGATACTGAAGTATGTAGGTGTAATTGGAACCATTCAATTTTTCGGTGGAGAAGCTACATTAAAAGTAGATTTAATAAAACAAATTGATGAATATTTAGATAAGGTAGTAGAAGCAAAAATATATAAAAAGAAACCTACATATGCTTTTTCTATAAATTTGCTTGAACTACCTGATTCATTTAAGAAATTACTTAAAAAACTTCAAGAGGGGGGACATGATTTTTATATTAGCACCAGTATTGATGGAGATCAAAAAATTCATGATGCAAATCGATTGGCGAAAGGAATTGATTCACCTTACTTAAGAATTGTAAAGAATTATAAAACTTTAAAAAGTATGGGTATAGATTTAAAAGCTATTACCTGTGTATTTAATCAAGTTCATTTAGAAAGAAATATATCGATTTTGGATAATATTTTGCATTTATCTAAGGAATTTCAACCTGAGCGGATTACTGTGCTTAGTGCTCAAAAAAGTCCAGGACTTGAGGTTGAATTATCTTATTTTTATCAATTATATCTTGATGCTGTCCATTCTGCATTTAATAAAATTATTTGTAAAAAGCCAGATTATAAATTTGTAGGACCTTTTCTTAAAGGAATTGTTTTTAAATGGATTTATTTAGAAGATAAGGATGTGGCTTTTTATGCTTGTCCAACAAAAATAAGGGATTTTACAATTTTTCCACAGGGTGGTTTATCCAATTGCCCGGATGAATTTTATCAGGGCTTTGATTATAAAATAAATGTTTATGATGAAAATTTTCAAGATGAAATACATAATTTCATTGATATGAACAAGCATAATTTATATAAAGATCATTTGAGGATCCAATGCAAAGAATGTAAAATAAAAAAACTTTGCACCTATTGCCCACATTATTCTGAGTTATATGAAACTTTTTGTAAATTTAACATCAGCTTGGTTCATAATGTTTTTGAAAAGATAAATATTTTAATTGAAAATGGAGAATATGAATTTTTTGCTGACTTATTAGGATTAAAAGATTATGAAAAGAGAAAATTAATTGAAATCTTTAATAAATATAAAAAGGATGTTATTTAATAATGGAGGTTTTTTTAAAAAAACCATAAGATGGGGGGCACAATATTTGTGATATTAGTTTGGGATATAACGAATAAATGTAATTTAAGCTGTATACATTGTTATAATTCTGATTATATAGAGATGAAGGAAAAAGAAGAAAAATTTGATACTCCCTATATAGTTAACCAGTTAAAAATTTTGGGTATTAAAATTGTAAATATTTTAGGTGGTGAACCTTTGCTCAGATCTGACATTGTAGAGGTGGTTAAATGTCTAAGTGAAAATAATCTTCAGGTTTTTTTGACTACAAATGCAACACTTTTGAATGAGCAGTTATCATATGACCTTATTAATGCAGGATTAAATCGGATTAGTTTTAGTTTGGAGAGTGCATACCCTGTAGTTTATGAAAAAATTCGCGGGGAAAATAATTATCGTAGGGCTTTAAAAGGAATTAAAACTTTTGTTAAAGTAGCTAATGATTTGCAATCAACGATTATTAAGGGGTTAGCGGTAACAATATTTCCATTAAATATTAAAGAAAAAGAAGATGTTAAAAAAATTCTGGATTTAGCTCAAGATTTAAATTTGGAGCGGGTGGGATTTAATTGGATTGTTCCAGTAAATAAGGGTGATTCTTTTCGACGGAAATTGACTCCTGAAAAAAAAATAGATATAGCAGAATGGATTGCACAATTAAGTTTAGATTACCCAGATTTAGAAATAAACTTAGCAGATAAAAAAATTATACTCGATTATGTTAATACAAAATATAATGCGAATCTTGTAGGGGAAAAATTGTCCTGCCCTGCGGGAAGTCAGCTTTTTTATTTAAATCATAAACTTCAATTACATCCCTGTAACATGGTAAATGAAGATGTGATGTTAGAAGAGGGTTTGAAAGTTTTATTTCATTTTACAGAGAATGAGGCACACATTTCAAATGCTGCTAATATAAAAGAAACCAATTATTTTAAACGTTTTCTGAGTTATAAATATCATTATTTTAAAAATGCATTACCTATTTGCAAAAACTGTGAATATTATAAAATGTGTGTGAGAATTTGTCCTCTTCATTTTGCCTCCAGGTCATTAGAAGAGAATAAAGAATTATATATAGCCGATTGTATAGAGGTTAGAAAACGACTTAAAAAGGAAGGAAAAAGCATATGTGTGATGGATTAAAATATTTGAGAGGTTATATAAATGAGTTTTTTAGGTTGCGGGCACTTGCTATTAGTAAAAAATTGATTGTTCAGTTTCATTTAACTTCTAAGTGTAGTATGAAATGTAAACACTGTTATATTTATATGAATAGTGAGCGGTATCAAGATGAACTGGCTAATGAATTAAGTTTTTCATGGGTGTGTAGGGTAATTGATAGTATTTATAATACTGCTATAAAACTTCAGTTAGATCCTGTTATTGAATTTACTGGTGGTGATCCATTTTTAAGAGATGATTTTACTCAGATTATTGATTATGTAAAAAATAAGGGAATAAAGTTTGGCATTAAAGGAAATCCTGTATTTCTCACAGATGAACTAATTAAAAATTTAAAAGAAAACGGTCTAATTAGATATCAGTTAAGTTTAGATGGTATAGAATCAACCCATGATTTTATAAGATCAAAAGGGTCTTTTCAAAAAACAATAAAAGGAATTCAATTATTAAACCAGAATGATATTCCTGTTTTTATAAAATATACAGTATCAAAGCTGAATCAAAATGATTTGAAACCATTAATATATTTTTTAGACGAAAATAATTTGAAAATTTCTGCTTTTTCTGTGGCACGTTATGCTGATAAGGATAATATTGATGAAATGATATATAAGCCGGATGAAATGAAAGAATTATTTGAGCTTTTATTGGATGTGTATATTAAAATATTCTCAAATAAAACGAAAAATATTCATTTTTTATTTAAAGAACATCTCTGGTATCCTTTTTTGCATCAAAAAGGGTATATAGACAATCGATTACTTCAGAAAATGGTATCTATTGAAAATTGTTATAATTGTACAATGACAAAGAATATATTTGTTATTACCCCTACCGGAGATATTTATAAATGTCGGAAAGTAGATGCTTCTTTTTTAGGAAATGTGAAAGAAAGTTCTTTTCAGGACTTGGTTTATGGTGTGAAACATAAACAGTTACTTGATACATTACAAAATTCTGAATGTCGTCATTGTTTTTATTATAATGTATGTCTTGGATGTCCGGCGATTACAGAAGCTGTACGGAAAAATATAGTAGAAAGAGATCCAGGTTGCTTTTTATATAAATCAAATATTTGAATGGAGGGAGTATAGTGAAGTCTAAAGTTCTTTTAGTTTCTCCCCCTTTTGCTCAATTAGAAATACCTTCAATACAGATTTCATTGTTGCAGACATTTTTAAAAGAAAATGGTTTTGAAAGTGTTGATACTTTACATTTATATCTCTTTTTTGCTGATTTTGTTGGAATAGAAGCCTATCATTTTTTCTCTAAAGTTCCCTTTGTAGGTGAAATGTTTTATGTTCCATTTCTTAATCCCAAACATGCTAGAGAAAAAAAGCATTTGATTGACCAGTGGATTCAAAAAAGAGCGATTGAGGAGATCGGACAGGAGGTAGTCATCGAAGAGATATTGGAAAAAATAGAAAAATTTCATGATTGGCTTTTTAAAAATATAGACTTCTCCTGTTATGATTTAATAGGATTTACTATTAATTTCAGCCAATTAATTCCAGCATTATACTTAAGTAGAGAAATTAAAAGGCGTTGGCCTGATAAAAAAATTATTTTGGGTGGTTCAAGTGTAACAGGTGAAGTAGGATTAAAAATCTTAGAAATTTTTAAAGAAATTGATTTTATTATTAGTGGTGAAGGAGAAATACCTTTGCTGCAATTTGTAAATAATTTTGATACTGGTAATATTACTAATATTGCTGGATTGATGTATAGGATTAAAGATGGTGTTCGATATAATCGGGAGAGATATGATTTTGATATGACACAATTGCCTGTGTGTGATTATGATCAATATTTTGAGCAGGTAAAAAAATGTTCATCTGTTCTTCAAAAGTATGTTCTTTATCATCAGAAAATTCCTGTTGAATTTTCACGTGGATGTTGGTGGAGAAGATGTACTTTTTGTAATTTAAATCTGGTTCATAGTTATTATAAATCAAAATCTATAGATCAATTTGTAAAGGAAATCAAAGTTTTGAGTGATAAATATAAAAAATTAGATTTTATTTTTCTGGATAATGCTCCTCATCCTAAATATTATAGAAAATTTATCGATGAGGTTGGAAAGTTAGGTATAGATGTACATTTTACGATGGAAATGAAAGTGAATTTACTTTCCAAGGAAGATTACCAGGCATTATATAATGCTGGTTGGCGTACTTTACAGTTAGGAGTTGAAAGTTTATCTACCCGTTTATTGAAAAAAATGAATAAGGGTTGTAGGGCAATTCAAAATATTGAAGATATTAAACATTGTCAGGAGATTGGGATTGAACCAGTTTATAACTTAATTCATTCAATGCCAAATGAAGATTCAAAAGATTTAGAGGAAACTTTTGAAGCAATAAGTTTTATCAAACACTTATGTCCTCCAAGTGGATTACCAACATTTAGTTTAGGGTATTTATGTCCAATATATAATAATTATTCAGAATATAATATAAAATATATAAAACCTCATTATGAGTTAACTTTAATGTTTCCTGAAGAAGATATAAAAAAGATGATTCCATATCGTTATGATTTTGTCCGGGAAAAAGAAAGAGATTATGATATTAATGAGTTTTATGATCGAATATTTAAATGGATTGAATCACATAAAAAAGAAGATAAGCCTACTCTCACATATCGTGATGGTGGTACGTTTATAGTGATAACTGATGCCCGGACTAAACCAGCAAAGAAGATAACTTTAGATAAAAATGCTCGTGATATTTATCTTTATTGTGATAGTATTAAAAGTTTGAAAAATATTGAAAATCATTTTAAGGATATTGATCCAGATGAGATTAAGGATGTTTTAAATCAATTTGTGAATTATAAGTTGATGTATCGAGAAGATAATTATTATTTGAGTTTAGCGCTTAAAGAGAGTTGATGATTCAATGGAAGAAATAATTTATCAATTGATTGATTATGCAGATGTAGACAAAAATTTAGAAATGGAAATATACTTAGAAAATTGTTCATTATTAATGGTAGCTAAAAATAATAAAAGAAATAACGATTTTAACCATTCATTAATGAAGGAGCAAGGGTTGAGTTATTCAATTTATGGTGAAAATAAGTTTTTTAATATTTTTACAAACAATTTAAGACTTGATAATATCTATTATCTTTTAAAGGGAAAAAGAGGGATAGATAAAAATACTTTTATAACTTTACCACCTATTGAAAATGAAATTGAAGTAAATTATGTTCGACATCAGATAGAAGAAATACTTAATACCTGTTTGAAGTTATCTTTTAAAATAAATTATGTAGATATTACAGGGCAATTTAAAGCTAAAAATGTTATTATAGCAGATCATAGAGGGTATAAGTGTTTTAAGAAAATTCATGAATATTATTATCAAGTTACATTTATTTATAATGAACGAGTAAGTCGAACTTTTATCTTACGGGTTGATCCTGAAGGGAATTTAGAAAAAAACTGGAGAAGCAAACTTGAAAAAGAAATAAAAAATACAGAAGAGTTATTGATAGCAGAACAGGTTGTACCAGGAGAATACCCTATGGTCATTGGAAATGGTGAAGGAGGTTTATTGATTCACGAGGCCTGTGGTCATAGTTTAGAGGGAACAAATTTTGTGGTAGGAAGTTATTTAAAAGAGAAAATGAATCAAAAGGTTGCTGTGGAAGAAGTTACGCTAATTGATGATCCAACAATTCCGGATCTGGGAGGAACATATTATTATGATGATCAGGGAACAGTTGCTAAAAAGACCGTTTTAATTGAAAATGGGTTATTAAGAAGCGTTCTTTTGGATCGAAGAAGTGCACTTTTAATGAACTCTTCATCAACAGGTAATGGAAGGAGAGAGAGTTATAAAAAATTGGTAACTTCAAGAATGTCAAATACATATTTAAAACCTGGTATTTATGAACCTGAAGAAATTATTGCATCAGTAAAAGATGGGATTTTTGCAACTACATTTGGTGGTGGAAATGTAAATCCTTTAACAGGTGATTTTACTTTTGTAATTAAACATGGTTATTTTATAAAGAATGGAAAACTGATAAAACCGATAAAAAATGTTACTGTTGTTGGGAATGGATATGAGTTTTTAAATAACATAGAGATGATTGGGAATGATCTTGTCTTTTCAAATTATTTCTGTTTTACTCCGAATGGAATTTTGCCTGTCGGAGTAGGACAACCAACATTAAAAATTTCGAAGATGAAAGTGGTTGGATAAATATGGATAATATCATAGAAAAAATAGAATGGCTCAAAAAATCAAGTTTTGATTTAGTTGAAGTTTATTCCAGAGTCAATGAGATTCATACTTTTAATTTAAAAAAGGGGCAAATGCTTCAAAATTTTAGATCTTTGTTAGAGGAAAATGCAGTTCGTGTTTTTCATAAAGGAAAAGTGGGTAAGGCAGGAACTGGAGCAATTTATACAGTAAAAGAATGGGATGAACTCTATAAAAAGGCAAGTTTAGATTTACAGGAAGGCAAATATAGCTATAATCCGGATTTTGTTGTTAACCAGGCTCCGAAAAAATGTAAAGAGCCTGAGAATGAGAAGGTAATGATTGAACAATTGAAGCAAATGTGGTTTATGATTAAGAAACGGAATATGATTCCTCTTATATGTCAAGGCAAGATAAATAAGAAGAAGAGGTGGTTGTTAACTTCTCAAGGTCATCAACTTATGGATTCCAATTACTATTATGAATATAATATAGCGGTAGGAAGTAAAAATACTTCATTGGGTGATGATTACTTTTCAAATAGGTTATTAACTTTAGAAGAATTAGAATTTTACATTGATCGACTTTGTCAGGAAAGTCGAATGTTTAACACAACTTCACAACTTAAGAGCGGTTCATATTTGACCTTAATAAAAAATAGTGTTGTAATTGATATTTTATCAGCTTTTTTTCCTGTTTTTTTAAATACTTTTTTTGAAAAAGATAAGTCTTTTTTAAAAAAATTTATTGGTAAACGTATAGGAAATAAAAATTTAAATGTTTTTATTACGCCGACAGGACTTAAACATTATTCATTCGATGATGAAGGAGTTAAAACTAAAGAGTTTTATTTAATTAAAGATGGAATCTTTAATGGTCCAATCTGTACAATGGATGAAGCGATTCGGTTAGGTTTAGAACCTATGGGTTGTGGATGGCGTCAAAAAGATGTAGCATGCATTGAACCTGGAATTACAAATTTAAGAATGAAATTTAATTTAAGAAGTAAGTCTTCTTTATTAAATGAGATTGACTCTGGTTTATATTTAGTAGCACTCCGTGGTTTAAGGCAAGGTAAAAATATTTTAATAGGGGATTTATCAGGTATTGGAACAGTGATTATAGTAAAAAATAGAAAATTGATTTCAGGGGTTAAGGGAGTTACTGTAAATATCAATTTGATTAAATTATTCAATGATATGATTTATTTTGGAGATGACTGGCGATGGAAAATGACTCCTTATGGAGCCATGTTGGCACCGTCTATTATTGTACAGGATGTATTAATCAAAGTTTAAAATAAAAAAATTTAATCTACTTCTAGAATTGTTGGAGAAGGTTAAAGAGGGTCGTTTTAAAAACATTTTGCTTTTAGCATCAGGTTGTTGACAAACACTAGTTTTTTTACTGTAATTTATCTGGATTTTTAAAATAAGATAGCCTAGTTGATACCCTGAACGAATGCCAAAGAGATAACCGATAAACATTATTTTGAAAAGGATAACCGAATCAACACAGGGACGCCTGTTTTTTTCGCAATAAAAAGGTCTTGTTTTTTCAGTTATAAGACTGAAGTCTATGTATTTATCTATTTTCTTTAATAAGTGGTCTTGAGGAACAAGAGCATCTATATGAACCAATTCCATTTCTAAACATGAATATAACTCTCAGAAAAAAGTCTAATAATTTAAATTCGACATAAAAAAGCTGCTGTTGACCTTCTAACTTTGTCAATAGTATGGGCCCAACAGTTATGTTGGGTCTTTATTTTTAATTTAAAAATTATAAATTTTCAAAAAAACGATTCACAATAAAGAAGGAAAAAGATATATAGTGTTGAATGATTTAAAAAAAGACAATTATAGTGGGATAATTATTGAGTACAAAATTTTAAAAATTGCAGGAAAATTCACTTGTATGTTGTATTATAAAAAATAAAATAAGATCATAGGAAGTTAGAATAATTAGTTATTTTGGTTAATATTATTCTAGCAGACAATTTTTAAGATAAATTTTCGCCTACTCCTGTAGAGGAGAGTGGGCAGCATTATAAAAGCAATTTAATGAGGGGGTGACAAAAGAGTAGAAAGGAGTTTAGTAGTGAGTCAAACATAACTACATTTTTAATGAAAAAATTAAACGAGGAGGTAGTTGAGTTGAGAAGATTTACATTTTTGCTGATATGTCTGTTAGTTCTGGGCATAACTGCTGTTGGTTTTGCCGCTCCTAAATATGGTGGAATTTGGAAGGATGCTTTGAATTCTAACCCTCCATATCTTGATCCTGTAATGGCTACAGATACTACTTCTGCTGAGGTGGATTATCAAATTTTCGAAACTCTGGTAGAAAACGATACTGAAGGTAATCTGGTTCCTTTATTAGCTGAAAGTTGGGAAGTAAATGAAGATGCTACTATTATTACTTTTAAGTTACGTAAAGGTGTAAGATTCCATGCAACTACTGAGGGTGGTCAACCAACTGCTAATGGCGGAAGAGAAGTAACTGCCCATGACTGGGTATGGACATTCAATTATATCTGTTCCCCAGAAACTAATTCCCCTCGAGCTTACTTTATAGATATGATTAAAGGTTATGATGAGTATCGTGAAGGTAAAACTGATCATTTAGCTGGTGTAAGAGCACTAGATGACTATACTCTCCAGTTTGAACTGAGTGGACCATTTGCTCCATTCTTAAATGTTCTTGCTTATAACACTTTCGTTGTTTTGCCAAAAGAGGATGTTTTGAAGTGGGGTGAAGACTGGAACTTCCATCCAGTTGGTACTGGTCCATTTAAGTTCGAAAAGTGGATTCAGGATGATAAAATTGTTTTAAGTAAAAATGAAAATTACTGGGCTAAGGATGAGAATGGTAATCCTTTACCATACCTGGATGGTATTGAGTTCAGAATTATTATAGACCATGCTGTAGAGTGGGAAGAGTTTAAGGTTGGAAATATTTATCAATGTTATGTTGATGATCCATATTATGAAGAAGCTAAGGCAAAATATCCAGATACTTTCTTTGAAAAACCAATGTTAGGTACTTACTACTATGGTATGAACATGGAGAAAGGGCCATTTGCTAACAATAAAGCTTTACGTCAGGCTATGAACTATGCGATCAATCGTGAAGCTTTAATTGAACTGGTAATGAATGGTCGTGGTGAACCAGCTAAAGGTGTTCTTCCTCCAGGTATGTTTGCTTACAATCCTGACCTGAAAGGTTATACCTATGATCCTGAAAAAGCTAAACAATTACTGAAAGAAGCTGGTTATCCAGATGGTTTTGAAGTAACTCTCCAGTATAACACCAGTTCTGGTCATAAGCGAATTGCTGAGGCTCTGCAAGCTATGTATGCACAGGTTGGTATTAAAGTAAACTTAAAGAATGTTGAGTGGGGTACTCACTTGGATACAACTGCACGTGGTGAAGTTCCATTCTTCAGAATGGGTTGGGTTGCTGACTATAATGACCCAGATAACTTCCTTTATGTACTTTTGAACTCTGCTAACAAGGGTCCACAAGGTAACTATACCCGTTATCATAACCCGGTATTTGATATGTTAACTTTAAGAGCACGTCGTGAGACCAACCCCGAAGTACGTAAGAAGCTTTATCAAGAAGCTGAACAAATTGTTGTAGAGGATGCTCCATGGGTATTTATTTATCATTACACTACTCATTCTCTGGTACAGCCATTTGTTAAAAATTACGTTTTACCTTCCTTCGGTCAATATTCTAACAAGTTCACAAAAGTTTGGTTAGATCTCTAATCTGTTTTGTATATCTTGACTTCCGGGTCTTCCCGGAAGTCAAGATATGTTAAGTTATTTTTTTTGAGATAAAGTACTAAAATTTTATAGGATATCCAGGGAGGTAGATAGATTTGTTCACATATCTTATAAGACGACTCCTAGGTGCAATCCCTGTAATTCTCGGTGTAATATTAGTAGTGTTTATTTTAACTACTATTATACCGGGGGATCCGGCTTTAATTATGTCTGGACAGCGGGGTGACCCTGAAACAATAGAAAGAATTCGTGAGGAGATGGGTTTAAACGATCCTTTGCATATTCAACTGTTAAATTTCTATAAGTCTGTACTTACTGGGAATTTGGGACGATCTTATGTTAATAATATGACGGTTTTAGAGGCTATAGGTCAAAGATTACCTTATACTGCTGCGCTAGCTTTTGTAGCTATGTCTATTGCCATAATTTTTGGAATTTTGGCTGGAGTTATTTCAGCTACAAAACAGTATTCTGTATTTGATTATTTTGCTATGATTTTTTCCTTACTCGGAATTTCGGCGCCCTCATTTTTTGTTGGTATCGTATGTATCCTGGTATTTATAGTTTGGCTTAGGTGGATTCCAGGAACTGGTACTGGTAATGGAGGAATATTTTCCATTTATATTATACTGCCTGCTGTAACTCTTGGTTATAGATTGTTGGCTTTAATAGCGCGTTTAACCCGTTCTACAATGTTGGAGGTTATACGTCAAGATTATATAACTACTGCACGTGCCAAAGGTGTACGGGAAACGATTGTTATCTTTAAACATGCTTTGAAAAATGCATTAATTCCTGTTGTTACTATTGTTGGTTTGCAAACTGCGTCAGTTTTAGGTGGGGTAATTGTGACTGAACAAATATTCAGTTGGCCTGGTATTGGTAGACTTTCCATTAATGCAGTAATTAGACGGGACTTTCCTGTTATTCGTGGAGTCGTATTGTTTATGGCATTAACTTTTGTTGTGGTAAATATTTTGGTAGATCTTTCGTATGGTTTTCTTGATCCCCGAATTCGTTATGATTAATGAAACAGCAAGTATTTTTACTAAGGAGGGATAAAAGTTGAAGCCGGCCGAAGAAAAAAAATTAGATACAACTAAAATTAAGTACGAAAAAGGTACGAGTCTTTGGAAGGATAGCTGGAAAAGATTAAAGCGAAATAAATTGGCTTTATTTGGTTTATTTTTAGTAAGTTTAATTGTCTTTTTAGCGATTTTTGCTGATTTCATAACTCCTTATGGGCCAACGGAGCAGTTGATCTGGACTGAAGGGGCTAAAGCAAAACTTGCTCCCCCGAGTTGGAAACATTTATTTGGAACTGATTTATATGGGCGTGATATATTTACACGTGTAATTTACGGTACTAGAATTTCTTTAACCATTGCTGTAGCTGCTACCGCTATTTCTGTGATTGTTGGTGTCTTTTTGGGGGCATGTGCGGGTTATTTTGGCGGATGGATTGATGATGTAATTTCCTGGTTAATTAATGTTATTTATTCATTCCCATTCCTGCTCTTTATTATTGCTATTGTAGCTTATTTACCACCGAGTATGTGGTTAACTTTTGTAGCAATTGGTTGTGTTAGCTGGATGCGTTATGCTCGATTAATTCGCGGTCAATTTCTTTCTTTACGGGAAAAAGAATTTGTCGAAGCTGCAAGAGCTCTAGGAGCCAGTGATTTTGCAATTATGTTCAAACATTTACTGCCCAATGCAATTGCTCCAATTATTGTAGATGCGACTTTAGGTATGGGCAGTATTATTATGCTGGAAGCTGCATTGACATATTTAGGCTTTGGAACTCAACCACCTACTCCAAGTTGGGGTTATATGATCTCTATGGGCCAGAGTTATATTTCTGCTGGCAAATGGTGGTGGGCTGTCTTCCCAGGAATTGCAATATGTTTAACAGTTCTTGGATTTAACCTTTTGGGTGATGGGCTCAGGGATGCTCTGGATCCCAGGCTAAAGGATTAAAAATATTGATTAAAGGGGGAGGAAAGGTTGAAAGAGAAGGAATTACTTCTGCAACTTGATAATTTAAAAACATATTTTTATACCGAGGATGGAGTAGTTAAAGCTGTTGACGGAGTAAATTTTGAGATTTATAAAGGAGAGACTTTAGGGGTAGTTGGTGAATCTGGCTGCGGTAAAAGCGTTACCTCTCTTTCCATTATGAGACTTATCCCAAACCCTCCGGGAAAGATTGTAGGAGGTCATATTTGGTTTGACGGTGAGGATTTATTAACCAAGTCTGAAGCTGAAATGCGGAAGATTAGAGGTAACGATATTTCTATGATTTTCCAGGAACCAATGACCTCCTTAAATCCTGTTTATACAGTAGGTGATCAGATTGCAGAGGCAATCATTCTGCATCAGAAAGTCAGCAAAAAAGAGGCGATGGAACAGGCTGTAGAAATGTTAAAAAAAGTAGGGATACCTTCTCCGGAGAAGCGGGTTTATGAATATCCTCACCAGCTTTCCGGTGGAATGAGACAGCGTGTTATGATTGCGATGGCTTTATCCTGTAATCCAAAACTTTTGATAGCTGACGAGCCTACAACAGCTTTGGATGTGACCATTCAGGCTCAGATTTTGGAGTTGATGAAGGAACTGAAGGAAGAATTTAATACAGCTATTATGCTGATTACCCATGACTTAGGTGTTGTGGCAGAGGTATGTGACCGTGTTGCAGTTATGTATGCGGGTAAAGTTGTTGAGTATTCAGACGTTAATACTATTTTTGGTAATCCACGGCATCCATATACCTGGGGTCTTTTGAAGTCGATTCCAAAATTAGACAGTCAGGTAAAAAGGCTGTTAACTATTGAAGGTGTAGTACCAAACCCATTGCATTTACCGGAAGGATGTAAATTCCATCCACGCTGTCGTTTTGCAACTGACAAGTGTCGTGAAAGTGAACCTGAGATTGAGGAGCTAAGCCCAGGTCATTCAGTTCGGTGCTGGTATCCGGATGCTGTAGTTGAATTTGAGAAAGAGCATGGTGCCCAACAGGGTGCATAGGAGGTGGAAGAGATGGCAGGAGATATTTTATTAGAAGTTAAGAATTTGGTGAAGCATTTTCCAATAAAAGGTGGGATTTTGGGTAGGACAATTGGAGCGGTAAAGGCTGTTGATGGAGTTAACTTTTTCATTCGGGAAGGAGAGACTCTGGGATTAGTAGGAGAGTCTGGCTGTGGAAAGTCTACTACAGGTCGAGTAATTTTGAGGCTTTTAGAAGCTACAGCTGGTGAGGTTTGGTTTAGGGATAAGAATGTATTAGAGCTGGGTAAAGAGGAGATGCGGGCACTTCGTCGTGAGATGCAGATTATTTTCCAGGATCCATATGCGTCATTGAATCCGCGGATGACAGTAGGTAACATTATAGGTGAAGCGATGGAGATTCATGGACTGGCCAGAGGAAAAGAGAAAGAAGAAAGAGTAATTGAACTGTTGGAGACAGTAGGTTTGACAGCCCAGCATATGAGAAGATATCCCCATGAGTTTTCTGGAGGTCAGCGTCAGCGTATTGGTATAGCCCGTGCATTAGCGGTGGATCCCAGTTTGATTATATGTGATGAGCCGGTATCAGCATTGGATGTATCTATTCAGGCACAGGTAATTAACCTGATGCAGGATTTGCAAGAGGAGTTTGGTTTAACCTATCTTTTTATTGCCCATGATTTAAGTGTAGTCAAGCATATAAGTAATCGTGTAGCAGTAATGTATTTAGGAAAGATTGTAGAATTGGCAGATAAAGAAGAGCTTTATCGCAATCCTCAGCATCCGTACACTCAGGCATTGTTGAGTGCGATTCCGATTCCGGATCCAACAATTAAGCGTGAGCGGATTATTTTGGAAGGTGATGTACCAAGTCCGGTGAATCCACCGAGTGGATGTCACTTCCATACCAGATGTAAGTATTGTATGGATATTTGTAAAGTGGAGGATCCGGTATTTAAGGATTATGGTGGTGAACACTTTGTAGCTTGTCATCTTTTAGAGAGATAAATGAAAAAATCATATTATAATTAAACTGCAAAAAGCTAATTTTGAGTGCCATAGAAATTTTTCGTTAAACCATCTTAGTGAGATCGAAGGAGAAATAAGGCCTCATCACAGGATGTGATGAGCTAATCAAGGGCCAGGAGGGCCCATTGATTAGTGTACCTTATTTCAACTGAGATCGAACTTTAGATGGTTCGAAAAATTTCTTTTGAAGCGAAAAATTAGCTTTTTGCAGTAAAATCATATTACTTAAAAAGTCAATGGAATTATTCCATTGACTTTTTTCTCTAAGTTTTAAATATAATTATCATTGATAAAATCAAATAACAGTGATATAATTAAACAAATATTAGAAATTAGGGAGGTTATTTAATGAAAAAGTATGGAAAAATTGTTTTATTACTGAGCATATTTATGTTGTTTACTTTTTCCATTACTGTTTTTGGTGCTGTTCCAGAAGGTTGGGGTAAAGGCTGGTCGGATACGATAATTTTAGGAAAAGCCTCCCAATATTCACCTGCACCAGATGTAATGTTGGATGATAAAGGATTTTTCTATGTTATCTGGTTGGATCGGGAGAAAAATAATAATCAAATCTGGTATTTAAAAGCAGACGATCAGGGCCAGGTACTGGCAAAGTCTAAATTAATCCAGGAATCAGAATGGAAAATTCGCAACTTTAAGACGTTAATGGATAAAAACAATAAAATCCATATATTTCTGGAAACTATTAAGAATGGTGAATTTCAGATCAGACATTTAAACTTTAATCCTGTTACAGGGGCAGTGGAGCCGGAAAAAATTCTTCTGGAGTTTAACCGTCCAATTAAAGGGTTAAATGGTCAAATAGATCATGAGGGGAATATCCACTTACTCTGGGCAGATTTAAGGTTATCTAATTATGAGATTTTTTATAGTAAATTTTCTTCTGATTTAGTACAACTTATCCCGCCTATACCTGTAACAGATACAGAAGAAGTGAGTATTATACCTAATCTTGCAATCGATTCTAAAAACCGGATTCATCTTATCTGGAATGAGTATGATGGAGCTGTATGGAGATTAAAGTACCAGGTTTTGTCAAAAGAAGGCAAGCAGGTTTCTGATGTAATTAATATTGGACGCTCAATTGAGTATCCAAATTATAACCTTCCTCAGATTGGTGTTGATACTAAAGACCGGGTGTATATTGTCTGGATTAAAAATGATGGTGGAGGTTATGGTGTTGTTAATTATGAGTTGTTTTATTCTCTTTTAGATAGAGATCAAAAATTTATAGTGCGTGAAAAGAAAATTTCGAATCATGGAAGAAGTTATGCTACAGCCCTTTCTCCTACTCTCTACATTGACGATGAAGATAAAGTCCATGTGGTCTGGAGTGATAATTTATACGGTCCGATGGTAAATTTATACGCGGTATTTAAAGATAATAATATTTTACATCCTCAGAGTCGTCTAGCAGTTATTTCAAAAAATATGTGGTTACCAAATTTTAAAATAGATCAAAAAGGTAGAAAACACCTCTTTTATATGGAGTTTGAAGAAGAAGGTCGTTATAATTTAAGTTATATGAATACTATTAACCCAGCGAAGATAGTTTATTTTAATCGACTGGGTTTAGATATAAAAAACTTTTTTGCCACTTTTATTTATCGCCTGATAAGTATAGGTTTTTTCAGTGCTCTTGCGATTATTATGAATTTTATTCCTTTGAGTGTAGCATTTATTATTATCGTATGTTTAGAGCGATGGATTAAGGGAGTTCATTGGGTTTTTAAGTTTTTACTAATGGTTAGTATTATTCTTGCTTTTTCCAATACTATTTTTGCTGCTTTTCCAGATGAATTTAGTTCACTCTATGAACTTTTGGTAATAGGCATATCTATAATTATTGTTCTTTTGATTGGCAGATTTATTCAATTTAATTTCAATGATGGGATGACTTTCGTTTTGTTAGAGATAATGTGGCTGTATTCTTATGTATTTTTAATGTTGATTCCTGCAGGTTCAAAATTATTGAGGTGATGAAGAATGAGAGTAAATTTAAAGAAAAAGGTATTAAATGATGGAGGTATTAAGGTTGTTGGATGTTATTTTTTGCTATTACTGATGGGTATTTTGGTTATGGGTAGTTTGCTCTATTTTTTCGGTCCAGAGATTGAAAAAATTTCACTTCCATATTTTATTCAGATCAAGAAATATTTTCCGATATTTTTATTGACTATCTTAATTTTTGGAAAATTAATAAAAAAAACCAAACGATAATTATTTAAATCTATATCCTTGACATAGCAGGAGTGTTGTAATATAATTGAACTAGCATCGTATATTTATTTATTGGTGAAGGAGATTAATTATCTTTTTTAATAAATAAGAGAAATTTATAATTAGTTAAACTTTCAACCATTTCAATATATTACGTTGATAAACTCTCAAAATATATAATCTATTGAGCTAGGATATTTAAAAATTTAATTATGAAATTCCTTTAAATTAGTAAAGAGATTCAAAGTTTATTTATTTTTTACATAGTAGTTGAGTAGTTTAAGGAACTGTTAACTATCTTGTAAGTTTATTTTTTTGTTTTGAAGCTGACATATGTTAGCTTTAACAGGAATGAGGGGTATAATGGAGAAGAAGAGGAGAAAAATTGAGTATTTTGGTAATGAGACAAAAAAAGAATTTATTATCCGGGTAGCTAAAGAGGATCCTTTTTTAAAAATTGAAGAGATTGCGGAAATGGCTGGTACTACACCGCATTATGTTCGAACAATTCTCTCTGATGCTAATCTATCTTTAATGAATTTAAGGAAGGAATATGCCCGGAGAATGGAAAAGTATTCAGAGTCAAAAATCTTATTATCTATTAAAGATTCTGTAAGTAGATTAAATATACATACAGAAGAGAACGCATCGGTTTTTACTTATAGTGTTCCTTATCGTAATTTAATTGAAAGTTCTGAAGATTTTCTCTGGAATATTGATAAAAAACGACTTTATCGATATATGCAGTATATATATTATTGTCAAAAACCTGTTGGAATTATTGATTTTATTACCCAAATTAGGTTGCCCGATGAAAAATTAAAACAAAAAGACTTTATTTTTAAATTATCTGGTTTAAATCTTGAAGAGATAAGGCTAACAAGTCCAGAGATAGAGATTGGTAAGTTATCTAATTTGTTAAAATTAAACCCTATCGATTCTGAATTTTCTCCTGACCATATTGTCATCAAGATTCGCACTTTATTAACTATAAAGGACCAGATTTTAGGAGAAGAAATTTTTTTCTTTTCCAGTGATTATATTAAATTAATTATACCTGGATTATTTAGTCCTACTTTAGAGTTGGCTCAGGATAGTTAAACCTTCTTAAATATTTAAAGATATGTTTATCCTTTCTTTTAGAGGGGGTGAGTAACGGGGAGTAGGTAGTGGTAGTAATTATTTTAAGTGGTAGTAATTATTTTAATAAGTAGGTAGCAGTTTCACTGATTAAGAGATTATGCAAAAGGAGGAGATTTGTTTGATGAAGAGGACGTTAGTAGTTCTTTTAGTAACTTTAGTAGTTTTAGGTTTGAGCTTTGGCGTTGTAGCTGAAGAACCAAAGTACGGTGGTACCTTGATTTTAGGTACTATTGGTGATGCGGAAGTTATCAACCCTGTTCTTGGAACAACTGACTCTGCAGATGAATATGCAGATATGGTATATGAGGCTGTTTTGGATATAGACCCAGATACCATGGAACCGATTCCAGGTCCATTATGTGAAAGCTTTGAAAGTTCTGAGGATAATCTTGTATGGACTTTCCACTTAAAGAAAGGCGTAAAATTCAGTGATGGTCATGAGTTTACAGCAGAAGATGTTAAATATACCTTTGAAATCATTGGTGATCCTAATACAAATACCGTTCGTGCTTATCTTGTAGAACCTATTGAAAGTATTAAAATTATTGATGACTATACAATTCAGTTTACTTTAAAGTATCCATTCCCCGATTTCTTAACTGGTACTATGACTATGGAAATTATACCAGCTCATATCTTTGCTGGTACTGATATTAATACCAATCCTGCTAACCAGAATCCGGTTGGTACTGGTCCATTCGTATTAGAAGAGTGGGTACATGATGATCATGCAACCTTTGTTGCAAGAGAAGATTATCATCGTGGACGTGTTTATTTAGACAAGGTTATCTATAAGGTAGTAGCTGACCAGAATGCTCTGTTAGCTGCTGCTGAAGCTGGTGACATTGATCGTGCTTCTGTACCACCTGCAGAAGTTGCACGTCTAGAGAGAGAAGCTCCTGCTAAGGGCTTGAAACTGTGGAGCCGTTGGGACTTTGGTTATACTTATATTGGTTTTAACATGGAAAGAGAAATCTTTAAAGATGTTCGTGTAAGAAAAGCTCTGGCTATCTCTATTTATAAGCCAGCAATTGTTAAGGTTGCTTACTTTGGTCAGGGTAGACCAGCTACTTCTAATGTAGTTCCCGGAATTAAGTGGGCTTACAATCCAAATATTCCTGAGTATGAGTATAATGTTGATGAAGCTAAGAGGCTGTTAGAAGAAGCGGGTTGGGTTGATACTGATGGTGATGGAATTCGTGAAAAAGATGGTAAGGAGCTTACCTTTACTCTGATTACCAACAAAGGTAATGCTTCACGTGAAAAAGTTCTGCAGTTAGCGCAGAATTTCTGGAAAAAGATTGGTGTGAAACTTGAAGTAGATGCATTGACCTGGACTACTTTCATCACTGAGAGAATTTTGAAGAGAGATTTTGATGCATGTGTACTTGGTTGGACCGGTATGGGTCCTGACCCAGATGATTATTCACTCTTCCACTCCAGCCAGATTGAAGACGGTTTCAACTTTGTATCTTACCGCAACCCGGAAGTTGACAAACTGTTAGAAGAAGGTAGAACTACAATGGATATTGAGAAGCGGAAGAAGATCTACTATAGAATTCAGGAATTAATTCATGATGACTATCCATATATCTTCTTAATGTACTCCAAAGCTAATGCAGTCTTCAATGAAAAGGTTCGCGGTTTGAGACCAAGTCCGCTCGGATTTATTCATGACTGGAAAGATATCTGGTTAGCTGATTAGTCAAATGATATATAAAATTATATATGGCCTGAGATATGTCAGGTATCTCGGGCCATATATTTAAACTAATTTTTTAAGGGGGGTAACGAGTTTGAGGACTTATATTATTAAAAGACTTATCTCAATGATACCTATTTTTCTCGGTATAACATTGATCTCATTTTCAATTATTCACTTAGCGCCTGGAGATCCAACAACAATGATGATGAGTCCTAAATTTAAGCCTTCGGATTTAGCACGGATTAGAGCTAATCTTGGTTTGGACGATCCACTACCTGTTCAATATATTAAATGGGTTACCAGTATGCTGCGTTTTGATTTTGGAAACTCATTTATATCAGGAAGATTAGTTTCTGAAATACTGTTGGAAAAAATTCCAGTCACATTGTTGTTAACAGGTACAGGTATGCTGGTAGCTGTTATAATTTCTGTCTTTCTTGGAATAATTTCAGCGACAAGACAATATTCCTTAATAGATTATGTTGTATCTATTTTCGCTTTTGCAGGTCTTTCAATCCCGGTATTCTGGTTTGGTTTAATGTTAATTTTGGTTTTCAGTGTCAAATTAGGTTGGTTGCCAGCTACAGGGATGTATAATCTTAGGGCAGAACATGTTACACTTTGGGACAGGATATCCCATATGATTTTACCAGTTATCTGTATTGCTGCACCAAGTATGGCCAGTTGGACCCGTTATATGCGTTCCAGTATGCTGGAAGTTATTCGGGAAGATTATATTCGCACTGCTAGATCTAAAGGACTTAGAGAACAGGTTGTTATTTATAAGCATGCTTTAAAAAATGCATTAATTCCAATGGTTACATTATTAGGTTTGAGTCTCCCATTCCTGATTAGTGGTGCTTTTATTACTGAGAGAATATTTGGTTGGCCAGGCATGGGTCGAACAGGTATTGATGCTGTTTGGCAACGGGATTATCCAATTATTATGGCAATTAACACTATTACAGCTATTTTGGTTTTAGTCTGTAACTTTTTAACTGACCTTGCTTATGCTGCAATTGATCCACGGATTAAGTACAATTAAGGAGGTGTCAATAAATGACTGAGAAAGCTAATCTGGCACAATCAGCACAAAAACACGGTTTGAAAACTGAAAATGAGACAATGCTTCAAATAACCTGGAAGAGGTTAAAGAAAAATAAATTAGCTGTCATAAGTCTCTGGATTATTATTTTCCTGTATTTAATGGCTATTTTTGCACCATATATTGCTCCATATGAATTGGATGAGATGGATTTTGAGAACTTATGGGGGCCCCCCAGTAAACAACACTGGATGGGTACTGATGCTATGGGGCGTGATCTATTGACACTGATTATTTACGGTTCACGAGTTTCTTTGACTGTAGGAATTGTTTCGATGTTAATAGCTGTGTCGATAGGTACTCTTTTGGGAGCGATTGCCGGTTATTATGGTGGAATCGTTGACAGTATTATCATGCGTTTTACCGATATTGCTCTTTGTTTCCCATCTTTCTTCCTTATTCTGACCATTGTAGCTTTATTCGGTAATGGTATATATAAGGTTATTGTTATCATTGGTTTAACCAGTTGGATGGGTGTAACCCGTCTTGTTCGCGGTCAATTCCTCTCACTGAAGGAGAGAGAATTTGTTGAAGGAGCTCGTGCTCTTGGAGCTAATGATGCTAGAATTATCTTTAAACACCTTTTACCTAACTCCATGGCTCCTATTATTGTTGCTTCAACTTTACGTATTGGTAGTACAATCTTAACAGAGGCGGTATTGAGCTTCCTCGGTCTTGGAGTAAAGCAGGGGACTGTAAGTTGGGGCGGTATTTTACGTGAAGCTCAGTCAATTACTGTAATGGTAGAAACTCCATGGGTTGCAATTTTCCCAGGATTAATGATTTTTATAACTGTTTTAGCGTTCAACCTGTTGGGCGATGGTTTAAGAGATGCCCTGGATCCTAAATTAAAACAATAATGAATTGAGGCCAGGGATGGCAAAGGAGGTATAATGATGTCAAAAGAGCTCTTATTGAAATTGGAAGATTTAAAAACATATTTTTATACCGAGGATGGAGTAGTTAGAGCTATTGATGGAGTAAATTTTGAGATTTATAAAGGAGAGACTTTAGGGGTAGTTGGTGAATCTGGCTGCGGTAAAAGCGTTACCTCTCTTTCCATTATGAGACTTATCCCAAATCCTCCGGGAAAGATTGTAGGAGGTCATATTTGGTTTGATGGTGAGGATTTATTAACCAAGTCTGAAGCTGAAATGCGGAAGATTAGAGGTAACGATATTTCTATGATTTTCCAGGAACCAATGACCTCCTTAAACCCTGTTTATACAGTAGGTGATCAGATTGCAGAGGCAATCATTCTGCATCAGAAAGTCAGCAAAAAAGAGGCGATGGAACGGGCTGTAGAAATGTTAAAAAAAGTAGGGATACCTTCTCCGGAGAAGCGGGTTTATGAATATCCTCACCAGCTTTCCGGTGGAATGAGACAGCGTGTTATGATTGCGATGGCTTTATCCTGTAATCCAAAACTTTTGATAGCTGACGAGCCTACAACAGCTTTGGATGTGACCATTCAGGCTCAGATTTTGGAGTTGATGAAGGAACTGAAGGAAGAATTTAATACAGCTATTATGCTGATTACCCATGACTTAGGTGTTGTGGCAGAGGTATGTGACCGTGTTGCAGTTATGTATGCGGGTAAAGTTGTTGAGTATTCAGACGTTAATACTATTTTTGGTAATCCACGGCATCCATATACCTGGGGTCTTTTGAAGTCGATTCCAAAATTAGACAGTCAGGTAAAAAGGCTGTTAACTATTGAAGGTGTAGTACCAAACCCACTGCATTTACCGGAAGGATGTAAATTCCATCCACGCTGTCGTTTTGCAACTGACAAATGTCGTGAGAGTGAACCTGAGATTGAGGAGCTAAGCCCAGGTCATTCAGTTCGGTGCTGGTATCCGGATGCTGTAGTTGAATTTGAGAAAGAGCATGGTGCCCAACAGGGTGCATAGGAGGTGGAAGAGATGGCAGGAGATATTTTATTAGAAGTTAAGAATTTGGTGAAGCATTTTCCAATAAAAGGTGGGATTTTGGGTAGGACAATTGGAGCGGTAAAGGCTGTTGATGGAGTTAACTTTTTCATTCGGGAAGGAGAGACTCTGGGATTAGTAGGAGAGTCTGGCTGTGGAAAGTCTACTACAGGTCGAGTGGTTTTAAGGCTTTTAGAAGCTACAGCTGGTGAGGTTTGGTTTAGGGATAAGAATGTATTAGAGCTGGATAAAGAGGAGATGCGGGCACTTCGTCGTGAGATGCAGATTATTTTCCAGGATCCATATGCGTCATTGAATCCGCGGATGACAGTAGGTAACATTATAGGTGAAGCGATGGAGATTCATGGATTGGCCAAAGGAAAAGAGAAAGAAGAAAGAGTAATTGAATTGTTGGAGAGAGTAGGTTTGACAGCCCAGCATATGAGAAGATATCCCCATGAGTTTTCTGGAGGTCAGCGTCAGCGTATTGGTATAGCCCGTGCATTAGCGGTGGATCCCAGTTTGATTATATGTGATGAGCCGGTATCGGCATTGGATGTATCTATTCAGGCACAGGTAATTAACCTGATGCAGGATTTGCAAGAGGAGTTTGGTTTAACCTATCTTTTTATTGCCCATGATTTAAGTGTAGTCAAGCATATAAGTAATCGTGTAGCAGTAATGTATTTAGGAAAGATTGTAGAATTGGCAGATAAAGAAGAGCTTTATCGCAATCCTCAGCATCCGTACACTCAGGCATTGTTGAGTGCGATTCCGATTCCGGATCCAACAATTAAGCGTGAGCGGATTATTCTGGAAGGTGATGTACCAAGTCCGGTGAATCCGCCGAGTGGATGTCACTTCCATACCAGATGTAAGTATTGTATGGATATTTGTAAAGTGGAGGATCCGGTATTTAAGGATTATGGTGGTGAACACTTTGTAGCTTGCCATCTTTTAGAGAGATGAATGAAAAAATCATATTATTTAAAAAGTCAATGGAATTATTCCATTGACTTTTTTTAATGCCAGGGAAATTATGCAGCTGGAAATAAATCTCATCCTTGATATGACCAAAGACCATTTGTTCTATTAAATTATGCAGGTACTTTACTAATGAAATAGAAAATTTATTATTAAATGTCGCATAATATTAGCAGATAAAATATGTGATTATAGGTAATTTGATCTTGACATCAAAAAAAAGTTATAATATAATATGTCTAAATAGTATATGAAAAAAGAGGAGTAAGCCCAAAAATATAGGAAGTAAGGTAAATGGTTGAGTAGGTAAAGAAGGACTTATACATACCATATCTTTATGTATCAATTAATTTATCAAGGGTGGGACGCTTATCAACTACTTAATATATCTTTTTATTATGGAAGAATGACTAATATAAGCTAGTTATTAACTAAATATGGAATATAAATGGGTTATTTATCATATATTTATCTTTGTAAGGGAGGTGAGTAGTGAGAAGTAGAGTAGCGAAAAGTAAAGTAGTAGCTTTTCCTTATGAGGAGGAGATAACTTTTTAAAGGAGGAGATTTGTTTAATGAAGAAGAAGTTAGTAGTTCTTTTAGCAACTTTAGTAGTTTTAGGTTTGAGTTTTGGTGTTTTAGCTGAAGAGCCAAAGTACGGTGGTACTTTGATTTTAGGTACTATTGGTGATGCGGAAGTTATTAACCCTGTTCTTGGAACAACTAACTCTGCAAGTTCATATGCAAGTATGGTATATGAGGCTGTTTTGGATATAGACCCAGATACCATGGAACCGATTCCAGGTCCATTATGTGAAAGTTTTGAAAGTTCTGAAGATAATCTTGTATGGACCTTCCACTTAAAGAAAGGCGTAAAATTCAGTGATGGTCATGAGTTTACAGCAGAAGATGTTAAATATACCTTTGAAATCATTGGTGATCCTAATACAAATACCGTTCGTGGTTATCTTGTAGAACCTATTGAAAGTATTAAAATTATTGATGACTATACAATTCAGTTTACTTTAAAGTATCCATTCCCCGATTTCTTATATGGTACTATGACTAGGGGAATTATACCAGCTCATATCTTTGCTGGTACTGATATTAATACCAATCCTGCTAACCAGAATCCGGTTGGTACTGGTCCATTCGTATTAGAAGAGTGGGTACATGATGATCATGCAACCTTTGTTGCAAGAGAAGATTATCATCGTGGACGTGTTTATTTAGACAAGGTTATCTATAAGGTAGTAGCTGACCAGAATGCTCTGTTAGCTGCTGCTGAAGCTGGTGATATTGATAGTGCTTCTGTACCACCTGCAGAAGTTGCACGTCTAGAGAGAGAAGCTCCTGCTAAGGGCTTGAAACTGTGGAGCCGCTGGGATTTTGGTTATACTTATATTGGTTTTAACATGGCAAGAGACCCCTTTAAAGATGTTCGTGTAAGAAAAGCTCTGGCTATCTCTATTTATAAGCCAGCAATTATTAAGGTTGCTTACTTTGGTCAGGGTAGACCAGCTACTTCTAATGTAGTTCCCGGAATTAAGTGGGCTTACAATCCAAATATTCCTGAGTATGAGTATAATGTTGATGAAGCTAAGAGGCTGTTAGAAGAAGCGGGTTGGGTTGATACTGATGGTGATGGAATTCGTGAAAAAGATGGTAAGGAGCTTACCTTTACTCTGATTACCAACAAGGGTAATGCTGCGCGTGAAAAGGTTCTGCAGTTGGTGCAGAATTTCTGGAAAAAGATTGGCGTGAAACTTGAAGTAGATGCATTGACCTGGACTACTTTCATCACTGAGAGAATTTTGAAGAGAGATTTTGATGCATGTGTACTTGGTTGGACCGGTATGGGTCCTGACCCAGATGATTATTCACTCTTCCACTCCAGCCAGATTGAAGACGGTTTCAACTTTGTATCTTACCGCAACCCGGAAGTTGACAAACTGTTAGAAGAAGGTAGAACTACAATGGATATTGAGAAGCGGAAGAAGATTTACTATAGAATTCAGGAACTGATTCATGATGACTATCCATATATCTTCTTAATGTACTCCAAAGCTAATGCAGTCTACAATGAAAAGGTTCGCGGTTTGAGACCAAGTCCGCTCGGATTTATTCATGACTGGAAAGATATCTGGTTAGCTGATTAATCAAAAATATCCTCGATGTGGTATATAATTTCTACAGATAGAGAAAATTGGATTGGATGTAAAGACTTTAAATAGATTAGGAGGGGCTGTCCCAAAAGTCCCTTTATAACCCCCAAAAGTAAATATTAAAAGAAAGGTGTTGTCAGAAATTTTTATAAAGACAACACCTTTTTTTTATGGTAAAATATAAATATGAAGAGGAAAAACCATAATAAAAAGACATTTATTGAATATAATATGAATCAGACAATGTTGCTTTTGAGTTTTGATGTGTTTATTCCTGAAAATCATTTAGTAAGGGTGGTAAATTCAGCTATAGAAAGGATGAATATTGAACCCCTGCTTGAAAAATATAAAGGTGGGGGTAGAAGCAGCTACCATCCGAAAATGATGCTTAAGGTTATAGTATATGCCTATACTCAGAGAATATATTCATCAAGACGAATTGCCAAGGCACTTCGGGAAAATATTTATTTTATGTGGCTTAGTGGTAACAATAAACCTGATTTTCGGACGATAAACCGATTCAGATCAGAGATCATGAAAGATGTTATTGATGAGGTATTTGCATCAGTATTGGAACTTCTTATAGAAGAAGGATATGTAAAGTTAGAGAATTACTTTTTAGATGGTACAAAAATAGAAGCTAATGCAAACAAATATAGCTTTGTCTGGAGAAAAGCGACAAAGAAGTACAAAGCAAGGCTTAGGGCAAAAATTAATGAACTTTTAAAAGAGATTGAGAAAACCAACGAAGAAGAGAATAGATTGTATGGGGATAATGACCTGGAGGAGATGGGTGAAGGAAAAGAAATAGATTCAAAGAAACTCGAAGAAAAAATTAAGGAACTTGAAGAACGTCTAGAAAAGAACTCCAAAGATAAGAAGTTAAAAAAAACAATTAAAGAGCTCAAGACTAAATGTCTTCCCAGAATGAAAAAATATGAGCAACAGGAAGAGATTTTAAATGGACGAAACAGTTATTCTAAAACAGATACTGATGCAACTTTTATGAGAATGAAGGAAGGCCACATGAAAAATGGGCAATTGAAGCCCGCATATAATGTTCAGATAGGTACAGAGAATCAGTTTGTAGTTGGTTATAGTATTCATCAAAGGCCGGCAGATTCAAGATGCTTAATACCTCATTTAGAAAAAGTAAAAGAAGTTACAGGTAAGATTCCGGAAAATGTGATAGCTGATTCAGGTTATGGTAGTGAAGAAAATTATGATTACTTAGAGAAAGCCAATACTAATATTTATGTTAAGTATAATACTTTTCATAAAGAACAAAAAAAGAAGTTTAAAAATGATATATTTAAAGTAGAAAACTGGCCGTATGATAAAGAAAACGACGAGTTTATTTGTCCTGCTCAAAAAAGACTCATTTACTGTAAGACAAAAGAAATTAAGACTGAAAATGGATATACTAAACAAATTAGATATTACAAATGCGAAAATTGTGATGGATGTGAGTTAAAAGAAAATTGTACCAGGGCCAAAGGTGATCGAATAATAGGAATAAATTTTAAATTACGCGAATATAAGCAAAAAGTAAAGGAAAACCTTTGTTCCGAAAAAGGCAAGAAGCTATATTCCCAAAGAGCAATTGAAGCAGAATCTGTCTTTGGAAGGATCAAAGGCAATTGGTCATTCAGGAGATTTATGCTACGTGGTCTTGAGAAAGTGAAAATTGAATGGGGTTTACTATGTATAGCCCATAACCTGGCTAAACTGGCAACAGTATAGAACATTGGTTATGGTTTTTTTATTTTCTTAACAGAAAAATTTTCAATGAATTTGAAATGAACAATGAAAAAAGGGGGCTATGCCCAAAAGTAATCAATTACTTTTGGGACAGCCCTTTTTTTTAATGTTTAGAAAATTATAGTTTTCGTAGGTTAAGGATAACATTTGGTATAGATAATTTATAAAAAATTGCAAAAAGCTAATTTTGAACGATATAGAAATTTTTCGTTTAACTATCTTAGTGAGATTTCAGTTGAAATAAGGCCTCATCATAGGATGTGATAAGCTAATCAAGGGCCAGGAGGGCCCGTTGATTAGTGTGCCTTATTTCGACTGAGATCGAACTTTAGATGGTTCGAAAAATTTCTTTTGAAGCGAAGATAAGATTAAGTGCCCGAAGTTTTAAATAACTTTTATAGGATATCTAGCAGAGATAATGTATAGAAGCGGAATTATGGTGTAATACTAATAACATAAATCATATGGAATTACATAAAAGGGGGAAATAGAAATGGCAGTTGGAGAATTAACTAAAAAAGAGCAGATTATTAACTTTGCGCAGAGTGATCCTTTTTTAAAGATAAGTGACATAGCAGAGTATGTGCAAACTACCCCGCGTTATGTTAGAACAATTTTATCAGAAGCAAATATTTCGCTAATGGAATTACGTGAGAGATATGCGCGGAGTATGGAAAAGCGTCTGCAAACTCAAACTAAATCGGATTTGAAGATGGCCTTAAAATTGAAGCCAAAAAATAGTGAAATAGAGATAGGCGATTTAGGTATTGATCAATTGTTAGAAGAAGAGTTTGAAGAACTACAGAAAATTAACAAAGAAGAAAAACTATGGCGAATCAGTCAAGTCTGCTATAGTGGTGGCCATCCATTCTGTATTAAAGAACTGATAACATATTTTTCAGAAGACCTTACCGATAAAGAGTTTAAAACTCTAGATTCGGTCTACAAATTATTTGACCGTAAAGGTACCAATCGAATTCAGTTTATGGAAAATATAGTTAGATTTGAGTCTCCTGAGGAGAATATTCGTATAAGACTTGGACTTAAAAAATATGAGAAGGCAATTATTATAACCCGTTATATACTTTTAAACAGGATCCCAATTGGTTTGGAAAATTATTATCTCCGGTCAGATAGTATAGAAATGAGCTTTCCAGGGGAATTGGTTATGTAATAAAAAATATCTTAAGGTCTGGCATTGACCAGACCTTAATTTTTGTTCGCCCGGCATGTTTGCTGAGCTGATGGGCTGAAAGAAGCCCTGTCGTCTAACCAGCGGGAAGACAATCTGTAAACAAGGGTGTCACTGGTAACGGTAGGTTCTGAAGGAAGCTGAAGGGAGAATTTGGAACATAGCGGAAGTGAACCGGGGTTTTCAGATGGGTAACCTTTTTTAATTCTGATTTTCACCTATCAAGTTATGGCTATAGGTCAGGTCGTTCCTGCCAGCAGGCAGTAGCAAATGCAGAAAGGTTCATGAACAGATACAGATTAAAATATGTGATGGATATGGACTTATCGAAATGCTTTGATTGGCTGGACATAGCCTATGAGATACTGGAAAATAAGCTTAAGTTGGTAGTGAACAGGGAGAAAACACATTTAACTAATGTAAATAAAGGGGTTTCGTATCTGGGTTTTGTCATATACTCCAAATTTGTCACAGTACATCCGAATAAGATTAAAAAGTTTAAAGAGAAAATCAAGCGACTTACTCTCAGGAATCATGGAAAGAACCTGGAGTAAATCCAATTATCAGGGGATGGGCGAATTATTTCAGGATAGCAAATTGTAAGACAGTCTTTGCCAGGTTAATGGAATGGATAAGGCGAAGACTGAGGATGAAGAAGATGAAAGAGTGGAAGAGTTGGGGCTATCGAGGGGAGTTCAAAAAGATTTCGATGAGGAGATGAAGGAATTCTGCCAGCCCATTAATCAATATGGTATTGCCTAATAAATGGTTTGACGAGATTGGACTGGTAAATTTACAGAGATATGAGGTCGGTGTTTTGCATCGTTATTATGAATAGCGACTGAGGTTTATCAGGAGCCGTATACGAGGCCCGTATGTACGATTCTGTGAGAGGGATAACGCCGAGGCTGATCACCTTGGCGTTACCCTACTCGATTTATGCATTAGATCAGATAAAAAATGATTGCAGATGTCAGTAAGTGATGATACAATAAAAACAGTAAAGGGGGGTTTAGCCGTGTATGATAAAGTTTACACCTATCCAGATCCTGATAAAAAGGAAAAAGAAAAAAAAGGAAAGGTTAACTTTGGATTTAAAGATATTCTAGCAATGACTATTGCGGCTTATCAAATTATCTTTGTGCCGTTTGCTATTATTGCATTAACAATGGTTGCTTTATTTTTATTATTTAAACTTCTCTTTGGTAGTTAGAAAGATGAAAGGGCCTTAAGGAAGTTTTCCTTAAGGTCTTTTACATAAAATTCGTGATATTCTGAATTAACGAAAAATAGGCAAATTATTTTTTAATTGTGCAGGAAAAATTAGGCAGTATGTATAATTATTAATTTAAGCAAAAAAGAGATAGGAGGAGAAAAATGTTATGAAAAAATGGTGGCCGGCCATAGTGGCAGTTTTAATTTTAATTATAGGTATTTTTGTTTATATTTATTTCTTCCATTCCAATACAACACCAATGTTGGCAGATATAGGTTCGAAGGATGAAGAAAAAGTTGAACATAAAGATGAAGAAAAAGTTGTAGATAAATCTATTTATTTGATTTATGGGCGTGATATGTCAAGTGAAGAGGGTAAAACTAAAGAGGTAAAAGTAGAAACAGACCTCATTATTACAGCAACTTTAGATCCGGTATCCAAAACTATTGATATTCTATTCATCCCTCCTAATACTGTATTGGAAGATAATCAGGAAGTAAAAATTATTTATGATAAGGAAGGAATTGCTGGATTAAAAGCAGGTATTGAAAAACTTACTGGTAAAAAGATTAATGGTTATATTGGTATTGATTATCAACCTTTTGTTCAGTTAATAGATATTTTAGGAGGGATTCAGGTTAGAATGGATGAGTCTATTGATCTTCCTAAATATGGTCTTTTTATTCACCCAGGGATTAATAAACTCAATGGTGAAGAAACTTTGAAATTGTTAAGATTGAAACGGTCAAAAACTAATGTATTGGAAAGGATTGAACGGCAGAAAAAAGTTATAATGGCCATTTATGAACGACTTATTGAAATCAAGAACTTTTCACAAATTCAAAAAGTTGGTGATGCTGTATTGCAAGTTCGGGAGAAATTAGAGACAGATATAGAAAGTGCTCAGATTCTAAAGGGATTTAAGTTTTTTAGTCAGGGTATTGAAAAAGTTAATGTGGAAATATTACCTGGTGAACTTATAAATGGCTTATGGATTCCAGCAGAATGAAATTTTAAAAATGGGCGGGAATATCTTAGCTATTAAGAGAAAAGATGAGATATAACCCTATTATGTAGATATAATCGATATATATAGTCTTTTTTAACTTTTGACTATTAAATAAAAATAAGATATACTTAATGCTGTCAACGGTAAGGCAAAAAAGAATTAAAAATAAATTAAGTTAAATGATTAAAAATTTCATAAAAAACTCTTGCAGTTTCCTTGAAAATCAGGTATAATAAAAGATGTGAGTGACGGGGAGTAATTGATATTACAACCTGTCATGGTAAAATAAAAAATACGGACTCATTTCCCGTTGACTCCATCGTGGTCAGATAGCTCAGTTGGTAGAGCAGAGGACTGAAAATCCTCGTGTCCCCAGTTCGATTCTGGGTCTGACCACCATTATGCGAAAGTAGCTCAGTGGTAGAGCATCACGTTGCCAACGTGAGGGTCGCGGGTTCGAGTCCCGTCTTTCGCTCCACTGGTGAGGCGGCATAGCCAAGTGGTAAGGCAGAGGACTGCAAATCCTTGATCCCCAGTTCGAATCTGGGTGCCGCCTCCAATTTTATTGTGCCGGGATGGCGGAATAGGCAGACGCATCGGACTTAAAATCCGATGGGTATTATAATACCCGTGCCGGTTCGAGTCCGGCTCCCGGTACCATTTTTATTTATGCGATCGTAGCTCAGTTGGTTAGAGCGCCACGTTGACATCGTGGAGGTCGGCGGTTCGACTCCGTCCGATCGCACCATATTTTTGAAAGAAACAACCTGTAAGAGGTTGTTTTTTTTATTTATTGGAATTTTTGGCTTGACTTATTATTAGTTAACGGGTAATATGAAATACAGGCGGTGATATCTCAAATGTTTAGCAGATTATTTTATAGACAAAATGAGAAAATTATTTTACTTTTTTTAAGTGGATTATATTTATTAATAAGTAGCTTGTATCCTTTATTTAATCATCCAAAAAAATTTACATTTTATTTTGGAATATTTCTGGATAACTTTGTTCCATTTACTCCCTATTGGATTATACCCTATATTATCTGGTATGCTTATATTCCCTTAGTAGGGTTTATAATTTTTTTGAACAATAGGAAATTTTATTTAAAATTAATTTTATCTTTTAATATAGGAGTTTTGATTTGCTTTGTTATCTATTCAATTTTTCAAACAACTGTTCCAAGACCTGATGTTATAGGGACTGATATTTTTTCTCAATTAGTAAGAATTATCTATAAAAATGATTTACCGTATAATTGTTTTCCCAGTATTCATGTTTTGACAACTTATTTATGTATGAAGGTTATTAAAAAGGTTGAGGAAATAAAGAAAAATTTAAAAATATTTTTTATAATAATCGGTTGGTTGATTAATTTATCTACATTGTTTGTAAAACAGCATGTTTTTTTGGATCTGGTTTCGGGTATTTTGCTTGCAACTCTAGTATTTAACCTGGTATCAGGTTTAGTGGAACGTTTTTATTCCGTCGAAGCTAAGAGTAAATGTTAGAAGGGAAAATGCTTATATACTTTTAAGGAGGTAAATAATAATGTTTAAATGGTCTAAACGTATTATGTTACTTATTGTCACTATTATATTAGTGGCTCAACTGGTTTTTCCTGTTTTGGCGGAGGATAAACCTACACTAGAGGTACATTTTATCGATGTTGGTCAGGGTGATTGTATCTTGTTACATAGTTCTAATGGGGTAGATATATTGATTGATGGGGGATATCCAGATAATGGAAGAAAAATTTTGATTTATATTCGTCGGTTAGGTATAAAAGAACTGGATTTAGTAATTGGTACGCATCCCCATGCTGATCATATTGGTGGATTAATTGATGTATTAAATGGAATTAAAGTGAAAAGGGTTATTGATCCAGGTGTTGTATATCCATCAGGAATTTATGAAAGTTATCTGACCACAATTAAAAATAAAAAAATTCTTTTTACCACTGTTTTGGCCGGTGATATAATTGAGATGAAAGAGGATCCTTTTCTTAAATTGAAAGTACTTGCTCCATATGAAGATCAATTGGATTATGGCGATGATGTCAATGACGTTTCTATAGTAATAAAGGCTGTTTTTGGGAATGTAAGTTTTTTGTTAACAGGTGATGCAGGTTTTGATACTGAAGACCGTATGATATGGAATAAGGTAGATTTACAAAGCACTATTTTAAAGGTAGGACATCACGGAAGTAAGAGTTCTACTGGTGATATGTTTTTAACTTGTGTGAGTCCAGAGGTGGCAGTAATACAGGTTGGTGCTAATAATAATTATGGACATCCGACAGATGAAGTCCTGGAAAGACTCAATTGGAAAGATATTAAAATTTATAGAAATGACCTCCATGGTACGATAGTAGTAACTACTGATGGTGAGACTTATAAGGTGGAAACAGAAAAGCAATTAGAGGCTGAACAGGATATACGGGTAAATATTAATAAGGCACCGTTAGGAGATCTTTTGGATATTCCTGGAATGAGTTATGAGCTGGCCAGGGAGATTGTAGATTATCGTGAAAACTTTGGGATATTTCTCAACAAAAATGAATTACTTAAATTAGATTCCATTACTCCGGAACTGCTGGAACAAATTTTGCCTTATATTAAATTTTCTAATTAAAAGGATGGTGAGTATAGATGAAAATTACTGCTAGTGTAGATCATTTTGAAGAGGATTGGGCAATTTTAATGGTGGATGATCTGAAGATTGAGCTGCCGCGTAAGTTTTTACCTAGAGGTGTAAAAGCTGGAGGATGGGTTGATCTGATAATTGAGGAGAACTTAGAGAAAGAAGCTCAAGTTCGTAACAATGTAAAAAACTTACTTAAAGAATTAAAAGAGGGTAAATATCTGGAAAGTAAATAATAGTCTTATTAGCTGATGGACAGAGTTAAAACTTTATCCATCAGCTTTTTTAATGTCTAGGGAATTATACTTTTTGCAAGTTATGGATAACAATATGATTAAACTGCACAAAGCTAATTTTGCTGTGAAGCGAAAAATTAGCTTTGTGCAATGCCCGAAGGACATTTTGTCTTATAAATAGGCTAAATTAGTTTAATAGCAGGTTAAGATATTAATTGTTATAGTAGAGTTGGCATTGTATACATCAGACCGACTTAACATATAATATTATAAAATATCTAGAGAAAGGAGTGAAAGATGTGGGATCAATACACATCGGTACACAGAATTGTACCAATGAGCTCCGTGAACGTCTTAATTTTGAACTACGTTTTTTAGAAGAAGAAGGAATTAAAGTTAGAATTAATGAAGATATAAAAGGTAATATTACCTTTTTTGATTGTGATATACCCGAAGGAGATGCTATTTTTCAAATTAATTCTCCCTGGATTCAACAAAGTACCAGAGAAGTTGTCATTCATTATATAGCTAATGCCCTGGCAGATATTATTATCGGTAACCTGGAACGATTCTTTGTGGCTAAAATTATTGAAAATAATTTTGAACATTTTGATATAGCAGAACGGGAGATTCTGCTTGAAAAGGCAATGATTTGTCTGAATAATTACTCTCCTAATGGAGGGATTCACTATTTACCACAGATTGAACGGAAAGACAGGGTTTTGAACCGGATTTTAAATTATCTTCAAAATAATAATGAGTTAATTATCGAAGGATTTATTCGTTTTCGATTGAAAGATTATTTTCAGGAATTAGAGTTAGCAGTAGAACAGGCAGTGGAAGATTTTTTAATGGAAAAAGAATATAAGGAATTTATTCGCTTGCTTAAATACTTTGTAGAGATACAGGGTCCCAAAGTAGATGAAGTAAATATTATTCTTACAGATCAGGGAATATTTCAGATTCTGGATGAAAATGGCCATATCATAGACAATGAATATTTGGAGGGTATAATTTTACAAATGATAGAAAGTGATATTGATTATGAAGATCTTTTGATCAGTGCATTGATTACCATTGCACCTGCCAGAATTATTGCTCACTTTCGAGAAGATCATCCAGTGATAGAGACATTGAGGGGTATTTTTGAATCCAGAGTATCGGTATGTAAAGGATGTAGATTTTGTGAAAAAAGAAAAGAGGATGCAAAAATCAAGAAATAAATTAATATGAATCAGAAAGTTATTACAGCTGAGGGAGTAGATAGGGATGGATTATAGGCTGGCGTTTCTTCCAATTATAGGATCATTAATTGGATGGCTAACTAACTGGATTGCAATCAAGTTAATCTTTAAACCCTATAATCCTTACCATATCCCTTTGCTTAAGATCAAAATTCAAGGACTTTTACCGAAACGAAAGTTGGAATTGGCCAGGAGTATAGGGGCAGTAATAGAAAATGAATTACTACCGACAGAAGAATTATTGCAACGAATAGAAAAGATGCAGCTTCAGGAAAAGATAGAAAAGACATTAATGGAGATAACGGAGAAAAGGTTAGTAGAAAAATTAAGATTTTTACCAATGGGGTTAAAACAGGGAGTTATAGGTTTTATCTTTGATTTGATAAAAAAAGAGTTAGACAGGTATCTGAATACTTTTCTTTTGAATATCCAGGAACAGGTTGTTAAGGAAAGCAATTTGGGGCAGATTGTTGAAGAACGAATAAAAAGATTTGAAATTGAGAGGTTGGAAGATCTGGTTTTAAAGATTGTCTCCAAAGAGTTAAAACATATAGAAATTCTGGGGGGAGTGTTAGGATTTTTAATTGGAATTGTACAGGCTCTAATATTAATTTACTTTTAGTTGGCAAAATTTTTAAGGAGAAAACTAAATTTCCCCTTGACAGAAGGGGAAATATTTATTAAAATTTAATAAAAACTAAATATCTCAAAGGCTATGAACAGGAGAGTAGGGATTATAAATTCTAAACCAGAGAATGGAGGTCAGCGGCTGGAAGCCTCCTTTAGAATGTAATCCTGAAGACCACCTGGGAGCTGACTGCCGAACAGTGCTTTTTTAAGCACTCAGTAAGCAGATCCGGTCAGAAATGGCCGTTAACTTTAATGAGGGAGTCACAAACTTCTGATGGAGAGGTTTGGGGCTAATTAGAGTGGAACCGCGAAAGTAACCTTTCGTCTCTAAATTTTAGAGGTGAAAGGTTTTTTATTTTATCTCTTTAATCAAAAAATTTAATAAGGGAGGTATTGGGGGATGAAAGAGGTTAAAGTAATTTTACCAGATGGTTCAGAACGGAGGTTTAAGTCCGGTATAACCGTTAAAGATGTAGCCTTTGATATCGGGCCCCGGTTGGGAAAGGCTGCTGTAGCTGGTAAAGTTAATGGCCAATTGGTTGATCTTGATTTTCCTATCGAAAGTGATGTGAATTTAGAGATTATTACCCTGGATTCAGAAGAAGGTTTGGAAATTTATCGTCATAGTGCAGCACATATTATGGCACAGGCAGTTAAGCGAGTTTATGGTAAAGATGTTAAATTGGCTATTGGTCCTGCTATTGAAGATGGATTTTATTATGATTTCGATTTAGAGGAGCGGATTAGTCCCGAGGATCTGGAAAAGATTGAAGCAGAGATGAAAAAGATTATCAAAGAGGATCTTAAGTTTAAGCGTTTTGAACTGCCCCGGAATGAAGCATTGGCTAAATTAAAAGAGATGGGAGAAGATTATAAAGTTGAACTGGTGGAAGAATTGAAGGATGAGACTGTTAGTTTTTATGAACAGGGTGAATTTGTTGATCTCTGCCGCGGTCCCCATTTGCCTTCTACAGGTTATTTAAAAGCTTTTAAGTTGATGAGTGTAGCCGGTGCTTACTGGCGTGGTGATGAGAAAAATCCAATGCTTCAGCGGATTTATGGAACTGCTTTTCCAAAAGTAAAAGAACTGGAGCAATACCTACATCGGCTGGAAGAGGCAAAGAAACGGGATCACCGTAAGATTGGTCGAGAATTGGAATTATTTAGTTTAAGCGAGTATGCACCTGGATTTCCATTTATTCTTCCAAAGGGTATGGTGATTATAAATGAACTTATCAATTTCTGGAGAGAAGAACATCAGAAGGCAGGTTATCAAGAAATCCGGACTCCTTTAATTATGAATGAAGAACTCTGGAAGCAATCAGGCCATTATGAGCACTATAAAGAAAATATGTATTTTACTGAAATTGATGATCAGGGTTATGCTGTAAAACCGATGAACTGTCCGGGAGGTGTGTTGGTTTATAAGTTTAAAAAGCATAGTTATAGGGAATTTCCAATCCGGACTGCTGAATTGGGTCTAGTTCACCGCCATGAGTTGTCCGGTACTCTTCACGGTCTAATGCGGGTAAGGGCTTTTACTCAGGATGATGCTCATATTTTTATGACTCCAGACCAGATTAAAGACGAGCTTATTAATGTTATCAATTTGATTGATAGGATTTACAGTGTTTTTGGATTTAAATACCATGTAGAATTAAGTACCAAACCTGAAAAGGCTATGGGTTCTGATGAAATCTGGGAAAAGGCTATTTCTGCTTTAAAAGGAGCTCTTGAAGCGTTGAATCTGGACTACAAGATTAATGAAGGAGACGGGGCTTTCTATGGACCAAAGATTGACTTCCACCTGGAAGATTGTTTAGGCCGTACCTGGCAGTGCGGTACAATTCAGTTGGATTTCCTCATGCCAGAACGGTTTGATTTGACTTATGTAGGTCCTGATGGAGAAGAACACCGTCCTGTTATGATACATCGGGTTGTATATGGTAGTCTTGAACGATTCCTTGGAGTTTTAATTGAACATTATGCTGGTGCCTTCCCCGTATGGTTAGCACCAATTCAGGTGGAAGTAATTCCTGTAATGGATAACCATTTGGAATATGCTTATCAGGTAGAGAAGAAATTATCTGAAGCGGGTATTCGTGTTGAAGTTGATAGCCGTTCTGAGAAAGTAGGTTATAAAATTCGTTCTGCTCAGTTAAATCAGGTTCCTTATATGCTGATTGTTGGTGATCGGGAGATTGAAGATGGTACTGTGTCCGTACGTGAACGTCGTAAAGGAGATTTAGGTTCCTTTAAGGTAGAAGAATTTATTGAACAAATTTTAAATGAAATTAAAGAGAAAAAATAAGATGATTAAACTGCAAAAAGCTAATTTTGAGCGAAATAGAAATTTTTCGTTTAACCATCTTAGTGAGATTTCGTCGAAATAAGGCCTCATCACAGGATGTGATGAACTAATCAAGGGTCAGGATGACTTATTGATTAGTGTGTATTATTTCGACTGAAATCGAACTTTAGATGGTTCGAAAAATTTCTTTTGAAGCGAAAAATTAGCTTTTTGCAGTTATAAATATTTTAATTCCTGCCTTATAGTTGGGCGGGATTTTTTTATTTGATGGCAGAAAATTTTTTTGGAAAAGAGAGAAAATTTTTTCTTTATTCTTCATTAAATATGGTAAAATTTCGTGTGTATCTTAGATTAATTTATAGTATTTAGAATTTAAAAAAGTTTAAAATATAAGGAAGGAGAAAGTAAAAAATAATTGAAATATATTAAAGTCATTGGAAAAAGGAGAGTAAGGGGATTTTGATTGGAGCTGGTGAGTATGGAAAGAAAAAAATTCAGTACTTTTATAACATTTTGGCGTTTAATCAGAATATTTGGCTCTTCATATAAATTGGTTCTAATAATAGTGCTTACAGCTATACTAGCAGGAATGGAAATAATTATCTCCTATTCTTTAAAGAAATTATTGGATTCGGTACTTCATCTGGATTATATTACCTATCGTGGTCTAATTTTACTATTAATTGGAATCACAATTTTACAGATGGTGGGTAGATTTTTTAGAACCCGACTGGCTGGAGATTATGCAGAAAGTGGAATTGCACGTTTACGTAATATTCTTGTAGAATATTTAATTCATTTACCTATAGGAGAGCTGGAAAAGCGGCATTCTGGGGATTTGATTTCGCGGATGACAAATGATTTAAACCAGATTCGGGAATTTAGTACCCAAACAATGATATCAATTATATATCAACCGCTGATAGCATTAGGAGCATTTGCTTTTTTATTAACTTTGAACTGGAAATTAACATTGATTACCAGTTTTGGAGTACCGATTATTTTTAAAACTTCTTCTAAACTTAGTAATCCTATTGCCAGATATACGAAAGAGTTACAGGAAAAACTGGCTTTAGTGAATAAAGAAGCGCAGGATGCAATTAATGGAATGGAGATTGTTCGTGCATATGGGCTTAAGCAAGTTTTAATTAAGAAGTATAATCAAGCGGTGGATTTATCTATTCGTTCTGGAATTAAGGTGGTTAAATGGAGAGCGATACTTTTGGCAATCTCTTTATTTACAAACTTTTCACCTTTTCTTATCTGCTTTGGTTTTGGTGGATATTGGGTTATCAAAGGCCAGATGACCGCTGGAGGTCTAATTGCATTTATCACTCTGTTAAACCCTCTTACATTTCCTATCAGTCAATTACCTACTTTATTGGGAGAGTTAAAAGGCCAAATGGCTGCAGCAGGAAGGGTGTTTGAGATTTTGGATATTGAAAAAGAAAGAGAAGTAGGAAAGATTTATACTATTCAAAAAGAGAAGCCTGTTATAGTTTTTAAAGATGTAAAATTTTCTTATCCAGATGGTAAAAAGGTTCTTGATGGGGTAAGTTTTGAGATCTGGCCTGGAGAAAAGGTTGCTTTGGTAGGTTTTAGTGGTAGTGGAAAGAGTACAATTTTTAAACTGATTCTGGGCTTTTATGAAGATTTTATTGGAGAAATTGAGTTGTTTGGTCATTCGATTAAGGATTGGAATTTAAAGGCATTACGGGAAAATATAAGTCTGGTTTCTCAAGAAACATATCTATTTCCGGGAACTATCGAGGATAATATCTCCTTTGGCAATGAAAAGGCAGATTATGAGGCAATTGTTGCTGCTGCTAAAGCTGCCAATGCTCATGATTTTATAACTGAATTAAAAGACGGATACATGACAGATGTGGGTGAGTTTGGTGATAAGCTTTCAGGAGGCCAGAAACAGAGGATTTCCATTGCTCGGGCCCTCCTCAAAAGAGCTCCCTTACTTCTACTTGATGAGGCCACGTCATTTTTAGATAGTCAGTCTGAGTATAAAGTTCGAGAGGCTTTAAATAATATTATGAATGCTGGAATTACCTCTTTTATAATTAGTCATCGTCTCTCTACAATTCAGAAATCGGACCGAATCCTGGTTTTGCATAGGGGTCGAATTGTAGAAACAGGTAGTCATTCGGAGTTATTAGAAAAAAATGGAATATACAAAACTCTATATTTGCATCAAATTATTCGGGGACTGGAGCTAGAAGAAAAGGAGGTGGTTATGTGATTAATACTTTTTTTAGATTGCTTAAGTTGCTCAAAAAACGTTCTGGGATATTATATATTTTAGGTTTTTTTGGATTTATTATTGTGGGTACCTATCGACAGGTGTTTCTGGCTTTGGTTTTGAAGAACGTATTTGATACTGTTGTAATAGGAAGTATTGAAAAATTGATAGTATGTGTTTTAAAGAGCTTAGGAATTATAGCCCTGTTAAGTTTTATTCAATCTTCCCTTATGTATCTTATGAGGAGAATGGTGGTACATATTATTGGGGATTTACGAAAAGATATATTTTTAAAAATAGAAAATTTACCCATTAAATATTTTAAAAATAGACATAGCGGAAATCTAATTTCCAGAATGACCAATGATATTAAAGTAGTTGAAAGGGCACTTTCCAATACTATATTTTATCTAGTTTATCTTAGCATTTGTGCGGTTGCTGTAACAGTCTTTATGTTCTTTTTGGATTTCTGGTTGGCAGTTATTGCCCTGGTTACAGGTGTTATTGCCATCATCTTTAATGCAATCCTGGCTAAGCCTTTAAGGGTTATAAGTAAAAAAATTCAAGAGCGTTTAGGTGACCTTACCGGCATACTTTCAGATTTATTGGCCGGAATTACTGTTATTAAGGTTTTTAATCTGTATAAAAATATGGCTAGTAAATTTGCCAATATTAATCGACAGGTTTACCATGATTCATTAAAAAAAGTCAAGACTACTGCTATTCTGGATTCGTTAAATGTTCTTGGAAAAATGTTGGATACTATTGGAGTTGTGGGAGTAGGGTCTTATTTTGTTTTTAAAGGGAAAGTTTCTATCGGGACTATAATAGCTATCTGGCAATTGAAAAATCCAATTTTAAATTTTTTTAATCGATTAAGCAATCTTATTGCTGAGATTCAGATTGCTCTAGCGGGAGCAGAAAGGATTTTTGAAGTAATGGATGAATCGGAAGAACCTAAAAAATATCAACATCTTGAAGTTAAAATTATACCAAATTTAGATAAAGCTATTATATTCGAAAATGTTGACTTTGGATATTTGCCTAATCAGTGGGTGCTTAAAAATCTTTCTTTTGAAGTTAAAAAAGGTAAAAAGGTTGCTTTGGTAGGGGCCAGTGGTGAAGGAAAGAGTACAATTTTTAAACTTCTTATGGGTTTTTACCCTCCGGATAAAGGGACGATTATTGTTGATGGATTATCTTTAGCTAGCACTGAATTATCAGAAATTAGAAAAAAGATAGCTTATGTACCGCAAAATGCTTATCTCTTTAACGGAACCATTATGGAAAATATCAGATATGGTAAGGTGGATGCAACAGAAGAGGAGATTATTAGAGCAGCAAAAATTGCCAATGCTCATGATTTTATCACGTCTTTTGAAAATGGCTATCATACACTAGTAGGTGAAAGAGGAGCTCAACTTTCCGGAGGTCAGAGACAGCGCATAGCTATTGCAAGAGCTGTTCTTAAAGATGCACCTATTTTGTTATTAGATGAAGCGACCTCAGCTTTAGATGCTGAGTCCGAATATCTTGTTCAGGAGGCTTTAGATCGGTTGGCTGAGGGCCGTACTACTCTAATTATTGCTCATAGACTATCTACCATTAAAAATGTAGATGAGATTCTGGTGATTGATGGGGGTTATGTGAAAGAACGGGGTACCCATGAAGAATTAATGGCTATCGAACAGGGGATATACCGTACCCTTTATAAGCAGCAATATAAAGTTTTACGGGATGTAAAAGTTTCTTAGATTTTAGATTAGGGATAAAGCGTTCCTGATATAATAGGCAAAAATAATCTTGCAGGAATTTTTGAAAATAGGTAGAAAATTAAAATAGTAAAAGGAAAAGATAATCTGGTTAGTCTGGACAGTACCAATGGAAAAATTTAATAGAGAATGCTTTTTAAAAAGAGGAATTAGAAGGACTATGAAGAATTTTTTATAAAAAGGGGGTAAAACCTCAATCTTTATAATCAACTATTATAGTTTGATGAAAACGGGTGACATGCTATGGAAGCGAAATTAAAGATTATTACCGAAACTGCTGATATATCGATGGAAGAAGCAAAACTTGCTTTGGAGTTGGCAGATGGTAATGTAGAGCGAGCTTTAGAATTGGTTCCATATGTGGAAAAATCTATAGTGATTATTCATGGAAAGTTTACCCTTGGTCGTAATACTAAAGTTTACGGAATCTTTCGATTGCTGGGTGAGGGACGGGAAGGTTCACTTTTAGATTTTGGATTGGCTATGAGTTATAACAAAGATGAGGTTGAAAGTCCGATCTCTGCTAGTCCGGAAGTATTCAAAAAGGTAATTGATCAGCTCTTTGAACAAACAGAGAATACTCAGGTGCATACTTTTTTAGCTGGGTTTTATGATCAGATTGGCCCTGCTCAGGTAAATCAAATTTATCAATTTATCAAAGAAAATAAAGATATTGAATTAAAAAACCTCTTTAGAAATATTATTGGTAAAATATGGGGAAGTTCTGAAAAGGTAGAAGTTGAGCTGGAAACTTTTCTTTGGACCAAAATTCAATGTGAAAAAAAGGGGTTAGTTGATGAAGAATTAGTTAGTAAAACTGAAAAAGACTCTTTAAGTTCTAATCTGACGATCTATTTAGATGCACAGCCAATAATTTCACCAATAAAAGGTAAGACCATTGATAAATTTGCTCTTAATGAACCAATTCCTTTAAAAATAGTAGATGAACGTGAACTGGGTAAATATTTAGGAAAAGTTATTTCTAATGAATTTGGAATTGCTGTGGGAAGCATAAAGGGTTGTTATTACAATGAAAAAACAGACCGCTATCAGGTAGAGGTTGAGTTTGGACCCAAAATTAATGGACGTTTTATCATTGAACCGTCTGTACGTCTGGCTACTTACACTGAGATACAAAAAGAGTTTAAATCTGGAGAGAAAGATGAAGATCTTCAATCAAGTAGCTTAAGTCCAATTTTATATCTTTTATTGGGGATGATTTTAATGCTATTAATTTTCTTCATTTTTACAAGATAGTATTGACTCGGTTATAGGGTTGTGTTATACTTAATGAGGAAAATCAAGTAGAAGCCATCCGCTTCTCACCAGACCGACGCCATTTTTGGGACTGTTGGCTGGTTTATTAAAGAAAGCACTATTAATTATTTTATTTTTTATTTATAGCGGATGGCCGAATTGTGCCATCTGCTTTTTAATTTTTCAGGAGGTGAAGACTATTAGCAAGGATTTAAGAGTTAATGAGCAAATTTGTGCCAGGGAGGTAAGAGTTATTAGTCCTGATGGTAACCAGATCGGTATTATGCCACTTTCAAAGGCTCAGGATCTGGCTTATGAGAAGGGGCTTGATCTGGTAGAGGTAGCTCCACAGGCTAAGCCACCGGTCTGCCGGATTATGGACTATGGTAAGTATAAATACGAACAAGCGAAAAAAGCAAAAGAAGCAAAGAAAAACCAGAACATTATTAACGTTAAAGAGATTCAATTGAGTTTAAAAATTGAAGACCATGATTTGTTTGTCAAGATAAAAAGAGCTCGAAAGTTTCTTGAAAACAGAGACAAAGTTAAAGTTCGTGTAAAGTTCCGCGGTCGCGAGATCACGCATAAAGACCTGGCCATAGAACTTTTGGATCGTTTTGTCAAAGAATTAGAAGATGTGGGTAAGGTAGAAAATCAACCTAAGATGGAAGGCCGTAATATGATTTTGATTTTGGGTCCTAAAGCAGAAAAGTAATGCTAGTGAGAGGGGGAAACATGTGATGCCTAAGATGAAGACTCATAAAGGTGCCAAAAAAAGAACTAAAATAACAGGGACTGGAAAAATTATGCGAGGCAGAGCTTTTAAAAGTCATAAATTAACTAAAAAATCTGCTAAGCGTAGAAGAAGTCTGCGTCAAGGTGGATTTATTTCTGATGCAGATAAGAGAACTGTTGCAAAATTGTTGCCATATTCTTAAGTTTAAATTAAGCAATTATTTAAGGAGGGTTTGTTATGCCACGTGCAAAAGGTGGTTTTAAAACTAGACGTAGAAGAAAGAAGATCTTAAAGTTAGCTAAAGGATATTTTGGAGCAAAGAGTAAGTTATTCCGCCCAGCCAATCAGGCTGTTATGAAATCTTTAGCTTATGCTTACCGTGACCGCCGTGTTCGTAAGAGAGATTTTAGAAAGCTTTGGATTACCCGGATTAATGCGGCAGCCCGGATGCATGGTCTTTCCTACAGCCGTTTTATCAATGGTTTAAAGCGGGCTAATGTTGAGGTTAATCGGAAAATGTTATCTGAAATGGCTATCAAAGATCCAGAAGCTTTTGGCAAACTGTGTGAAATGGCTAAAGCTCATCTTTCATAATGAAACTAAGGCCATCAATCTTGATGGCTTATTTTTTAATGATTTTACTACAAAAAGCTAATTTTTCGCTTTAAAAGAAATTTTTCGAACCATCTAACGAAATAAGGCACACTAATTAATGGACCCTCCTGGTCCTTGATTAGTTCATTATATCCTCGTATGGGGCCATTCTTTTCAATCTCATTAAGATGGTTAAACAACTCAAAATTAGCTTTTTGCAGTTTAATCTTTAATATTAATTTTTAAACAAATGATCCTGATTGTTTTTAATCAGGATCATTTGTTTTATTTGTCCTTTACAAGCCGCAGGAAATAGTGTATAATAGTCAACATAGTAAACAAAGGTACGCTGAATTCCAGGTATTGGAAGCGGGGGACCCACTTTTTTTGGGGTGAATCCTTAAATTTGATATTTAAGGAGGGGCTGCTCTTGGGCCCTAACCCGACAGCTAACCCCGTAAGCGTAAAACAAGAGGTTACAGTTCAAAATAGCTTTACTATGGAACTATGGGTAACCTCTGTAGTTCTTTTTTCTTTGCCTTTTTAAAAGGGGGGATTACTATTAAACCGCAAATACAATTACCAAAGATTGATCTTGGTGGTCTATCTCCAGCTCAGATTCTTTCGGCTGGTTATCTGATTGTAATTTTCTTTGGAACAGTACTTTTAATGCTTCCCTTTGCAACTGTGGATGGACAGGGTTTGGACCTGATTGATGCCCTTTTTACTGCTACATCAGCTACCTGTGTAACGGGATTGGTTGTTGTCACTACAGGAACTACTTTTACAGTCTTCGGTCAATTGGTTATCATGCTCTTGATTCAAATAGGTGGTCTTGGGATTATGACCATGTCCACTGCCTTTGCTCTGATTATGGGACGGAAGATTACTTTACGGCAGAGATTAATTATTCAAGAAGATTTAAATCAACTGGGGATTTCTGGACTTTTGCGATTAATCCAGTATATTCTGGCATTTACTTTTACCATTGAAGGATTAGGGGCCTTATTATTTTTTATTCGGTTGGCCCGGAAATATCCCTTAAAAAAAGCTATTTTTTACTCCATCTTTCACTCGGTGTCTGCTTTTAACAATGCTGGTTTTGATCTTTTTGGAAACAGTCTGGAAAGTTTTGTGGGGGATCCTTTGATTATTTTGACAGCAATTATTCTCATCGTACTGGGAGGATTAGGATTTACTGTATTGGTAGAACTGTTTGATAAACGGAAATTACACTCATTACATGCCAAGATGGTAATAGTGACCACTGTGATTTTACTTTTAGTTGGTTTTATTGTAATCTTTGCTTTGGAATATTCAAATAGTAATACGATGGCTAACCTCAGTTTGGGCGAAAAAATTATGGCCTCATTCTTTTTATCTGTAACTCCGCGGACAGCAGGATTTAATACTGTTCCCACTGGGGCTTTACGTGAGTCTACTCTCTTTTTTATTATGATTTTAATGTTTATTGGGGCTTCTCCCGGTTCAACAGGTGGAGGAATTAAGACTACTACAATAGGTACTATCGTTTTTACTCTCTGGACGACGGTTAGAGGTAAAAAAGATGTGGAAATCTTTAAACGGAGATTGGATGAAGGTATTATTTTTAAGTCTCTTACTATCCTGATGTTATCACTTTTATTAGTGTTAGTGGTAACTCTGATTTTGAGCGTTACAGAAGAAAGTTCATTAGTGGAAATACTTTTTGAGACGGTTTCTGCTTTTGGGACTGTAGGACTATCTACCGGGATTACTCCCACTTTGAGTAAGATTGGACGGATGCTAATAATAATTACCATGTTTACCGGTAGGGTTGGACCATTAACCCTGGCAGTGGCTATGAGTGAAAGTAAGAAAAAACCTCAGTTCCATTATCCTAAAGAAAAAATTATGGTTGGTTAATGAGGAGGTTTTTTTAATATGAAACAATTTGTTGTAATTGGGTTGGGAAGATTCGGTTCTAGTGTGGCTAGAACCCTTTGCCAAAAAGGTTTTGATGTATTAGCAATTGATATTGATGAAGAAAGGGTTCAGGCTTTAGCAGATGAAGTAACTCATGCTGTTCAGGCAGATGCTACTGATGAAGAAGCAATGAAATCTCTTGGTATACGTAATTTTGATATTGCCATTATTAGCATCGGGACTGATATTCACTCCAATATTCTTACAACCCTACTGGTAAAAGAACTGGGGGTTAAATATGTAGTTGTTAAAGCCCAGACAGAGTTACATGGAAAGGTATTGACCAAAATAGGGGCAGATAAAGTTGTTTATCCAGAAAGAGATATGGGTGTCAGGGTGGCCAATAGTTTGATTTCCTCTAATGTACTGGATTTAATTGAAGTTTCACCGGAGTATACAATAGCAGAAGTAACAGCCTCACCAAAACTTTATGGTCATACCTTAAGTGATCTTCAATTTAGAACAAGATTTGGAGTGAATGTAATTGCTATAAAAAATGGGGATAAGATCAATGTAACCCCAAGAGCCACAGATGAGATTAAAAAAGGTGATATTTTAATAGTCATTGGTGAAAATGAGAATCTAGAGCGACTTAGAAAATATTAATTTTGTAAAAGAGGATATTCCTATTTAATGGGAGTATCCTTTATTTATATGGTGTTGTTCTGTGTCTAAAAACCATCCCTCCTGGGTATATTAGAAAGAAGAGTCTGGAGGTGATGGTTATTAGAAAAAAAATTATTTTGTCACCAACTCAGGTTCTCGTTATAGGTTATCTGGTTGTTATAACTATTGGTACCTTGCTTTTGAGTTTACCTTTTGCAACTGTAAAGGGAGCGGATACTACTCTAATGGATGCTCTTTTTACTGCTACTTCTGCAACTGCGGTGACAGGATTAATTGTAGTCAATACTGCCAGTCACTGGACATTTTTTGGTAAGATAGTGATTATGCTTTTGATTCAAATTGGTGGTTTTGGTTTTATGACGACCTCAACACTAGTAATGTTGGTTTTGAGGAAAAAAATTAGCCTTAAAGAACGACTTATTATCCAGGAAGAGTTAAATACCGAAAATTTAACGGGTATCATCCGTCTGGTACGTTATGTGGTTTTTCTCACATTAGGGTTAGAAGCATTAGGAGCAATCTTACTTTTTTTAAGATTTTTGCCGATAATGCCCCCTGGACAGGCTGTTTTTTTTAGTATTTTTCATGCTGTTTCAGCATTTAATAATGCCGGTTTTGATTTATTTGGAAATAGTCTTGAGGGATTTACTACAGATTGGTATATTGTTCTTGTAATTACAGGACTTTTTATAATTGGTGGAATTGGCTTTACTGTTATTGCTGAAATATATAGCTGCCGTAGATTTAAGCATTTTTCTCTACATACTAAAGTGGTATTGACTATCTCTTTGCTACTAATTGTTTTAGGAACATTGGTAATCTTTGGATTGGAATATAATAATCCTGAGACATTAGGAGATCTCAATTTATCTGGAAAAATTGCTGCAGCTTATTTTCAAGGGGTTACTCCCCGAACTGCCGGTTTTAATACAATTCCTATCGGAAAAATGACAAAAGCGTCCCAGTTTTTTATTATCATCTTGATGTTTATTGGTGCTTCTTCCGGTTCTACAGGAGGTGGTGTTAAAACTACCACTGTTGGAACTCTTCTTTTAGTAGTCTGGGCACTGATTAAGAAACGGGATGATGTGGTGGTTTTTCAGCGAAGATTATCTTATATGACCATTTTTAAAGCTCTTTCAGTTGTGATGATTTCTATTTTAATTATCTTTACTGTAACAATGGTTTTGGCTGTGACAGAGAAATTTGCTTTTCTGGATATATTCTTTGAAACTGTTTCTGCTTTTGGAACAGTAGGTTTATCTACTGGAATTACTGGAAAACTTTCCTCTATTGGTCAGCTTTTTATCATTGTTACTATGTTTATTGGTAGGGTTGGTCCCATGACACTGGCAATAGCTATTGGTGAACAGCGGCAAAAAACTTTTATCCGGTTCCCGGAAGAAAAATTGATGATTGGGTAGGGAGGTTTATTAAATGAAACAATTTGTTGTTATTGGCCTGGGGCGGTTTGGTTCCAGTGTGGCCCGTACCCTGGCTGAACGGGGATTTGATGTATTGGCAATTGACCAGGATGAATCATTGGTTCAGGAGATGGCAAATGTGGTAACCCATGCGGTTCAGGCGGATGCGACAGATGAGAATGCTATGAATGCTCTTGGATTGAGAAACTTTGATGTTGCTGTTGTAGCCATAGGTGCAGATGTTCATTCCAATATTCTGGCAACAATGATCTTAAAAGAGATGGGAGTTCGATATGTAGTGGCAAAGGCTCTTGACCCCCTGCATGGAAAGGTTTTAGCTAAAGTGGGAGCAGATAGGGTAATCTTTCCTGAGCGAGATATGGGGAAACGGCTTGCCCTTAATTTGATCTCTTCTAATGTTCTGGATTTTATAGAGTTTGCACCAAATTACAGTATTGTAGAAATTAAAGCTACAAAGGGGATGGTAGGTAAAACTCTGGCGGAATTACAGCTACGTACCAGATTCGGAGTAAATGTAATTGCAGTCAAAGCTAAAGACCGGATCAATATTTCTCCATCTGCCAGTGATGAGATAAGAGAAGGAGATATTTTAGTGGTAATAGGTGAAAACCAGTCAGTAGAACGGTTGAGACGGCTTTAGGGGAGGATTTAATTGATGATTACCAGCATTAAAAATTCTGAAGTTAAATTTTTACGTTCTCTTAAGAAAAAGAAATATAGAGAGCGTGAGAAGATGTTTTTTATAGAAGGGGTTCGGATTATTGAGGATGCTCTGGCGGATGGTGCAGAATTTGTCCGCGTTTTTTACTCACCGATGTTAGAAACCAATTCCCGTGGAATGGAATTATTATTTAAATTACGGGAGGCCGGAGTTGACGAGATTTTGTTAGATGACAGATTATTTAAGGAAGTAGCCGATACTGAAACTCCCCAGGGAATATTAGCTATTCTTAAACAGCCTGAGTTTGAATTGGAAGATTTGATTGCAAAAAAAAGACTCTATCCCCATATTTTAATGTTAAACGGTATTCAAGATCCCGGTAATCTTGGTACGATTATCAGGACAGCAGCGGGTGCTGGTTGGTCAGGGGTAATTTTAACCAAAGGTACGGTAGATCTTTATAACCCCAAGAGTTTGCGGGCCACTATGGGAGCTATTTACAAAATGCCTATCTGTAAGGTGGAAGATTTGAATTTTGTCTGGAAAAAATTGCGGACTCATGGATATCAGATTATAGTTGCTGCTCTTGAAGGAAAAACATGGCATTTTGAAGTTGATTTTAGCCGACCGACTCTTCTTGTGGTGGGAAATGAAGGAAATGGCGTAGAACCAGAGGTTTTAAAATCTGCAGATCAGTTAGTTAAAATCCCCATGGCGCCTGATGCTGAATCACTAAATGTAGCAATTGCTGCGGGGATTATAATTTTTGAAGGAGTACGGCAGAATTTAATTGGATGAAATTAAATATAAACTTGTCAAACGAAAGATAGTATGATATAATTTAGCATAAAGAAAAGCCAGCCATATGAAAGGATGTGGTCTAATGAAATTGACCGCAAAGATTTTATGGAAGTTATTTGAAAAGACAGGTTCTGTTGTAGTGTATTTGGCTTATAAAGAATTTATGTCATTGAATATTCAGTAGCATAATATAAAATGTAAAAACAATAAAGTTAAAAGCGAGGAAAGAGAGAGTAGTTCAGCAGCGGTTTACAGGGAGGAGATGTCAGCGGACTGAGAGCATCTCTAAACTTAAGCTGAATGAAGTTCACTCTGGAGCTGTCGGCTGAAATGATAGTAGGCTGGATCGGATGTCCCCGTTATCGGATATATGAGTGAGTCATATTACCCTACTTTAGGCTTAGAAAGGGGTATTATGGCTAATTAGGGTGGTACCGCGGAAGATTAACCTCCCGTCCCTAGTCTGGACGGGAGGTTTTTTGGTTTATAGACTTTACTAAAGTTTTAAAGGAGGTTGTTGCAAATGAAAGAGAAGCTTCAGGGTATTCGGGAAGAAGCATTTAGACTTATCAAAGAAGTAAATGATTTAGAACTCTTAAATAAGCTTAGAGTCAGATTTCTGGGGAAGAAGGGTGAAATTACAGGAGTATTAAAGGGGATGGGTCAGCTTTTACCAGAAGAACGTCCTATAATTGGGGCCCTGGCCAATAAGATCAAAAATGAAATTGAATCATTGATTGAAGAGCGAAAGTTAAAACTTGAAGAGGAAGCAAAATTAAAACAGATTCAGGAGGAAGAGATTGATGTAACTCTTCCGGGCCAACCTATCAATTATGGTCATGTTCATCCCCTTACTGCTATCTTAACTGAGCTGAAACGGGTTTTTTTGGGTATGGGCTTTGATATTGCTGAAGGCCCGGAGATTGAAAAAGAATATTATAACTTTGAAGCTTTAAATATTCCCCGCTGGCATCCGGCGAGAGATATGCAGGATACCTTCTTTATAACAGAAGAGGTCCTTTTAAGAACCCATACTTCCCCGGTTCAGGTGCGGACAATGGAAAAAGGGGAACTGCCCATCAGGATTATCGCTCCCGGTCGGGTTTACCGTGTAGATGAATTGGATGCAACTCACAGTCCCAACTTCCAGCAACTAGAAGGTCTGGTGGTTGATAAAGGCATTACCTTTGGTCATTTAAAGGAAACCATCAATGTTATGGTTAAAGAAATTTTTGGTAAAGACCGGAAGACAAGGTTTAGACCCAGTTATTTCCCATTTACTGAGCCAAGTGCTGAGGTAGATGTCTCCTGTATTCTCTGTGATGGAAAGGGCTGCCGGATTTGTAAAGGCTCCGGGTGGCTGGAGATTATGGGATGTGGTATGGTTCATCCGCGGGTTTTGGAGATGTCCGGTATTGATCCAGAGCAATATAGTGGATTTGCTTTCGGCATGGGGTTAGAACGGATTGCTATGTTAAAATATGGGATTACCGATATTCGCTTATTCTACGAAAATGATCTCAGATTTTTGAGTCAGTTTTAGTAGAATAAATATGAATGATTAAGCTACAAAAAGCTAATTTTGAACGATATAGAAATTTTTCGTTTAACCATCTTAGTGAGATTTCAGTCGAAATAAGGCCTCATCACAGGATGTGATGAGCTAATCAAGGGTCAGGAGGACCCATTGATTAGTGTGCCTTATTTCGACTGAAATCGAACTTTAGATGGTTCGAAAAATTTCTTTATGAAGTGAAAAATTAGCTTTTTGCAGTAAGATCATATATCCATTGAGTTTTATTTCTAAGAAAGGAAGGTGTATAAAATGCGGGTATCCTATAATTGGTTAAAAGAGTATATTGATTTTAATCTTACTCCTGAAGAGTTAGCTGAGCTTTTGACTCAGGCCGGATTAGAGGTAGATGTGATTGAATATCCGGGAAAAGGTTTAGAAGATATAGTTATTGGTGAAATTAAAGAGATTACTAAGCATCCAAATGCAGATAAGTTAAGTGTAACCAGAGTTGATGTAGGTAATGAGGAGTTGGAGATTGTCTGTGGTGCGAAAAATATCTTTGAGGGTGCAAAAGTTCCTGTTGCAAAGATTGGAGTTACCCTCCCTAATGGGATGAAAATTGGAAAAGTGAAATTGAGAGGGGTTGCTTCTAACGGGATGATTTGTTCTGAGGATGAGTTGGGGCTTAAAGAAGAACGTCAAGCGGGAGTAATGATCATTGATAAGGATTGTAAGCCCGGGGATTCATTTGTAAAAATAATGGGACTGGATGATGCTATTTTGGTTTTAGATCTTACTCCTAACTATGCCCACTGTCTGAGTATGATCGGGGTGGCCCGGGAAGTAGCTGCAAGAATAGGAAAACCTCTTAAAAAGCCTGAGATCAAAATAAATGAGACTGGCCCTCTTGTTACAGAGTTGGCAGCAGTGGAGATTAAAGATCCTGATCTTTGCCCTCGTTATACTGCCAGAGTTATTCGCGGGGTAAAGGTTGGTGAATCTCCAGAATGGTTGAAGCAGCGCCTTTTAGCTGCTGGTATGCGGCCTATTAATAATATTGTTGATGTAACCAACTATGTGTTAATGGAAATGGGCCAGCCTCTGCACGCATTTGATTATGATAAGGTTAAGGATCATAAGATTATAGTTCGGCGAGCAGAGGATGAAGAAAAGATTGTGACACTGGATGAAAAAGAAAGGCAGTTAGATTCCAATGTATTGGTTATCTGTGATTCTAAAGAGCCTATCTGTATTGCCGGTGTGATGGGTGGAGCTAATAGTGAGGTAACAGAAGAGACTACCACTGTCCTGCTCGAGTCTGCTTATTTCAATCCGATAAGTATTCGTAAGACTGCAAGACGTTATGGTATTTCAAGTGAAGCATCATATCGTTTTGAGCGTGGTGTAGACATTGAGGCTGTAATTGATGCAAGCAATAGGGCTGCTCAGTTAATTCAGGAGCTGGCTGGTGGGGAAATTGCAACAGGTATTATTGACATCTATCCTAAACCTGTTAAATTACTGGAGATCCGCCTTCGTACCCATCGGGTTAATGAAATTTTGGGTACTCAGTTAACGCGGGATGAGATTGCAGAGATGTTGAACCGTCTTGGATTTACTACCAAAGTTGTAGATGATGATCTGGATGTAACAATACCTACCTACCGCGGAGATGTGGTAAGGGAAGTTGATCTTATAGAAGAAGTGGCCCGTCTATATGGTTATGACAATATTCCTGGGCAACTTCCGGTAGGTGAAAGTAGAGTAGGCAAATTGACCCGTTCCCAATTGTTAGAGGATCAGACTAGAGAGTTTATGAATGCTGTTGGATTTAATGAAACCCAGAACTTCAGTTTTATCAATCCAAAAGTTTATGACATGATCAATTTAAACCCGGATCATGAGTGGAGAAACTCTATTAAGCTAAAAAATCCGATAAGTGAAGAATATGCTGTGATGCGTCGAACTTTGATTTCAGATCTTTTAAAGGTAGTCTCCTTTAATGTAAAGCGCCGGATGGATAAGATACAGATTTTTGAACTAGCAAGGGTGTATATACCAACTGATGATCTACTTCCTTATGAACCGCGTATGTTGGCTGGCGCGGTGATGGGAGTTTTAGAGAATGATCAGTGGAATCAAAATGCTGGAGGATTCTTCTACTTAAAAGGTATTCTGGATGCTTATGCTAATAAATTTGGGCTAGGTGAACTGATATATGAAAAAGCTCAACATGATAGTTTCCATCCCGGCCGGACTGCTCTTATAAAAGCAAAAGGAGAGGAGATAGGTTATCTTGGTGAAATTCATCCTGATGTATTGGCAAATTATGATCTAAAAGATCGGGTTACCGTTTTTGAACTGAACTTCGAAAAGATAGTAGAACTTTCATCAGCAGAGCGGCGTTTTACCGAACTGCCCAAGTATCCGGCTTTGACCAGAGATATTGCTCTGTTGGTTGATGAGGGTGTTTCTGTTCAATCTATTAAAGAGGTTATTAGAACCACTGGAGCTGAGTATCTGGAAAGTGTGGAACTCTTTGATCTCTATCATGGTGAACAGGTTCCTCAAGGTAAGAAGAGCGTGGCCTTTGCCATGGTTTATCGGGCCAAAGATCGAACCTTGACTGATGAAGAAGTGAATGCTATAATTGATCAGCTTCTTACTAGACTGAAAGATGAGTTGGGAGCAGAAATTAGGGGATAGGTTTTAATAAGCCCACGGGTTTTTAGCCCTGTGGGTTTTTTATTAAGGACTTTGGAACTATTTTTTTCATTGAAAAATTTTCACATTGCTTTTAGCAGGTAAATAAGCCTATAAAATAGAATATTTTTTACATACATATAATTAAACTGCAAAAAGCTAATTTTTCGCTTAAGAGAAATTTTTCGAATCATCTAAAAGCTCGATTTCCGCCGAAATAAGGCTTCTTAATCAAAGGGTTCTCCTGACCCTTAGAACTAGCTCATCACTTCCTGTGATGAGGCCTTATTTCGGCGGAAATCGAGCTAAGATGGTTTAGCGAAGAATTTCTATGTCGCTCAGAATTAGCTTTTTGCAGTATAATCACATAACTTTACTTCTTTTGAATGTATAGATCTGAGGAGAAGGCTTATAACTTAACAGAAGAATTGAAAAAAGGAGGCGGGTATTTATGAAAAAGAGAATAACAGTTTTTTGTTTCATTTTGGTTGTTGGATTGGTTTTAAGTGGTTGTGCTCTTAAACAATTGGTGATGTCAAATGAAGAATTAATTAAAGATGCAATTAAGAATTATGTTTTAAATGATCTTGTGTTGGAAAGTGATGATTCTTCTTATCTATTTTTTGATGATGATAAAGATAGTACAACTACTCTGCCTGACAAATTTGCTGCTAAAGTTGAATACACTAGAGGTCAAATGACCAGGGAAGTTACTAAAGTGACAGTTGATAAAGATGCTGGAGTAGCAACTGCAGAAGTATTGGTAACCATTCCAGGAGAAGTTAAACTTTTTTATGCAAGTGGAGAATATATAGGAACAAAAGATGCTACATTATCTGGTAAGGCAATTTTTACTGCTGAGAAAGTAGGAGATAAATGGAAAATAGCTGATATAGAAATGAATTTGACAACAAATGAAAGTGCTCCGATTATCAGTAATGTGACTTTAGATCCACAACCTGTTCTTCCAGGACAACAGTTGAAAATTTTTGCAGAGATTTCTGGAGAAAAGGGTGATAGATTTAGAGTAGTTGCAAGGAACCGGGCTGGAAGTGTTAGAACCCGTCTGGTAGATAATGGTAATCCTTTTAGGTATGATAATGCTGCTAATGATGGTATTTATTCTGGCTGGGTAGAGATTAGAGAGAATGCTGAACCAGGTTTATATAAAGGCGGTATTAAAGCTGTAACCTGGGGAAGTGTAAGGGATATAAGTAGGGACGAGAATGGTGAGTTTCTTGTACCTGTGAAAATTACAATTAAAGTATTTACAGTTGAAGTTGGTGAAGGTGAATAAGGAATTACTTTCAGGCTGAATCATCCAATGGGTGGTTCAGCTTTTATTAATTTTTTTGCTGCTTCAAGATGCTCCTCTAAAACCAGCACTTCTACATTACCTAACATCCCTACAGTAAAGGGATGTACAGTACGGGCTGTATCAGAATGTAAAAATACGGGAATGTCATTGGATTCAAGTAAACTTTTATAAATATCAGCAGTGATAGGATCTGTGATGGTAAGTTGAGCCCACTTCATTTCTGGCATCTTTTAAATATCCTCCTTTAAAAATTCGGTAACCATTTCAATCCCCAGTTGATATGCCTGTTTTAAAATTTCAGGTCGGAAGGCTACCGGTTTTTTGTCGGTATTGGCTACAAAGAAATTTTTGTAGTACCGGGTATTGATGGATTTGAAGAAAATGTCTATAACGCGTATAGAGGGTTCAAATTCAATAATACCTTCCGGATTTCCAGCGGTTGCCACAAAGATACCCAGACGATATTTTTTTCTGTCAATAATGGAATTTTGCAGTATGTATTTGCTGGCCCAGATAGCCTGGCAGCGGTCAATCATTCCCTTTAACTGGGCACTAACTGAATTAAAATAGACTGGAGAAGCGACAATGATTAGATCAGCCTGATTAAATTTGGGATATAATTTCTGCATATCATCTCTGATTATACAACCTGGTCTTTGATGACATCCTTCACAGGCAATGCAGGGTTGAATATTCTGCTTAGCAAGAAAAATTTCATGAATTTCAATATCTCTTTTGATTGATTTAATCCCTTTTAAGATCTGATTAACTATTTTTTTAGAGTTCCCATTTTTTCTTGGACTGCCGATGAGAGCCAGAGTTTTTATCATCCTATATGCCTCCTGAAATTGTTCAAATCAATACCTACTATACCTTAAATCATATTTTAATATAAATAAAAAGAAAAGTAAAGAAACAAAACATGTGGAAAAAAATAAAATATGATTGAACTACAAAAAGCTAATTTTGAGCGATATAGGTTCGAAAATTTCTTTTGAAGCGAAAAATTAACTTTTTGCAACAAAGTCAAAATATAATGAAAAGGGAGGGTATAGGATGTGTTATTTTACCATATCCCATAGTCTAAATTATGTATTATGGGAACTTATGCTTTGGTCAAGTATTTCTAAAGAACACCAGACATTTCTTTTAACAGTGGCAGATTTAACAGATAAAGATTTAAGTTCAGAAATAGAAAAAGATTTGATGCAATTTCATAATCTTTTTGAAAAGATAGAAAATGAAACTATTCGTCTCAAAGAGAAACTTCAATATTATTATCCTGTTTATAGGAAATTGTCCGGACTTCTTAAAAGATTTTTAATCATTAATAAAAAATTTATACCAGTATTAGAGAAGTTGAAGAGTTATGGAAAAGATGAACCTGTATGGCAGATGTTAGTAGGACATATTGAAGGTGAGCATAGATATATGGAAAAGCTTTTTAAAAATTTACTTTACTAATTTTACTAGAAAGAATTATTCTCCCATTTTAGGGAGAATTTTTTTTGTTGAGCAGGAAAAATAAAAGGCTCGTCGAATATAATATGATATAGGAATAAGAAAAAATGTTAAAAATTAGACAAAAAAATGGAAGGTGCATAAAATGGAATTACCTTTAATTGATACCGATTTAAAATTTTTTAAAATTAATAAACGTTATTATGTATTGGATATCCCTTCTTCTACCCTTTTTGAGATACATCCAAAGTTGGAAAAGATTTTAATACAGTCAGTTCATAACCTTTCAACGGATTATTTAAATGTCTTAAAACGGGAGTATGATTTTCTGGATTGGATGGAATTGATTGGGGAATTGCAGTACCTGATTGAACATCAGTATCTTACCATTTACTCCTCACAAATTATTCCTTATGAGTTGAAGGAGCAGAAGATTAACAGTCTTACATTGAATGTTTGTCATGATTGCAACATGTGCTGTGTTTACTGTTATCAGAATTATGGGACATTTACCAAAGAGTCTGAATATATGTCAAAAGAAGTGGTTAACAAGGGGATTGAATTCTTATTTAAAGAAAGTCCTGATAGCAAGGTTTTCTTAAATATTTCTGGTGGAGAACCTTTATTAAATGAAGAACTTGTAAAATACGTTGTTCAAACAGCTCGAGAATATGAAGACAAATATGAAAAAGAATTAAAGATTACTCTAATTACCAATGGTACTCTTTTTGAAAAAGAACTTTTAAATGAGTTGGTGAAAAAAAGAGTTGAGTTAATTATTACCCTTGATGGTCGGTCGGAAGAGCATAACCAGATGCGGCTTATGGCTAATCATCGGCCATCCTATAATTTTATCTATGATCGACTAAAGTGGGTAAAAGAGAGTGGGATTAAATATCGGATTAAGGGAATTATTCACCATCTAAATTTACCTTATTTCGATCAGATTTTGGAGATGTATGAAAAAGCTCAGGTTCCAGCTTTCCAGCTAGAGCCGGTTATAGCCAAAGCCAATGAGGAGTATGCTCTAACTCAATCAGATATTGAACAATTGAAAAAATACTATGATCAATTATTTGATAGATATCAAAAGGATGAATTTCTTAAGCGATTTATCAATCTCACTGCTGCTCTTGATTGTATTGCCTGTAAAAAGAATTTGGGTTATACCTGTGGGGCTGGAAAAAATCATCTTTGTATTACTCCTAAAGGAGATATATATCCCTGTCATCTGTTGGTGGGGGAAGAAAAATTTCTTTTAGGAAATATTCTTGAAGGTACATTAGATCAGGAGTTAAGGAAGAGATTTTATCAACCACTACATGTATTAAATAGGGAAAGTTGTAAGAACTGTTGGGCAAGATATTTTTGCGGAGGTGGTTGTGTAGGTGAAAATTACCTGAGCTTAAAAAGTCTGGTTAAGCCTTATCCGCCCCGTTGTCAGTTAACAAAGCATATTTTAAAAAAAGCAATTCAGGTTTATTGTTCCTCACTTACAGAAGAAAAAAAATTAAATTTGACCCCGGAAAGGAGGAAAAAGGGGCGTGAAATATATAGAATTAGTTAACGTTAAAGAAAAAGAAATTAAAGAAAATTCTTCAGATAAATTGATTTTTAATTCGAATCAAAGTTGTATCAATCTTTGATAATTGTAGCCCTGAACCTGTGATTTATCACGGGTTTTCTTTTTATGTTCTGAAGGACATTTTATTATTTTGGAGAAATTATACAGAGTGGTAATTAAAATCTGGGGTGTGATGGAATAATGAGTACAGAAAAGAAAAATAATAATGGTAAAAATGATGGCCGGGCCAGCGCAGAAGTGACTATTTTAGGTGAAAATTTAGTTGTTGTTGGCAACTCTAGTGTTGAATATATTAAATCCGTAGCAGATTTTGTCAATAAAAAGATGATGGAATTGAATCGAAATTATCCCAGGATGTCCAGAAATAAAATTATTGCTCTTGGGGCCATGAATCTGGCTGATGAACTGATTAAAGCTTTGCAGGAAGTGGAATTGCTAAAGAAAAAGATTAAACAGATAGAAGAAGAGAAAAAACAAATGGAAGAAGAATTGCAGCAGGCCAAAAAGTTAGCACAGCATTACCAGAATGAATATGAAGAATTGGTATTATTGCTGGAAGAGGTGGAAGAATGAGAGATATTACACTAATTGATCTTGGAATCATACTTTTTTTACTATTTTTTTTGGTACGGGGGTATCAACAAGGTTTAATTCGCCAGGCTATGGCTTTGATTGGATTGCTTTTGGGTTTAAAGATTGCCAGCGATCATTATTTGTTTCTCTCCACATTATTACAGACACATTTTTATCTTGATAAATATCTGGCCAATATAATAAGTTTTGGCCTGATTTTCTTTTTGGTCATTATAGTTATAAATCTAGTTGGGTGGATATTGAGCGGATTAACAAAGCTTTTATTTCTTTCATTTATTGACCGAAGTATAGGAGCAGTGATAGGTCTTATAAAGGGAGGGATTATAGTATATCTTATTCTTTTGTTAATTTCCAAAGTACCTTATAAACAGGTATCTGACCAGTTGGAAAAGTCGGTATTGGCTAAAGATTTGCTGGCCTTAACCCCATATATTGAGGAGAATTTGAATAAAATTATTCAACCTTGAAATAAAGTTTTTATTCCTTAATAGACTGGATAAATAGTTAGGTTTAATTAAGGGAAAATATTGAAATCAAATAAAGGGTTAAACTGCAAAAAGCTAATTTTTCGCTTCTTGAGAAATTTTTCGAATCATCTAAAGCTCGATTTCCGCCCTAATCAAAGGGCCCTTCTGGACCTTGATTAGCTCATCACTTCCTGTGATGAGGCCTTATTTTGTTGGAAGTCTCACTAAGATGATTTGGCGAAAAATTTCTATGTCGCTCAAAATTAGATTTTTGCAGTATAATCATAAATAAGAATATTCCCCTTCATAATCATGAAGGGTGTTTTTTTTATTAAGACACTGGGAAGGAAAAAAATTCTTTTAAGCGAAAGAAAAAAACCGGAGAAGGTGGGGAGGATGAAACATCTAACTATAGCCTGGAAGTTAAGAGAAATTGCAGATTTATTGGAATTTCTTAATGAGAACCCCTTTAAAGTTAGGGCATATCGTAAGGTGGCGAGACGGTTGGAGCATCTGACAGAGGATTTAGAGCAAATCTATAAGGAAGGACGATTGACTGAAATTGTGGGAATTGGAAAATCCATCGCTCAACGGATAGAAGAGATTTTGATCTATGGTGATTCCCCATATTTAAAAGAATTAAAATCCAGAGTACCGGAAGAATTGGCTGAGTTATTGGAAATTCCCGGGGTTGGGCCAAAGATGGCCAGCAAATTACATGATATGTTGGGGATATCCACTGTTACAGAACTAGAAGCAGCATTACAGGCACATAAAATTAGGGAACTGCCGGGGATGAATAATAAAACAGAAGCTAATTTAATTCGGAGCCTGAGACTGCTGAGGACAGGATCCGGTAAAATCTTTTTGAGATTTGCTTTTTTTATTGGTCGTGATATTATAGCGAGATTAGAGCGGGTTAAAGGTGTTAAACAATTAGAGATTGTCGGTAGTGCCAGAAGATATAAGGAAAGTATTTCTAATTTAAATTTATTAGCTGCGGCAGAGGATGGTGAAGAATTATTAAGAGTTTTTACAAATCTTACTAATTGTCAAAAGGTAATAAAAAGAAAGGAGAATAGTGCTTTAATATTAACACAAGATGGGGTATTTGTGGAATTGTTTGTGGTTGAACCTGAAGATTACCCCCTCAGGTTGGTTATGACGACGGGTTCAAAAGCTCATCTAAAGCAATTGGAGAGATTAGCTGAAAGGCGGGGTTGGCGGACTGAGTATAACTATTGGTTTGATGAGACTGGAAAGCGTCTCATTTTTGAATCAGAAGAGGAAGTTTATGAGAGTCTGGGTTTAAAGTATATTATTCCCGAATTGAGAGAGGGAGAAGGGGAAATTGAGGCTGCCATGGAAGGCCGGCTTCCACGATCGGTAAGATTGGATCAAATTAAAGGAGATTTGCATATTCATACCCGCTGGAGTGATGGAGTAAATACTATTGAAGAGATGGCCAAAGAGGGCCAGGCTCTGGGATATAAATATATGGCCATTTGTGATCATTTCAGATCCTTAAAAGTTGCCAATGGGCTGAGTATTAGTATGCTTATGGAGCAAATGAAGGCTATAGATGAGTTAAATGCCCAGTTTACCGATTTTTATCTACTGAAAGGGATCGAAGTAGATATTTTAAAAGATGGGCAACTGGATTTTCCAGATGAACTATTGGCTCAACTGGATCTGGTAGTGGCATCTATTCACTCGGAATTTAGGGGTAGTAAAGAAGAGCTGACCAATCGGTTAATTGCTGCTATGGAGAATCCGCATGTGGATATTATTGCTTATCCCACCGGACGATTGATTAATCAGCAAAACCCCTATATGATTGATATGGAACGTGTTCTTAGAGCAGCAAAGGAGACAGGTACAGTGATGGAAGTTAACGCTTCCCTTGATCGGTTGGATTTTTATGATAAATATTTAAAAATCTGTAAAACATTAGGAGTAAAAGTGGCAATTAATACTGATGCCCATAGTATAAAACAATTGGGTTATATGGAGTATGGTGTAGGCATGGTACGCCGTGGTTGGCTTGAAGATATAGATGTGATTAATACCTATTCACGGGATCAATTGTTGGCTTTTTTGAAAAGGTAAAAAAAGTGATTTTATATTCTGCTTGATATTTGTTATATAATGTGTTAATGTGGAATTAGAAATCAAAGGAGAGGATGAGATATGGAACAGCACACTCTCAAAGTTTTGGAGTATTCCAAAATTATCGATGAATTAAAGTCTTATGCATCATCAAAGATGGGGAAAGAGTTGGTAGAAAGGTTAGAGCCTGTTTATGATCTAGAATATATTAAAGAACGACTTAAAGAAGTTACTGAAGCAAGAAAAATGTTAGATGAACATCCCAATGTACCTTTTGGAGGAATTCGGGATCTTCGCCAGATCTTACAGCGTGCTGCTAAAGGAATTGTTTTGAATGGAAATGAATTGTTGGATGTGAGCATTACTCTATTTGCTGCCCGCCGGTTGAAAAATTTCTTTAAAGAACAGGAAGATAATTTACGCCAGGGCCATAATCCTTATTCCAGAGTTTTAAAGATTGGTAGTCGGATTGAGACCTTTAAATCTATTGAAGATGCCATTAATCAGGCTATTGATAATAGTGGAGAAGTAATGGATAATGCCAGTCCTAAACTCCGCTCCATCCGAAGCAGGATTCGGACATTAGGTGGACGGATTAAAGAAAAACTGAACAGCATTATTAATGGAAGTGCTTATCAAAAGATGATTCAGGATGCCATAGTTACTATTCGTAACGACCGATATGTAATTCCTATCAAAAGTGAATATAAAGATAGCTTTAATGGGATTATCCATGATCGGTCATCCAGTGGTCAAACACTCTTTATTGAACCTATGGTTGTAGTACAGCTTAATAATCAATTACGTCAGCTTTTGGTAGAAGAGGAAGAGGAGGTTCAACGGATTTTAAAGGAACTGACTCGTCAAGTTGCTTTAGAGAGTGAAAGGATTACTAATACTTTGAAAGTACTAGCTGAGCTGGATTTTATTTTTGCACGAGCTCATTACAGTCAGGCTTTAGATGCTGCTGAACCAACCTTAAATGATAAAGGGTTAATCGATTTAAAAAAGGCTAGACATCCGCTGTTAAAAAATAAAGCTGTACCCATTGATATAAGTTTGGGGAATGGTTTTAATACTCTGATTATTACCGGACCCAACACAGGGGGTAAGACGGTTACTTTAAAAACAGTGGGATTATTAACATTGATGATGCAGTCTGGGCTCCATGTACCGGCCAGTCCAGAATCTCAGATGTCTGTATTTAAGGGGATTTATGCAGATATCGGTGATGAGCAAAGTATTGAGCAATCCTTGAGTACTTTTTCATCACATATGACCCAGATTATCAATATTCTTAATCAAGCAGATAGTAAAGATCTGGTTCTTTTAGATGAATTAGGGGCAGGTACTGATCCTTTAGAAGGTGCATCTTTAGCTATGGCTATCCTTGATTATTTGCATGAAAGAAATATTCGGACCATTGCTACTACCCACTATAGTGAACTAAAAAGCTATGCTTACTCTAAAGAGGGTGTAGAAAATGCTTCAATGGAATTTGATTTAGAGACATTATCCCCCACATATCGTTTAATCATGGGACTTCCGGGAAGATCCAATGCCCTGGAGATTGCTTTGAGACTGGGTTTGCCGAAAAGTATTGTTGAAAAAGCCAGATCTGGGCTTTCTAGTGATGAAGCTTTAGTGGATAAAATGATTAAAGATATAGAGGAGAAGAATCGACAAAGCCAGAAGGATCGAATGGAGTCTAAGAAACTGAGACAGGAGATGGAGAAACTTAAAGCAGAATATGAAGATCGGTTGAAAAAGTTGGAGAAAAAGCGTGAAAAGATTCTTTCTCAGGCTCTTGATGAGGCAAAGAGGATTGTGGCTGAAACTAAGGTTAAATCAGATGAGTTGATCAAAAAAGCTCGCAAAGTGAGTTTGAACAACTTAGAACGGGTAAATATGGAGATCAGAAAAGAATTAAAAGATGTTGATGATGAACTCACCCGGATTTTGAATAAAATTAAAGGTTCTGCCCGGGTTAAGCATAAGATTCCAGAAAAATTAGAACCGGGTGACCGGGTTCGTATAGTCTCCTTAAATCAGAAAGGAGAGGTATTGGAAGTTTTAAGTGAAAATGAGATTATAGTTCAGGCGGGAATTATGAAAATTACTGTGAATAAAAAAGACTTAGAGAAGGTAGAGGTACCTACAGAGAAAGAGCAGAAGATTAAAATTAGACTTACTAAAATGGTCCGTTCTAAGGCTAGTACTATTCAGCCTACTCTGGATTTAAGAGGAAATCGGTATGAAGAAGCCAGGGAACGAGCTGATAAATATCTGGATGATGCTTATCTGGCTGGATTAAAATCAGTACAGATAATCCACGGTAAAGGAACAGGTGCATTGAGAGAAGGAATTCACGATTTATTAAAGGGCCATCCCCATGTAGAAGAGTTCCGGTTGGGTAAAGAAAATGAAGGTGGTCTTGGAGTTACGATTGTTAAACTGCGCGATTAAAAAAATAAGGGGCTGTCTCAAAAGTAATTAATTACTTTTGGGCATGGCCCCTTTTTTCATTGTTCATTTCAAATTCATTGAAAATTTTTCTGTTAAGAAAATAAAAACCCATACCTGACATTCTATACTGTTGCCAGTTTAGCCAGGTTATGGGCTATACACAGTAAACCCCATTCAATTTTTACTTTCTCAAGGCCACGAAGCAGAAATCTCCGGAATGACCAATTACCTTTGATCCTTCCAAAGACAGATTCCGCTTCAATTGCTCTTTGAGAACGGAGTTTCATACCTTTATCGGAACAAAGGTTTTCCTTTACCTTTTGCTTATATTCACGTAATTTAAAATTTATTCTTATTACTCGATCACCTTTGGCCTTGGTACAATTTTCTTTTAACTCACACCCATCACAATTTTCGCATTTGTAATATCTAATTTGTTTAGTATATCCATTTTCGGTCTTAATTTCCTTTGTCTTACAGTAAATGAGTCTTCTTTGAGCAGGACAAATAAACTCGTCGTTTTCTTTATCATACGGCCAGTTTTCTACTTTAAATATATCATTTTTAAACTTCTTCTTTTGTTCTTTATGAAAAGTATTATACTTAACATAAATATTAGTATTGGCTTTCTCTAAGTAATCATAATTTTCCTCACTACCATAACCTGAATCAGCTATCACATTTTCCGGAATCTTACCTGTAACTTCTTTTACTTTTTCTAAATGAGGTATTAAGCATCTTGAATCTGCCGGCCTTTGATGAATACTATAACCAACTACAAACTGATTCTCTGTACCTATCTGAACATTATATGCGGGCTTCAATTGCCCATTTTTCATGTGGTCTTCTTTCATTCTCATAAAAGTTGCATCAGTATCTGTTTTAGAATAACTGTTTCGTCCATTTAAAATCTCTTCCTGTTGCTCATATTTTTTCATTCTGGGAAGACATTTAGTCTTGAGCTCTTTAATTGTTTTCTTTAACTTCTTGTTTTTGGAGTTCTTTTCTAGACGTTCTTCAAGTTCCTTAATTTTTTCTTCGAGTTTCTTTGAATCTATTTCTTTTCCTTCACCCATCTCCTCCAGGTCATTATCCCCATACAATCTATTCTCTTCTTCGTTGGTTTTCTCAATCTCTTTTAAAAGTTCATTAATTTTTGCCCTAAGCCTTGCTTTGTACTTCTTTGTCGCTTTTCTCCAGACAAAGCTATATTTGTTTGCATTAGCTTCTATTCTTGTACCATCTAAAAAGTAATTCTCTAACTTTACATATCCTTCTTCTATAAGAAGTTCCAATACTGATGCAAATACCTCATCAATAACATCTTTCATGATCTCTGATCTGAATCGGTTTATCGTCCGAAAATCAGGTTTATTGTTACCACTAAGCCACATAAAATAAATATTTTCCCGAAGTGCCTTGGCAATTCGTCTTGATGAATATATTCTCTGAGTATAGGCATATACTATAACCTTAAGCATCATTTTCGGATGGTAGCTGCTTCTACCCCCACCTTTATATTTTTCAAGCAGGGGTTCAATATTCATCCTTTCTATAGCTGAATTTACCACCCTTACTAAATGATTTTCAGGAATAAACACATCAAAACTCAAAGGCAACATTGTCTGATTCATATTATATTCAATAAATGTCTTTTTATTATGGTTTTTCCTCTTCATATTTATATTTTACCATAAAAAAAAGGTGTTGTCTTTATAAAAATTTCTGACAACACCTTTCTTTTAATATTTACTTTTGGGGGTTATAAAGGGACTTTTGGGACAGCCCCCTTTTTAAATACACATGAAATTACATTTCTTTACGGTTAATAAGATTAAAGGTCTTAAGGGTATTTTTTTATTTCATAAAGAAAATGTTACAGAAATTATTCTCCATTTCCTTCTGCTTTAAAAAAGTTCCAGATAGTATCGATGATTTTTTTCGCTCCGGCTTCTATTTTTTCAACCGGAGTGGAAGGTAAATGCTCCTGACATTGTATAGTTGGCATATATTGATAGATATAGTTACCGTTTTTGTCGGTGATTGGAGTACCTGTTTCAGGGTTAATTTGTATTACCGGTACACCGGGTTTGAAAACATAGATGAATTTTTTCGGTTTTGTATTCTCTGCTTCCTCAGTTTTATTTTTAATGGTGAAAGTGAGAGTAGCAGGGCCAACCCGAATTCCGGTTGCCCTTTGATAAGTGTATTCCTCAACCTGTTCTTTTGGGCAGAGTGGTGTTGCTAATTGCCCTGTTACTGTATCTATAGCCACTTTAACTGTAGGTTGGTGCAGCTGTTCTACTTCTGTTGGTTCATTTCCTTCGCGATATATTTCTGTAACTACTTCAGGAGTATATTCATTGGGCAGTTTTCCGGTAATTGGGTCAATGGAAACAGTTATTATATTATCAGGTTTTTCAAACTCCAGTACTGGTCTATCCTTCATAGCAGCCCTCATATATTCACCCCATAAACGGGCAGCTTCAGCGCTGGAGATTTTGGCCGGTTGGCCATTTTCACTGAAGAGCAAATTACCTTCTTCGTCAGTTTCATCATAAATCATTGGTCGTGGAGTATCTTCTCCAATCCAGACACTGGTTACAATATCTGGAGTATAACCGACAAACCAGGCATCTTTTAAATCTGAGGTTGTACCGGTTTTACCGGCAACCTGTCGACCTTTGATGGCCGCTCTCCAACCCGTTCCTTTATTCACTACAGAACGGAGCATGTCAGTTATCAGATAAGCTACATCTTCCTGTAAAACAATCCTTTTGGTTGGATTAGCTTCATAGAGTACATGTCCATCGGAGTCTTCAATTTTGAGAATAGCTACAGGTTCGACATAGATTCCTTTATTGGCAAAAACTCCGTAAGCTGATGCCATTTCGATGGGAGAAACCCCTTTAGTAAGGCCGCCCAGTGCAAAACCTAAGTTACGGTCATTAACTTTACCTTCTTTGACGATTGTACTGATCCCTAAACGTTCTGCCATTTTAAGTGCCGGGTCAATTCCAATTTCATTTAACAACCGCACAGAAGCCACGTTGATAGAATGGGTTAAAGCTTCGCGTAAAGATATCGGTCCGAGATATTTATCATTGTAATTGGTAGGCCACGGATTTGGATTTTTGGGATCAAAATAGCCTGGAATATCATCAATTACATCACCGGGTGAATATCCCATTTCAAGAGCTGCTGTATAAACGATGGGCTTGAAAGCCGAACCCGGTTGACGGAGAGCCTGAGTTGTTCGGTTGAATTTATCATTTCCACGGCCGCCGATCATGGCTTTAATATGACCTGTTCGTGGATCAATGGAAATCAGGGCTACCTGCGGCTGAATCGGGTCTTCGCCTTTTGCCCGTTTTATAGTAGGCAGATAACCTTTTTCTGGGTCCAGAGCAGTAGCGAGTGCATTTTTAGCTGCTTTTTGCATTTTTGTATCTAAAGTGGTGTAAATTTTTAAACCACCCCGATAGACCATATCTGGACCAAACATTTTAATGACTTTATCCCTGACATATCGGGTAAAATATGGTGCAATTTCTTCTTCATTATTACGTTTCAAACCTGCTAATCGGATTGGCTCTTTTTTGGCCCGTTCGGCCCGTTCTTTAGAGATATATCCTTCTTCTACCATTAAATTTAAGACAACAGCGCGACGCTTAAGAGCTTTATCCATGTTGTTATAAGGTGAGAGGTTATTGGGAGATTGAATAATTCCTGCTATCAGAGCACATTCTGCTAAAGTTAAATCTTTTACATCTTTGCCAAAATACTGCTGAGCTGCGGTTTGAACTCCCCAGGCTGAATGTCCTAGATAAATCTGGTTTAAATACATCTCAAGAATTTCTTCTTTGGTATATATCCGTTCCAATTGGATGGCTAAATAGGCCTCCTGAATTTTACGGGTCAAGATTTTTTTCTGGTGAAGTGCCATATTTCGGGCCAACTGCTGGGTGATAGTACTGGCCCCTTGGGCGAAAGATCTGGTCTTTAAATCTACATAAAATGCCCGTAAGATGCCCCAAAAATTAATTCCATTATGCTCCCAGAATTTCTGGTCTTCAACTGCTACAACTGCATTTTGTAGATCCATAGGAATCTTTGATAGAGGTACATAAATTCGATTTTCTATAGATAATCTACTCAAAACCTGTCCATCTGCAGAATAGATTATAGAAGCTTCACTCGGTCTATATCTTGATAACTGTGAAACATCAGGTGCAGTTTTTATAATCCATGCTAAAATTCCTACGCCTGTCCCAAAAGTTAAGGCGATGATTAACAAACTGCTGATCAAAATTAATTGAGAGGCTTTTTTTGACATGGTTCTGTCCTCCTTTCACATTTATTATAACATAAAAAATCATTTGTATATAGTGTTTACTACATAAAAGGCACTTTTGTAAATTATGTTATTTTTCGTATTTAAACAAATTGGCCTTCGACTATCTGAAAATAAACTTTGGCAAGTTGTTTTTGACTGCAAAAAGCTAATTTTTCGCGCCAGAAGAAATTTTTCGAACCATCTAAAGTTCGATTTCAGACGAAATAAGACTTCCTAATCAAAGGGCTGTCCCTGGCCCTTGATTATGATGAGGCCTTATTGTGTGGAATGAAGCCAGATGGGGTTGTAATTGAAATTGTACTATGGTATAATACAATAAAGGATAAACTTTCAGATAAAAAAGCCTATGAATGGGAGAAGTAGGCAGGTAGAGGGATTTCAGAGAGCTGGTGGTTGCTGCGAACCAGTATCCCGACCTTGCTGAAGTTACCCCCAGGAGGTGGCGGTTGAAGCCAGCAGCTGCTGGTGGTAGGCCTGGCCCGGGTGAAACCCGTTAGAATTCATCGAGAGGTCTCTCTATATTTAATTTAGGGAGGCAATTTGGGTGGTACCGCGGAACTCCGTCCCAATGTGGGATTGGAGTTTTTTTATTTGACTTTATAGAAATAAGGAGGTATGGTGGAATGAAAAAAATGACAATTGAAGAACAAGTGGAATTTTTGATGCGCGGTGTAGAACAAATTATTTCTAAAGAAGAATTAGTTGAAAAACTGAAAAAAGCAGAGAAGACAGGTAAACCATTAAAGGTGAAATTGGGTATGGATCCAACTGCACCGGATATCCACCTTGGCCATACTGTTGTTTTAAACAAATTACGTCAGTTTCAGGATCTGGGTCATGAGGTCATTTTGATTATTGGAGATTTTACTGCGATGATTGGTGATCCTACTGGTAAGAATGAGACCAGACCTCAGTTGACCAGAGAAGAAGTTATAGAGAATGCCAAAACATATCAAGAGCAGGTCTTTAAGATCCTTGATAAGGAGAAGACTACTATTCGTTATAATAGTGAATGGTTGGCTAAAATGAACTTTGCTGATGTAATCAATCTCTGCTCTAAATATACCGTTGCCAGGATGCTGGAAAGAGATGATTTTTCCAAACGGATGAAAGAAGAAAGACCAATTAGCATACATGAGTTTTTCTACCCGTTGATGCAGGGATATGATTCTGTTGCTATCGAAGCAGATATAGAATTGGGTGGAACCGATCAACTCTTTAATCTGCTAGTTGGCCGTTCATTGCAAAAAGATTGGGGTCAGGAGTCTCAGGTGATTATGATGACTCCAATCCTGGAAGGTTTGGATGGAGTAGAGAAGATGAGTAAGAGTAAAGGAAATTATATCGGAGTGAATTTTACTCCTGAGGATATGTTTGGCAAAATTATGTCTATACCTGATGAATTGATTATCCGTTATTTTACTTTACTTACTGATATTCCAATGGAAGAGATTGAAAAGATGGAAAAGGGTATGAAAGACGGTTCTGTTCATCCTATGGAGGCTAAAAAGGCTCTGGGCCGGGCCATTGTTACCCGTTTCCATGATGAAAAAGCTGCGGAACGAGCTCAGGCTGAGTTTGAAAAGGTCTTCTCCAAAGGTGGTCTTCCAGAGGATATGCCGAAGGTGGAAATCACTGATGTAGATTTAGAAGAAGGAAAAATATGGATTATTACTCTTCTAACAAAAGCTAACCTGGTAAAGAGCAACAGTGAAGGACGGAGAATGATTCAGCAAGGTGCTGTTTCTGTGGATGGTGAAAAGATTACAGATATAAAGGCACAAATTGAGCCTGTTGATGGTATGGTAATTAGAGTAGGCAAGCGACGCTTTGCTCAGGTGAAAGTTAAATAATTAAATAATTTACGGGTAAATTTATGGGAGTCATAAATGGCTCCCTTTTTTCACATTTAACACTCCAATTACATAAGATAGGATTGGGGTGTTTTATTATGTATAGACCTTACTGGAATAAAACGGGCCATAGGTTATTTAAATTTATAATTATTATATTTTTGATTTCCGGATTTTTAGGTGCTGCAGTAACGTTAATGATCGAATCTTTCTTACGCCCGATTTTTTTGGCTATTGCTGAAGAAAAAGCAGTTCAGATGGTCACAGATGCTATCAGCCGTTCTGTCTATCAACATGCCAGGACTTTGCAATATACTGATTTGATTCACTACCAGACTAATCATCAGGGTGATATTATCCTGATGCAGCCGAATTTACAGCTTGTTAATGAATTTATATCAGAAGTGAATATGACCATTCAGCAAAATCTAAAAAAACTGAGAGAAACAGAAATCCGGATACCCATTGCTCAAGCTCTGGGAATTCAGGTTTTAGCAGCTTTAGGACCCAGCTTGAGTGTCCAGATGGTTCCTATTGGAATTGTTAGGCCACCACAGATTCTGGATACTTTTGAAACAGCGGGAATTAATCAGACCAGGCATAAGATTTATATGCATGTGATAGCTGAGGTTCGGATAGTAGTACCTTTTTTGCATAAAAAAATACAGGTAAACACCCAGGTACCTGTAACCGAAGTGACCATTATGGGGAAAGTACCGGAAGTTTATGTTGGGATTGATGGAGGAATTATCCGTTGGGAGTAATTACATTAATAAATATTGTGTTGATTTTACTGCAAAAAGCTAATTTTGAGCGATATAGAAATTTTTTTGAGTCATCTAAAGTTTAATTTCAGTCGAAATGAGGCATACTAATCAATGGGGCATCCTGACCCTTGATTAGCTCATCAATCCTCATATTTGACTGAAATCTCACTAAGATGGTTAAACGAAAAATTTCTATATCGTTCAAAATTAGCTTTTTGCAGTTTAATCTTGTGTTTTATTGGTAATAGAAGTGGGTCTGGTCTTTTCCTGATTGTTTAGCACTATACATTGCCATATCAGCTCGTCTAAGAAGTTCACTGGCAGTATCCATATTATTATCATTAAGAAGTCTCGAATTCAGTCCGGCAATTCCGGCGCTGAAAGTGACTTTGATACGCTCATTAGTAAAAGAATGTTTATTGATTATTTTATGAAGTCGCTCAACAACAACATTGGCCTGTTCTTCTTGAAAACCAGGGAAAATAATCACGAATTCTTCACCGCCATAACGATAAATTAAATCAGTATCTCGAATATTTTCTTTTATAAGTCTTCCAAATTCCTTTAGAACCTGATCACCAATGTTATGGCCGTATTGGTCGTTAATTTTCTTAAAATCATCGATATCAATCAGGATGAAGGAGATTGTGGAATTGTAATTGATAACTTTAGGAAATTCATTTTCCAACCATTCATCAAGACAGCGCCTGTTTTTTAATCCAGTAGTTGGGCAGATATAAGATTTTTCTTTGTGAAGGTCAGCATTTTTCGAAACTTTCAAAAGCCAGTTATTGGAAAAGAGAGGTATAATAACAAGGGATAATCCCCATAAACCATAGGCTTGGTAGCAGATAAACATAATTAGTCCATTAGTGAGATAAAGAGGCATACCTATCTGTGATTCCCGGATGTTTTGTAATAATACATATTTAAATGGCTGTCCGGTTTCAAAAGATATGGGGATACTAGCCAGTATTGAATTAATAGCTTCAAAGATTAGAACAGATGGTATGAGATAAAACAAATCTTCAGGTAGATTAACAGTTCCATCATAAAATAAGTTTAAAAAAGTACTGGTTAAAAAAATGGCAATAGCGAATTGAGCAATATTAAAGAATGTATGTTTTATACCCCGTTTATTGATAATCTGGAAAGAAAGTATTCCAAGTCCCCCTATATATATAGCCATACTTAAATTGAGAGATAATAATAGGAAGAATGAGACTGGGAGGGTAAGGGTCATGTAAAGACCGTTTTTAAACTGGATTGAGGTATTTGAAGCAATAATGCATAGAATTAGAAAAAGTAATACATCAAACTGTAAAAACTGTGATAAATTTGGTGTATTGAGTAATATAATAATCAGACCTATAATACTAACAAATATTATATAATTACGTAAATTCCAAATATCTGATAACTTAATCAATTTCGATCACCTTTATATCTTTTATATTTATTTTTATATCTATTAATTTTATATTTATTAATTATAAATGCGAAAACTGAAAATGTCAAGGTTTATATTGATTTCCTTTACTTTTTATTACTTTTAAATAAGTAATCCCTATAATTCATATTAGATAGGGAAAAAGGTAGAATTTCCCTTTCTTAACTTTCATGAATTGATCCATGATGTTTATTTTTGGGAAGGTCACTACGGGGGCGAGGAATGGATTGCTTTGGGTCGGTTAGATGTTCATTCATGGCAAAAGCGTCCTCATGTTCAAGAATACTTGCAGTTTCCATATCATGGATTTTTCTGGCCCGTTTTATTCCCTTGATGGATTTTGATTTATTTTTCACCATTAGATAGCCTCCTTTTTTTAAGAGTCATTAGTTTTAGTCTCTTTCATGAAAGATAAATTATACTGGAAATTTTATTCTGCTCCTTTTTTTAACTTGTTGCAGTATATCATAAGTTGTTTAAAAACTTTCTAAAATTTTATATATCTCAGATGGATATAATGCTGAAAAATATTAGGCATATTTTGGTTGAGAAGTTAAACTTATGGGTCAGTTTTGTACTGGTTATCAGGTTTTTTTTCGGGTTGAAAAGGAAGACGTGGACATATGGCAAAGGGAAGTAGAGCTCTAAGTACTTTCAAACGATCCTTGTAAATTTCTGCTAATGCTTCTACAGCATCGGCAATTTCTTCTGCTGCATCAAATATTTCATCAAAATCATCATCTTCTGCAAAACGGGCGGAGGTGATATTTTTCAAGGCTTCTGCAATTTTAGGTAAGCCTCCATTACCTGTATTGCCATCTTTATTTCCTCCTGTCAATTTAACAATTTCATCTGATAGAAATCTCAAATCTTCTTCAATACATACTACTTTATTACCTACCGCCTTTTGAAATTCTATTAATTTTGAAGTAAAATTCTGATAGAGAAAGACCATAGCATTATTCTTAATACATTGTTCCAATTGTTGCTGAATTTCCTGAAAATTTTGGGTAGATTCATCTTTTTGGTCTATGATATGTTGTAGGTTTGCAGTTAAAAGATCATAAAGATTTTCGTTATTATTACAGCAGAGGTTTAGGGATTGAAAAAGTTTTTTTAAATAATCTTTCTTGTTTTCCGCTGTTTGAATGCCGTTCATCACTTGTAAAAGAAACTGATTATAGATGTTTGCAGCTTTTTTTTCCAGTTGTTTCTCTAATTTTTCCATAGAGGAAGATGGGAAAGGAATAAAATTAGATTTAAAATGCTTTAAAAATTTTTCCAGACTAAGACTTAAAATAGCACAAAGAAGTAACTTTTCCACTATTTTTTCGTCTAATTCAAAAATGAAGAGATCTACACAGATTAGAAAGGTATCGACTTCTGGCCTGGATAAAATGTTGTTATAGCAGTTACAATTCTTATCATTATCCCCGTTATAAGGTGTTTTATTATTTTGATTATTATCTTTTCTATCATCTTTATTATTATTTGTCAGTTGTTCTAAATTGCGAATCACCATTTCCAGGGTAGCATTAATTTCTTTTTTGGAGGTGAGTTTAAAGTTTTTTTCTTTCTTATCCTGGCCGGGATATTGCTGTTCAGGAGGTGGTGATTGGCCTTTATTGTTATCATTATTTTTCATATTTATATCACCTCTTATATTATGTATATTTAAGTTTTTTGAACTCTATCACATAAAAAACCTTCTTTAAGGAGAAGGTTGAGCTTGTTGACAAACTTTTCTTTCTTTAGAGACTTGCCCGGGCACTGCCACAAAAACTAAATATAATTTCTGAAGCGTATAAGTCAAGGCTGAAGCCAGGAGGGCGGAAGCCTTGACTTTTAAGGACGCGCAGCCGGGATGGCGGAGCGTACGGTAGTGGAAGAAATTATATTTAGTTTTTCTATTCCTCTGTGGGGGCAAGTTATGTGCACCTCCCCTTTTTCAACAACCTGACCCTCTTTAGGAGAAGGCTTTTAAGGTGAGAAAAAGGGTGTAGTGGCTGTACCCGGAATTTCTACTATTGAAAATATAGGTGAAGGAGGTGGAACTTCTGGAATGGTTGGTAGGGTTTCAACGGCTTCAATAGGAACAGGACAGCCGGAGGTGGAGAGAGCGAGAAGTTTCTCTAGTTGGTCTAATTTTTTCTGGTAAAATTGAGCCAGATCTTCAATTAACTCTGCAACTTCATCTACAGCGTCAAATATCTTATTAAAATCATCTTCTTCGCTGAAGAAAGCTTCTGCAACAGTGGCTGCAGCATCAGCAATTTCAATGATTCCAACTTCTGACGAGGGGAAATTAATTGTGATCTGTTTAATCTGTTCAGCCAGAAATTCCAGATCAGAGAATATGCAGCTAACTTTATTACAGAGTTTTAGGGCAAAATTATCGTATTGATCTATTAAAAATTGGCGAAAGTGTTGAATAATTACATGTTCTATTATAAAAGAAATGTCTGTCAATTTATCAGAAGGAATTTGTTTTGGTCGTAAAAGAATTTCTTTAAAAATATTATCCCGAAGATTAGTACAGGTGCGGAAAAGGGTGTTTTTTAGATCTTTGATTTTTCTGTTAACTTTTCTAAGTAGGTTAAACTTATCAATCTGGAATTTTTTTTTATTTTTATAGGTGAGATTTTCATTTTTATTCATTACATTGTTTACTCTATTTATTATTTCCAGAATTTTCTGGGTGATTTGTACAGGGTTGAACTGATTAAATACGCATTTCACTAATTTTTTAAGAATATCTTCATCCAGTTCAAAGACCAGTAGCTCTAAACAGAGGGAGGTGGGTTTTTGAGATGGGACCATTTGAGTTAATCCTTGACAAATCTGGTCTATAATCTGGTTTGCCAGATCTTTCCCAATTTGAGCAATAAATTCGTCTGAAAAAATTTTCGGACGAGGTGGTGATTGATTATCCCTTTCGGGCATTATGTACCTCCCCTTTCATTAAAAGATAACTCTTGGTGTTAGGGTTGGAATTTCACGTATAGGAGCTTTGACCGGTGGTTGTGGACGGCTGCAGATTAGAGTTTTATTTACTTCTTTAAAGACTTCGAATCGTTGACGATAGAGTTTTGCCAGTTTTTCAATTATATCTGCTACTTCTTCTGTTGCTTCAAAGAGATCATCAAAGTCGCCTTTTTCAAAAAATTGGGTTCCATTTCCTATAGCAACTCTGCGCAATGCTTCTGTTATTCCCGAAATTCCACCTCTGGTGTTTGTGGCAAGTTCTGTGATTCTGTTGAGAAGAATAACCAGATCAATCTCCATCCGTAAAAATTTCTGACAGAGAGCGAACTCAGCTTTAGTAAATTCTTCTGAAAGTTCTTCTAAAAATTTAACTTTAGTAATATAAGCGATCAGGGGTAAATAACTTTTTACTTGATCTCCTTTATAAAATTTGATACCTTCTAATTCTTCTTTTGAATTTAGAAAATGATAAAATCCTATAGGATTACATTCAAAGGAGCAGTAGATATGAAAAAGACGCCTCATTTGTTTTTCAAATAAGCTGCTGAAAGTGGAAAAATCCAGACCTTCTTCCTCTTTAAAAAAAATTTCATATTCATTATAAACCTGTTGATACAATTCGGGACCTAGACGCCCAAAGATACTGGCAAAAGTACATTTCAACATTTTGGCTAAAATTTTTTCACTTAAATCAAATATGTTGATCTCCTGACACAGACTCAAAATAGGTACAATTACACATTGTAATCCTGGTTCGGCATTTTTTTTGTTTTTATCATCGGATAGGGTAATACTGGCTGCATTACAAAGAATTTTTAAAAAACCCATTGCATCTTTTTGATTAGTCAGAAGTTCAAGACATTTTTTATAATCAATAGATTCATTATTTTGACTTTTACGGAAAAAGGAATTATGTTTGTTGCAGCACCCCATCACTGTACACCTCCCGATTGAATCTTTAATTATTATATGCTCGTGGTTGATTTCTGGTGATTATATCATCCAACAACTATCTTCATGTTTAAAAATATAGGAATTTTCTAGAGAAATTTTATTTTAGGTCTGGAAATTAGTAGTCAAAAATGGTATAATTATATTCTCCTTCGAAAATAGATTATAATTGTGGATAGAGAAAAGGAGGATGGGGTGTGTTTGAAAGAGTTAAAGCGGTGATCTTTGATATGGATGGAACGTTGGTTGATTCGATGGGGATGTGGAGAGAGATTGACCGGAATTTTTTAGCCAAACGTGGAATTCCTGTTCCAGAAGATATACAACAGGCTATTGAAGGAAAAAGTTTTACTGAAACAGCAGTTTATTTTAAAAAAAGATTTCAATTGTCTGAAAGTGTAGAGGAAATAATCGCTGAGTGGATTGAAATGAGTAAAAATTATTATGAACATCAGATTCCTCTTAAGCCCGGTGTAAGGAGGTTAGTGGAATATCTCTATAAAAAGGGTTATAAGATTGGTCTGGCAACCAGTGGTCAACGTCAGTTGGTGGAAGTGGTTTTAAGACGGCACAGGTTAAAGTCATATTTTCAAAGTATCTGGACATCATGTGAAGTTGGGAAGGGTAAACCTCATCCAGATATTTTCTTAAAAGTTGCAGAAGATTTGGGGGTTAAACCTGCTGAATGTCTGGTCTTTGAGGATACACTGGCTGGTGTATTGGCTGGAAAACGGGCTGGTATGCGTGTTGTGGCAGTATATGATGCTTATTCTGTGCCTCAAATGGAAAAAATCAGAGAAGTTGCAGATAAATATATTGAAAGTTTTGAGGAGATTGCATGAAAAACCCCGGGATTTTATCCTTTTAGAAGGATATTCCGGGGTTATGTGATTTTATTTTATGATTAAACTGCAAAAAGCTAATTTTGAGCGCGATAGAAATTTTTCGTTAAACCATCTTAGTAAGATTTCGGTCGAAATAAGGCCTCATATGAGGATTGATGAGCTAATCAAGGGCCAGGGGGGCCCATTGAGTAGTGTGCCTTATTTCGACTGAAATCGAACTTTAGATGGTTCAAAAAATTTCTTTTGCAGTGAAAAATTAGCTTTTTGCAGTAAAATCATTTTATTAATTTTGATAGTTCTTTTTGTATTTGCATAAGAGGCTGAATTTGTAAACCATCTGGTCTTTTCTTTATTTTCCATAACTGCTGAAATAAAGGTATTACATCTTTACTATTTACCAACTCTATTTCAATGGAATTTTCTATTACATAGATAAGATCTTTTATAGCTTGTTCAGGATCAGAATTTAAGTTGTTTTTAAGAATATTATAGATTTCCTGTTTAGTTTCCCGGACCAGCTTTTTCTCTTCTTCTTTAAGGAATTGATTTAAATTCTGTAGATCTTCTACTTCTAATCTCCATCCAATTGCTCCAATATTTTCACGTAAATGTTCACTTTTAGAAGGGCCAATTAATGCTGTAACCACTCCGGGTTGAGCAAGTACCCAGGCAATGGCTACTTGAACAGGAGTTTTACCATATTTTTTACCCAACTCCTTTAGTTTTTCAGCCACCCGTAATCCTGAAGCAAATTTTGCTTTTTGAAAGAGAGGATCGACATTTCGAATGTCATTGGGGGCAAATTGGTGTCCGGGTGTAATCTTTCCGGTGAGTAAACCCCGTCCTGTGGTACTAAATCCGATGATTCCAAAATTATACTCTGTCTGAAGTGGGTGAATTTGTTGATATTGCTTAGTGGCAACGGCACTCAGTTCCATCAGAACGGTTGATATATTTCCCAGCTCAAGGTATTCTAGAATTCGTTTCTTTGGCAAATGTCCAACTCCGTAGTGGCGAATTTTGCCTTCTTTTTTCAGCAATTCAAGCGCCTCGATTGTTTCACTTACCGGGGTTTTGGGGTCATCATAGTGAATTTGATAAAGATCCAGATAATCTGTCTGTAGTCTCTTTAGACTGGCTTCACAGGCAGAAATAATATATTTTTTTGTTAAGTTGACACTTCCTTTATTTGTAAGCCCTATTTTTGAAGCGATTGCAATTTGATAGCGGAAGGGTTTAACTGCTTTACCCAAAACCTCTTCAGCATCTCCGTATTGGTCTGCAGTATCGAAAAATTTGATTCCCAGATCAAAAGCTTCTTTAATAATTTTTGTAAACTGATTCGGGTCTTTTTGACCATAGACACCGCTTATTGCATAACAGCCCAAGCCAATAGGGGATAAAGGTATATCAGATAAAATTTTGGTATTCATTTAAAAACCTCCAGATTATTTTTTAATTTCTTCCTTTGAAAAACCCCAACCAATATGTATTCCCTTACTATGAGGATCGGGTTTTGAAACAGCACGTTTTGTTACATGATGGCCTCCACCAAAGAAGCTGCCGAAAATAAGCATTAATAAGAGCAGACGGAATGACAGCCAGAAGTCCAGTTTTTTAACTCCTGGAAAAATTAGGGGAATTGTAGAGTTCCACAGTACAAGTAAGATCCAGATAAGAGCATAGAATATAGCGATTATAACAAAGATTCCCAGGATAATAGCTACAGTAATTTTATTTTTCTTTATCATTACCCATCCCTCCTTTAGGATTTATTGATTTTGAATTACTCTCAACAGGCGGAGGTGCGGGATATATCTGGAAGTTAAAAGTGTAGATCTCATCTTCCTTTATTGTTTTGGTTACTGGCTTAAAATACCTGTTGATTAAACTATATAATTCTCCCAAAAACTCAGATAATTTCTGGTTAGAAATCTGACCTTTCTGGATACCTGTTTTAATTACCCGCTTGTGAATCTCATCATCTTGAAGTTCAGAAATGAATTCGATTCCTTCCTGCAAATCTTCTTTGCTGGAGTTTAGAATGATCTCGCATAATTCTTTTTCACTGGCATTACTTTTATCAGGCTGGCCGATGGATTCATCTACAACAAACTTTTCTGCAATGGCCCGGTAGTATTTTTCTATAATCCCTGATTTTTCTTCAGTCCGGACAATAGTAATAAGTCCGCTGTTCTCTAAGTTTTTTACGTGGTGGTGGATATTGGCTGGAGATTTGCCAAAAAGATCTGCCAGTTGTTTGACTGTTGCTTCTCTTTGGGATAGTATCTCAAGAATTTCAATTCTTCGGGTGTTTAAGAAAGATTTTAACTGGTCCATTGATTTTATGTAATGTATCTTACGTATAACATTTGCACCTCCTTATCATTTAATTTTATTTAACCATTAAGTTTTTCCTTAATGATATTATAATACTAATTGGGTAATGTGTCAACAAAAAAACAATAAAATCTGGAAAGTCTTGAGTCTTGAAAAATATTTACTAAGTTAAAGTAATGGTAAATTAAATAATTTTACAAAAAAATATATTTTTATAGGAATATGGGTAATAAGTAGAGAAGAAATTTTTTGAATAGATTTATGAAAAAAGGGGATGTGTGTGAACATTTTTTAAACTGTAAAAAGCTAATTTTGAGCGACATAGAAATTTTTCGATAAACCATTTTTAGTGAGATTTCAGTCGAAATAAGGCCTCATCACAGGATGTGATGAGCTAATCAGCTAATCAAGGGCCAGGAGGGCCCATTGATTAGTGTGCCATATTTCGACTGAAATCGAATTTTAGATGTTTCGAAAAATTTCTTTTGAAGCGAAAGATTAGCTTTTTGCAGTAAAATCATAAGATTGATAATAGGATATTTTTAAAAAAACCTTATGCCTTTTTAAAGACATAAGGTTTTTAATCTCACACAATCTTCAATTCCAACACATCTCCGTTCTTTACTTCATCAGTAAAGTTGGCCTCTTTACCATTAATGGTCATCACCAGACGTCCAGATAGGGATTTAGGAACCTGGTAATTGATATAGCTCAATATCCGGTTAAAAGAGATGGGCTTTGGACGGCAGATAATCTCATCGCCATCCTCTATCTGGGTATCAATAGTTACTTTCTCACCATTTTTTAGAATTTCCCAATGATTGGTGGGGATGGATAATTCCCGGCCATTAAAAGTTATTTTAATCTCCATATCAACTTTGGTTCTCTCCATGATGTCTTTAATGGTAATTTTTTTACTCTTTATCTCCCGAACCTCAATTTCATCACCATCAGAGATAGGTTGATCTAAATCTACCTCTTGGCCATTTATAAGTATCTCATATTTTCCTAAATTGATTTTCATCTGCCGGTTATTCAAGGAAAAATGTATTTCCCGGGAAATGAGCTCACTTGCTGGTACTTCCAACAACTGGATTAAAGTCTCCCGATATGTTTCAGGAGTGGTATAGTAAATTTCTGCCCGATCTTCAATAGGTGTATCAGGTTCAACCAATTTACCGTTCATAAATACCTGAGTTTTAACCTGGGTAGGAGTACCGTTTAAAATGATGTTTTTGGGAGTGGTGAATTCAACTACATCTTTAATTAACCCAAATCCCGGTTTTCCATCTTTACCGGGTTCATATGTGATCTCATCACCGTCTTTGATTTGTGTATCAAAGTTGGCTGGTTCAGCATTAACCAGAAGTTTACCTGGTTCTCCCAAGGAACCCTTGATGGTTTTAAGTTCGCCATTAACCTTGAAGGTCAAAGCCATACCCGGACGGCCATAAAGCCGCTGTATCGGAGTATTGGAAGCCAGAAGGGCATCGGAGACTGTAGGAGTGCCCAAAGAAAAGATATTGATTCGCTGGCCATTGAGTTTAACATCAATAAAGGTAGTTTTATTGATATTTTCCTTACAGGTTACAGCTATTCCGATAGGAGTTATGGCCTGGGTGCTTTCTAAATCTGAAATTTCACCAATAACTCCTTTAATATCATTTGCCTTTTTAATACCTACCCGATTGGGTGGAAGATTTAATTTTTCAGCAAGGGCTTTAATTAAAAGCGGAGTGAGACTGCCACCACCAATGCAGAGGACAGCTTGAGGAGGTTTTTGATTTAAAGATAGAATTTCATCTCCAATCAGATTGGCTAATTCCTCCACAGGTTTTTTAAGTACCATTAAAGCCTCCCGGGCTTCAATATTCAGAGTTGTGCCCAAAATATCTTTAACCTGGATTGTTTTTTCACTGGTAAGAGAACGCTTCAGTTTTTCACTGGTGGCATAATCCAAGAGATAGTGTTCGGCAAGGGCTTCGGTTATTTCATCCCCTGCGACAGGAACCATGGCATAAGCGATAATGGCACCGCCCCGGGTTATGGCAATATCGGAAGTACCTGCTCCGATATCTACTAAAGCCAGGTTAAAGTTGTGCATCTCTTTTGGAATTATCACATTGGAAGCTGCTATTGGCTCTAAGGTCATGTGCTGGATAGTTAAATTGGCATGTTGAATTACAGAAATTAAAGAATCAACTACAATTCTGGGTAAAAAGGTTGCAATTAAATCTACTTCAATCTTTTTACCCTTCTGGCCTACAAGGTTTCCAATATGTATATCATCCAGACGATAAGCGATTACACTATATCCAACAAAGTGATAGTCGGTAGGGTCATGGGTTTCGTCATGAGCAAGAGACTTTTGAGCCTTTTGAACAGCTGCAAGTTCTAAGGTATTAACATCTTCAGCAGTTATTTCCCGTTTGGAAGAAAACTCTATATAATGGGTCTGTTTTGCAGTTTTTAAAGCACGACCAGCTGCAGCGACTGCTACTTTTTCTAATGGTTGTCCAATCTTTTCTTCTAGTTTTGCTTTAATCTCCTGTACTACCCGTGCAACTTCTATTACATTATGAATCTGCCCATCCAACATGGCCCTATTTTCATGTTCAATTACTTCTGAAGCAATAATCTCTAAACCTTGAGGGGTAGGTTCCATAACAAGGCCGACAACGGTTCTGGTACCTATATCGAGAGCAAAAATCAATTTTTCACCATTCAATTTACTACCCTCCCTGACAAAAAGTAGTTACACCCAACGTAATTCGACTTCATAGGTAATATTTCCTGCAAAAAGGGAAATAAAGAAGATAAGGCGAAATAATAAATTGAAAAATTTTAGAAGGGAGAAGGATAACGATGAAAATGATCTATTTAAATCAGGCAAAATTTAAAGAGATTCAGGGTAAGATTGATACTGTTATTATTCCCATTGGAACCATTGAAGCACATGGTGAACATTTACCTTTAGGTACAGATGTACTGATTCCGGAAGGGTTGGTTGAAAGAATTGAGGTAAAAATGGGAGATAGAGTGTTGATTGCACCAACGGTTAATTATGGCCATGTCTGGACACTAGCAGCTTATCCTGGTTCAGTTAATATCTCCACAGAAATTTTGACTAAATATATCTATGAAATTGGTAAATCCCTGATTGATGCTGGATTTACCAATATTGTTCTTTTGAATGGTCATGGAGGTAATATTCCTGCTATAACTACAGCAGGAGAGATGTTGGCTGATTATGGAGGACAGGTAATAACTTTTAATTGGTGGATTGATTTTAGGGAAGAAATTTTAGAAATTTGTGAAGGGCAAGGCCATGCCGGGGAAGATGAAACTTCTGCAGTATTGGCTGTAGCTGAACCTTATTGTGATATGAGTCTTGCTAAAGCAAATAACAAAAAATTGATTGCCAATATCAAGCGAAAAAATATTGGCAAGATTAGTTATGAACATGCTTTATCCGGTGATGCTACCAAGGCCAGTCGGGAGAAAGGGGAAAGAATTCTTGAGCGGGTAGCAGAACGGATGATGGAAATTTTAGAGGAAGTATGGAAGGATAATATTGTTGAATAATCTATTGGTAGATTGCGAATCATTTTAATATAAAGCTTTGCTGCTTTAAAAGAAAATCTAACTCACCAGGATGTCCTGGTGAGTTATTTTTTTACTTTTTCAATTTTCCCTAACCACAGTCTGGACATGGTATGTGACTCCAATCAGGTGAGAAATTCTGTCCCTCTTTTGTTACTTTGATCTCCTGCCTGGTCTGTGTGTTAAGAATATAAATATCTCTAGGAGCGTTAACATAGGGTTCTTTAGCAACGGAATAAATTATCCACTCATTGAATGGTCCCCAAATTACTTGCGGATCAAACCCAACGACCAGGGCCTGTTGGATTCTTCCCCCAGGTGTGGCAATTCGAATCTCTCCGAGGCCGTTTTCTTCAACCAGGGTAGTATATACCAGCCGGGAGGAATCGGGTGCCCAGCCTCCAATAAAACTCAGATCTAGAGTATAAAAAGGGATTACTTCTACTTTAAATCCCGGTAATTGAACCAGTTGATTGGTAGCAAAATTATAAACCCAGACACCGGAAAACATGCCAAAGGGGAAACCTTGGCGTAATTGAGTTAATGCATAACGCCCGTCTGGTGAAATTTTGATTTCAAAAGCAGGAACAATTGGTTCAAAGTAAGTCTTAAAGTTTTCGCCAGTTATATCGACGGAAGCCAGTATTGGAAATCTAATATCTTCAACTAGAGTGTAGCCAGCCAGACGTTGATCTCCCGGAAACCAGACTGGATTGAAGAGGTTACTTGTAACTTTTTGTTTATGACCTTGTAGATTAACGATAAATGTACCGTCCTCATTGGAATAAGCGATTCGGGTACCATCATTAGACCACGCATAAAAATCTATCTCATCTGCCAACTGCATCACTTCTTCACCACATGAGTTGATCACAATTAAGCCTTTAGCTGAATCCAGATAGGCAATCAACTTACCATCAAAAGACCATCTGGGTGCGGTGACAGGTGCATTTTTTTTTGTAAGTTGAACTTTATTTCTTCCCAAAGTATCACTTCGCCAGATTTCTCTATCTTTGATATAGACGATACACCCATCTGGAAGTTTTACCACTCCTAGCGGAATTAGAATTCTCTGGCCTGGAAAGATTAAATCAGGATTAGTAATGGAAGGATTAAATTGCAAAATGGCCTTAACGCTGGTACCGAAACGTCGGGCAATGTGAAACAGTGTATCTCCGGGCTGCACGGTATATGGCCAGATTGCTGAAGTAGCAACTAATCTGGGAATATTGATTGGTTGATCAACAAAAATTATGTTGGGATCGGGAATCTGGGGGTTGGCAGCCAGCAATTGTCTTAAAGTTAATCCAAATCGTTGAGCAATCAGGTATAATGTATCTCCAGGCTCTACGATATAAGTAAGAAATACTATAGGTATGTTGATTCGTTGACCAACGAAGATTATATTGGGATTAGTAATCTGGGGATTGGCACCCAGTAGTTGGTTTAAGGTTAGTCCAAATCGCCGGGCAATTAGATATAAAGTATCACCAGGCCGAACAATATACTTCATTATCTTCACCCCTTTAAAATTTTTGTACTATAATTCTATTCGAAAGTTTAATTATTGGTGAGAGAGTATTATTTTCTAATTTTTCATTACAACATCAGGAAATTATACTTTTTACAGGTTGTAGATAACATTTTGTATAGATAATATCTTAAACTGCAAAAAAATAATTTTGAGCGATATAGAAATTTTTCGTTAAACCATCTTAGTGAGATTGAAAAGAATGGCCTTATTACAGGATATGATGAGCTGATTACGGGTCATAAGGACTCGTTGATTAGTGTGCCTTATTTCGACTGAGTTCGAACATTAGATAGTTCGAAAAATTTCTTCACAAAGCGAAAAATTAGCTTTTTGCAGTAAAATAAAATTGTGCCCAAAGGGCATTTTGTTTTTTTGGGAATGGAAAAATGAATTTTAGTAGAGATATTAAAAATATAGCAGGATTTTTTCAAAAAATAATGAATATTAACAATGGTAATAATTTTATTATGCAATCGTTTGCACAAAAATATCTTATTTTAAGGAGGAGGAAGAAAAAAATGGTAAGAAAAATTTTAACGGCAGTGCTCTGTCTGATACTTATTGTCGGATTGGCCGCTTGTAAGGATTCGGACAGAGCAGGAATGATTGTCGGAAAGGTTGTAAATGGAGATGGAGAACCTGTTGTAGGAGCTACCGTTGCAGTTGATGATCAGGTGGTTATTACCAATGAAGATGGTAAATTTGAAATTATTGTTGAAGAAGGTAGTAAAGAATTAACTGTCACCAAAGATGGAGTATCTATAACCCAGCAAGTAACAGTAATAGCCAAAGATAAGGTAGAGGTTGAGATTAGTTTAGCTATTACAGCAAAAACTGCAAATGAAGAGGAAAAAACTACTGAGACTGCTGTTACTAATGTTACCAAATCTGAAACCGTTTATCTGGCAGTTCCACCAATTCCAGAGGGACATGTACGCCTTCATTATATTCGTACTGACCAGGATTATGAAGGTTGGGGATTACACCTCTGGGGAGCTGGATATGATGGACCACCTGTTGATTGGATGAATGCTGTTCCCTTCAATGGTATTCATGATTACGGTGTATATTGGGATATTCCTTATAAAGAAGGGGTTGGAGATTTAAACTTTATAATACATAAGGGAAATCTTAAAGATCCTCAACCGGATCGTCAATATCCAGACCCGGATAAAAACAGAGAAATTTTCTGTGTAACGGGAGATATTACAGCTTATCTTACTCTGGATGAGGCATTAAATGCTCTGGGGATGGAGAAATTGAACATTCCTCCTGTACCAGAAGGTCATGTGCGTTTGCATTATCACCGGTTTGATGGTAATTATGATGGTTGGGGGTTACATCTTTGGGGTAAAGGTTATGCCGGTGAGCCTGTAGAGTGGACTAATGCTGTTCCTATTACTGGGTTTGATACTTATGGAGCTTATTGGGATATTCCATATAATGAGGGTGTAGGAGATTTAAATTTCATCATTCATAAAGGAGATATAAAAGATCCACAACCGGATCGTGAATACCCAAATCCTGATGAGAATAAAGAAATCTGGGCCGTATCTGGTGATATTACTGCCTATACCAGTCGTCTTGCTGCTTTTAAGGCTATGAGTAACAAGATTGAAAGTGCTGTTATTGTTGGGCCAAGAGAGATTGAAATCCGCGTAAGGGCTGCCATCAAAGAACCTATCTATATTAAAGATGGGAAGAAGTTTGTTCCATTGGCGAAACTGGATACATCTAGAGAACCTATTTATCTGGTTACTGTTCGTGAAGATCTGGATCTGACTAAGACTTATAATGTTGAAATTGGAAAAATGACTGCCCAGACCGTTCTGGGACCAGAAGTTATTGATAAGTATTTTGCTTATGATGGTGAATTGGGTAATTTCTATACTCCTAAGGCAACCACCTTCAAATTATGGGCACCTGTTGCAACTGATGTTAAATTGCTTTTATTTGAAGATGGCAAAGCTTTAGAACCTGATCAGACTATTGATATGGTTAGAGGAGAGAAAGGTGTTTGGACTGTAACTGTTGAAGGTGATCTTTTGGGTAAATTCTATCAGTATGCTGTTACCAATGGTGGAAAGACTAAGAGAGTTCTCGATCCATATGCCAGATCTATGGCTGGATTTGATTCCAATGGGCCTGATAAAGTGGGTAAAGGTGCCATTGTTGATCTGGATCGGACTGACCCGGAAGGTTGGGAAAATGATACTTATGTTAAGCTAAAGGATCAGGAAGATGTAATCATCTATGAAATTTCTGTACGTGATTTTACCATTGCTGAAAATTCCGGTGTAAGCCCTGAAAAACGGGGAACCTATGTTGGCTTTATTGAAAAGATTCCTCATTTAGTAGAATTGGGTATTACCCATGTTCAGTTGCAGCCTGTGCAAAACTTCTACTATGGTAATGAATATGATAGATCTTTTGAAAACAAAGGAAGTGCTGGGGAAGCCAATTATAACTGGGGCTATGACCCGCATAACTACAATACTCCAGAAGGATGGTATTCTTTAAATCCTGATGATCCTCACTTGAGAATTAAAGAATTGAAGCAGTTGATTAAAGCTTTACATGATGCAGGTATTGGTGTAATTTTAGATGTAGTTTATAACCATACAGCTAAAACTGACATTTTTGAAGATATTGTTCCAAACTATTATTACCGCCGCAATGCAAATGGAAACTTTACCAGCGGTTCTGGATGTGGAAATGATACTGCTTCTGAGAGAAAGATGTGGAGAAAGTTTATGATTGAATCTACTAAGTATTGGGTAGAAGAATATCATGTAGATGGATTCCGCTTTGATTTAATGGGATTACATGATGAAACAACAATGCATAAGATTGCTGAAACTCTCCGTGCTATTAATCCTGATATTGTGCTTCACGGTGAAGGTTGGAATATGGGTACTCTGCCGGAGACTGAGAGATATATCAAGGCAAGTCCTGTCAATCACAGTTTGTTAGAGATGGAACATGCAATAGCTGTCTTCAATGATACTTTACGTGATGCCATGAAACATGAATATTTTGCATCACCACTTCCTGAAGGGGCATTTCTCCAGGCAGCTAATCCGCATAAGGAAGCTTTAATCAGGGCAGGAATCATTGCTGGTATGGTTGATTATGAATCTGAAATGCCTGTTGATAAAGGTTTTTATCATCGGTTTGCTGATGATCCGGAGGAGACCATCACTTATGTCAACTGCCATGATGGTTACACTATATGGGATAAAATTGTAGGTTCTACACCAGGCTATACTGAAGAAGAGCGGATTCGGGTCAATAAATTGGCTGCGGCTATGATTCTTACTTCCCAGGGTAAAGCATTCCTCCACGGCGGTGAAGAGATGCTTAGAAGCAAACCCGATCCTGATAATAAAGAATACGGTGTGGACCATAATAGTTATGATTCTGGTGATTTAACCAATCAGATTGATTGGTCAAGAAAAGAAAAATATGCTGATGTCTTTAACTATTACAAAGGCCTGATTGAACTGAGAAAAGCCCATGAAGCTTTCAGAATGGAGACTATGGAAGAAATCAAAAAAGGATTGACCTTTATAAAAGAGGATATTGATTTTCTGATTGCTTATAGATTGGAAGAACAGGATGGAGAAGATGATTGGAAAGAGATTGTAGTAATTTATAATGCTAATCGTGAGCCAAAGACTGTACAAATTGATGGTGTAGATTCCAGCTGGAAGGTAGTTGTTGATGGCAAGAATGCTGGAGTAACTCCATTAACTGATACAGAAGTAGTATTAAGTGATGGTGCAGTAACTGTTCCAGCTATCTCTGCTGTGGTGATTTATAAGTAAATAAGATAAAGGTTTTAAAGGGGCTGTCCTAAAAGTCCCTTTATAACCCCAAAAATATATAAGCTAATTTCATATTTCTAACCTTAGAAATATCAATAGTTTTTTAGGCATAAAAAATGACTTCCCCTCCTTATGTCGAATATATTTAGTAACCAAACCAAAAATTACCCAAAAGGAGGGGAAGTCACTTTATGTATATTCGACAACAATCTTTATTATCCTTTGAAAATATAATAGCATTACAGCCAAAAACAAAACTTGAATTAATTTTTGAAAATATAGATCTTTCGGAAGCAACAAAACTTTTACCAAGATTCGGACGAGGCCCAAAGGGATACGATCTGATTCCTATTGTTAGAGCATTGCTTGCCCAACAGATTGAACAAATTCCTACCAGGGCTGCTCTGGTCAGAAGATTGGTTACTGATCCAGTGCTTAGATATGCCTGTGGATTCAACATTATTGGAAAAGTACCCAGTGAAGCAACTTTTAGTCGATACTTTAATATCTTGAATGAAAATGGTTTTTTGCAAAAAATCTACTTTGATTTGGTCGATAAAGCTATGGAACTGGGGCTAATGGATACAAAAGTTATAGCAATAGATGCAACTGATTTAACCTCCTATGAGCGAGTGAAGCCTAAGAAAAAATTGAATTCAGACGATCCTAACACCCCTGATTGGGGTTCTAAAATGGACTCACATGGCAATCAAAAAACCTGGGTTGGTTGGAAACTTCATCTTGCAGTGGACAATAAAAGTGAACTTCCATTAGCTTTTATGTTTTCAAAGGCAAGTAAAGCTGATGGCGAATTTGCCATTCCATTAGTCGATCAAGTTTATGAGCAATGTAAAGCTAAAGAATATGAATTGCCCCAGTATTGGACAATGGATTCAGGTTATGATTGGAAACGCATCTATGAAGAAATTTATAATACTTACATAAGGTTAAGCAATTATTCCGATTAATAAACGAAAAGCCACACAGCCTCCAGAAGGATATTACGATTTTAATGGAACACCAATGTGTAGTTTGTGGATATGGGATGGTATATTGGGAACATGGAAAAGGATACAACAAGTTCCGATGTCCACACATCCTTGGAAAAGTTGATTGTCCTAACGGAAGCATATGGTGTTCAAGTTCCAACTATGGTGCTGTGGTTAAGACTAGAGTAAAAGCTGACCTTAGGTTTGTATCTACACCACATCGTGGATCAAAAAATTGGCATAAACTTTACAACAAAAGAACCAGTGTGGAGAGAAGTTTTTCAAAGTTAAAAGAACTTCTTAACCTGGAAAATATTACAGTGATGGGTATAGAAAAAGTAAAAACTCATGTATTATTAAATTGTATAGTGTTAATAGCTGTTAAGATTGCTTCATTCAAAAGCAGTTTAATTCAAAATAAGGCTGCTTAAAAGGTTTTAATAATTTTGAAAATGTTATTTTAATTCCAAGGGTGTAGTCTGCCCAAAAAATGTTTTCAATTAATGTAATACATATCAAAATATCTAGTAAACTCGTTTTTTGACTAACTTTAATTATAATGTTCATTTTTTCTATGAAAAAACGAAATTATAAAATAGCATTATTTAAAAAAATGAGGGAATTTCATAATTAAATTTTTAAACATTACAAGTCAGCATATTGTGTATATTAAGGGGATAGCAACACAATATATTGAAAATAGTTGATAGTTTTGCTAATTATGAAATTCCCTTAAATTTTTAAAGAAATATTTAAAAAAGAAGGAAATTATAGAAACAAAGCGAATAAATACAGAAATTATTGTGCAAGGGTAATGCTAAATCAAATCTTTCAAAATTATATTTGAATGAAAATGAGCTTATTGATTTTTATGAAAAGATGGCAAAGTTTATGTCTGAAAATAAAGAACTTCAAATTAATTTAGTAGATAGTCCTCCTATTCTTAGTGGTTATTTTAAATAGAAAATATGGTATTTCAATTTCATTTGATTAAAGAATTTCTTCAAACGCTCCTTAAGACTGAATTTTTAAATTATGAAAAATACGACCCTTCAGGAAGAAATTCAGGTAATAGTCTTAATGGTTATTACACTCGCAGTCTTAAAACTAAATATGGCAATATTCAGGATTTAAAGGTGCCGCGGGATCGAAATAGTGAATTTAAAACTGTTCTTTTTGAGTCTTATCAGCGTTGTGACAATTAGTTGGAAGAAATGACTATTAACATGTATGCTAAAGGTCTCAGTACCAGAGATATTGCCGAAACCATTGAAAAAATGTACGGTACTAAATACAGCGTATCCTCTGTCAGCAATTTAACAGATGTTGCTTTAGAAGAACTGAATAAATGGCACCAACGTAAATTCAAAAAACGTTATAGTGTTTTATACATGGATGGTATGAGTATAAAATTGCGTCGTGAGTATGCTGACAATGAATCTGTATATGTAATCATTGGCATCGATAAAGAAGTTATAGAGAGATTCCTATTTAGCCTCTTAAATAGATTGGATAATCATACGAAATTAAATTAAACTATATTTAAGGGGTGATGATTATGCCGAGTTCACACTATAGTGATGACTTTAAAGAAAAAATTGTTAAAGAAATTCAGGAAACGGGTAATATGACTCTAGTGGTCAAGCGACGTGAAATTGCACCAACAACAATTCAACAATGGCTAAGTAATTTTAATAAATATAGTGTTATTTCTAAAGAAAAAAAGCAAAAAATCCAAATTTAACGAGTTTACTAACACTAGCAATAATAATTATACTTTAGCCAAAGAAAATGAAACTAAAAAACCTTGTAGCACAAAACACCAAATAGAAATGATCATATTGAATCTTACCATAATATCCTGGAAGATGAATGCCTGAATAGGTATGAATTCAATTCTTTTGCTGAAGCAGCCATTTTATCAGATTTTATAATGAAGTTAGACTGCATTCTGGGACTAAATATTTACCATCCAAAGAGTTTTTAAAAGCATTTATGAGTAATTCTGTAAAAGCTAAAATTGTTAACGTATAATGTCCAAAATTAGGGGGTCAAGCCGATTAAAAATTTTTAACAATACGTCTTTTAATAGGGGGAATAAATAATGATTAGGGTAGATAATGTAACAAAAATTTTTAAAACAAAAAATTTTTTTATTTATGCTAATAAAGAAATTTCATTAAACATTAAAAAGGGAGAACTGTTTGGGTTATTCGGGCCAAATGGTTCTGGAAAAACAACCTTAGTTAGACAAATTTTGGGTTTATTAGACCCAACGTCTGGGACTATATATATCAATGGGATTGAGGTTGAAAAAAATAAGCAAAAAATCAAGGAATTAATTGGTTATATGAGTCAGTCATCTTATGCTGTTTTATGGAGTTTAACAGTTAAGGAAGCGCTTTTGATTTCCGGGCAGCTGAAAGGTCTTTCAAAAGAAGAAATTTTGAAAACCTTTAATTATTACAAAGAGTATTTTGAATTGGGTAATATAGATAATTACCTGGTTGGACAGCTTTCTGGAGGAATGCGTAGAATTGTAAACTTTATTATATCAGTTTTAGGAGTTAGACCTGTTTTAATACTGGACGAACCGACTAACGAATTAGATCCTTATAAAAGAAAGTTGCTCTGGAATAAAGTAAAAGAACTTAATTCTGCAGGAGTTACTGTTATTTTAATAACTCACAATGTTCTTGAAGCTGAGGAAGTTGTTAACCGTGTTGCAATAATGTTAGACGGGAAAATTCTTATTTCGGGAGATCCAGGTAATTTGGTGAAAAATTTTGAAGATAAAATTCGGTTAGAGTTATTTGTTTTAGATACTAACAATAAAACAATGCTAAGAAGTGATGAATTTATATCTAAATTTCCCCTTATTGAAGAAAAAAGCGAAAAACTCGTATTTTTATGTCCTAAAAAAAGTTTAGGAGAAATAATGGAATGGTTACAAAAGCATGAGCAAACTATACAAAGCTATAATTTTTCTAGAGTTACTCTGGAAGAGGTTTACTTTAAAATATTTAGCCAGCAAAAAGGTGCCTAGAGAGAGGTGATAACTTTGACCGGTTTAAAAAACAATTTGTACAATTATTATTTGTTAATAAAATTGTTTCTTTTACCCTTAAAAAACTCTTTATTTGCTTTTTTTGTAAACAACTTTGTATTACCTGTATTTTTTATAATCTTTTTTAAGTTTATTTTTGGTGATAGTTTTTTGGAAAGGGCCAGTTTTGTCATAACAGGAAGTTTGATAATAAGTATTATTAATGTAAGTTTAACTACATTGAGTAATAAAATTAATAATATTTATATATCGGATGGGATGGAGTATTTTCTTTCGCTGCCTATAAATAAATTTATCTTTGTTTTAGCTTTATTCACGTCAGAATTTTTGGCAATTTTGCCGAGTATTTTAGTAGTTATAATTTTAAGTAATGTAGTTTTTAATCTCAATTTGAGTATAAATATTTTTTTGATTATATTTTTGCTGCAGCTAGCTATATCAATGGTAGGTCTGGGAATTTTAATCGGTTTAAAATCCAAAAATTATAATGAAGTAACAGCACTATCAAGTTTTTGTTCTTATGTTTTTATTTTCTTATCGCCGATTTATTATCCCATTGAAAATTTACCCAAAATATTTCAAATTATATCATATATATTTCCAACTACATATGCGTCACAGGGAATTAGATTTTCTATGTTAGGACAAATTAGGGAAAATATAAATATAATTTACTTAAACATTTTAGTTATGTGTATCTATGTTGTAATATCATTTGTCATTGTAGCCAAAAAATTTAACTGGTCATTAGAAACATTAAAGCAGGGATAATAATATATATCATCGATTGGAAGAAAGAATCAGACCTCATGTAATATTATCATGGCTGGCATTATTATTGATTAGGATTGCAAAAAATGTTACAAAGATGACCTGGAGAAACCTTCACCATGAATTAGATAAAATCAAGACTAGGAATTCTGGAGATGTATATCAATGTATGGAATTAAACAATGAACAGTTTAACATCTTTGAAATGATGGGAATCAAGAAGCCTCCAAGGGATCTAAAAACTGAGCCTAAATCATAGGTACAGCTTTGAAAAGTAATCAAACCTTTATGGGGCTGTCTTAAAAATTCCTTTATGGCTCCAAAAGTTAAATGTTAAAAGAAAGGTATTGTCAGAAATTTTTATAAAGACAACACCTTTTTTATATGGTATAAAATATAAATATGAAAAGGAGAAATTATAATAAAAAAACGTTTATTGAGTATAACATGAATCAAACAATGTTGCCTTTGAGTTTTGATGTGTTTATTCCTGAGAATCATTTGGTAAGAGTGGTAAATTCAGCTATAGAAAGGATGAATCTGATGAATTTAAATGAACAATGAAAAAAGGAGGCCATGCCAAAAGTAATTAATTAAGGGAATTTCATAATTAGCAAAACTATTAACCATTTTCAATATATTGTGTTGCTATCATCTTAATATACACAATATGTTGACTTATAATGTTTAAAAATTTAATTATGAAATTCCCTCAATTACTTTTGGGATAGCCCCACAGCCCCTTTTTTATTTATTTCTATTTTTATCAAAAGGATTTTACAAATATGGCGAGAACTAAATTGATATATCTGAGAAATAACCAAAAGTTGAGTTTAATACGATTATAGGAGTGATTTAAAATAATGTCAAAACAACTAAAACATGTTCAGCTTTATACTGATGGGGCCTGTTCTGGAAATCCTGGCCCGGGGGGCTATGGAGCAATTTTAGTATATAAAAATCATCGTAAAGAGATTTCTGGCGGATATCAGAATACTACCAACAACCGGATGGAGATTATGGCAGTAATTCGGGGGTTGGAGATGTTGAAGGAGAGGTGTAAGGTTACGGTTTATTCTGATTCAAAATATGTGGTGGATGCTATGACTTTAGGTTGGGTGGAACGCTGGAAGAAGAATGGATGGAAGCGGAATAAAAAAGAACGGGCGCTAAATGTAGATCTCTGGGAAAGGCTTTTGGAGTTGTGTGAAAAACATGAAGTGGAATTTGTTTGGGTGAAAGGGCATAGCGGACATCTGGAAAATGAAAGGTGTGATGAGTTGGCAACTGAGGCTCTGAAAAAAGAAGGATTGCCCATAGATGTGGGAGGTAAAACTTTATAGGTTTTATGATGATTCATTAAATACATTTAAAAATTTTAAGGGAATTTCATAATTGGTTAAACTGTAAAAAGCCAATTTTTCGCTTCTTGAAAAATTTTTTGAACCATTTAAAGCTCAGTTTTCGCCGAAATAAGGCTTCCTAATCAAAGGACCCTTCTGGCCCTTGATTAGCTCATCACCTCCCGTGATGAGGCCTTATTTCGTCGGAAATCTCGCAAAGATTTAGCGAAACATTTCTATGTCGCTCAAAATTAGCTTTTTGCAGTATAATCATGATTAAATTTTTGAACATTACAAGTCAACATATTGTGTATATTAAGAGGATATTAACACAATATATTGAAAATAGTTGATGGTTTTACTAATTCTGAAATTCCCTTAATTTTAATAATATTTAGAAAAGGGAGAGGTAAATATGAGTAAAATACAAAAATGTCGACCTGGTCAAGTTGTTGAAATTTTGGGTGATCACTTTTATAAAGTTCGTTTATTGGATGGAGATACGGGGAAGTTTAAAAGTTCGTCAATTATGATGCAAAAAAAGATTAAGATAGAAGTTGGTCAATGGGTAGCTATTGCTAATGGGTATATTATATTTCGGTGGAAGGAAATTAAAAGTTCCGGTGAAGTAAATTGGGAGAAAATGATTTCTTCAATACCGGCATTTGCATTTGAATCAAGGGGATGCCATGATTCTCAGGCAGAAAATTATGATGAGATGGTTCGTTCTAATATTAATGATTATATTCGCGAAAATTATTTTGAGATTCTTGATAGAGTAATAGAATTAGCTGATTTCAAACAGGGAATGAAAGTTTTAGAGATTGGGATAGGAACTGGCTTACTTACTGAGAGGATGCCTGAAGGACTTAAAATATTTGGAATAGATATTTCAGAAAAGATGATGGAAAAGGTCAGAGAAAAAAAGCTTTCTGTACAACTCACTAAAGGAAGTTTTTGTGATATTCCCTTTTCAGATAATTCTTTTGATCGAATTCTTTCAACCTTTGCTTTTCATCATTTAACACCTGAGGAAAAAGAGATAGCTTTTGTAGAAATGGATCGTGTATTAAGACCTCAGGGATGTATAGTGATAGGTGATTTTATGTTTGAAAATGATGAACAAAAAAATAAATTGATTGAGAGATTTATCAATGAAGATAGAACTGATATGTTGGAAGAATTTGAAGATGAGTATTTTACAAATATAGAAGATGCTATTAGCAATCTTGAAAGGTTGGGATATGAAGTAGGATATGAAAGAGGATCAACTATTTCATGGATATTAAAAGCGGTAAAAAAGGATAAAAACAGTATGGTTATTACTCAATTTTGAGTTAATAAAAAATGGATATGTACCAATTGTTTAGCCCCTCCTTTATTGAAACATCAATTTTTTAAAGATGGAACTTGTAATGAAGATTTGGCAAAGAAAATTCGGTTAAAAACAGTTTTTCAATATGTTTATATACTTCCATATTTTGAATATTCACGGAAGAAGCTAAAAGAAGATATTTTATAAGGAAGTTAAAAAATAATGGGTGATATGAAAATATTAACAAAAAAAAGAGTAATCTAAACCATCTTAGTGAGATGGAAGGAGAAATAAGGCCTCATCACAGACTGTGATGAGCTAATAAAGGGCCAGGAAGACCCATTTCGATGGTTCGAAAAATTTCTTTTAAAATGAAAAATTAGCTTTTTACAGTAAAATTATAGATTATGTGAAGGAAAGATTGTGATAAGGAAAAGTATTTTTTAAGAAAAGAAGGGAATTTATGATTTTCACCGAATTTAAAAAGATATAACAATTTGAGTTCATAAGGAGGTAGTGTATGTTGAAACGTAGATTATTAATAACATCATTTATAGCCATTGTTATAACTCTGGTTATAGGCTCTGGTTTTCTTTACGCAGAGTCTATCTTTAATTGGTATCCCCGTCTTGGGAATGTAACTACTGATGGAATTGAAGTGGTTTTTAAGACTGTTGAAGAAGTGGATACATATGTCAGGTATGCCAGCAAGGATGAATATGATGCTAAAAAAGGATGGAGCGGTAAGAGTGAGACTTTTCATGGTACTCTCTTTAGAATTTCGTTAAAAGGTCTTAAGCCCAATACTCAATATGTTTATCAGGTTATGGTTAATGGTCAACCTGCTACTAAAGTATATTCCTTTTTCACCGCTCCAGAAAAACCTATTGAATTTACTTTTCTGGCCTATGGTGATACCAGAACTCATCAGGATAAGCACAAACTTCTGGCAGATAAGATGGCCCGGGATGAGACAAATCCCCGGTTTGTTATTCATGTAGGTGATCTGGTAACTAATGGTAAAGAAAATGATGAATGGCTGGATTTTTCCAAAGCCATTAAGGAGTTAGGTGCCTCAATGCCCTATTATTCAGCTATTGGAAATCATGAATATAATTCTGATAATTACTATAATAGCCTGGCTTTACCCCGGACCGGTGGTGGTCAAAACAATAGTGAATGGTATTCTTTTGACTATGCAGGTGTACACTTTATCGTATTGGATTCCAATATTATGGACAAGTATGTGAATGAAAATGTGCCCAATGCAGTTGAAAAACAGGCTGAGTGGATAATCAAGGATTTAGAAGCACATAAAGATGCCAAATGGATTATTGCTGTTTTTCATCATCCTGTATTTTCATCCCATCAAGATAGCCGTTATCCTCAGTTACAAAAAGAGTGGATTCCCATTTTCGATAAATACGGTGTAGATTTGGTCTTAAGTGGGCATAATCATATTTATGAGCGGGTTTTAAGCGGTGGTCGAAATTATATTGTTACTGGTTGTGGTGGTGCACCTTTTGACTATATATGGGAATATGAACCGCGATTAAAAGATAGTGTTTGCATTGAAGATGCAGTTCTTCAATATACCAGAGTACGGGTGACTGAAGAGAAACTCTATGTGGAGGTTGTACAGACCCATGAAGAAGCAGATGATTATGTGACTTTAAATGAAAACTTTAAGATTATTGATAAGTGTGAGATTGAGAATATTCTGCCTGAAGAGTAATATTTGGTTAAACTGCAAAAAGCTAATTTTTCGCTCCTTGAGAAATTTTTCGAACCATCTAAAGCTCGATTTCCGCCGAAATAAAGCTTCCTAATCAAAGGGCCCTCCTGGCCCTTGATTAGCTCATTACCTCCTGTAATGAGGCCTTATTTCGTCGGAAATCTCGCTAAGATGGTTTAGCGAAAAATTTCTATGTCGCTCAAAATTAGCTTTTTGCAGTTTAATCATATTTAAATTCCATAAAGAAATTTTTTGCCTGGTAATACTTGACGAGGACTTTGAAGTCTGTTATAATGTGAGAAAAATCAATTAAGTGAAAAGGCTGTGAAGGGGAGTAGTAGTCAATCCTCAGAAGTACAGAGAGCTGCCGGGTGGTGCAAGGCAGCCTTCTGAATTGGCGAACTCGCCCTGGAGCTGTCAGAGTGAAATAAGTAGCTCTGAACGGTTACAGGCCGTTATCCTGGAGCTGTGTATTTACAGCCATGAGTGGGCAGAAGGTTAATCTGCCAACAAGAGTGGTACCGCGGAAGCAAAGTCTTTCGTCTCTTGAGAGATGAAAGACTTTTATTTTTTACAGTTTTTAAAATTTAAACGGTATTAAAGGAGGATGAGTAAAATGGCACGTAAGTATAATCCACAGGAAATTGAACCCAAATGGCAAAAGTATTGGGAAGAAAAAAAAATGCACCAGGCCAATGATGATGATCCCAGGCCCAAGTATTATTGTCTTGATATGTTTCCATATCCTTCAGGTTCCGGGCTCCATGTAGGTCACTGGCGCGGATATGTATTAAGTGATGTCTGGAGTCGTTATAAGACTTTACAGGGATATAATGTTTTACACCCAATGGGATGGGACGCTTTTGGTCTTCCTGCTGAGAACTATGCTATTCAGAATAAGATTCACCCAGCTAAAGCAGTTAAAACTAATATAGAGAATTTCAAGCGCCAGCTTAAGGATATTGGTGCCATGTATGACTGGTCAAGGGAAATTAATACTACTGATCCTGAATATTACAAATGGACCCAGTGGATTTTTGTCCAGATGTTTAAAAAAGGATTAGCATATCGTAAAGAAATGCCTATTAATTGGTGCCCCGAATGTAAGACTGGCCTTGCCAATGAAGAGGTTGTAAATGGTTGCTGTGAACGCTGTGGTGCTGAGATTACCAAGAAAAATTTGAAACAGTGGATGTTGAAGATTACAGCATATGCTCAGCGGTTGCTGGATGATTTAAAAGATCTTGATTGGCCTGAGAAAGTTAAAAAGATGCAGACCAACTGGATTGGTCGGAGTGAAGGTGCTGAAATTACTTTCAAAGTTGATGGGCATGATGAAACTATTACTGTTTTTACCACCCGTCCTGATACCCTTTTTGGTGCTACCTATATGGTTCTTGCTCCTGAACATCCAGTGGTAGAAAAAATCACCACTCCTGAGCAAAAAACTTCAGTAGAGAAATATGTGGATGAGACTTTGAAAAAGTCTAATGTTGAGCGTATGATTGAAGATAAGAAAAAGACCGGCGTTTTCACCGGTGCTTATGCAATTAATCCTATCAATGGTGAGAAATTGCCCATCTGGATTTCTGACTATGTATTGATGGATTATGGAACTGGTGCAATTATGGCTGTTCCGGCTCATGATCAGCGGGATTTTGAATTTGCAAAAGAGTTTGGCCTACCTATTAAAGTTGTTATCCGTCCTGATGGGGAAACTTTCGAAGCTGAAGATTTGAAAGAAGCATATACCGGGCCAGGTAAGATGGTTAATTCCGGTGAGTTTACAGGACTTGATTGGGAAGAGGGTAAAAAGAAAGTCACCCAATATCTTGCTGACAGAGGGATTGGTAAAGCTACAGTAAACTATAAGTTACGTGACTGGGTTTTCTCCCGTCAACGGTATTGGGGGGAACCGATTCCTATTATTCACTGTGAGAAGTGTGGAATGGTTGCTGTTCCTGAGGAAGAATTACCCGTTCGTTTACCTGATGTAGAAAGTTATGAACCAACTGGTACAGGTGAATCACCATTAGCTGCCATTGAAGAATGGGTTAATACCACCTGTCCTGAATGTGGTGGGCCTGCTAAACGTGAAACTGATACCATGCCTCAATGGGCTGGATCTTCCTGGTACTTCCTGCGTTATCCTGATCCTCACAATACCGAGGAGCCGTTTAGTAAAAAAGCAATGAAAAAGTGGATGCCGGTTGACCTTTATGTAGGTGGTGTGGAACATGCAATTCTGCATCTACTTTATGCACGTTTCTTTACCAAATTCCTTTATGATATCGGTGTAGTAGATTTTAAAGAACCATTTAAACGTCTCTTCAATCAGGGTATGATCTATAAAGATGGTGCCAAGATGAGTAAATCTAAGGGTAATGTGGTAAGCCCTGATGAACTGATAGAAAAATACGGTCGTGACGCTATCCGCCTCTATGAACTCTTTATTGGTCCACCTGAAGTGGATGTAGAGTGGAGTGACCAGGGATTTGAAGGTGTAGCCCGTTTCTTAAACCGGACCTGGAATCTAATCACTGAGATTGTGGAAGAAGGTAAATTTATTGAACCTACTAAAGAGTTAGAACGTGCCCGTCACGGTTTGATCAAAGATGTAACTGAGAGAATCGAAGAGATGAAGTTGAATACCGCTGTAAGTGCTTTCATGTCCTATGTTAATTTCTTAAGCAAACAAAGGGAAACTGGTGTTGACCGGGCTTCTATAGAGACTTTAGTATTGCTCTTAGCACCGTTTACTCCACATTTAAGTGAGGAATTGTGGGAAATTCTGGGTCATAATGAAAGTATCTTTACTGAAAAATGGCCGGAATACGATCCAGAGATGCTGGTTACACAGGAGATGGAGCTCCCTATACAGGTTAATGGTAAAGTACGTGATACATTGGTAATTGATGTTAATGCATCAAAAGAAGAAATCCTTACTAAAGCAAAAGAACTCTCCAATGTGCAGAAGCATATTGAAGGTAAGACTATAGTTAAGGAGATTTATGTACCGAAGAAGATTGTAAATATTGTAGTGAAGGGTTAAAATAGATAAACGGGTTGGAATTTAATGTTTTCAACCCGTTTTACTCATTTAGAATTGTTCAACAAAATTGAATTAAAATTCTTGAATATGGAGGTGGAATAATGAGCGATTTTTTTGATGAATTGTTTGGTAAAAATAAAGAGCAATCTGTTGAGGTAGGTGTTAAAAGTAGTAGTGGAAACAATTCCACAGTCAAGAAAGGATTTAACTATAGTCTGTTATATAAAATACCCCTGGGATTGATCTTATTGGTACTGTTGGTAATGTATATGATTACCGGTTTTTATACTGTTGAGCCCAAAGAAGTAGGAGTAGTTACCCGGTTCGGTAAGTTTTTGTCCATAACGGGGCCAGGTTTACACTATCATCTGCCCTATCCCTTTGAAAGTGTTAATATTGTTAATGTTACTGATGTGCGTCGGGTTGAGATTGGATACCGTACTATTAAGCCAGCACCTGATGCCAGGTATCAGGATATGCCAGAAGAAGCACTAATGCTGACAGGAGATCTCTCAATTGTATCTGTTGAAGCAACAGTACTGTATAAAATCAAAAATGCTGCTGATTTTATCTTTAAGGTTCAGAATCCAGAAAATACAGTTAAAGATGCTGCTGAGGCTGCTTTACGCCAGATTGTAGGTCTAAACACTATCAATGATATTTTAACTTCTGAAAAGGCAGCAATTCAGGCTAAAACCCGTCAACTTTTACAGGAAATTCTGGATAAATATGAGACCGGGATTATGGTTGTAGGTTTTCTTTTACAGGATGTAAGTGTTCCACCTGAGGTGGAGGAGGCTTACCGTGATGTAGCCAGTGCAAAAGAGGATAAACAAAAGAAGATTAATGAAGCATTAGCTTATAAAAATCAAATTATTCCTAAAGCCCGGGGAGAAGCAGCCAAAATTATTAATGAAGCTGAAGCCTATAAAGCTGCCCGGATTGCTCAGGCAAAAGGTGATGTGGCCAGATTTGAGCAGATTTTAACCCGCTATAAGATGGGGGAAGATGTAACCCGAATTAGATTGTATTTAGAAACTATGGAAAAAGTCCTGCCAGGATTAAATAAAATTATTATTCCAGAAGATAGTGCTGGAGTCTTAAAACTCCTCAACCTCAATCAGGAGAAAGGAGGAGAAAAATAATGCGTAAAATTACATTGACCCTACTCTTTTTTGTGCTGTTTATTTTTATTGCCAATACCTGTATCTTCATTTTAGATGAAACCGAACAGGCAGTTATTACCCAATTAGGTAAGCCTATTCGCACTATTACCACACCTGGTTTAAAGTGGAAGATTCCTTTTATCCAGCAGGTACGAATTTTTGAAAAGCGACTTTTGGAATATGATGTTGACCCAGAAGTTATTTATACCCGTGATGGGAAAAACCTGGTGGTTGATAATTATGCCCGCTGGCGAATTAAAGATCCTCTCCTCTTTTATCAGACAGCTGGTGCTATTAATGCCGTTCAAGCCAAGTTGGATGATATCATTTATTCAGAGATGCGGGCTCAGTTGGGTAAATATACCTTAGATGAGATTATCTCACCGAAACGTCAGCAGATTATGGAAGTTGTTACACAGGAGAGTAATTTGAAAGCTGCCAGTTTGGGAATTGAGATAGTAGATGTGCGGATTAAAAGGGCAGACCTGCCGCCAGAAAACGCATCCTCCGTTTATGCCAGAATGAAGGCCAGCCGTCAGCAGGAAGCCAATCGTTATCGGGCTGAAGGGGAAGAAGAAGCTAACCGTATCATTTCTGAAGCTGACAAAGAACAGCAGATTATTCTTGCTGAAGCCCAGCAGCGGGCTCAGGAAATTAGGGGAGAAGGAGATGCAGAAGCGCTTCAAATTTATGCTGAGGCATACAATAAAGATCCTGAATTTTATCAGTTCCTAAAAACCCTTGAAACCTACGAAAAAGCTTTAGATAAAGATACAACTATTATTTTAGATAATAACTCGGATTTTCTTAAATATTTAGAAAATATTTATGAAAATAAATAAAATTGAAAGTGCACAGTTGTATCAGGATCAAAATTAATCCCGTCTGAAAAGACGGGTTTTTTATATTAATGATTAAAAAAAATAAAAATATGCAGGAAAAAATTTAAAAACAGAGAATAAATAAAATACCTAAAATTACTGGAAATAATAAGGAAAGGAGGGGTATGTTGTTATTTGTTTAATTTTGTCTAAATTTGTCTAAAGACAATTAATTGGAGGTGAAATAATTGAAAAATTTTGAATTTTCTCAACCTACTACACTTAAAGAATTGTTGGATCTTTTGGCTCGGGAAAAAGATTATCAATTGTTAGCAGGTGGAACAGATTTGTTAGTTAAGTGGAAGCGTGGGCAGTCTAGTCCTAAAAATGTAGTTAATTTAAAACAGATTCAGGAGTTGAATTTTCTTTCACTGGATGAAAAAGGTCTGGAGATTGGTGCTCTGGTAAAAATTGCTGATTTGATCAAAAATTCTGTTATACAAGAGAAATATCCGGCTCTCATCCAAAGTGCTAAAGCCCATAGTTCTCCTTTGATCAGGAATCTGGCTACTGTAGTGGGTAATGTTTGTAATGCCTCACCTGCTGCTGATCTGGTTCCTGCATTATTGGTCTATGATGCAAAGGTAAAGATTAGAATGGGAAATGAAGAACGGTATGTGGAATTGAAGGATTTCTTTGTTGGTCCAGGTCAGACCATACTAAAGCAGGGTGAACTGGTAATTTCGATTTTTATACCAATGCCTTCCGCACAAATGAAAAGTTACTTTCTTAAGGAAGGAAAACGGAAAGCTCATGAAATTGCAGTAGCTAATTGTGCAGTCAGTTATCTGAACGATGATAGTAAAATATCAGATTTAAAAGTTGCATTGGGGGCGGTAGCGCCAAAACCGCTGCTTATTACTGAATTGGATTGGTTTACTGAAATCAATAATGCTAATTTGAATAGGTTAAGCCAGTTGGTTAAAGAAACTGTTTCACCTATTACAGATCAACGTTCGACAGATTGGTATCGTAGAGAAGTTATTCAAGTATTGGTAAAACGGGCTATTACTTTAGCCCAATCGGTATAAGGAGGGAGTAGGAATGAAGATACCGATTCAATTTGTGATTAATGGTGAGAAGATAGAATTATCTGTTCCTGCTAATATGACTCTCCTTGATATGATTCGCCAGGAACTTAATCTTACGGGAACTAAAAAAGGTTGTGATGAGGGAGATTGTGGCGCCTGTACTGTCCTGATGGATGGCAAACCTGTGAATTCATGTATGGTACTGGCTGTAGATGCCAACGGAAAAGAAATTCTGACTATAGAGGGGCTTAAAGGTAATAATGGTGACTTACATCCGATTCAACAGGCATTTGTTGAAGTGGGAGCAATTCAATGCGGATTCTGTACTCCAGGTATGGTTTTGACGGCTAAAGCCCTTCTGGATCAGAATCCAACTCCTACCGAAGTAGAAGTACGTGAAGCAATTTCTGGAAATCTGTGCCGCTGTACCGGTTATAAAAAAATTGTTGAAGCGATTATTAAGGCCGGTGAGTATCTTAAGGTGAAGGGGGCGGAAAATGAATGAAATATTCTACAATCGGAAAACGAGAGATTAAAGTTGATGCCAAAGTTAAGGTGACCGGGGAAGCCAGATATGTAGATGATCTGGTTGTTAAGGATATGTTAATTGGTAAGGTCTTAAGAAGTCCCTATGGTCATGCTAGAATTTTGAAGATTGATACGAGTAAAGCCGAAGCATTACCTGGTGTTAAAGTCGTTGTAACTTTTAAAGATACTCCCAAAATCCCCTTCAATACAGCCGGTTTTCCACCATCTGAGGGAGCAATCCTATTAGAAGATCAATATATACTGGCCGATAAAGCACGATTTGTAGGTGATCCCATTGCTGCTGTTGCTGCTGTGGATGAGGATACAGCCAGAGAAGCTCTGGAATTAATCGAAGTGGAATATGAACCGCTGCCGGTAATTTTGGACGGTCTAGAGGCTTTTGAAAATAAGGATGTATTGATTCATGATGAACGGAGTAAGGATAATATTTGCGGTCGCATTCCTATGGTTATAGGAGATCTTGAGAAAGGATTTGCCGAAGCTGATTATATCTTTGAAGATACATATCGTACTCAAAAAGTATATCAGTGTTCAATGGAACCGTGTGGAGCAGCACTGGCTGAAATTGATGTTAATGGCCGGATTAGGATTTATACTTCGACCCAGATGCCTCATCTGGTACGGAGTATTACTGCTAAAAGTCTGGGCATGCCCATCCGTGATATTCAGATCATCAAACCATATGTCGGTGGAGCCTTTGGTAGTAGGTTGGGAGTTGTAAATGAGCCCATCGTGGCACTTCTTGCTAAAAAAGCTGGTCGTCCAGTTAAGTTAGTATATGATCGTCACGAATCCTTTTTTACCGAATCGCGGCATCCTGCAATCATGACTTTAAAAACAGGGGTTAAAAAAGATGGTACATTTACAGCGAGATATATGAAAGCTATTGTGGATACTGGAGCCTATGCTACACACGGGCCATCATTGACCGCGGTATTGGGTGGATGGTTTATAGGAATGTACAAGACACCAGCCATTCAGTTTGAAGGATATACTGTCTATACCAATACTCCCCCCTGTGGTGCTTTTCGCGGTTATGGTAATCCACAGGCTACTTTTGCGGTAGAATCTCAGATTGATCAGATTGCAAGGGAATTGGGGTTGGATCCAATAGAGATCAGGCTCAAAAACCATCCATGTAAAGGAGAGACCTGGCTTTGGAGTCAGATGCCCATTGAAAGTTGTGGCTTAGAGGAATGTATGAAGCGAGCAGCTATAAGTATCGGCTGGGAAGAGAAACGGAAGAAAAAGAAAGAAGAGACCGGGACAAAACGCCGGGGTGTGGGTTTTGGTTATATGATGCATGTAAGTGGTGCACGCCCCATGCTGCATGAGATTTCTTCTGCTGTAGTGAAAATAAATGAAGACGGATCGGTTAATTTGATTTATTCCTGTTCAGATGTTGGTACGGGTTCAGCTACTGCTTTGACCCAGATTGCTGCTGAGACACTGGGTGTACGTTATGAAGATGTAATTATTACCCAGACTGCAGATACGGATACAGCTCCCTTTGATATTGGAAGTCATGCCAGTCGCCAGATTTATTCTGGTGGTTATGCTGTTAAAAAAGCGGCAGAACAGGCCAAGTCTGGAGTGTTGAAGATAGCAGCAGAGATGATGAATTGCAAACCTGATGAATTAGATACTAAAGATGGTTATGTATATCATAAAGAAGATCCAAAACGCCGTTTGACAATTGCAGAAGTTTCTAAAGAAGCTCATTTTGGTAAACACGGTCATCAAATTATGGGTATGGCAAGCACCGAGCCGCCAGGAAATCCGCCTGTATATGCTGTTCAGTTTGCTGAAGTAGAAGTGGATATTGAGACAGGGAAAGTAGATGTATTAAAGGTTGCTGCTGCTCATGATGCCGGTACTGCTATTCATCCACCATCTGTGGAAGGGCAGATTGAAGGAGCACTTCAGCAGGGTATCGGGTATGCTTTGACTGAGACCATGCTTTATGCATCTGATGGTCGCCCATTGAATGCTAACTTTTCTGATTATAAATTATTAACTTCTATGGATATGCCGGAGATTGATTCAATTATTGTCGAAGCATCTTCTAAGACCGGGGCCTATGGGTGTAAAAGTATTGGTGAATCGGGATTGGTTGCCACTGCTGCAGCCATTGCTAATGCCATTTATGATGCAGTAGGAGTACGGATTAAGGAACTACCAATCACTCCTGAGAAGCTGTTGGCTGCTTTAAAGGAGAAGGAATAGATTAAAAGGGGGAGGTGGGTTACAAACCGCCTCTCTTTTTTAATGAGTTTAAATTTTAAAAATATTCTCTAGATGCAGGAAAATTTATTTTAAATAATGAATTATTAAAATGATAATTTCTGCCAGGTAGGGAAATACAGGAGAAGATTGTTTTGAATGGCCAGGCGGAATCACATGGCCAAATTTTGCAGTTCAGGGAAATATTCTGGTTAATTAAAAAAACTATCCAGGTGATGGCCGATCTTTAAAGAAATGAAGCGGCTTTAAAACTTTTCTATTTTTATTTTAAAGAACAATAATTCTTTACTTAAGGGGGGAATAGAACAATGGATAAAAGGAAAGCTAAAAAATATGAAGTAAAAGGTTATAAACTTGTTTGTCCAATATGTGGTCATGAACGTTTCTGGACACGTAAAACTCTCATGAATACTCCTGGAGTAACCTTTTTGGGTTTTGATTGGGCCAATAAAGAAGCTGATAACTATATTTGTGAAAATTGCGGTTATATAATGTGGTTCTGGAGTAAATAAGTCATGAATTTATAAAAATCTATACTACTAATGATAAAAGTCAGCATGCTATTGCTGACTTCTATTTTTTTTAATATTATTTTTTATAGATAGTGCACAACTTGAAAGATAGATGTTGTTGATGATAATCAAATTCGTTTCATAGTCTAGTTAATTAATACCAAATTTTTCTCTTCACAGATTTGGAGAATAATGTTATAATAAATGAAATAAAAAGACAAAAATCATTTTTCATTAGATTAAAATACTTTCCAAAGAAGATGTAATAAATACATATTAAATACATATGTGTAATGGCTGTTTGGATATTAAAGTGAATTTGAGCCTAATTTATGATAGATCTAAAATAAAGTTTAATATAACTTAAAAAATCCATTCAATCTGTAAGGAGGATTAAAAAATGAATATATTACTGAAAAATTCAAACTTCAGGATCTTATGGTTGGGAGAAACAATTTCTAATTTAGGAAATTCATTTTCACAAATAGCAATAATATGGTTAATAAAAGAGCTTACAGGTTCAGCCTTGTCTATGGGGCTAAGTATGTTATTTTTTTATATTCCGGCTATTATTTTTAATTCATTTTCTGGAGTGGTGATGGATTTATATGGGCGTAAAAAGGGACTCATAACTTTTGGTTTTTTTCAGGGAATAGTCGGATTGATAATACCTTTTTTGATGTTTATTGACCGTATTAATATCATATATATTTTTTTAATTATAACTGCTATGTCTATATTAAGTTCATTTTATAATCCAATTAGAAAATCTATAATTCCGGATTTAGTGGAAAATACAAATATAAATAAAGCTGTATCCATGATGGAATTTAGTAAAAAGATAACACATTTCCTGGGATTTGGTTTAGCAGCTATAATCATTGAAAAAATAAGATTATTATATGCTTTTGTTTTGGATGGAAGTTCGTTTATTGTAGCAGCTATATTGTTTTGCAATCTTAAGGTAAAATTAAAAAGAAGTATAGTGAATAATAAGAAAACAATGCTAAAGATTAAGGAACAATATATTAACATATTAAGATTATTATTTAATAATAAGTTTATATTATCTATAGTTGTACTTTATAGTTTTTTGAATTTTTATTTTATTCCAATGAATATTATATTAACGAAATTGGTTGAGCAATTTCATGGAGATATAAGTCAGTATTCTTATTTGATGATGGCTTTTGTTATAGGACAGGTTTTATCCAGTATCATTAGTGGATATATCAAAAATGCGAATCATAGGTTAAAAATTTTGAATATGTCATTTTTAATAGGGGCTTTATTGGGTTTATTGGGTTTCAGTAAAAGTTTTTTTATTACTGAAGTTTTGATAGGATTAATAGGAATAGTGTTTGTTTCTTTAGATATTTTTATTGAAGTTTTTCTTCAATATATAATACCTCAAGATATTAGAACGGGAGTATTTAGCATAGTCATAATGCTAGGTTTATGCCTTACTCCAATCTCTTATATTATGGTAAGTTATGCTTTAGAAGTTTTGAATGTTTTATTTTTATTTAAGATTATGGGTAGTAGTATTATTCTTTTAAGCATTATATTTGGATTTGTATCTGGTAAATATTATAATCGATCATTTTACGAAGAAAGTTTTAAAACTTCCATCAGGACTAACTAAAGATTAAGATTATAGGACTGAGTAAAATTTATCATTAAAATAAAGTCGGCAAAAATTTGCTGGCTTTTTTTGTTTTTATTAGGCTGTAAAACGAAGAAACTCTCTAAATCAGATAGTTATAAATTCACTATACCGGGACATACTAAGGAATGATACAATTTCAAAGTTAAGGTTGGAGGGATTTGATGAATATTTTATGGGTTATCGGATTAGGAAGTGGACTTGCGGGAGCAGCTGCTTTTCGTGCTATTTTTCCGCTGATATTAGCTTCGTTTACCAGAGTTGTTAATTTTCCTCCAGCCCTGAAGTGGCTTCAGTCTACCCCTGTTTTACTATTTTTGCTAATTTTGATGGTAGTGGAATTTTTGATAGATGAGCTCCCTGGAGTAAGTTTTCTCCATTCTATTATTTACATTGCAATCAAAGTTCTTGTGGGTGGAATTCTCTTTAGTGCAGCTGTAGGAATTAATCCGTTTATAGGAATCATTCTGGGTGGATTAATTACTGGTTTTTTAATTTTTTCCCGCCTGGCTTTAGAACCCTGGATTCAGCGTGAACAACCATATTTTCGTCATTTAGAGTATCAAACTATTGAAAATCTAGCTTCCATAGTATTGACTATTATAGCCATTGCAGTTCCATGGTTTAGTCTTCTTGTTATTGCCGGGTTAATCTATAGTACAATCAAAGTTGCACAACAGGTTGCATAAATGCATAAATGAAAGGAGGAACTGTATGAGGGGCGGTTTTTTCCGTGGTCTTATTGTAGGAACAGTGATAGGAACTATTTCGGGTATGTTGATGGGGCCCGAATATAGAGATAGGGCTAGAGAATTTTTTAATCAGGGTGGTCATATGCTAAAACGGGCTCAGGAAGGATTGGAGACAGCAAACAACTTGATTAATAGAGGTCGTCAAATATTACAACCAGAAAAGTCTGAAACCGGAGAAGATGGTAAGGAAAATATTGCCCGGCGTGTAGCTGTTTTAGAGAAAAGATTGGAGGAGTTAAGCCAAAAGGGAGTTTAAGGTGATCAAAATGAAATTACAGGAAAAATATCAAAAGTTATTAATTTTGATCCTTTTACTCCTGGCCGGTTTTTACTTTTTGTATCTGGTCAGGGGTATTCTTTTTCCTTTTTTTATGGCAGGTGTGATTGCTTATCTTGTTAATCCAATGATTGAAAAACTTTTGGGACGCGGTTTTAACCGGGTTGGAGCTATTATTTTACTATTCAGTATGCTTTTAACTATAAGTCTTATCTTTGGTGTTTTTGGACTTCCTTTAATTGTAGAAGAACTGAATAGTTTAAGCCAGACTCTACCTACTTATGTAAATAGCCTTCAGACTCGATTGGATCAATTATGTAAGGATTTACAGCGGGTGAAGATGCCTGCCATTTTAAAACAGGTGGCAGACCAGACTCTACAAAAAGTAGAACAGGCAGGTCTGGATTTTCTTAATCGTCTTACTGATTTGATCTTTAACTTTCTCTCTCATTTGATGAGTCTGGTAATGGCGCCAATTATAGCATTTTATATCTTAAAGGATCTGGAGATTCTGACTGAAAGTGTTAAGAGCTGGGTTCCCCGTAAATACCAAAGAGAGGTTTTTAAACTCTGGAATGATATTAATAAAGTGCTCAGTGGTTTTATGCGGGGCCAGTTTCTTGTAGCCATTTTTATTGCGATTTTAACGACAATTGGACTAATAATTTTGAAGGTTAATTTTGCCATAGTTTTAGGTGCTATTGCTGGTGCTTTTAATGTCATCCCCTATCTGGGCCCAATTCTCGGTGCAATTCCAGCAGTGGCCATAGTTCTCATCAAATCTCCTATTCGGGCTTTAGGAGTGGTGATTCTTTTTATCGTTATTCAGCAAATTGAGAGTGGTTTAATCTCACCCAGAATTATGGGTGAAAGTGTAGGTTTGCATCCATTAACAGTTATTTTTGCTGTCCTTGCCGGAGGGCAGATTGGTGGAGTTGTGGGGATGATATTGGCTGTTCCCATTGCTGGTGTAGTCAAAGTTATTTTAAAATTTATTTATGTAAAGCTAGCTGAGTAAAAGAAAATTCCTCTTGACAGATACCGGTTTTTTTCGATATAATTTGAGATAAGTTAGAAATTAAATATTCTTAAAGACGATGATAGAAGTGAAGTAAGTTAGACCCAGTTCCAAGAGAGGAGATCCCTTAGGCTGGAAGGATCTCTGTTCATGGCTAACTGAAAGCCCTTCTTGAGTCGTAGACCGAAATCTTTTGAGAGTAAGTCTTTACCGTCTGACAGGCGTTAACTGTCATGGTGTTATATACACCTGCCGAGGCCGGTTCTGTGAGGTTCCGGTGAAACAGGGTGGTACCACGGATGAAGCCCCGTCCCTGCTGTTCAAATTAACAGTATGGACGGGTTTTTAATTTGGGAAAAGGAAAGATTAAGATAAGTATAAAGAATGGGGAGGTAGGATAGATGAGAAAAATGACAGGTAATGAATTACGTAAAGCTTTTTTGGATTTTTTTGAAAGCAAAGGCCATCTGATTTTACCCAGTGCTTCGCTTGTTCCGAAAGATGATCCAACATTGCTCTGGATCAATGCCGGAATGGCGCCATTAAAGCCATATTTTGATGGACGAGCTGTTCCTCCAAAAAGAAGAATTTCTACTGCCCAAAAGTGTATCCGGACGAATGATATCGAAAATGTAGGTCGTACTGCCCGTCACCATACATTTTTTGAAATGTTGGGTAATTTCTCTTTTGGTGATTATTTCAAAGAAGATGCCATTAAATGGGCATGGGAATTTGTCACTGAAGTTCTTGAAATGCCGGAAGAGCGGCTCTGGGTTACTATCCATCCTGAGGATGAAGAAGCTTTTAAAATCTGGCATGAGCAGGTAGGGCTATCTGCTGAGAAAATTTTACGTGATGAGGAAAACTTTTGGGAGATAGGTACAGGAACAGGGCCATGCGGTCCATGTACAGAGATTCATTATGATCGCGGCCCGGAATTTGGCTGCGGTAAGCCGGATTGTGGAGTTCTTTGTGACTGTGACCGTTACTTAGAAGTATGGAATCTGGTATTTACCCAGTATAATCAGACAGAAGATGGTAAGTATTTACCTCTTCCACAGAAGAATATCGATACCGGAATGGGTTTGGAACGTGTAGCTTCCATTTTACAGGGTGTAAACTCAAATTATGAGACCGATCTGGTAAAGCCTGTTATAGATAAAGTTTATGAGATGACAGGTATTGATTACAATAAAGATGAGCAAGTGCGGACTGCATACCGGGTAATTGCTGATCATATTCGTGCGATCACCTTTGCTGTCAGTGATGGTGCTATGCCTTCTAACGAAGGCCGTGGTTATGTCATCCGCCGGATTCTTCGCCGGGCTGTCCGCTGGGGTCGGATTCTTGGCATAACTGAACCTTTCCTTTATAAATTGGTTCCTGTAGTTGTTAATATGATGGAAGAAGGATATCCTGAACTTAAAGAAAGAGAAGAACACGTCGTCCGTATTGTTCAGACTGAAGAAGAACGTTTTCAGGAGACATTGGATCAAGGTTTGCATATTTTAAGTCAGATGATGGCTGAACAAAAGAAAGCTGGTAGTAATGAGATTACCGGTGAGCAGGCCTTCAAACTATATGATACTTACGGTTTCCCACTGGATTTGACACAGGATATAGCTCAGGAAGAAGGATTTACTGTAGATGTGGATGGCTTCAAGGCTGCTATGGAAGAGCAGAGAGAACGGGCCAGGGCAGCTAGAGAAGAGTACGGCTTTGGCGATGCTGCTGCTGAGGTTTATAAAAAGATCCGTGAAGAAAAAGGTATCCCCGAATTTAGTGGTTATTCTTCATTAGAAGAAGAGACCGAAGTAATTGCTCTAGTTAAAGATGGTCGGTTGGTAGATAGCCTTTCAGCCGGGGAAGAAGGTCAGGTTGTTTTGAAGAAGACTCCATTCTATGCAGAGAGCGGTGGTCAGGTTGGTGATACCGGTCGGCTGGAGGGTGAAGGTATTACTGTTACTGTTACAAATACCCGTAAACTTGCAGAAGTTAATTTCAGTGAAGTTCTTGTTGAAGACGGTAATCTTAGGGTAGGTATGAAAGTAAAAGCTGTAGTAGAAGAAGTACTAAGAAAAGATACTGCGAGAAACCATAGTGCAACCCATATCCTTCATAAAGCTTTAAAGGAGATTTTAGGAGACCATGTAAACCAGGCTGGTTCTTTAGTTGAACCTACACGTCTTCGTTTTGACTTTACTCATTACCAGGCTTTAACTGATGATGAACTTAAGGCTATTGAAGAGAAAGTAAATGAAGAGATTCGTAAGAATCATCCTATTGAAACCACTGTTACCACTCTCGAAAAAGCTAAAGAGATGGGAGCTATTGCACTCTTTGATGAGAAATACGGTTCTGATGTTCGGGTAGTTTCCATTGGAGATTATAGTATGGAACTTTGTGGAGGTACTCATTTGAAGGCTAGTGGTGAAATTGGCCTCTTTAAGATCGTCAGTGAAACTGGAATTGCTGCTGGTACCCGCCGGATTGAAGCACTCACCGGTCGCCATGCATTAGATTATGTTACAAGAAGAGAAACTATTCTAAAAGAAGCTGCTGAAATAGTAAAAGCTAAACCGGATGAATTAGTAGAACGTCTGGAACGTCTGGTGGTTGAAATAAAAGAGAAGGATAAAGAGATCGATGCTTTGAAACAAAAACTTGCCGGTTCCCAGGTTGATGAGATTTTGAATCAGGTTAAGGAGATCAATGGTGTCAAATTCCTGGGTGCCAGGGTAGAGGGTATTGATGCCAGTGCTTTAAGGAATATGGGTGATGAGTTGAAGCAGAGATTGGGTTCTGGTGTTATTGTTCTGGCTTCTGATATGAAAGGAAAGGTTCTCTTTGTTGCCATGGTTACTGATGATCTGACTAAACGTTTCCACGCCGGTAAAATTATCGGTGAGGTTGCAAGAATTACCGGTGGTGGTGGAGGAGGAAGGCCGAATATGGCTCAAGCCGGTGGTAAAAATCCGGCTAAGATTAGTGAGGCTTTAAAGAAAGCTGAAGAGATAGTGATGCAGGGGTAATTAACAATAAACCTCACTCCTGAAAATGGAGTGAGGTTTATTTGGTTTTCGTCTAAATTAATGATGATTATACTGCAAAAAGCTAATTTTGAGCGACATAGAAATTTTTCGCCAAATCATCTTAGCGAGATTTCCGACGAAATAAGGCCTCATCACAGGAGGTGATGAGCTAATCAAGGGCCAGGAGGGCCCTTTGATTAGGAAGCCTTATTTCGGCGGAAATCGAGCTTTAGATGATTCGAAAAATTTCTCAAGAAGTGAAAAATTAGCTTTTTGCAGTTTAACCAAAGATAATTAGATCTTAAAAACATAGATTTTATTTTTAAGAAATATATAAAGATAGTTATTATGGATTATTAATCTACTAAATTCGTCATTTATCAGTTCTACAGTTTCTATTATTTTTTATTTGAACTATATTTACAGTTTTATTATTAATGCAAATTTTCTATTTCCTGTTTCTGCATAACTTAATATATATTGTAAGAGATTTTCTCTTTCAAATTTAGTATAAATTTGATTTTTAGCAAAATCATGAGAAAGGACTGCTTGATCATATGTTACGGTTAAAATTTGATCATCAAAAGTCATTTCGCGTGGATAGCTTATCTTCATTTTGAACAACTGATCTGATTGAGGTACTTAAATCAATTATTTTTTCTTTTACTGCTTGTTTTGAAGTATTTGCTGAATATATTGATATACCAATACTGATAAAAACAAAAATTATTATGAAACTGACAAGATAAAGGCGTTTCATTGAATAACCACCTATTACCAGGTTTCGTATTTGACATAATGGTGCCTGTGGTAGAATAAATTTTAACCAGTAGAAGTAGTAATTACTAAATGATATTCTCTTCATTTATAAATAATCCTCCTTTTCCAGGTACTACTGGAAAATTAGAATTTGATTATCAAATCCAGATATTAATCTTAAATACAACATTTATATTTATAGTATTATAATTGCTCAAAATTTTTTAAGCACTTACATGATTAAACTGCAAAGAGCTAATTTTAAGCGACATAGAAATTTTACGTTTAACTATCTTAGTGAGATTTCAGTCGAAATAAGGCCTCATTACAGGATGTGATGGGCTAGTTCTAAGGGCCGGAAGGGCCCATTGATTAGTGCGCCTTATTTCGACTGAAATTGAACTTTAGATGGTTAGGAAAATTAGCTTTTACAGTAAAATCTTACATATATTTTAAATTAAAAAGTCCTTTATGTGAATATGGGTAAGGATGAATTACTAATAATAAAGGAGTTGATGTTAATGAAACCATTTCGCTGTTAAATTTGTGGAGAGACCTATTTGGGGGCTAATCCTACAGATAGGTGTCCCTTCTGTGGTGCTGCAGGAAAAAATCTAGTACCTGCAGCAGAGTGGATTGACTATGTTGGTCTGAAGATTTCGGAAAGAAGTAGAGCTTTATTGAAGAAAGCTCTGAGTTTAGAGATTGATAATGCAAGTTTTTATAAAGCCTGTGCAAAGGCTGCTGAGACTCAAATTACGCAGGCCATCTTTAAACGACTCTCCAAGCAGGAATTAGAACACGCAGAAGTATTTGCGGATCTTTTGAGAATTGAAGAGCCTGAGATCTCTGAGGTAGAAGCTCCCGAAGCAGATGCCTATAAGTTTACTGAAGCCCACCGTCGAGAGCACCGGGCCATCAAGTATTATCTTCAGGCCGCCAGAGAAGCCAGAGAACCGCGTGTACAGGAAGTTTTCCGGGCCCTTTCGGAAGTTGAATCAGAACATCTGATTATTTCCAATATGTATAAATAAGAGATTTAACCTCACTCTAAACAGGGTGAGGTTTTTTGTAAGCTTTTTTCTCAAAATTTTTGATTTAGTTTAGTCAAAATATTAACATTATTGGAATAAATACGTTGTGTAGATTATGTAGAAATATTGTATAATAGCTTTGGTCTCAGAGAATAAATTTTTATAAAAAATTTTGCATAATTTCTCAGAATTTAACTTGGCATTTATCCGCAGGTAAATGGAGGAAAATAACTAATTAATGATTAAACTATAAAAAGCTAATTTTGAGCGACATAGAAATTTTTCGTTAAACCATCTTAGTGAGATTTTAATCGAAATAAGGCCTCATATGAGGATTGATTAGCTAATCAAGTGCCAAGAAGGCCCGTTGGTTAGTGTGCCTTATTTCGACTGAAAGCGAAAGTTAGATGGTTTAAAAAAATTTCTTTTTAAGTAAAAAATTTGCTTTTTGCAGTTTGATAATTAATAAAATAAAGATAATAAAGACAGTGCTAAAAACCCCTTTGCAGAATAGCTTGATAAATGGTATAATTAGTAAAGATAATAGAGATAAAGGTATCTGGCGATGAATAGCGAATATATAAAAAAGGGAGACTAAATTTTAGAACTTTAAAAGGTGGGATTCATATGAATAATAATTATAAGCAAGACCAGACAATGATGTTTAAAGTTAAAAAGGATGAGGAAGTCAGTGAAGTTGGTCGTGTTTTAAAACAGGTTTTTAATGCTTTAAAAGAAAAAGGATATAATCCAATTAACCAGATTGTTGGATATATTCTCTCTGGTGATCCTGCATATATTACCAGTTATAAGAATGCCCGGAGTTTAATCCGGAGTCTTGAACGGGATGAATTGATTGAAGAATTGGTACGTAGTTATCTGGAGAAGAATATGGAGTGAAGTGAATGAAAAAGGTATGGATTTTAACGTTGCTTGTAAGTCTTTTTTTTATCGATAGTGTTGGTCTGGCTGAAAAGCCTGGTAAGTTTGTTGTTTTGCTCTTAGACCAGCTCTCATTAAAAGAGATTAGCCAGTATGGAGGCAGTGAATTAATTGAGCTTTTCAATGAAAGTGCCCAGGCTTTGATGAATGTTCGTACTGACCAGGGGATTAATCCAGTTTATACATATCTGGCCTTTGGCGCAGGAAGCCGGGGCAAAAAATATGGAGCTGTTCCGGGGATGTTAGGTCAGTTACTTAAAGAAAATCATTATAGGGCTACTGTTTTTGGCAACAGCGATTTTGGAACTGAAGAGAGAAGACAGGTGGTGACCATTGTTATGGATAACAGTGGTCACTTTTTTTTTGGTGATGTAAGTAAAAAAATACTTTTAAGAGACTCCTTTTTTCCAGGGAAATTTCGGACTGATTATAAAAAACTGGCCCATCTCTTTATGGAAGCATATTCTGAATATGATCTGATCATTTTAGAGATCGGCGATATTGCACGTATTAAAACAGGTGTTAAAGAGAAAATATTTCCAGAAGATAATATTCTTATTAAAGAAACCCTGGCCCGTTTTGACTGGTTGCTTAAGAGAATAAAAGAGAAATTGGACTTAAGTAGGGATAAGTTGATGATAGTAGCCCCTACTCCTGATCCCTATGAGGTTAAAAGGGGGGCCAAACTCTCCTGGGTACTTCTTACCGGTGCTGGTGACGGGATTGGAGTATTGACTACAGGAACAACTAAGCGCCCGGAATTAGTTACCATCTCTGATCTTGCTCCTACCATTCTAAAACATTTTCATATTCCGACTCCTTCAGTAATGATGGGAAGACCGATTTATTCAATTCCGACAGTTCATGGTGGGTTGACCCGACTTTTAAATTTAAATGAGCAGATATATCGGACGTCAATATGGCGGCCCTGGTTTATAAAGGGATTTATTTTATTCCAGATTATACTTCTTTTATTGGCTGTCTTTACATTTTTTGGACGAAAATTTATTCCCGATTTCTGGTGGAAGATTATCATTAATCTGTTTTTGAGTATAATGTTGATTCCCGCATTCTTTTTACTCCTCTCACCATATCGAATTCCTGATTTCAGGATTTATTTGATTCTTTTTCTTGTACTGCTGGCATTTATAACCTGGCTTTTACAAAGATTTATTAAAGATCCCGTTTTTCATGTTATCTTAATTGCTATAGTTACCGTTTTGCTTTTGATCTTTGATATTTTAAGAGATACTCCCTGGATAGCCAGTTCTTTACTTGGATACTGCCCTATCATTGGAGCCAGATTTTATGGAATTGGTAATGAATTTATGGGAATTCTGATTGGAGGTACCCTGATTGGTTGGACCGGACTTCTTGATCGTTTTCGTTTACTTAAGGAACGAAGATTGGTTCTTACTCCTTACATTTTTGCCGGTGTAATGATGCTGATAGGTTTTCCAACATTGGGGGCCAATTTTGGAGGGGCTATTACTGCCAGTATTGCCTTTACCTTTAGCTATATTTTGCTTTTTGAAAAAGAAAAACGAATCAAAATTCTTCTCATCTCAGTTGGAGTAATTATTTTATTTTTTGGCATAGTTATCATAAGTGATACATATAGTTGGACAGGGGAACGTACCCATTTTGGACAGACAATTCGTCTGCTTAAAAGTCAGGGAATTCCTGCGCTTTTTGCTATTATTTCAAGAAAACTGAGTATGAATCTAAAACTTTTGCGCTGGACTATCTGGAGTAGGGTTTTATTGACATTTATCATCGTTCTTGCTCTTCTTTTCAAACGTCCGATGGGTGTGCTCTATGAACTAATTAAAGACTTACCATATTTCTCTCTGGGGTTTATTGGAATAATTTTAGGGAGTTTGGTTACGATGATGGTCAATGACTCAGGAGTGGTAGCTGCTGCGACTTTACTCTTTTTTGCTGTCCACCCTTTAATTTATTTAGTATTGTATAAACTGCAGCTTAATCAGGTTTAGAGAAATTTTTTTCTGAAAAATATAAAAAATTTTCGTGATGAGAAGGAGTTATATAATTTTTGGAGAAAAATGTAAAAAGATAAAACGTCCAGGGAGGTATGAAAAATGTTAAAAATTTTTCAACGTAAGAATAAATCCCAGGAGCATGATGGTTTTAAATATCGATTGGCCCTTGATATTGGTACAGAATTTTTAAAGGCTGTAATTGTGGAGTTCAATGGGGAGGAGCGGAACATTATAGGTTATAGTCGTGTTCAACAAAGATATGGTGATATGACAGGGGGAGCGATTGCCAATATTCAAGGAGTATTGGAGACTGCCAGAAAAGCTGTGGCTCTTGCGAAAGAAAATACACCCCATGAACCCTTTGATGCAGTGGTAGGAATTGCTGGAGAATTTGTCAAAGGTGTAGTGACAACTATAGAGGAGGAAAGGGAAGAACCCACAGTAGGTATAACTACAAAAGAACTGGAGATACTAATTGAAAAAGCCCAACAATTGGCATATAGTAGAGGGAAGGAAGAGTTGATTAAACAGACGGGAATAAAAAATTTAGAGATTGAACTGGTTAATACAGCTTTGGTGGAAGTAAAGATCGATGGCTATAAAGTATCCAATCCTTATCAATTTCAGGGTAAGAATATCTCTCTAAGTTTATTTAATACCTACGCTCCACTTGTTAATGTAGGGCCTTTAGCAACGGTTGTTGAAGGTCTAGGTTATCGGTTGTTGGGTACTATTGCAGAGCCGTATTCTATAGCTAATAGTATTTTAACTGATGAAGCTTATGAGTTTGGAGCAATTGTAGTTGATATAGGGGGAGGTACAATGGATGTGGCTTTAATCCGCAATGGTGGAATAGAGGGGACTGAAATGATTGCTATTGGAGGCCGTTCTTTTACACGGAAAATTGCCAGGGAATTAAATGTAACCTTAAAAGATGCGGAAGAGCTAAAACTTAAATATTCTAACGATGAGTTACCTTCTGATATGGACAGAGAGATATATGAAATGTTAGCTCCTGACTTACAGCTCTTATATGAGGGCCTGGAACTGGCTTTAAAGAATCTCTCCAAAGGAAATGCTTTACCCCCCGGATTTATTTCTGTGGAGGAGGTAGTGCACTTAAAGGGTTGGTGGAAGGGGTTAAAGAGCGGCGTATGTATGAACGACTTCCTTTTTTTAAAGAGCCGGAGATTTTTATGTTGAAAGCAGAGGAAATAACCAATATAAATGATCCGGATAGTCTGGTACAGGGAATAGAGAATGTTACACCGAGATGTCTTGCTTTACAGGCAGCCCTTTATCCTACTCAAAATCTATTAGACCGGAGGCTGGCATAAAAATAGCTTAACATACTCTTAGAGGAGTGATATAATGGAAATACGGGGTTATCGGGTTTTTTATCTTGATCCGGAAGAAGATATAAATAGTTTACTTTCTGAGTTGGGCAAAACCTCTGCAAAAAAAATTGCTCTTGTTGTTCATCAGCATTCTAATATTTTTTACAGCCGGATTAATATCCAGCTTCTTAAGAAGTATTTAAAAGATTGGGAGAAAGAATTAGCTTTTATTTCCGCAGAAATCCGGCTAATCCGCCTTGCTCTGGAGATGGATATAAAAGTCTATCCTGACCTTGAGGCCTTTAAGAAGGATGAACCTATTGAGGACATCAATGAACCTCTGGATACTTCTTTAAGTACAGATGAACTGCTTTCAAAGATAGATACTGAAGAGGATTATGAAGATAAACCCCCTATGTACCGGAGCAGGCGACGTAAAATGCGTTGGATTCAAAAGATTGTGGTTGTTATTTTTGCTGTCATTATTCTTTTTGGATTGGCCTGGGTTTATATAAATTTTCCCATTATTACAGTTGAGGTAAGTCCGACGATTAAAAAGTTAGAGAAAAGTTTTCAAATTACCTGTGAATATGGGTTAGAGCAGATTCGACCGGGTAGTAAAAAGATTCCGTTACATAATTTTAAATCTGATGTAACAGGAGATATTACGGTAGCCACAACAGGTCGCAGGCGGATTGGATTTACCCGGGCCCAGGGAGTAGTTCTTTTTATTAACAATCAAAAGCAGGCCGTTCAGGTTCCGGCAGGTACCATCGTTAAAACCGGAAATGGAATCAAATTTAAAACAGCCCAGGCGGTTACTGTACCTCCCGTTGAAGCAGAATATATGATGGAAGTTTTAGTTGGGATGAAGGCCGGAAAAGCAGAAGTAAATATTGTAGCTTTAGAACCTGGTACTCAGGGGAATGTTTCCAGTGGACGGATAAAATATTTTGATGGCAAAGATTATGGTTTACAGGTGGTCAATCCCGAGGCTACCCGGGGAGGTTCAGACAGGGAGGAGATGGTTGTATCCCAGGCAGACTTAGACCAGGCTATGAATGAATTGGAAAAGAAACTAAAAGAGATGCTTGTTGCTCAACTTGCCAAAGAGATAGGTTCTGATTATTTGGTCTTAAATGATACATTACGTTTTGATTTAAGTGGTGTTAAGGCTGATCACCATGTGGATGAAAAGGCTGAAGAGTTAACTGTAAGCGGTCAAATGGTTGCCTCAGGCTATCTTTTAATGAAAGATGATCTGGAATTGATAACTTCAGAACTTTATTTTTCTGATCTTCCTGATTTTTACAGACTTTACTCTAAAAATATTCAAATTTCTGAGTTGAACGCAGTATTACAGGAAGATGGGACAGTAAAGGTGAATTTAAAAGCTTCTGGTCAGGTTATTTATAAGGTTGAGCCAGAAAAGATTGCCCAACAATTAAAAGGGCAAACTGTTGAATATGCCAATGGGATTTTAAGTAAGATGAAAGAGATCAAATATTTCCGGATATTTGCTAACGGCCAATCCCGAATCCCCAAATTTACTTTTGCAATTCGGGTCGTGGTTCGCGATCCGACAGATTCTGAGGGAGGGAGTATCTAATTTGCGAATCATGGCATTAGACTATGGTGATAAAACCATTGGGGTTGCTGTAAGTGATGCATTAAAAATAACTGCTCAGGGAAAAGAGGTGATCCGACGCACTAATCTTAAAGCAGACCTTAAGCGTATTGCTGAAATTGTTGAAGAAGAAGAGGTTGAAAAAATTGTAGTTGGGTTACCGAAAAACATGAATGGTACTTATGGGCCACGGGCAGAAGCTACATTAAAATTTGTAGAAAAGTTAAAAAAACATTTTTCCATTCCTATAGATACCTGGGATGAACGTCTTTCTACCATGGAGGCTGAACGAACCCTCTTAGAGGGAGATTTAAGCCGTAAAAAGCGAAAAAAGGTGATAGATAAAATGGCAGCAGCCATTATTCTCCAGGGTTACCTGGAAAGATATTATCGATAGGGGTGAAAACAAATATGAGTGGTGTTGGAACATTTAATATTGATGTAGAAAGAGGATTTTTGATTTTGGAAGATGATGAAGGGCATCAGGAAAAGTTTTTGATTGAAGATGATGTGACAGTAGATGGAAAACGATATCTAATTCTCGTTCATGAAAAAGAGGTCAACTTAGGTGAATATATTGCTTTACGGGTTGAGATGGATGAAAGTGGTGAGGAGTATCTGGTTACCATTGAAGATGAAGATGAGCTAATGCGGGTTCAGGAAGCTTTAGATGAAATGGATGTAGAGATTGAGAATGATTGAGTTTATATAAAGTCGAATACCTTTCTCACTTTTTACAAAAAGGTGAGAAAGGTATTTTTTAGTATTTAGGATTATACTGCAAAAAGCTATTTTTTCGCTCCTTGAGAAATTTTTCGAACCATCTAAAGCTCGATTTCCGCCGAAATAAGGCTTCCTAATCAAAGGACCCTCCTGGCCCTTGATTAGCTCACCACCTCCTGTGGTGAGGCCTTATTTCGTCGGAAAACTCGCTAAGATGATTTGGCGAAAAATTTCTATGTCGCTCAAAATTAGCTTTTTGCAGTATACCTGAATCCGTGATTTTTAAAATTGAGTTAATTTTATATTTCTAACCTTAAATTATCTGGTAAACTCATTTTTTGATCAACCTTAATTATAATGTTTATTTTTTCTATAAAAAATGGAATTATGAAAGAGCCTTAGGTAGTAAAGCAGAAGAGACTAGTGCTGATCGTCAAAAATAATTCAGGATATAATAGATGAATTAACTTATTTAAGAGATGAATATGAATATAATTATGAAGACCCGGAAAAAGTAAATAAACTTGATGAGGTTTTGAACGAATTGGACAGAAGGAAGATAAAAAATTCTTGTTCAGCCGAAGTTTGAAGAATTTAATTCTTCCCGGCTAAAATTGGTTTGTGTGAATGTAGAAAGTTGAATCATTTTTTATCTTTTACCATTCTGCAAGATAGCAGAATGGCAAAAATTTTGTTATAATATCGTTTGATAAATAGCACTAATTTCAGTTATAATAAAAGTACTGGATTCTCTGTAGAAAAAAAAGGGGGGAAATCCCTTGACTCAAATATCTTTTGATATTCAGCAGGATGTAAAAAAGATAATAGGCTTATTATTGGTTCTGATAGCTATGTTAGCAGGAATAATCTTTTATGTGGAGTATCAGGTTGGTCCGATAGATTATTTTTCGCCCCATGTTGTAGAAGTGGAAATTCCAACCGGTAGTAGTGTGATCCAGATTGCTCAAATCTTAG